>NZ_CP061941.1:2400000-3047055 GCF_014805825.1 Marinomonas algicola
ATCCTTAAGTTCCTTGTCTCCCTTAGGGTCAATAATAATCACGGCTTCATTACGCAAAATGGCCTGGGTGATCATCGCATCAAAGCATCGGGTTTTTCCGGCACCGGTCGTACCGACAATTAAGGTGTGCCCCTCAGTGTGACCAACTGGCTGGTACACATCTTCTTCTTTGGGCTCAACACCATGAATCCAGGTCGAGCCCATTTGCTTGCCGTGACCCTGGTTAAGCAAGGTTTGCTTATCACGCTTTAGGATTTCATAAGCGCGTTGGGCATGGCGTTGGTCCCACTCAAAGCCATAACCTAACCACAATTCATCAGGATGTTTTGCCATCACTTTTTGCAAATGCGACAGCGCCATAAAAGCCAATGGTTTGCCTTTTAGCCCCTTCTGCAACTTATAAAGACGATAAGCCTCAGGCAGGCGGTACAACGCCATGCCCGAGGAAATCCCTGTCATCCACCAAAATGACTCAGGTGGTAGCTCAGTCAGCATTTCTGCGGCAATAGCCCCAGTGGCCCCAACCAGCCAACCTGCTGCTGCCATGGCCTCATAGTTCGTGCGCCAGGGCATTTCGTATGCGTTTTCTTTCATTCATGCTCCGCAAATAACCGTTTGCAATCCGCTTAATTTCAAATGGATTAAGGTTTAGCGTGAGCGGTAAACAGAACCGTTTCCCCCTCATCAAACTGGCATTCGTCACTGGCCGAGATCCCCCGAAGCAGCTGTCCGGCTGGAATGCCATGCTCATTGGCGACTTGGCGTAAGGTTTGAATCGTGACGCGAATACCATCGGCACTATGATCCACGTCTGGGTAATCGCCATCGGTCAGTAAGATGGGCAAATCTTTCACAAAATTAACCATCTGTTGGCGCTGCGCGTGTTTAGGGTCTGTACATGAGTTCGTATTGGGCGCTATCGGCTTTTGCTTACGCTCCGCTCTTGTGGCGGGCTCCTTTGCTTGGCCATTGGTTGTCTCAGTTCGACTCGGCCGCTGTGAAGCCTCATCGTTCTGAATTGCTGACACTGTTTCTGCATCTTGATTGGAGAGATCTATCAGTGCAGTTAGCCCTTTAGAAATCGATACTTTCAGAAGCAACCCTTGCTCCTGAACGCCACCTTTCGTAGTCACAGTTCTGGCCTTACGTGTCGGGTTTGCTGGATCTAGTTCAAGCCAGTCTAATCGACTGAGTTCAGCAAGCAGTTTTCGGGGAGCACACCAATGTCTTACGGCATCGGGATAGCGGATCAGGACTTGCTCACCAACCACAACCAACGCACTGCTGGCCTCTGGAAGCCACGCCAAAGATTCAGGTAGATTCAATGCTGCTACGTTTTGCTGGTTTACGTTATCTGTGATAGCAGCATCGTATGAATGGTGAGGCTTTTCACATCCACCACCCGGAACGTTTTCATTTTTCTGAAGGTGATTAACATCACTAGCATGACAAAGTTCATCATCTTGTTCGGACGGTTTTGTCGATGGCGACTTTGCCAAACTGCTATGTTCGATAGATGATGACGCTTCAGGCAAGCCTGGCTGCTCACTGGAATGGCTCTGAGGTTCTGCTTGTGTTTGCTGTGTTGCTTCCCACTCTGATTTGTTAAACAGTGTCACACCACTTGGTACATTCGAGCTGAACAATAAATCGGCCTCAGATATATGCAGCATGGGTAACCAGATTGGCTTGTCGTCTTTGATCAGCACTTCAGGGGCTAGGCTTTCATATCGCTCATTTGAGGAGGATTTAATGGCCAATCCTCGCTCAATGAGGATGTCCGCAAGGGTATCGGGATCTCTTGGGATGCCTGGTATCTTGTCTTTGGCCAACAGCTCAATGATGTCCTTAGCCGCGCTTTTCCAGACCAGGTAAAGATTGGTTGATTGATTCGATTTTCGTAACCAGACTCTGGCGTCTCGCTGATTGACCAGCCACTGGGAACTGGCAAGTAATCGCCTCATGGCATCAAGTAGATAGCGTTCGACTGGGACACCAAGGGCATTGTCGTCAACGGAAATTCGTTGAGCTTTCAGGTCTCGCTGGACACTGGTTTGGTCAGCTTCAATAACCAATTTAGACAGGACATGCTCGGGATCGGTATTGCCAATTGCCTCCAGCATGGCTTGCAAAATTTCAGGGCCTGGCTGGGTTAACCAGGTGAGCAACTCAGGTGTCATCACCCGGTTTAACACCAGAATTGAAAATTGCTCGTGCCGCTTGCACCGTCCGTCGCGCCAGCGAATGAAATAGCGTTCAATGCTGTTATTTGTGGTCCACTGGGATAAGGTTTCTAAAAAAGGGTTCCACTGATAGCGTCCATCTTCGTCCGTGATGGACAAGTCTGAAACGGGTTTACCAATATCGTGGAACAAACCGCCAAGAGCAGCCGCAACACGCCACCTTGGCTCTAGCTCTTTTTTCTCAACCGGTGTGCCACTGGCAACAAAGATGATCCCTTCAGCTGCTTGTGCCGCCCAGAAAGCAACTTCCAACGAATGACGTAATAGACCACCTGCACCACTGTGATGATGATGCTCAGAAGCTGGCAACAAATGAACATAAGCAGCCAGATGATCAATGCAGGGCTGAATCAGCCTTTGAAACTCACGCTGATTAAAGCCAAGTACCTGGCGCAGTTTGGCAATTAGTTCGTCTTGTGTGGACTGCAAATCTTCAGGTGATGCAGCTGGCAACCCTTTTAGAAATGGCGGATAGCGTGGAATGTCTGCATCCAGTTGAGATGACAGCTCTGTTAGTGCTTTGGTTTGAAAAAATAGGTTTTTAAACATAGTGAACCTCCGACACGATAGTGTGAAGGTTCAATCTGGCGTTGCCGGTTGATTAGACTCAAAAATCCGATATGTATTAACACATATGCCATAAATGCCCGAGGGAGCTTATTAAGCTAAGGCGTATTTCTACTTGGACTTTTAGTTTTTTTCCCAACTCTCCTTTTGGGTTTTTCAATCGGTGTAAAAGCTTCTTGTAGGTGATGGCGAAACCATCTGCGGCGCTCAACTTGACGAAACTCGTTCAAGACAAACCGATAGTCACACGAGCCAAGACGATCACCACAACCACATGGACAAGGTAATTTATTTGCCTCACGCTTGCGCAAACCTAACGCTTTCAGTGCCCGTAGAACCGATGCTTTACCATTAACATTGAACAACTGAGAATAATCATCAATCAGGCCTTTCTCACCATGGTCCAGTTCGCCATAGGGAAAGTTGCCAAATTCAACCCTATGGGACACCGAATAAAGAAACCTGACAACAATCTTTTCGAAAAAGGTTGTCAATGACGAGTCGGTTTTCAAAATTGACTTAATTTTCAGGTCTGAGCCAAGACAAAATGATCCATCAGAGTAAGTATGGAAGTCCTGATTACGAGGAAAGTAACCAGCGGTATCAAACACCACTGGTAAAGCCCTAGGATAATCACTTGGGCATACAATCCTTAGAGAAAATGTTCGCTCTATAAACCGACTTCCAGCTAGCTGTGCTTTTAACTGATACTCTCCCTGTAACTCAACCTTATCTGCATGGACGTCTACTAATCTAATGTTCGGATAGGCCGAGAGAAAAGCCTCTAGGCCTACAGCCTTCCAGTGCTTCATCTATTGCTTAAACCATGGCTTTGGATCAGATGATTGAATTGCGAAAGTTGGTTTTGCTGTCACCGCCGGAATACCCAAGAGACGTGCTACCGAACTTGAATCAAGCTTCAAATCCAAACCATTTTGCGCCGCATTTACTATTCGTTGCGTATCATCACTTGAGCAAAGAGCACTAAAATCAGCTCTAGCTTGATACAGCCATTTATAAAAGTTTTCTTGTAATCGGTATTGAGCAGATTTTTCGTCATACCACTTGTCTGCAAAATCTTCGGCTGGGTTGACTGGGTTCGGAATCATTGGCGCTTGTGCAGAAATATGGTCATCCATCTCGGAGAGCACCGTATTCAACGCTGAAGCCAAATCACTTTCACCTTTATATGATTTAGCAGCCATGTAGTGATGATTACCGATATTGGCTTACTATCCTCATTGTTTTTAAACATAGTGTCACGATGACGCTTCAATAATTGGATCACCTGCTGTAAGGGTGTCTTCCATTGATAATATGGCAGACTATCTATACTGGCTTTAAATCGCATTTCACGTTCGTTTATTACTAACCGTGCCGTCTTCATGCGCGTTTCAAACCATCGAGCATATCCTTCAGGATTGCTGATACGCCAGTTTTCATTCACAACTGCATAAGTGAAATCTGTGTTGTCGGTAATCGAAACTGCAAGCTGAGACACGTTTTGAGCCAAGTTTTCATCAAACTTAGAGTTTTCGACCATCCGCTTTTTCAACAGGCCTCTTCTTGTATCACTCTCTGGCACACACGGAACTATGTCCATGTGAAAGCTAAGCCCATCGGCATACTCTAAGCGCCAACAGCGTTTCTTCTCGGATAGCTCTTCCTTAATGCCTCTGGCGTTTCTATAAAGCTCTAATTCATGACCGACTAGGTGCTTTAGTTGCTTTTGAGTGATAGACGTTTTATCCAGGCCACGCCGAAGATTGCACCCCATGTCTAGGTCATACTGTTCTTCTGAATCGGGCCTAATCGCCGTACCTAGACGAAAGGAACCTTGAGAAAACACGTGGGGATCAAAATTCACGCATGTTGACTCTGGGCGATGTAACCAATCGCCTAGATCCTTATAGCGTTTTTCAGCCTTTTCATAAGCACTGTCAGGTAGCTCAATTTTTTCGAGAATTGTGTTTAGAACATCGTTACTTTTGCTATTACTCATATAGATCTCCTCGAAGCTCGATTGCCATTACAAATTGTTGTGTTTTTATGTCGTGGTCATAAATAAGCCATGGCATATCAGCCTTAGGCATTCTGGCCCGTCCTAATTCGACGGCACACGATACTGGCATCACAGGAAAAATTTGCAGTGGCGTCGCATCCCCGTGTGTATTTTTGATTTCAACAATCAGCTTTCTTATGCACTTTCTGAACAAGGAGAGCTGCTGCTTTGACTGCATGAAATCATTATGAGGCTGCTTTATAGTCACTTCCCAAATCGATGTATCTGGCCCTATAACCCGAGTAATTCGCTCATGCGACACATGGTCACTCAAAGAAAGTACCAGGGCTGGCTTTCCCTCCATATTTT
Organism: Marinomonas algicola; assembly: GCF_014805825.1. NCBI lineage: Bacteria > Pseudomonadati > Pseudomonadota > Gammaproteobacteria > Oceanospirillales > Oceanospirillaceae > Marinomonas > Marinomonas algicola. Next base: position 2,405,182 of record NZ_CP061941.1, read on the forward strand.
GAGGTCTGTTGATGATGTACTCAAAATCATCTGAACAGTCTTGCCAAAACCAGCCTTTAGGCTCTCGATGCAGCTGATAAGTCTCGACGTCAATTTTGTCGGTGAGCAAAGCGCCAAGTTTTATTAACAATGGTTGAGGAGCTAACGCGAACAATGAAAAATGCTTACAAGAATCCTCTTCGATAATCGATGAAATTTTACTTTGAAAACGCTTCGTTAGGTGTTGCGACTCTGCTTGCCAATATTGTTCAGAGTGATCCTTCAGCTCTGATACCATGGATAGGGTCACTGGCTTTTCAGTTGCCGGATACCAATTCGGAAACATTGCCTCAACACAACCGTGATAATTAATCGGTGATCTTTCAGTTCCAATATTGGCACCATATAAAACAACATTTGATTTGCGATCAGGATCAATGCCTGTGAGTATTTCTATACGTTGCTCATGCTGCATTTTCCAACTAATCAAGAGATCGGCTGGATACCTATCCTCGCTGCCTTTCTGATCAATTTTTTTGTGACAGTCATAGCACATCAACATGAGGTTGCTGACGTCATTCAAGCTGGTTGGCTTAGTTTTAAAGAGTCCCCAACCACGAGGCCCATTCTCAGAAAATGCGTAAATATGAGCATTTTGAGAGACATTGACCGATTCCTGGGTCACCGCTGATTTGTATAGCAACTTATTACACCCGCTAAACTGACAACGCGCAGCGGCACGAGCCCAAAGTTCTCGCTCAACAGGGCGCTTAATGTGCCTCGTGACTTCAACGACCATTCAAAACTCCTATAGTTTGCCAATTAACGGAAGTGAGCGCGGTGTTGTCGCATCACAGAGCAAATGGCTTACATAAGCACATCCGGCTATTAGCCCCAGCCCGCGAAGACACTTATCAATTGCCTCTTCCGGTTGCCACTCATACAAATGTTTGAGACCAACACCTAGTGCAGTTAACACCAATAGACTGTGGCAAAACTGGCGATGGTGAGGGTTACCCAAAGAGGGTTCCAAAATATCTGGAAGCTTGCCAAATAGAGAGCCAACCGTAATGGCAGTTACAGGATGGTGACTGACAGCTTGTTTTTTGTTGTCCGCCAAGGCAACGGTTAAACCAACCGCAGCCCCGACGGCCAAATGGGTTTTACCATTAGCCAAACTATTTCTCCTTCCTGACACCTTTAAAAGGTGTTTTGTCGGATGTCTTTACATCCATGAATCGACCAGTATCAGCATCTCGCTTTACCCAATGTCCGCTTGGCGTCTGAGTCTGAGATCTACCTTTAACGGCACCGTTTCTGTGCCCGTCACCTGATGGGGGATTTGTAGCCATAAAGCCTCCTATTCTGCTTAACTTAATCACATTTATCAGATATTAATAAAAAAGATCCAAAGGATCTGATCAAATAATAAACTTCAATTCTGATTAACGCAAGCAGATTAACCAGAAAATCAAAAAAAACTACAAAATTGATCGGTAGACAAATTCCAGTCCACCTGACTCTGCCACTTCTTTTTGACCTAACACAAGACCTGTAGCATGAAGCTTCTTCAATCGACCACTGGCATTCTGTGCTGAAATGTCAAAGTGCTTAGATACATGTGACGAAGTCACTGTCTTTTTTGCAATAACAAAATCTAGAAGCTCTTTGACAGTCGCACTGAGTTTTACACCAAGTACTTCGTAACCGCTATCGCTCTTTACTAGAAGAGGTTGATCCTTGGCTGTAGCGCCATAAGACCAATTATCCAGAAGGTCACGACTCGGTACATTAGAAAGGTAAAAACCTTTTTCTCCTTTCAATGCTTTAGCCAACGAGATTACACTTTCACGAGGAAATGAAGCATCAGTGAATCGAATGCCTTCCAAGCTGATAGCAAAAATATCGCATGACGGGTGACCATCAACGATCTTTTTAATCTTCACATAGGCTTCACTACCTTCATCGTTACCAAAGGCATGGTCAGAATCTACGACTTCTGAAAGAAGAATTTTATGAGTTAACTGTTTCATCTGCTTAAGTTGACACTATTTATCAGAAATTGTCAACATAGAAGTCAAAACAGATATGGGTTCCTGTGATAGGGACCAACCCCCGATCTTCAGAAACATTGATGAGTTGTCCCTTCGAGTATTCCAAAGCCAATGAGAAAGTTAGCTGCCTAATAACAATGATAACTTTCTCTTTGCTAGCGTGCTCTCGACTACTCTTAAAGCCTAGCCCCCGGCCTTTACCAAAGCGACTAACCTCACCAGATGTAAATGCTTTTTGAACGAGCGCAATGTCATTCTCAACAGTTTCCGCTGAAAACTGTGCGTACAACTTCGGATGTTCACTTTGTAACGTTGTTCTCAAGGTAGCGGCAATACCTAAACCAGAGTCGGATATGACTGTTTGAATATGCTTTGGCTTATTATACGGTCGATACACTTGCAGACCTGCTAGTCCAGGTATTTTGGATTCACTGTGATCAGTAACGTTGCCTACAAGCTCTGAAAAAACAGTCTTAGCCGCTAAGAAATAGCTAGCTGAAGAATGCTCTACAAACCTGTCGCCCAAACGAATTACAAGCTCCTTGTTTTGGGTTGGCTGTGCAATTTCTCCTAGTTCGACCAAGGTATCGCTATTATCCCGATAAGTTTTAGCAGCTGACAAAACGGGCCTTTCAGGAAGACAAGTGACACTTTGATTAAGATAATCAAAGAAGCCATTTCTGCTGAAAAAACTGTGAGTATTAGGACATGCTGTAGTATCCATCACCACATCCTTCCCATTAGCAGTAAGCTGATTCGCCAGAGCAAGAAAACGGGCCAATGCTATCAGCAAAAACTTACAATCGATGCCGAATTTAAATGTTACCTTTGTGGCATCTTTTTGGTACGCAAGCTTACCGATAGCACTTTCAAAGGCTTTCTCATCAATCCAACCTGTACCGAAATCAATTTCCACATGCTGAGCCCGTATCAGGCACCATTCATGATTTGAGTTTTTCACAAACGTATCCTGGTTTTTGTGAAGAAACGAGTTCACTTGGGACTTATCCAGCCCCAGCTCCTTGGCAATTTGACGTCCTTTCAGGCTTGGTGACCCATCTAATAACTCTGAGACTGCCTTCAGCAAACCATCACTCCTTTCTACCTACATACCTACCATTCGTTGCATACTTTGCGTCCACGAGGCTTTAAATGCTGAATCTCCTGCGAACAACTTGTAGAGCTCAAGTTCATCTTTACGGCGTTGCAGCATAATTTCCTTGAGCATTTTTTCGAAGGCCAAATCTCGATTATGAGGATCTGGGTTGTTTTTGTATTTAGATTCAAAATCTGGGTGATTGCGGATACTCTCAGCGATGTTCACGAACTTAACCTTTTGCTCTTCAGGTGTGGCACTCCAGCCCTGGAACCATCGTTCATTAAATGTGCGAATGATTTCATCCAGCGGGTCAGTTTCTTTTTCACCGCCATGCGCCCCACGTGGGTTCGGATTTTGAGGATCAAGCTCCGCTTCTTGGTCACTAAGCTTAATGCTGTGGTTAAGCTTCACACGTTGCAAACCGTATGAACTCAGATCGACAGAATCGAGAAGCTCATCAATAGCATCTGCATCGGGATCTTCCACTTTCAATTTCGGTATTAAAAACTTCAGGAACCAAAACAGTTTTTCCCAGCTGACCATTTCATAAGGCATGATAGACGCCATCTGCCCATAGATTTTCACGAACTGCTTGGCTTTAATCTTAAAGTCCACTTTAGCTTCAGCTTCAAGCTCCAGCTCATGGTCAAACCGCGCTGCTGCAACATCAATGATTGGACTGAGTGTCTGGGCGTCTTCATTCTTGAAATAACGCGTCACAAAGTCTTCAACTTCATACCACTCGTACACACCGACATCGTCCATTTCATCCTTCAACTCGTGCAGCACGTTTATATCTGTAGCCTGCGACAATGACGTTGCTGTGTAGAAAGGATCGAATGCTGACTGAATATCTTCAACCGAGTTGAAAAAGTCTAAAACAAACAGGTCTTCAGTTTTTTTACCCCATTTTGGCGCACTTCGATTGAGACGAGACAATGTCTGTACACACAAGACACTGGCGAGCTTCTTGTCCACATACATGGCGCAAAGCTTAGGCTGGTCAAACCCAGTCAGATACTTGTTAGCAACCACTAAAAGTCGATACTCATCGGTATCAAACATATCTTTGGTATCTGACTCGGCAAAACCATTAATATCTGCTTCGGTATATTCAATACCGTCAACTTCTTTGGTTCCTGAGAAAGCAATGGCAACTTTAAACGGGTTTCCTTGCTCCTCAAGTATCCGCTTAATCGCTTTGTAGTATCGAATGGCCGTCTCAATATTTTGAGTGACCACCATTCCCTTACCTTTACCTTTGAGCTTTTTCGCATTCACGACATGTGGAACAAAATGCTCCAGCATAATCTCTGCCTTGGTATCAATTGTTTGCTGGCTTCGCTCTACATAAGCTCTGAGTTTTTTCTGTGCCTTTTTGGTATCAAACTCAGGGTTATCAGCGATTGATTTCTCAATCTCATAATAACTTTTGTACGTCGTATAATTTGCCAGGACATCCAAGATGAAGCCTTCTTCAATAGCTTGTTTCATCGAATACAAGTGAAACGGCTTGAAAGAGCCATCTTCTTGGCGTTGACCAAATTTCTCCAAAGTGCTGTTTTTTGGTGTCGCTGTAAATGCCAGGTACGACGCATTCCCGCGCATCTTGCGCGATTTCATCGCTTGAAGGATTTTATCCTGAGCATCTTCGGCCTCTTCGATTTCAGACTTGCCCATCGCTCGGTTCATATTGTCATGCGCCGAACCAGACTGTGAGCTGTGTGCTTCATCGATGATCACCGCAAAGCGCTTGTCACTGAGATCGGCGATACCATCAATAATAAACGGAAATTTCTGAATCGTCGTTATAATGATCTTTTTGCCATTCTCCAGCGCTTGCTTAAGCTCAGAAGACTTGTTCGCCGGGGCAATAATGTTCTTTACTTCAGAAAACGCTTTAATGTTATCCCGCAGCTGCTTGTCCAATAGGCGTCTATCGGTAACCACAATTACAGAATCAAATAACGGCTGCTCCAAGCTTTTTCCACCGGCTACATCAGACGAAGCAGGATAGGTTTCAATTAACTGATAAGCAGCCCAGGTAATCGAATTAGACTTACCTGAACCGGCAGAGTGTTGAATTAAGTAAGTCTGACCGACACCGTGCTGGGCAGCATGGTCTACCAATTTTCTCACCACATCCAATTGGTGGTATCGAGGAAAGAACAGGGTTCGCTTTGGTAATGGATCTTTGCTTGACCCATCCAGACGCACAAAATGCTGAATAATATTCGCCAAGCTTTCTTTGGTGAATACTTCTTGCCATAGGTATGCCGTTTTATGGCCCCCTATACCGTCAAAAGAGCGGTTCGGTGGATTACCCTGTCCAAGATTGTGTCCTTTATTGAACGGCAAGAAGAAGGTACTGCCACCTGATAACTTGGTGGTCATATACACTTCGTCGGTATCGACCGCCATATGAACTAGGCAGCGGCCAAAGGTCAGCAATGGCTGAGTTGCATCTCGATCATCCCGATACTGCTTTTGGCCGTGATAACGTGCTGTTTGCCCCGTCCATGCGTTCTTCAACTCCAGCGTTATCAATGGTATTCCGTTAATAAACAATACCATGTCGATTTCTTGTAGGGGATTTGCCATGGAATAGCGCACTTGGCGAGTACAACTAAACACGTTATCTGCAAAGTTTTGCTTTACCTTCTCACTACTGCTTGCCAAAGGGGCTGGATATAGCAAATTGAAGTGAGCATCGTCTACGCTTAGCCCTTTCTTAAGTAAATGCAGAATGCCATGTTTCTTAATTAGTCGGTCAAATCGTTCGAGTAACTTACGCTGCCAATCTGAGGGGTTATTCTTTTGTAGTTTGGCTAGCTCTACTTCCTGTGTCTTTTGCAGAAATTGCCAGAAAAAACGTTCATCAATGGCATATTGCATATTAAAGTCACTAGCAGCACCAATGAAGTATCCAGCACCCAGTGACTGTTGACTCAGCCCCTCTTTGAGCTCTTCAGTACTGATCCCAGCCAGACATTTCTCAATGGCCGACTCTAATGCTTGTTCATTGGTTTGACTGACCATAATTGTAAGTTCCCTTAATCAAAATTCTTCTGTTTCATTGCCTCAGCCGCTTTTTGCAGCGGTCCTTTTAAGGCTTTTTCTAACTTTGTCATCTGCTCTAAGTGCCACGCAACCGCTTGGGGCCACGTATCTTTGTTAAACCCATCAGCTTTGGTCGAAAACTGGATACGGCAAGATTTCTTCTCATCCAGCCTCATCCACTCAAGTTCTGCACCAAAAGTATGCTCAATGTCTTGTTTGGACTGACTCAATAAGTCAAAAAGGTATTTATTATCTTCGGTAACCCCACGGCTGATCCAAAGCTCTACTCGAAGCTCTTTTTGCAGAAATATCAGGTTATACGGACATCCACTTAGCCCTGAGCCTGCTGATAACCAATGATCTTTGCTTGGGCTAATGTTGTTATAGAGTTGGCAAGCGCTTTTCTGAAACGCCTCTAAGGCACGCTCCCAGTACGCGCGCCGCACCGTATGGCGGTTTTTTAGTACCACTTCGGTGGTTTTTTCTTCCGCTTCCTTGGCATTAATGCCGATCATCAACTCTTTCGCTTCTGGCGTTGGGATGATCTGGTCAATATTAATCAGTAGCTGTTCACCCAGTGAATAAGGCGTGATTTTGAAGCAGGCAATGCTAATGCCTTGACCCAATAACCACAGCGCGGTGCTAGTCACTTCTTTGCGAAAGTTCGCCGCAACTAACATAATGCGCTGGCTGTTACCCAGGTTGAGCTTTAACTCATCCAGATCGGGCGCATCCAAAAACTCACATATTCTTTGACTGGCACTAAGAGCGGCACTTGCAGGGGCATTTAACAGGTCAACCTCTCCTATTACAGGCTCATAGCGGTCTAAGTACTGCTGGTAAATTTCAACTATTTGCGCTTTGGTTAAACTGGCGCAGTAAGAAGCATATTTAAGCGCCTGCCACACCACGTCTCGGCCACTGTCGTCCATCTTGTTTTCAATAATGACCAAATTGCCATCTTTATCCAGCGCCAGTAAATCTAAACGTTCACGGGTGTCATCAAAGCCATCAAACTCCTTTTGAATAATCAACAGCTCTTCACCCAATGCGGAAGGCTCGTGTGCCAACCACTCCTGAAGATGCTTGCGCTCAGTAAAGCCCAACTCACTGAACTTCTTGGTCTTAACTGGACTAATCCTGTTGGTCTGATGATTTACCGTGAACATAATCGCTTCCTATTGCTCAACCATTTCTGGGGTGATTTTTATTTTCCCTGTCACGGCGCTGTTGATCAGGGAGGTTTTGTATTCTTTGAGCTTTTCGATTTGATTCTGTTGTATCTCGATAGCTTTCTCATATGCACTAGATTGACTTTTTGTATATGCCAAAATTTCAGCTTGTTCACCTGATGGTGCTACTGGCACGGGAATATCAAAAAGATCACCTGTATACAGGCGAATCAATCCTTCAACAACTCCTGTCGCCCTGATAATGAATTGCTGAATATATGAAGGGTGACGGAATAATATCTCCAAGTATTTGGCGTCTGAAATATGTTCCTTACATTTATAGACGGCATAATCAGGACTAACTAATCCTTTAAATTCAATGTTGCTTTTAAAGAAGACTCCGAGGTGTGCTTTAAGCTTATTAAAAACCAAATCATTCTTATAAACGACTTTATTATCGATATTACTGGCAGCCACTTCTGCCTTGTCGTGATAATCAGCCCTCACAACAAGCCCATGAATTTGACTGACCATAAACAGAGGTTCCTCTCCTGTTTTAGAGCGTTCGTTCCTCTCTTCTAAAACATATTTCAGCCGCTTCACTTCCCAATGCGCTGGAATCTTACCTATCCAATCCACACCGGAGTCTTTCATTGGCACATTGGGATCAAGTCCTTGGGTCACCGCCTGTTGAATGATGATCTGCTTACGCTCTTTCAGCAGGCTAATTTGCTGCTCTTTGATAGCAATCGCTTCGTCGATTTGAGTGGTTTTCTGGTCGAGAAAGTTGGCGATACGGGTTTGTTCATCATCATCCAGCTTTAGAATCCATGCATTCTTAATTAAATCTTGATTCAGAAGCTTAGCGCCGTAGATATTAACCGCTGCATTGTTTTCTAGAAAAATTGGTAGCGCATAATAATAGTAATTAAGATTTAAGTTATCTCTAGGAATAAACGATGCGATGGCTTCGTTTGTATATATATCAGTACTAGCAAACGCTACTTGACCAATAGATAGTTTGAAGCTGTATAACAAACTACCTTTCGGAGTTAATGGTATACGAGCCTGACGTACACCTAGACGAGACAAACAATGATGCCTATTAGTAAACCTTTCATTAAGATCGGCAATTGTGATCCATGGTAAGTCACCATCATAAAACTGTTGATTTCCTGAGGGTGGAGTCCCGCCTGTATGGAACTTGAGTAAACGTTTTAAGGAGATTAGTTCCCAATTATCAGGAATCTCACCTAACCATTCTGCACCAGACTCCTTATAAGACTCATATTTCGGCAGCAACGCTAAACTATGACTCGGGCTGTCCATGCCCTCGCGCTTCGCGCCAACGGCAGTGACGTTGTTCAAATTTATTACCGATAAATTTGCCATTACGCTTCTCCCTGAACTTCCGCCACGTTCACACCCAATATCTGCGCAATAAGACCTTCGGCTTTTTGTTCTAGGTTGATGATATCGGTTGCGACATCGATTAAACTACGCAGCGGTTTATGACGATAGAAATACTTATTGAAGCTGATTTCATAGCCAATTTTTACTGTATCTAGGTTTATCCATGCTTCATCAACATGTGGCTTCACTTCGTCTAGGAAGTACTGGTAAATGCTTTGCGTCAGCGGGACAGATTCTGTATCTCGCAGGTCTGAATTGGTCTCGTAAGTGATGAACTCGCCCTTTTTACCGCCGTCTGCTGTAGGAACGGGGTAATAACCAAAATCTGGCAGGTCAGCGACTTCACAATCAAAGCGCTCCAGCAGGTCGTTTAATTTATCACCCGTTAATTTAACGATCTTTTTAACCACTTTCTTGGCGGTTTCGTCATACCAGCTCACCGCGTTCAGAATGGCATTTTTCTCAGGTGCTGAAAGCTTAATAGCATGGGCTTTTAGCGATTTATCAACTTGGGTTTTAAATTTATTGAAGTCATCAAATTCACTGCTACCGATGTCACCCATCAGCGTTTGTGACGTTTCAAGCAATGCTTTTAGCGCCAGCCAGTGCTTCACATCAAGCAGTTTTGCCTTAGCCTTGGCATTGAGACTGATGTCGTTTTCTTCACACCAAGAAAGAATGTCCTTCTCTATGGATTTTAAGAAGCTCTTTTTCTTGTCAGAACCATAGCCAGTTTTTTCGTAAACGCGTTCGTCGTGCTCTGCGTAAACGTGCTCCATCACTTCACTGAGCTGCTTATCAAAACGCAGTGGGGCTATTGCGTCTTGAGTGAACTTGGCTCTGCGGCGATCTGGGCGCTCGATAGTGACTTTGTAGTAGCCAAAATCGTCATTGCTGAACACCTTACTGGCGATACCGATAGGATCATTGTTTGCATCAAGTGCTCTTTCAACGTCCACACACGCGAGGTAAGTATCAGTGATTTCCGTGATGTGCTCAGGCGCAAATTCGCAGTTTTTGTTACCTAAGTTCTTACGCAACTTACGGTATAGCAAGCTGGCGTCAATCAGCTGTACCTTACCTTTACGTGCCTCTGGTTTATTGTTGTTCAACACCCAAATGTAAGTGGTAATGCCGGTGTTGTAGAACAGGTTATTAGGTAACTGAACGATGGCATCTAGCATGTCGTTTTCAATGATGAAGCGACGAATGTTACTTTCGCCACCGCCCGCATCACCGGTAAAGAGCGATGAGCCATTATGAACAGAAGCAATCCGGCTGCCTAATGGGCTTACGCTCGGATCTTTCATCTTGTTGACCATTTCCATTAAAAAGAGCAGCTGGCCATCACTTGAACGTGGCGTGGCATCTACCACTTCGAGATTTCCCCAATAGTCTTTCAGGCTAACCTTAAAACGCGGGTCAATCACGTCACTACCATCTTTAATATGCTTCTGTTCAGACGCCCAACTCTTACCGTATGGCGGATTAGACAACATAAAGTCAAAGCGAGAAGCCGCAAACTCATCGGTAGACAAGGTTGAGCCTACTTTTATGTTCTCAGGGTTGTTGCCTTTGATCATCATGTCCGATTTACAAATCGCGTAGGTCTCGTCGTTGATCTCTTTGCCGTAGAGGTAAACATCACGGCTGTCGTTAGGGTATTTTTCTTCAATGAAGTTTTGAGATTCAGTGAGCATACCACCGCTGCCACACGCAGGGTCATACACTGTCATGGTAAGCGGTAACTGGTCTTTCACCGGGTCAAACACCAAGTGCGTCATCAGTTCAATAACTTCACGTGGCGTAAAGTGTTCGCCTGCTTCTTCGTTGTTTTCTTCGTTGAACTTGCGGATCAACTCTTCGAACACGTAACCCATACCCAGGTTGGTAAGGGCTGGCATCTTGTTGCCATCTGGGTCTTCGACCGTTTCATGAGTTAGGTTGATATAGGGGGAAACAAACTTCTCGACGACATCAAGAAGGACTTGCTTGGAGGCCATATGACGAATTTGCGATTTGAGGTTAAAGCACTCAATGATCTCTTTGACATTATCGCTAAAGCCAAGCAGGTACTCTTCAAAGTTGGCGAGTAATATCTGTTGGTTATTAGTCGCGGTGTTGAACAGGGATTTCAGCGTCCATTTAGATGTATTGTAAAAGACATAACCACTGGCAGCCTTCAATGGTTCATCATCAAGCTCCGTGGCTTGCATCTCTTCTTTTTGGAACTTTACCTCTTCAAGCACGGCTTCTTTGGTGGGTTCAAGTAACGTATCTAAACGTCGTAATACCACCATAGGTAAAATCACATCACGGTACTTACCGCGAACGTACACATCGCGTAAGCAGTCGTCGGCAATGTTCCAGATAAAGGAGATGAGCTTGTTATGTACACTATGATCCATTTTCTTTTCCTGTTCAGTGTTGGTTGCACCCCACTAGGTTGCTGCAACGGCTTCACTATAAATTTAAAATTCTGTTCTTTATGTAACGCCTAAATGGACGCTACATCGTTCGATTAACTTGTTCTGCCAGGCGCTAGATTTAAGTTTGTGACACCATAAAGTGCTTGGCTGTTACGCAACCAAAGCTGATACTCAAAGCCCATTAATGAGTGTTCCGTAGAACAATCCACATGCCATTGGCGAAGCAAATAGCCAGCAGTTGCAGCTCTAATCTCAACCTTCATCACGCCCCCCGTCATGCCATAATCTAGCTCAATCGCTTCACTGTGCTCTATGCGTGGGTGCGGCACTAACTCCAATTCAACAAAGCGGTTCCATTGTCGGTCTTGGATTTCGAGCTCACTTTCTTTGATAACAGAAGGCGACAAAGTGGAATCTTCAAGCACAACCGCTGCTTTAATGCGGGTCAATACAAAGTCACGGAACTCACCATGCTTGCGGTCATAACCACGAACGTGCCAACGCAGGCCATTGTCCACCAGCGTATGCGGCACAATTTCACGAGTTGTTTCACCGCTCGATAACGACACATAAGTGATGCTCAAGGCTTTGCCTTTGTGAATGGCCTCGGTGACCTTCGCCACTATAGATAAACAGGGCTTGTTAAGGTGATAAGGCGCTTCACAAGCCAGAGGTGGTTTTACCTTTCCAGTAAAGCCATCTCCGTACCCTTGGCTAATCGTCGCCAGCGTTCTCACAACGTCATAGTCGAACAAGGGCTCAAAAGCTTCACCACGCTTATGCAATTTGAGCTTTTGGTCATACTCAATATTGCCTGGTGCAAGCTCTCGGTACATTGTGAAGTCTTTCGTTGCCTGTGTTGGCGCTATACTGAAACGCTCAACCAAATCAGCGCGTACCGCTTCTCCCTTGAATAACAGGGTAAAGTCGATATGCGCAATACGATCACGGCTAGCTTGAGGTAGTTCTTCTAAAAGCGTTCTAGGCTTGCTTCCAGACAGATCATGTTTATTCAGCTTCATGCAACCTTCATCTATTCAATATCTAAGAATTGTGGAGACTTGAGCTTTCTGAGATAAGCTTCCGGATCATGCAAGCCTTGGCTATCTGTCCCTAGTCCAAGCTTCTTTAATAAAGCACTTTTGAGATCTCGACTATGCTCGCCAAAACAAGGGGCATTAGTTGTTTCGTCAATTTCCCGCAGCAAAGCCAATACACCCGAATATGCATGATACTTTTCTGTTTTGGTTGCATTTTTATTGCTAACAATTTGGATCAGCTCTTCTAAAATAGTGAGCTTTGATAAAAGCTCCTTTGATGTATTCATATGGCACTCTCCAGAAACAAACTCCATCTTATGTGGTTGCTCACAGCAAGAAAATAATTTGAATCACGCAACCTAACTAAATTTATTAGGTATCATCCTATCACAAATTATTTTGTAGGGAAGACTAAGCGGCAACTTTTTGATCTGGATTGCAATTGCCGCTCAGGTATGGGCTTGAAGACCTTGTTTTGTGCCAATGCTGATAGCCGCTATCAATGCGCTACCCGAACCAATGGCACCACGATGTTACCGCAATGAGATACCCCTTTGTCCGACTCTGTAGACATCAGAACGCGTTGCTCACTTTCCCTAATGCGCCTGGCAACTTCTGCCTGGGCTGGTAGCAATGGCAGCATCCCTTCAGCAATCGCGTCTGGAGCAGACTCTTGGCCACAGGACATCAAGTGCTTCCATGGATCTTTAAGAAAGCGCTCGAACGTGATGCCAAATTCAATGATGTGGGCAGAGACGAAGATTTCGCCCCAGTATTCAATGTAGGTGTCTTGGTACATGGAAAGATTCCTCTTGTTGGTTATATACCCTGCCTACTTGCAGCCGCAGCGGTGTTACCTGCATTCGCTCACCCCAATCACATAGAAGATCTATGCTCATGGGGACTCGCTCACTTGCCGCCTAGCTGCAACACCAAGTAGTTTGGGTATAACGTAAGTTCACTTTCCATTTTCCAGATGTTTTCAAATATGCAAGGCTTACCTTGTGGAGAGCTACGAAGCTTTAAATCGATTGCGGGCACCTTTGTAGTCATAGTGGGCATGTTCTGAGCCGCGATGGTACAAATCATCCAGGTAAGTTTGTTCCTGCGGCAACTCGTCTTCGCTGATTTCGCGCCACCAATGTTTGTTGGCACCTTTAACACCGTCATGCCAGCGGTAACCACGCTCTTTTAGATAGTCCTTTACATCAAACGGCGCACCAAACGCACGTACTAACACAGTTCGCCTGTCTGCTTCAGACAACAAGTTTGCAACGGACTCGGGCAACAAATGGAACAACCAGGCCATCGCCAAACAATCGGTTGCAGCTCGATGTCCTTCATAAAACCAACCTAAGCGAAGCAGCAGGTACTCAAGCTTTCGACTTTCAAAGCCAAATGCTTTCCAATCTATGCCGCTAGCTGAACAGGCCCAAGACAAATGGCCTAATCCGGCAAACCGCTTTTCAAAGAAAGGACGATCAAACTGTGCATTGTGCGCAACCACCAGCGGATCATCGGATAACCAACTCGCTACCAGTGAATCATCAATGTGCTGGCCTTGAACCATATCATCGGTGATACCGGTTAACTCGGTAATCAGCTCGGGGATTGGCTTGCCGGGATCTTCATACAGGCTGATCACATCAACAATCGACACAATCCGCTGAGCAGAGGGGCTGTAAAGCACCTTAACCATACCAAGCTCAATAATGGACTCATCATCGAAAGACAGTCCGGTTGTCTCTGTATCGAGCAGCACCATTGGCTGTTCATCACCGACCATAGGAGAAAGTTCAAGTGGCCAAGTCTGCGGCTCACGCGTTAATGGAATACGCTCCAGCAATCTAAAATCTTCTGGTCTTTCTGGGATATCCGCGAGACGCTCTAGCGGAAATGGCGCAGGGGCTCTTGTCATTGATGGTTCCTCTTCAATTCTGTTGTTCGCTTTGGGTTATTTCACTGTGCCCTGTTCGTTTATAAACGCGTTTGTACAAAATGCACCTTGGGCCTCAGCGTTTTTTTAATCTTTCTACTGTGTGAACCCATGTATGAAGGCTTTGGCTAAGCCTTTCAGATAGCCTTAGCTAAACCCTTTAGGTAACCCTTACCGATACCCTTTACGCATGACTTAGCCAACCCCTTTTCAAACGGTTGCAAAAGGCTTTAACTGAGTTCGACTGAGCATTTTAATGATGCTCCTGACTTCGCTTTAAGCCAGTAAATTCAATACGAAGCAGAATTTTACTAACTGTTTTTAAACCCTTTGCAAAGGGTTCAACAAGCCTTATCTGACGGTTACTCGACCCATGCGTTAACCAGTAGCAGTAACAGGATCAGTAACAGAAACAAGAGCAGTAGGCAGAAGCAGTATTGTCCAAGCCTTGCAGGCTTTGACGAGGGCGAGCGATCCCCCACATCAAGCTTTTCAACACAAAAAAGAAATCACCCACGACACAACGTCTTACTCGAACAACTACAGTTTTACCTACAATTTTACTTGTAGAAATCAGCATAGCATTAGATACTGTATAAACAAACAGTATTAATTATGATTTTTCGAGGTTCGTCATGAGTGTCTCGCTGATAGGCCGTAGCGGCGCACTTGCCTTCATCAAAGCCAAGCGTCTTCGTATTCCATTGTTCATGGAGCGTGTTTCTGCTGGTTTTCCCTCACCAGCGCAGGATTATGTTGAGCAAACGCTCGACCTTAACGAGCTGTGTATTAAGCGCCCGGCTGCAACGTTCTTTGTGCGTGTTGAAGGGGATTCAATGATTGATGCCGGGATTCATCCAGATGATATTCTGGTGGTTGATCGCTCTGTTCAAGCCAAACACGGTGACATTGTCATCGCTGGCATCCATGGTGAACTCACGGTAAAGGAACTTCAACTGTGGCCGTGCGTCAAGCTGATCCCAAGAAACCGGGCGTATGAACCCATCCATATTCCCGAAGGGACAGAGTTAGAGATATTTGGTGTGGTCACCAATGTGGTGCGAATCATGCGCCGCAAGTCGTGACTGTCCCATGCCTGTATTTGCCTTGGTGGACTGCAACAACTTTTACGCCAGTTGTGAGAAGCTCTTTCGTCCTGATTTAAAAGATACGCCGGTTGTGGTGCTGTCCAACAATGACGGCTGTGTGGTTGCACGCTCGCGTGAAGCCAAGTTTTTCGGTATTAAAATGGGCGTACCCGTCTTTCAGATCAAAGCTAAAATGCAGCGCCATGGCATTTTGGCTTTTTCATCCAACTATGCGCTGTATGCGGATTTGAGCAGTCGAGTGATGCGCACTTTGGAAGAGATGGCACCACGAGTAGAGGTTTACTCCATTGACGAAGCGTTTTTGGATTTAACCGGTATTGAGTCGGCCATATCCCTTGTCGAGTTCGGACAACAAGTGCGAGAGCGCATAGGCCACTGGATTGGGATCACCGTCTGTGTAGGCATTGCACCTACTAAAACACTCGCCAAGCTGGCTAACCATGCCGCCAAGAAATACCCCGCCACTCAGGGGGTTGTAGACCTGACCAATCCAGATCGGCAACGTCGATTGCTCGCATTAGTCCCAGTTGATGATGTTTGGGGCGTTGGTAGACGGCTTTCTAAGCGTTTAAATGCTCTGGGTATCACCACAGCCCTAGACCTCGCCAATGCCTCTCCTAGAGCCATCAGAGACCAGTTCTCGGTGGTTTTAGAGAGAACCGTCAGAGAGCTCAATGGTGAGTCGTGCATTGAACTTGAAGAAATCCCGCCAACTAAGAAGCAAATCGTCTGTAGCCGTTCATTTGCCGTAAAAGTAACGCAATTTGAATTGTTACGTGAGGCCGTATGTGAATACGCAACCCGCGCCACTGAGAAGCTACGCAAAGAACAGCAGCAAGCCAAAGTGCTGACCGTGTTTATACGTACCAGCCCCTTTAAGGACAACGAGCCGCAATACAGCAACTCCGCATCGGGCGAGTTGTTGATACCCAGTTGTGATACGAGGGATTTTATCAAGCTGGCCAGTCACTTACTCAAGCGGATATGGAAGGATGGCTTTCGCTATGCCAAAGCGGGCGTCATGCTGTCTGACTTTTACGATCCCGGCATGTTTCAACCAGGACTATTCGATGACATATCGACCCGCTCTAATAGCCAACAGTTAATGTCTGTATTGGACACAATTAACCAAAGCGGTGCCGGAAAGGTTTTCTTTGCTGGACAAGGCTTGAAGAAAGATTGGTCGATGAAACGAGATCATTTATCTCCAGCGTACACGACACGCTGGAATCAGTTACCACGAGTGAAGTAGACCCTGTGATTCAATAGGCATTCACTCTGCGACGCAGCATGTTGAGCTTATCAACTTGGCGTCGAATATCACTGAAGAATTCTTCTTTCTCCATGGCCAGCGCTAACTCCCATTCTTTGGCTAGACCTTGGCAGTCCAAAAATGAGTATCTCAGCTTCGTCTTTGAAATACGCAGACCTTTACTAAAGACTACTCGCTTGCCTCTTTGACCGTGAAAGCTGTTGATATACCACTCTATGCCAAAGCCATACTTAAAGTCTCTAATACGTACACCAAGCAGCCCCCAATCTTTAAAGGGCACATTCTCGCGAACCTTGTAATGGCTAACCCAAAAGTCATCAACTTCAGCTCGTGCGAGCGCTTTTAGCCTGTCTGTTTCTTGCTGCAATAAATTTGATACTTCCGATTTCCATAGTTCATTGACGATTTCTACCAAACCAATTTCCCCATCCAATTAACCCCAAAAGCCAAAACCACTATCCGTTTGGCTTTTGGATCGAAACGCCAAACGTAAAACTGCCGTAACAATCACTGTTTGGCGTCTCGATATAAATCAACTCGCGCAATCCCATACCTGACAAGAGATACAGCCCGATTTCACTTAAAAACGCCTAAAAAGACGTATCGTCATGAAGATACAAACCGTTTGGCGAGTTCAGGCCAGAATGCAAACGACGTTTGGCGTCTCGATTTTTTTGGCTCATTCATCCGCCGCCAAACAGAGCCTATTCTCATACTTTTGCGAAAATGCAATAGGCAGATAGATGAAAGGATTTGTCACCTTTCTGCCCACCGCCAGTGCACCGAATCCTGATAATGATATTTGAGTGAACCGCCAGAGCACTTGGACATACCCAAGCGTGACCAGTGCGGTTGATTGAAAACCGTTAGAGCACTTTGAGTGCACAGGAGATAAGTATGTTTGTACTAGGCGTAGATATCGGTTACTCAAACCTGAAGCTGGCAATTGGCCAATCAGGCAGTGAACCGAAAACCATTATTCTGCCTGCGGGTGCCGGTCCTGCGGATCGTATGCCGGAGCGTATCGGTGGAGGCGATGATGAAACCTGTTTGTATGTGTCTGTCGATAATGAGCGTTGGGCCGCTGGTGTGCCTGCTGGACGCCTTCAAGGCTGGGAACGAGAGCTTCACCCGGAATATCCCACCACAAAAACCTATAAGGCGCTTTTTCATGCCGCCTTGTTAATGGCTGAAACAGAATCCATCGATTTGGTTGTCACTGGATTACCGGTTTCCCAATTTCATGAACCACAACGTAAGTCTGACCTTGTGAAGCGTTTAAAAGGTGTCCATCAAGTGACGCCTAAGCGCAGCATCACAGTTCATGATGTCAAAGTGCTGCCACAGCCTGCCGGTGCCTATATGGATCTGGTTCAAACAGGTGGAGATTTGGGCTTGATTGAAGAAGGTCGCGTCGTCGTTATAGATCCCGGCTTTTTTTCTGTTGACTGGGTTGCCCTTGAGGCCGGAGAAATTCGCTACAGCTCATCAGGAACCAGTCTTCAGGCAATGTCCGTGCTACTGGAAACCATTGATAAGCTGATTTCGGAAGATCATGGTGCCAAAGTGGGTATGGATCGACTTGAAAAAGCCATGAGAACCGGCGACTTGCAGGTGCTACTATTTGGAGAAAAAGTCGATATTTCACCTTATCTGAATGCTGCAATGAAAAAGGTAGCGCCTGTTGCTCTTACAGCCATGCGCCAATCCATGCGTGACGAAAGCATCAATGCGGACTTGGTATTGATCGCCGGAGGTGGAGCCATGGCTTATAAGGAAGCGGCCAAGGAGATTTTTTCACGAAGCAAGATCATCGTGCCGGAACAGTCTGTTTTGGCGAACGTCCGAGGCTTCTGGTTTTATGGGGCCTGATCATGAGAGTTGTCGTCAACATTCCCCCAGGGAGCCACCCTGAACTGCTCAAAGAATTAGAAAAGACGCCGCCACGGGAACGCGCTGAGCGTCTGCGGATGCTGGCCACAATAGGAATGATGCAACTCTATAATGTTATAGCTGAAACCACAGAAAAAACTTTGTCAGAAGATATTGAAAGTCAGGATAACTTATCAGTAAAGCATTCTGAATCACTTGAAGCTAAGGCTAAACGTAAGCAGTTACTAAAATCAAAACTTTCAGTGTAGTCCATGTGATAAGCAAAAAGTAACGTTTGGTAAATATCTATAGCCAATATCTCAACACTTAAACTAAACGTAACAATGCACAGAATTCAGGGAGGAATGCCATGAAAACACAAAATTTAGAAGAGTTACTACAAACTTTAACAACCATTCATTTTGAAGATATTATTTCCGTACCTCTAGAAGAGCAATCAAACTTCGACTTCGTTGAGCATGTTGAATCACTTCAGGATTAGCTGATAAAGCTTTTTAAAAATGAGCTAGGAAACAAATGCGTTCTCACTCACATACCCCAGAGTTAGGCACCCAAGATATAAAAAAATGCCCATGCCCTAGTTTTGGGAATGGGCATTTTACTAACTAATTTCTTAAGCTTTATTGTCGTGCAGTTGACTTGAATATCGCTGAACTTCTTTTTGGGCGATCCATTCATCAATTTCACTCTCAATCCAGCCAACAGCTCTTGCACCCAATGATATAGGCTTAGGAAATTCATTTTTTGAGATAAAAGAGTAAATCGTACTTCTTGAACAACCGGTTTTTTGACTCAACTCTCGCATTCGAATAATCTTTACTGACATCTTTTCCATTCTCCTCACAAGAAAAAACTTAGTATCGAATATTTAGCATTCCACTGTGGTTAGAAAAGTAAAAAAATCATGAATCTATCTAGCCATTGACGCTATTTACAATAGAAAAAGACCCAAGAGAATTCTTAGTCAGGTAACTACTCCAGCGCTGCATCATTTCTCGACGCCGCTCTAGATAGTCTGTTCGGTTATAGGCATTACGTATCTTGTCTTTACCAATATGAGCAAGTGCTACTTCAATTAAATCAGGATCTTCTCCCCATTCATTCAGTGTAGTACTCGCTAAAGATCTAAACCCATGAGCAGTAGTCCGATTTTTTAACCCAATACGTTTTAACGCTTTATTAATTGACTCAGGATCAACATGGCGGCTATTACTTCTTGTTGAAGGAAAAACATAGGGGCTATTAGACGTAAGCACTTTGAGACCTTCAAGTATAGAAACAGTCTCGTTAGTCAACGGAATTCGGTGTTCACGTTTCATTTTCATTCGGGAGTCTGGAATTATCCATACATTATTTTCAAAATCAATTTCATCCCAACGTGTGCCAGCTGCTTCAGAAGGCCGCGTCATAGTGTGAAGTTGCCATTCAATTAGGTAGCGGGTAACGACATATAAATTTGCATGACCTAAAGCTCTCATTAGATCAGACACCTCGCAAGGGCTTAAAGATTTCATATGCTCGACAACAGGCTTTTTAAATACATCCCTTATACCTGAAAGCGGATTGTGATCAATAAAACCACTATTAACGGCGAAGTTCATGATCTCATTTAGGAGTTGAGCCGTTCTTTTAACAGTTTCTAACTTACCAATACTCTCGGGCTCACGGAGCACTTCTATTACTAATGGAGCACTTAAAGACTTAACTGGGATATCACCAAGTTTATGAAACGCGTACTTTTCAAGCTTTCGCCAGTTATCAAGCATGGTTTTGCTTTTCACTTGAGTGATCTTTAACTCATGCCACTGATCAGCCACATACTTCAAAGTGTATGTTTGTAACAACTTCAGTTTGGCTTTGCGCTCTACGCGCTCAATTTGCGGATCAATGCCTTCGTGCAATAACTTCCTCATCTCATAAGCTTTGTCCCTAGCTTCTGAAAGAGTTACATCGGAGAATGAACCAATACCTATAAATGTCTTTTTACCAGTAACAGGCCTTGTGTATCTAAACTCCCAGAACTTTAAGTTATTAGGTTTAACGTATATATAAAGACCACCACCATCGGATTTTCGAATAGATTTGCCATTAACAGCCTTTAAGGTTTGAACTCGTTTAACAGTTAACTTATTTAAGCTAGCCATGATGCCTCCTTAATCAGCCAGTGTATGACGAGTTCTATGAAGGGAATCACGAAAAAAACAGTCATACAAAAAACCGATTTATATCAATATTTTCAACAACTTAAATATTGTTGATGGTTAAAAAATAATGATTTTTAATTTTGAAATAGGCATTTTAAGTTCAATTAAAAAGTGTATGACTCATATTAAATGCAAGAATAGTCCTACTATCTGCACTACACTTTTTTACTGGACATAATCGTCCATATTGGACCTAATTAAACATAACTAATTGATTTTCATGAATTTCAGACACAAAAAAAGACGTCCTTGGACGTCTTTTCTGTAAATATGGCGGTGAGCAAGAGATTCGAACTCTTGATGCCTTTCGACATACACGCTTTCCAGGCGTGCTCCTTCGGCCACTCGGACAGCTCACCAATTTGGCCTCTCAATTAAGAGTGGCGGTATAATAGTTACGAAGTAATTGAATTGCAAGCATTTTATGATTATTTTTATAAACCAATGCCTTAAAAAGCCATTAAGCCCATGAGATTCTAGTGTCTATTCCGGTATCGTCTACATAACGTGCTTTTTGATCACTTTGACCTACGTAAATAAAGCCGATGATTTGATCATTGTCTTGAAGACCCAATAGCGTTTTTGTTATGTCGCTGTGAGCAACCGGGCCAGAGCGCCAAATTGCGCCATAGCTTAAGGAGTCTAATCCCAATAACACTTGCTGACAGGCGGCGGATACCGCCATGACTTGTTCTATTTGCGGTACTTTTGGATGCACCTCAGTACTGGCATACACCATTAATACACTGGGTGCACGAAACGCTTTTTTAATAAAGCTGTCTTTTTTACTTTCTGGCAACTCTTGAACTTCTGATTTCGCCAAGGCCCAATAGCATTCACCAAGTTGCTCTCTAGCATCGCCTTCATAAATTCGGAACCGCCAAGGCTTTATCGCGCCATGATCAGCCGCCCTACTCGCGGCATTTAGGACCTCATACCATTCGTCCTTAGAAGGCGCGCTACCAGATAGCTGGTTTTTTGAAGATCGATTGCGCATTGCATTTATAATTTCATTACTCATACTGTAGAAAACCTTTTATTTATTAATTTCTTACCATAGACTAAATTTAAGTAAGGTTATTAGAACTTTATCTTAATCTCCGCATTCTTTAAACAGGGGGAGCTATTTAATGGAAAAGTGGTTATTTTGGGGACTTATAGAAGCTTCCACTGTCTTATTTGCCGTTGCCACTTATTTTTCTTGGCGCGCGTGGAATATTTATAAGCAACCAACGACGGAAAACAAGACAGATCCAACAAACACAAAAGTGGATGAAACAGAATTAGAAGCACCCCAAGAAAACCCTGCAAGCCCAGCTGAAGTCGCAGACGCCTTTATGCAATACATTGACCAACACATTAATGTTGCATTAGACAAATTAGAGGCGATTAGAGAAACACCAAACAAATATCTGCAGACAAGGAATAAACTCAAACTTTGGGGTACTATATTAAAGGCTCAGAAGGCCATGTTTATGAATAATAAACAAGATGATCCTTTGCCAATTTTACAACGTTTTTTATCGTCCGTTCTGGATGCTGTGACTAAAGAAAGCCAAAACACCGTTCGCATTGAGTCACTCAAAACAATGCTTGCGGAAATTAGCCGTAACATACAAAGCGCAACTAAAGAAGTAGCGCAAAAAATCTCATCTCTTGAGCAGCAAAAAATCATACAAAGTGAACTACGCACAACCCTCTCCCAGAAAGACAAAGTGATGAGTAACATTCAAGCCAAAGAGGATGAACTTAAAGAGCTAAATCGTTTTGTTAAAAAATCACGTCAATTGATCCAAGATCTAAAAACTTCGCTTGCTAACACAAATAATCAAGAACTGATTTCTTTTTCTGAAACATTTAATGCCACTCAGCAGCAAACAGAGCGCAATACTGACTATGACGATTATCACAGCCTAAAAAAACTAACCGCACTATCTAAACGGCAACAAATTGTAATCGATCAATTAAAAGCCTCGCTTCGATCGTCTAAATCAAAAAAGCATTCTGAGGAAGATAAAGAGTCTCAAGCACTGGCTCTGAAAAAAATGATGAAGCTTACTGAGGAATCAGACAGCCTAATTCAGCAATTAGAAAATGAAATTAGTAACGAAAATCTAACCATTGAAGGGATGAAAAATAAACTGTCTCAAAAAGAAGAAAAAATCAAACAGCTTGAATTAAAAATCAAAGACAGTGATTCAAGCGTCTCTGAGTCACTCAAATCAAATTCACAGCAAAAAACAGCCACACTCAATACCTATAAAACCAATATGAACAATGCCAATCATTTAACGGAAGAGCACGTCCAACAGCAGGCATCTGACGTTGAACAACTCGAGCGCTTACTTAAAGAATCCGAAACCTGTGTCGCCTTACTGACAAATGAATTGAGCTCAGTAGAAGAAGAGAATATTAAATTATTACAACAAGTTGGGGGTATTTCGCAGCAGCAAGCTAACGATAACAAAGAGCAAAATGACGAAGCATCCTTTAAGAGACTTAACGATGAAATTTCAATGCTAGAAAAAGAAATCAATAAACTTAATATCAGCCTTTTAGAGTCCCCCGCCCCCAACAATTACGACACAATAAAAGCCCAATTCAAATCGAAAGAATTGGAATTACAAAGACTGGAATTTGCCCATTCAGATTTAGAAAAGAAGTATTTAAAAGCCGTAGAAAACAAAGAAGCCAACGACTGACAACATGGACGACTGCCACAAACTGTTGGCTTCTTTTACTTAACACTATGCTCTGGTTTTATTGTCTTGTTAAACGATCGTTGCTTAGTGTCACATTATAAGTAGCACGATATGGATTAATATCCAATCCTCCCCGCCTTACGTAACGCGCATAAACTAAAAGAGATTCAGGCTTACATTGACGCATAATATCGATGAACATACGTTCGACACATTGCTCATGAAAGTCCGTATGCTCTCTAAACGAAATAACGTACTTCAACAGAGAAGCATGATCAATCGCCTTCCCCTTATACTCAATATGCACTGAGCCCCAATCTGGCTGATTGGTAACCGGACAGTTTGATTTGAGTAGATGACTGACCAAGCTCTCTTCTACACTTTCGCCACGTTCGCCACTCTCACTCAATTGCAATAATGCCGCATTTGGATGGTATTCTGTCACCTCCACATCAAGCTCATCAATACAAAAATCAGGCTTAATCACTACTAGAGATTCCATGGCTTCTAGATTACGAATAACCACATCCACATCCGCACCGGAAGCTTTTGATAAATCTTGGGACATCAATGATACCACCTCATCTTGACCCTCAAAGTGCGTTTGATTGAATGAATTCAGGTACAATTTAAAGGATTTTGACTCTACTATATTCGGCGAATCGCATGGAAAACGAAATTCAGCCAGTGCAACAATAGGTTTACCTTTTTTATCAAGCCAAGACACCTCATAAGCATTCCAAATGTCTTCGCCAAAAAATGGCAGTTTTTCAGACTCAATCCCCATTTCTGACCATTTGTCTACTCGCGCAATTGGAAACAATAAATTTGCATCGTATTTCGCAACGTATTCTGTTTGTTGTCCTAAAGGTAAAAAACCCATTTATATAGCCCTTAATCTCTAATGCCTTGACCACGGTTTAATAAGTACAAACCGTAACTAAAAAGTACAACAATAAACGACAAAATGATAAAAATCGCCCAATTTACATCTATATCAGATACCCCAAGAATACCAAACCTAAAGGCATTAACCATATATAACACAGGGTTTAGCAAAGACAATTGCTGCCAAAATCCTGGCAGTAAATCTATCGAATAAAACACGCCACCAAGATAGGTCAGAGGCGTTAGGATAAAGGTCGGAACGATCGAAACATCATCAAAGCTACGCGCAAAGATGCCATTGACAAAACCGCCTAACGAGAACAAAACGGATGTCAAAACAACAATCAAGACAGTAATAAA
This sequence comes from Marinomonas algicola, assembly GCF_014805825.1. NCBI lineage: Bacteria > Pseudomonadati > Pseudomonadota > Gammaproteobacteria > Oceanospirillales > Oceanospirillaceae > Marinomonas > Marinomonas algicola. Next base: position 2,429,793 of record NZ_CP061941.1, read on the forward strand.
AAGGTGCTGCACCTGCAGATGAGTAAAAAATAACGACAAAATAGTGACAATTAACCCAACAAGCAAGCCTCGTGACACGCCACCTAATACATAGCCCATGAGTATTACCCAATTCGGCGTTGGTGATACCAATAGCTCTTGAACGCTATGTTGGAACTTGGCTGAAAAAAAGGAAGAAGACACATTGGAATAAGAATTAGTAATAATGGACATCATAATCAAACCAGGAACGATGTATTCCATGTAACTAAAGCCACCCATTTCACCAATTCGAGAGCCAATTAAATTACCAAAAATGGCAAAATATAAGATCATTGTAATGGCTGGCGGCAATAGTGTTTGAGGCCAAATACGCATAAAGCGTCGAATTTCACGACGAATAATCGTCAGGAATGCAATGAATATTTCAAACTGACTCATTCTTTATCCTTAGTTAACTTAACAAACAACTCTTCAAGGCGATTGGATTTATTTCTCATACTTGTCACTCTCATACCCTGTTCAGATAAATACGAAAACACGCCATTGAGTGCATTGCCTTTAACCACTTCCACTTCAAATGAATGGCCATCATTAATGAATTTTAATGGGTAACCTTCTATCTCAAACGGAGCGGTAACCTTTTGCTCAAGATCAAATATAAAGGTTTCCATATTCAATGTTTTTAGCAATGACTTTACGCTGGTATTTTCAACAATCTCACCGCGATTAATAATGGCAATGTTACGACACAATTGCTCCGCTTCTTCAAGATAATGCGTCGTTAAAATAATTGTCGTGCCTTGCTCATTAAGCTTTTTAATAAATTCCCACATAGAACGACGCAACTCAATATCAACTCCTGCGGTAGGCTCATCCAGAATGAGTACTTGAGGCTCATGTATGAGGGCTCTAGCAATCATCAATCGTCGTTTCATACCGCCCGATAGCATTCTAGAGGGCGTGTCTTTCTTATCCCAAAGGTCTAGTTGCTTTAAATATTTTTCCGCTCGTACGCCCGCGACGTCTCTATTAATTCCGTAGAACCCCGCTTGAGTAACGACAATATTAAAGACAGTCTCGAAAACATTAAAATTAAATTCTTGCGGCACCACACCTAAATATTTTTTAGCGATCGCAAAATCTTTATCAATGTCCACACCAAAAATGGACACTTTCCCGCCCGTTTTATTGACCAACGAGCATAAAATACCAATTGTTGTCGATTTACCCGCTCCGTTAGGTCCCAAAAGAGCAAAGAAGTCACCCTTGTCAACGGTTAAATTAACCCCTTTAAGTGCCTCAAAACCACCTTCATAGCGTTTTTTAAGATCACTTATTTCAATCGCATGTGTCATAATCTATCTCTAGAGGCAAATGGCCCAATTATTCATTAATTATTAAACAGGTTTTTTTAGTGAACTTACGTACCCAATATATTTTAGATTCATTCACTGAACTCAAACAAAGAATGTTTGAACATCTCCCCTTTGATCAAACGCCACTTGCCGAAGAGGAAGAGGACTTTTTGCAAAAGTGGGATGACCTCATGGAAGAAATTAAATCACTTTCTCATGACTACCTTTTTACAGCTCAAGAGCTGCTTGCAAGGCTAATTCGATGCTACCCAAATCTAACCGCATTGATTAAAAGAGAGCTGCTGTGGTTTGTTGGTGGAGAGTGTCTTCACTTTTTAGGTGACGAAGAACTGGCGTTATATCAAAAATTTGAAGAAACCGCATACGAATACGAACAAAATGGACAAGATTATGATATTGCGTCTTTAATTAGCGAGTTACGTAATAAAGAAACGCCTAATACGATTACCCATTAGATATGCCTGGCATAATTGGCTTACGTTAGCGAATTATGCCACCAATTACATTTTCTTAAACACCAAGGTTCCATTCGTTCCACCAAAACCAAAAGAATTATTCAGTACAACGTTTATCTTTCTTTTTTGTGGGGTCAATGGAACATAATTCAAGTCACACCCTTCACTCGGATCTTCTAAATTTATCGTCGGTGGAGCCACTTGATCTCTAATGGATAAAATCGAAAAAATAGACTCTACAGCACCTGCAGCACCTAACAAATGCCCTATCATAGACTTAGTAGAGCTTATAGCCACATCTGAAGCATCAGCCCCCATTAAAGACTTCACAGCATTACTTTCCGCCAAATCGCCCGCCATTGTCGATGTGCCGTGTGCATTAATATAATCAATTTCGGAGGGGTCAGTCGCCGCATCTTTCAATGCAGATTGCATTGCAGACAAAGCACCTTCACCTGTTTCTGGAGGCGCGGTCATATGGAAAGCATCATCACTCATTCCAAAGCCGCTTAATTCGGCATAAATTTCTGCGCCACGGGCTTTAGCATGTTCATATTCTTCCAGTACCAGTATTCCAGCACCGTCTCCCATGACAAAACCATCTCGATTTTTGTCCCAAGGGCGACTGGCCGTTTTAGGATCATCATTACGAGTAGAAAGCGCTCTTGCGGCGCCGAAACCGCCAATACCAAGTGGGGTAATCGCCATTTCAGAACCACCCGCTATCATCACATCGGCGTCACCATAAGCAATCATTCTACCAGCCATACCAATATTATGCGTACCCGTTGTACAAGCTGTAACAATAGAAATGTTTGGGCCTTTAAAGCCAAAACGTATAGCAATGTGCCCAGATATCATATTAATAATGGCACCAGGTACAAAAAAAGGAGAAATTCTCTTTGGGCCAGATTCAAGCAATAGGCCAACATTCTTTTCTATCATTGGCAAACCACCAATACCAGAACCTATAGCACAACCCACTCGAGTAAAGTCAACCGCGTCCTTATTAATTTTAGCATCGTCTAGCGCCTGTACAGCCGCAGCAACACCATATTGAATAAAGAGGTCCATTTTTCGTGATTCTTTAGCAGTCATGTAAACAGAAGAATCGAAATTCGTTACTTGAGCGGCAAAGCGAGTAGAAAATTGCTGTGCGTCAAATGCGACTATATCGGAAACACCGCTCTTTCCTTCAAGCACATTGTCCCAAGTCTCTTTAACATTATTGCCAAGAGGCGTCACCATCCCCATACCTGTGACAACAACCCGACGACGTGGCATATTTTTCTCCTAAACACGCATTAAATTTGGTCTGACATAAATAAGAAAAGCCGCTGTAAAAAATACAAGCGGCTCTTCTAAAAACTTATTTCACTAAAAATTACAAGTTTGCGTTGATGTAGTCAACCGCAGCTTGAACTGTAGTGATTTTTTCAGCTTCTTCGTCTGGAATTTCAGTATCAAATTCTTCTTCCAAAGCCATAACAAGTTCAACTGTGTCTAGAGAATCTGCACCTAGGTCATCAACAAAAGAAGCCGCTAACACTACTTCTTCTTCTTTAACACCAAGTTGTTCACAAACGATTTTTTTAACGCGTTCTTCAATGCTACTCATTAGAAGTTCCTACTATTATCATTATAAAGCTCAATTGAGCATGATGAATTGTTCAAATTATTTAAAAGATTATATCTCAATGAACCGGTTACCTATTTTCGTTGATCTTTAAACAAAATTCAACTCAAATTACGCCATATACATGCCGCCATTAACATGTAATGTCTCACCGGTTATATATGCAGCGCCTTCTGATGCCAAAAATGCCACAGCGGACGCAATTTCTTGTGGTTGCCCCAATCGAGACGCAGGTACTTTTTCCACTAATTTTGCTTTATGTTCATCAGGCAAATCTTTTGTCATATCAGTTTCAATAAAACCCGGCGCAACGCAATTTACAGTAATGCCACGAGATGCAATTTCGGCCGCCAAAGAACGACTAAAACCTTCAAGGCCCGCTTTTGCAGCCGAATAGTTTGCCTGTCCAGCATTCCCCATAGACCCCACGACCGAACTTATCGAAATGATACGACCAAAACGCGCTTTAGTCATACCTCGCATACACGCCTTGGTTACTCGGAAGACAGACGTCAAATTGGTATTTAGTACCTGCTCCCATTCATCCTCTTTCATTCTTAACATCAAGTTATCACGAGTGATGCCAGCGTTGTTCACCAATACCGTAGGTGCGCCAAACTCACTCGAAATCAGCTTAATGACTGAATCAACAGATTCTGAAGAAGCAACATCTAATACATAGCCTTTGCCAGCATTACCAGCCGCACCCAAGTACTCACTAATGCTTTGAGCACCTTTTTCACTAGTCGCGGTTCCAATTACAACGGCACCTTGGGAAGCAAGCTGTTGAGCAATAGCTTTACCAATACCTCTAGTCGCACCCGTTACTAATGCAATTTTTCCTTCAAGACTCATGCTTATCTCCGTCTTATTTAGTTTTATCTTTTATTTGTCTAACGACACTATTACATTCAATAAAATAGTTTTTATCTTTTGCTTTCTTCAATCGCAGAAGAAAAATCACTAACATTGCCAATACTAGACGCTTCTAACCCTTTGACAATGCGTTTATTTAAGCCTGTCAGCACTTTTCCAGGGCCGCATTCAATCATCTTACTTACACCCAAACTGGACATTAACGCAACCGATTGAGTCCACAACACAGGTTCACTTAATTGTGAAACAAGGTTCTTTTTAAGCAACTCAGGATCAGAAACCGCCTCTGCAGAGACGTTTTGTACCAATTTACATACGGGTGATTTGAATTCAATTTTATCTAATTCAGCCGCCAACTTTTCCCCTGCAGGCAACATCAATTCGCAATGAGAAGGAACACTGACAGGTAGAGGCAACGCGCGCTTCGCACCTGCCTCTTTCATCGCTACCATAGCGAGCTCCACACTTTCTTTTTCGCCTGCAATAACAACCTGACCCGGCGAATTAAAGTTTACTGCACTCACCACACCCGCCGTCTCGGAGCATACTTTTACAACAGTCGTATCATCGAGACCTATAATCGCGGCCATTGCACCTTTCCCTGCAGGCACCGCTTGCTGCATGTATTCTCCACGAAGCCTCACAAGATTCACCGCATCCTTGAATTCCATAGCACCAGCACATACTAAGGCGGAATATTCACCGAGGCTATGTCCAGCTAGGTACTCAGGCAATCCACCTTGCTGCTCACCCCACAAACGCCATAATGCAACACTTGAAGTTAATAATGCTGGTTGCGTTTTATCCGTCTGAGATAAGGACTCTGCATCATTTTGCACTAAATCCCATAAGTCGTATCCCAGAACCTCGGATGCCTCTTTAAACGTCGCTTGAATAATTGGATACGCCAAGGCTAAATCAGCCAACATACCTATCTGCTGCGAACCTTGACCTGGAAATACAAACGCTAATGTAGAATTCATTAAACAACCTCTTTATTTATCTTGGCAGAAATTTTTTCGTGCAAATTATTTTTTGCCATCTCGATTCCATATTCAACGGCACCAGTTAGCGCTATCGCATCTGAGCCGCCATGACCTTTAACAACATTGCCACCAACGCCCACCAGACATGCACCATGATTGCGCCCACCCTTAAATAAAGAATGAATAATATCTTTATCATGACTGGCATTTAATTCTGTGTTGATGAAGGACAACAAACCTTCGGATGCTTTTAAAACGGCATTCCCAACCATGCCATCGCATACAATGACATTTTTCTCCCCTTTGAATATCTCATCTCCTTCGGCGTAGCCAGCATACACTGGCCAAGATCGCCTACTTAATGCCCTATCCACTTCTCGAATAACAGAGCTACCTTTACTTGACTCAACACCGACATTAAGCAACCCTACATGAGCTATTTGATTACCACATGCTTCAATGTAGGCCGCACCTAAGCAGGCAAAACCTTCAAGCATGGTTGCTTGACAATGAACGTTTGCCCCTAAATCCACCAGACAACGTAATGGGGCGCTACCTAATTCACGAATAAGAGCAGGGTACAACCTTGGGCGAACGAGCCCTAAAATAAAACGAGATAAGGCAACCATCACCCCAGTATTGCCGACTGTAACAACCACATCATGCTCTTTGCTTGAAAGGCTTTTGAGCGCTTTGTATAAGGTAGTTTCTTTGCGACGAAATAAGGCTCTATCAACGATGTCATCTTGTAAAATATAATCGGAGCAAGAGACGGTAGAAATAGGTAGATTAGATGAATTAACAGGGGAATAAGATTCGTGATGATAGATTGAGATATCTACATCATCATATTTTTTAAGTACTTCGAGAGCACTCTCAAAAGCAATGCGGGGACCTAAGTCCCCGCCCATAGCGTCTATAGCTACCCTAATCATACTGGGTATCTTAGTTATTCACCTTTTGGGGTGATAACTTGACGACCACGGTAAAAACCATCAGCAGATACATGGTGACGACGGTGAATTTCACCAGTAGATTGCTCTACAGATAAAGTTGGTCCAGTCAATGCATCATGTGAACGACGTTGGCCGCGGCGTGAACGAGTCACTTTACTTTTTTGTACTGCCATTTTGGAGCTCCTAACTTACTTGGCTTTTAATTCTGCCAAAATACTAAATGGATTCGGTTTAATTACCTCATCCTCTGCGTCATCGGTAGACGATGCGTACTTTAAAGCTGCTGGGTTGCAACCACTTTCTTGATGATAAGCGACTATAGGCAAAGCAAGAAGTAATTCTTCCTCTACCAATTTCGACAAAACAACTTCTCCATTGGTCATGACAACTGGATCATATTCTTCAGGAATTTTCTTTGCATGGTCTTCGTCATAAACAAAAGCCAAACTTAGATCAATATCCAAGTCATATGACACAGGCCCAAGGCATCTTTGACAGATGATTTGAACTTGTGATTTTAAATTGCCCGTCGCAATATAGCGCCGATCTTCGTCCACTTTAAAGTCCAGATGAACAACAACTTCCCCAACATCTGATGCCAAGGCAGCGCAAAGCTCCTTAAGCTGGTTAAGGGGCAAAATACCACTGATAGAGAGCTCATGATTCGCTTCTCTGCGTGGATCGAAATATTTAGGTAAAGAGTCATTCAACATGGCGGCAAATAATATTGATAAGAGGCCCGATTGTCAAAGCAAGAATATTCTAAATGCATCTTTTTTATGCTTTTATAAGAATTAAAGTGTAAATTGTATGACTTTAAAGCAATTCCTAACAAAAAAGAGAGAAACTTTGTGAAAGCACCTCTGATTTTGGCGTCCTCCTCTCCTTATAGAAAACAACTTTTAGAACGGCTGCACCTGGATTTCATTTGCATCTCGCCAGATATAAATGAAACAGCAAAACAAAACGAAACCGCTTACGAACTTGTCAATAGACTCGCCTATGAGAAAGCGTCTGCGGTTAATAGCCAATGTAAAGGCAATGGAATTATTATTGCGTCGGATCAAGTTGCGTTATTAGATAGGGTTATTTTAGGCAAACCTCATACACCGGCAAATGCCATAAAACAATTATCCCAGTTTAATGGAAAGAAAGTCACCTTCCTCACCAGTTTGTATGTACTCAACAGCACAACAGGTCAGTACGAAAGTGCCACTGATGAATACCATGTGTATTTTCGGAACTTAACTCAAGCTGAAATTGAAAATTACATAAAAATAGAATCGCCACTCAATTGCGCAGGAAGTTTTAAATGCGAGGGGTTGGGCGCCACGCTCTTTACTAAAATGGAAGGCAATGATCCGACCGGCTTAATTGGCTTACCATTGATCACCCTTTCCGAGCTACTTAGAAAACATGGCGTTAACCCACTAACCCAATTACCAAAAGCCATTAGTTGAAAACAAACGTTAAATCATCCCTTCCCTTTTGCAAGCCGTAAACTTAAATCAAAAAGGAAGGGACATGTCTTCAGTGCATTTTAACGGTTGAAACAAGCTCTAAAATCACACCGACCCCAATGGATTTGGCGAACTCTTCCCACGGCTCTTTTCGAGGTTCGAAGTATACAACGTCAACGCCTTCAAACTTACTATCTAGAACCTTATGAAAACTCATCAAGCCATCTGACAACCCCATATTGACTGATTGCGCACCAGAAAACACCATCCCAGAAAACACATCTTGCGTTTCTTTAAGCCTTGCACCACGCCCATCTTTAACCGCCGTTATAAATTGCTGATGCGTTTCATCTAAAACCGCCTGCCATTTGGCTTTAGCCTCTTCTGTCATAGGCACAAAAGGATCCATAAAAGCTTTATTTTCCCCAGAAGTAAAAGTTCTTCGCTGAACACCTATTTTTTCAATCAAGCCAGATAAATCAAAACCGGATGAAATAACACCTATTGAACCGAGCAAACTGGCCTTATCGACGTAAATCTCATCAGCCGCAGAGGCAATGTAGTAACCGCCTGAGGCCGCCATGTCTTCCACAACAACAATGACTGGCACGGCAGGGTGAGACAGCTTTTTCTCTTTAATCGCATCATAAATAATGCCAGAGTGAACCGGACTGCCTCCAGGACTATTTAATCGAAGCACCACACCATGCAACTTAGATTCTTCATAAGCCTCGTTTAAGAGCTTAACAACAACATCAGAATCGATCTGTTCGCCCGAACCAATGACACCCGTTAACGGCAACACAGCCACAAAAGGTTTACTAATGGCACTCTCGCTGTAATCTACTTGATTGAAAGTAACAAAAATCGCAACCGCAAATAGGGCCAAAAAAGCAAATCTAAAAAAAATCTTCCAACGCCTAGCACGACGCTTTTCTTGAACATTCTCTGATAACACTTTCTCTAATAATGCGTAAACAGAACGCCCCGTATCAGACTCACCTTTACTTTTCGGCGATATCTTTGAACGCCCATCATCTTCCAGCAACTCCATTTGCCCTTTAACGCTATCCTCTTCCTCAGTCCAACTCATACATTATTCCCAACTACATCTATTAATTTAGAAAAATCATCCATTACAGTAAGCGGCCCGCAATTACGTAAACGTTCTTTTTGATGCGCCCCATAACTCACACCAACCGATGGCATTCCAATCGCTTTCGCCATCATAAGATCATACTCTGTATCACCAACCATCACAGCCTGATGAACTGAAACACCTAGCTCATCAAGCAATTCCTGAAGCATTAATGGGTCTGGCTTTGACTTTGTTTCATCCGCACATCGAGTCGCCGCAAAATAATGCTCCGTATGCGTTTCTTTAAGCGCCCTATTTAAGCCTCTGCGAGATTTTCCTGTGGCAACAGCCATTAGAAAACCTTGAGACTTTAAATGCTCAAGCACTTTCATTACGCCATGATAAGCAAGAGGCGTATCATAATCGCCGGCCATAAAAATGCGTTTGTACTCCTCTATAACCTGCATTTTTTTCTCTTGCGACTCTTCAGGCCAAACTTTTTCAGTGGCCTCAGCCAGACCAAGCCCTATAATTTCCTTAATATCATTAGGCACTCGATTCGCAACCCCAACCTTTTTACCAGCCAAAATCATGCAATTACAAATCACCTCAATCGAGTCGAATAAGGTTCCATCCCAATCAAAAATCACCAACTTAATCATTTCAAGCCTTAATATAATCACTACAAAACAGGTAAGATACGCACTTCAATACATTATGGAGCACTTTTATGCCTGTAACATTAGATATCAATACCTTTTCCATTGACCAAACTATTGAAACAACCAACACAACAACAAAAGAAGACGTTCATTTATTCGCCCAAGTCACCGGCGATACGAACCCAGTTCACTTAGACGATGACTATGCCGCCACAACAAGTTTTGGCAAAACCATTGCTCACGGCATGCTAACCGCCGGTTTCATCTCCGCCGCCATAGGCACAAGACTACCTGGTCCAGGCTGCATTTACCTAGAACAGAGCCTTAAATTTAGAGCCCCTGTTTTCATTGGCGATACGGTGACAACACGCTTAACCATTGTCGATATCAATGTTCGACGAAAACGCCTGACATTAAAAACAGAATGCATCGTCAATGACAAAGTGGTCGTCAGCGGTGAAGCCGTAATTATGATACCTATCTAAAACAACTCTTTTTGCCTCAAACACCTTACAGCCCTCATTCATTAGAAGCGTCCTATCCATGAACCGAAGCTAAAGAATGATTCATTAAATCGCGCCATTGATCATCTAATGGCGCCTCTAATAGCATCCTTTCTTCTTGTAAATTGAAATCCAAACGCGTGGCATGCAAACACAATCTTTTGAATCCTAATGACTTAGCAAGTTTTAACTCATCATCGGAGGAGTATTTATCGTCTCCAACAATAGAGTGGCCAGCATATTGGGCATGCACTCTAATCTGATGCGTTCTTCCCGTTACTGGCTCACATTCAATGAGACTAAAACCTTCAAATTGTCTCACCAACTTAAATCGAGTGAGACTTTCCTTACCATCTGGATGAACCTTCACAACTCGCTCACCCGATTTCAACTCATTTTTAAGCAAAGGAGCATTGACCTGTAACTTACGCTTTGACCAATTTCCATGAACAAGGGCAAGGTAAGTTTTTTGTATTCCCTCCTTTTCTCTTAAAGCGGTATGCAGCTCTTTTAATACTGAGCGTTTTTTTGCAATCATAATTAACCCAGAGGTATCACGATCAAGCCGATGAACCAGTTCAACGAATTTCTCTAACGGTCGTATTTGACGAATCACCTCCACCAAACCAAAACTCAACCCGCTACCACCATGGACGGCCAAGCCTGAAGGTTTATTAATCACCATCAATTTTTTATCTTCAAAAACGATTCTGCCTTCAATTTCATTTTTTAATCGATCAGATACTGTCGGTTTTTCAGAAGCAGGCTCAAGTCGTATCGGTGCGATTCTGATAAGATCGCCGGACTGTAATCGAACCTCAGGCTTAACTCGCTTTTTATTAACCCTAACCTCTCCTTTCCTTAAAAGGTTGTATATCCTACCTTTTGGTACACCTTTTAGATGCGTCATTAAAAAATTGTCTACTCTTTGATCATGGTTATTTTCATCAATAGTGACAAATGTGACTTTAGAATAGTCTGTATTATTTCGTTCTGAGTTAGACATAACCAAAGAATGGTTTCCTTTATAATTGAAGCACTTAGTTTTTACTGTTATATTCTATACCACAGAGGGTAAGAGGCACCAAAACGCCTCGAAGAACAAAAGAATTATACAAAGAACACCGCTAGAGCGACACTCTAGTCCACTATCTTACCTCTGTAGAACATAAGCTTAAATAATAAACCGCTTGATTCGGCAAAAACCTTGTCAAGATTAGGTAAATGTCATCCTTGATTGTGCAAAAGCTACAGCTCAAATTTTAAATATTCATGAGAGCCATTCAAGGATTCGCATTTTGTTACTATTAAAAGGCATTGATCGCATAAAATCGTTTCCTTCAAGTTCATAAGAAACGTACGGCGCACTCCAATAGCCCAAGAAAGCAAACGAAATACAATCCTAGGATACGGACTCAAATCCATATTTTGGACATTTAACTCGTCTTTACAAAGTGAACCGACTCGGCCATATAGAGTTCACACTTAAATGATAAGAATGCTAATTAACGCAACTCAACAAGAAGAGTTGCGAGTCGCCCTAGTTGACGGCCAACGTTTATACGATCTTGATATCGAATCTGGTTCCCGCGAGCAGAAAAAAGCCAATATATATAAAGGCCGCATCACTCGAATTGAACCAAGCCTTGAAGCTGCTTTTGTTGATTTTGGAGCAGATCGTCATGGATTCCTTCCACTTAAAGAAATTTCAAAAACGTATTTTTCTAAAAAGCCAAACCATTCTGATGGTCGCATCAACATAAAAGACGTTCTTACTGAAGGTCAAGAAGTGATTGTGCAGGTAGACAAAGAGGAACGCGGCAACAAAGGTGCGGCCTTAACAACGTTTGTCAGTCTTGCTGGTCGTTATTTAGTCCTTATGCCAAACAACCCTCGTGCAGGCGGAATATCTCGCCGTATTGACGGTGATGACAGAACCAACTTGAAAGAAGCCATGTCCGGCCTTAACATGCCAGATAATGGCGGTTTGATTGTTCGCACAGCTGGTGTAGGCCGTTCCACAGAAGAGTTACAATGGGATTTAGACTATCTAAACACATTATGGCTATCCATCACCCAAGCCGCGACAGAAAAACCCGCTCCTTTCTTAATCTATCAAGAAAGCAACATTGTAATACGCGCTATTCGAGATTATTTGCGCGAAGACATCGGTGAAGTATTAATCGATGAAAAAAATGTGTATCAAGACGCCATAAATTTTGTTATGCAAGTTATGCCCCACTTTAAGTCGCGCATCAAACTGTATACCGATCAAACACCTCTTTTTAACCGCTTCCAAATCGAAACGCAGATTGAAACAGCCTTCCAAAGAGAAGTACGTCTTCCTTCCGGTGGATCTATTGTAATTGACCCTACAGAAGCCTTGGTTTCAATCGATATTAACTCAGCCAGAGCAACAAAAGGCGGAGACATTGAAGAGACCGCACTACAAACCAACCTGGAAGCCGCTGACGAAATTGCTCGCCAACTTCGACTCAGAGATATTGGCGGGCTAGTTGTTATTGATTTCATTGACATGACACCAATACGCAACCAAAAAGAAGTCGAAAACCGCATGAAAGATGCTTTAGAAGCAGACCGTGCACGAGTGCAGCTTGGTCGCATCTCTCGCTTCGGACTTCTAGAAATGTCGAGACAACGCCTTCGCCCTTCTTTAGGTGAAACCAGTGGTATTGTATGCCCACGCTGTAACGGACAAGGCTTTATTCGTGATATCGAATCGCTTGGCCTGTCTGTTCTTCGCTTAATAGAAGAGGAGTGCGCAAAAGAACGTACCGCTCAAATTCGTGCCATTTTACCTGTTTCTGTTGCTACCTTCCTATTAAATGAAAAGCGCACGAACATTGCTAAAATTGAAAAGCGCAATCAAGTACATATTATTCTTGTACCTAACCCTCACATGGAAACACCACACTTTGAAGTGGAACGCATCCGTGACGACAGTACTTCTGTTATTCAAGATGACAGCAGTTATAACCTAATTGAAGCACCTGTAACACCACCTTACGAGCCTCGTCAACAAACCGAAGACACTCGTCCTAAGGCGGTTGTTACCAGTATTGCGCCAAAAGCACCGGCACCGGCGGCAGAAGCACCAAAGGCTTCGACAAGCAAAACAAAGCCTGCTAACACGGCAAAACCGGGTTTATTTAGCCGTATTATTAACGCTTTATTTGGATCAGATGAAGTCACTGAAACGACAACTGAAACACCTAAAAAGACACCACCTAAACAAACAACTGAGCGTACTACCAAGAACCCACGTAACGCATCGCGCAACAATAAGCGCAAAGCCAAACATCAGGGATCTTCTACTGCTGAAGAAACAGAAACTCAAAGCAAATCACGCTCTACTCGCCAAACCCGTCGCGAGCAAGCTGAATCAAGAAGCAAACCATCGCGCAACAATAGAGATGACCGTCAGTCAGACGCAAATCGTAACGACTCAAACCGTAACGACTCGTCTAATAACGACAAGAAACCATCACGCGTTGAACGACCTAAGAAAGTTATTCCTGAAGTGAATGAACGCAAACGCGAAAGAAATAGCAATAAACGTCGTAGCGGAAAATTAAAAGAGGAAGCGCAACTTGCTGAAGAAGTAAAACTACAGCAAATTGAAATCGATACTCAGGAAGAAGCCGTAGCCGCTGAAGCAAAAGCAAACAGCAGTAAAAATGCGGACGGTCGCGCACCGAGAGAAAAGCGCAACACCAGTCGACGTACACGCCGTGGCGCCCAAAACACTGAAAAAGAATCTAATAACGAAGAAAATGCAGAGTTAGCCGAAAATTCAGTCAATAATGAGCCAGTAAAAGCAGAAGGCAACACACCAGCCAGCACTCAAGAAGTAGACAACCAAACGTCTATTTTAGAAGAGCTTCAAGCGGCTGTAACAGAACCTACTGAAGCAAAAAAACCAGAAACTGACGCTTTGGCGAACAAACAAACCGAAGCGACTGCGTCTGATAGTGACTCTCGTATAGAAGATAACAACCCTAATAAAAAATTAGACAAATCTGAAAATACGGTTTCTGAAAGTGAATTAAATTCTGAAACACTTCAGCCAGAAACAAAGGTCAAGCCAGCCGAGGATCTAGAAGCCGCCGATCAAGCAAGCCGTAAGACGAAAGAACGCGTTACCCCTAACGTCTCTGAACCTACATCAGTCAACGTCACTGAAGAACCAATAAGCACAACGAGTGAGAATGCTAGCTCAGAGACAGAAACCTTAAATGTGGATAACACTGAAAAGGCAGACTCAGCCGAAGCGACTCAAAGTGAATCGGTTCATACAGAACCAGAAAATTCGACTGAAACCCTATCGGCAACTGAAACCGTCGACAGCAACACCATTAAAAGTGCCGTTATCGATACCGAGGAGCCAACAACCTCCCCGGCCGATACAGCAAGCAATCCTCAACCTGAAATTGATGTCATAACGACAGAAGCTGAATCGACAACCGAGACAGCACCACAATCTCAAGAAAAGGCAAGCAACACAGATGACATAAATCGCTCATCAACCAAGACCAATGAAGCGGTTACGGAGAAACCAGAAAGATCAACGAGAACCCCTCGTCGCGGTCGTGGTAAACCTGCACCCGTAGCAAAAGTCGATATTAAGGAGCCTGTAGAGCTGCCTCAAGCAATCATTGATCAACAAGAAAAGATCAAACTTGAGCGCGAGCAAAGACTCTCTGAAAGTAAACCAAGACGTAACTCTAGAGGCCGTGTACAAAACGACCCAAGATTACAAAGAGAAAGCAAAGGCGAAGACAAACCAGAAGTGGAAACCAGTTCTGACTAACCTAAGCTAAGAAGAAAAGAGCCCGCATAATGCGGGCTCTTTTGCATAAATATATATTTTATTTACCCATTTAAATAAAATTACTATCTATAATTTACTTTATATACCGTTTTAAAAGACAAAAATTAATTAGGATCTTCACATGATTTTTGCCGACTCTCGCTTTAAAGATTTTAACTTTATAGGCGATTTATTTGGTGGAGCCACCACCGCTATCGTCTCCCTTCCACTTGCGCTCGCATTTGGAGCCGCTTCCGGTGCAGGCGCAGAAGCAGGCCTATGGGGTGCCATTTTGGTTGGCCTTTTCGCCTCTTTCTTTGGTGGTTCAACGTCTTTAATTTCTGAACCAACCGGCCCTATGACAGTAGTCATGACAGCCGTCCTTACAACCATGATGGCCGAACACCCAGATCAGGGGCTTGCCATGGCATTTACCGTCGTTATGATGGCCGGCTGTTTTCAGATTTTGCTTGGCAAACTTAAATTAGGCAAATACATAACCCTCATGCCTTATAGCGTAATATCAGGCTTTATGTCTGGTATCGGTATTATTTTAATCATACTACAGCTAGCACCCTTCTTGGGGCAGACCAGCCCAAGCGGTGGTGTACCTGGTACTATCATGGCTATACCAAATCTGGTGCGAAACATGGATTTCGCCGAACTCTTTTTAGGTTTATCCACTCTAGCCGTGCTATTTTACGTACCCAAAAGCTGGAAGAAATACGTACCACCCCAACTTGTTGCCCTTATTTCTATAACACTTCTATCCATTATTCTATTTGATTCCGAATCCATTCGACGAATTGGCGTGATCCCCTCTGGCCTTCCATCAATTCAATGGCCCACCTTTTCTTTTGATTTATTGGGTGAAATGATAATGGACGCCTTAGTCCTTGGAACACTTGGCTGTATTGATACATTACTGACCGCCGTGATTGGCGATAGCCTTACAAGAAAAGAGCACGACTCAAATAAAGAGCTGGTCGGTCAAGGTATTGCCAACCTAGTGTCTGGTTTTTTTGGCGGCCTTCCAGGTGCTGGCGCCACAATGGGAACAGTTGTTAACATTCAAACCGGAGCAAGATCGCCTGTCTCAGGTATTATAAGAGCGTTGATATTGTTCTTTATTGTTATGTGGGCCGCCCAACTAACACAACCTATCCCAATGGCTGTACTCGCTGGTATTGCGCTTTATGTTGGCTTAAATATTCTGGATTGGAGCTTTCTAAAACGCGCTCATAAAGTGGCCCGATCTCCAACTATAATAATGTATGGCGTGATGGTTTTGACCGTTTTCGTTGACTTAATGGTTGCCGTTGGCATAGGCGTGTTTATCGCCAACATACTGACCATTGAGAAACTTAGCCGAATCCAAGAAGGCAATATTAAGTCCATTAGTGATGCGGATGATGATGTACCACTATCAAAACAAGAAAGAGCTTTGCTTGATCAAGCAGAAGGCAAGGTATTGTACTTTTACCTTTCTGGACCAATGATTTTTGGCGTAAGCAGGGCCATTGCTAGACATCACAGTGCAACAACACATTATCAGGCGATGGTGATAGATCTTAGCGACGTACCAATGATGGATTTAACCGTAGGGCTCGCTCTGGAAAACGCCATTAAAGACGCGCTAGAAGCAAATTGCCGCGTTTACATTTTAGCGCCAAATGAACAAACGCGTGAAAGCTTATTTAAACTCGGCGTTAAGAAACAATTGCCTGAAAATGCGTTTGTTGAATCCAGAATGCTCGCTTTAGAACGTGCCTTAGCAGACACAAATGACACGCCAAAAAGACGTCAGGAAGAAGGTGCAGTCAATACAGGAGAAGCCAATAACATACTAACACCGGAAAGCACATCCGATTGATCCCAAGATTATCTATAGTGAGCCTACCCTAACGCAGTAGGCTCTCTTTCAAGCTGCACACCAAACTTACTTTTCACATCGTCAACTATGGCCGTTTGCAACTTCAATAGGTTATCAGACGTTTCATTATCATAGTTAACCAATACAAGCGCTTGCGCCTCATACACCCCTACTCCTCCCACTCTGTGCCCTTTCCAGCCCGCCCTATCAATAAGCCAACCAGCGGCCAATTTCCAACCATCACCCTGTTGATATGAGACAAGGTCAGGGTATAAATGCTTAAGACTTAGGTATTTGGCATCTGAAACAATTGGGTTTTTAAAGAAGCTCCCCGCATTGCCTAATTTTTTGGGATCGGGGAGTTTTTTCTGTCGTATTGCGGACACTTTATTAAAAATTTCTAAAGCGCTCGGAATAAAAGTGTTAAAAGTGCCTTTGGCAAAATAATCTAATTGAGTGTTAGCGAGCGTCGATAATTTAAGCCTAATTTTGGTAACAATATGGGAGCCTTTCCACTCATGTTTGAAGCGACTTTCTCGATAAGAGAAGTGACAATCAGCCACACCAATCCATTCCAAAGCGCCAGTTAAGCGATTATAAACTTCCACTTCCTGTAAGATATCTTTAATCTCTACACCATAAGCCCCAATATTCTGTATTGGGGCGGCACCAGCCGTACCAGGAATTAAGGCCAAATTTTCAATTCCATATAACCCTTGACGAACACTGTACTCAACCGCTTCATGCCAAATTTCACCCGAAGCAAGCTCAAGAATGCAATCAGTCGACCCCTCTATGTAGGATGTAGACATTCCTTTTATACGATTAATCGCCACGACACCTTGCACATCCCCCTCTAAAACGACGTTGCTTCCGGATCCAATAACAGTCAGCGAACACTGCTTATCTTCAACAAACATGATGAGTTCAGCCAGCTCCATTGCATCGTTTACAAGGCAAAAGTACTCAGCATAATAGTTAAAACCAAAGGAATTATGGTGTTTTAGCGAGTGATTATTAAGAATTTGTAGAGGCATAATTGGCTTGTTATTTTGAAGATGAATCAAGAAATGCTAAAAAGTTGTCCGACAAAGCCATAAGATGATCAACCATGACTTCAAACGACTTCTCACCATCGTAATACGGGTCATTTACTTCCCCCAAAGAAGGGCTGTTTGGCAAAGAACCAAATAACAAAATTTTATTTTTATAGGGTTCAGGACACATCGCAATTAAATGTTGATAATTACTTTCATCCATCGCTAGAATCCAATCAAAGTAAGCAAAGTCGTCGTTATTAACCTGCCTTGCCTGTTGATAACCAATATCTATCGAACGCTTTTTTAATGCGGCGATGGAACGAGGATCTGGCTTTGAACCAATATGATAGGCCGCCGTCCCAGCGGAGTCCAACTGCAGATCAATGCCTTTTCTCGAAGCAGCCGCATACTCTAAGATACCTTGTGCCGCTGGCGAACGGCAAATATTACCTAAGCAAACGGTTAACACCTTAATAGATCTCATTTTTTTTGATCAGAATCTAAGCGCTCATCTGTTGTCAGCGTTCGCGCTTCCGTTTCAAGCAATACAGGAATCCCATCACGTATCGGGTAAGCCATTCCTCCCATTTTACTAATAAGCTCTGTTCCCTCTTGATTCAAGATCAATGGTGCTTTAGTAACAGGACAAACCAAAATATCAAGCAGTGCTTTATTCATTTTTAACGTACCTTTGTAAAATTTGATAATGAATTTATCAAATTAAATTTAAAATCTTCAGTTAGCTGCAAACTCACCCTAAGATACCAAACATCATCGTTTTGGATATTAAGAGAGAAACACTTTACAGCATCCTTCTCTGTCATTACTACAGGCCCTTCATTCGGGATATCCTTGGCCTCCAATAAGTGATGGTCAGACAGCCAATGAGTCGAATAATCATTCGCTATATTTAATGTCGTTAAGGTGTTTAAAAAACGAGTCGGATTACCAATTGCCGCCACAACTGACCAAGCAGACTTGCTCTGTAGTACTGATAAGTCAGCCGTTAGCCCCGTTTTAACATTCACTAAATCCACTACACTTAAAGGGAAGCAGGCAAACTTTTCAGAAACCTCTTTAGGAATATACTTAGGACATTCAGAGAATTGCCCCTGTTGAATGACAGATGCAATAAAGTGAACGTCTTTCAACCTTTCAATAGGCTCTCTTAAAGGGCCAACGGGCAGTAAAAAACCATTTCCAAAACCCCTTTCATAATCCACCATCACAATTTCGATATGCCGGTCCAATGCGTAATGCTGTAAACCATCATCGCTAATAACAAGATCAACATCGGCTTCTGCAATCAATTTTTGAACGGCTTGAACACGATCACGCCCTACAACAACGGGGCAAGATGTTCTTTTTGCAAGCATCAACGGCTCATCACCTACGTCTTCTGGCGACGCATCACCAGTAACTAACACGGCGCCTTTATTGTTAGATCCATATCCTCTAGATACAATACCAGGCGTGTAGCCATTCGATACTAACCATTGACACAGAGCCACCACCATAGGGGACTTACCTGTCCCTCCAACAGTCAAGTTACCAACAACGATCACCGGGACGGAAGACTGAAACAAAGACGCTCTACTTTCAAGAAAACGTACTCGTTTTTGTCTAACAAAGCGCTTTATTACTGGCATCAGAGGATAAAAACAACGTGTCCAACAGTGCCCTTCATACCAAGCCTTACTAAATAGGCGATCAAGATTCACTGAGAACGCTCTCTTTCTGCCGTATGAGCTAATTTAGTAAACCCAAGCTGAGAAGCGGCATCATATAGCCTCATAACCATTTCGTAGGATGAATTAGCATCAGCTGTTATGATTAGCGGTATCTGATTATTACCCGAAGACGCTTCCTGCAGTCCAAGCTTAAGAGTTTCAGTACGACCATTGACCAAAGCCAATCCATTAATAACATATTGACCATCAGACGTAATCACCACTTCCAACTTATCATTTCCAATGGAAACCGCATCACTCGCCGATGCCGTTGGTAAGTCAATCGTCAATTCTGTACTTTGCTTAAATGTCGTAGTTACCATGAAAAAAATTAGCAATAAAAAAACAACGTCAATCAACGGTGTTAAATTGATACTTACTTCTTCAATTTTTTGACGGCGAAACTTCAATGTTTCACTCCTGTCTTAGCATCCCTATCCCCATGTATCACTTCGACTAATTTTGTTGCTTGTTGCTCCATCGTCACCACCAGTTCATCAATACGACGACTAAAGAAACGGTGAAATATGAGAGCAGGGATTGCGACACCCAGACCTGCCGCTGTAGTTAAAAGTGCTTCAGAAATACCACCAGCTAACAGCGCCGTATTACCAGCCCCCTCAGACATAAGTACAGAAAACACTTTTATCATTCCGACAACCGTACCAAGTAAACCAAGTAAGGGGGCAATAGCCGCAATGGTACCCAATGTGTTCATAAACTTTTCCAGTTCATGAATGGCATGACTTGCGGCTTCCTGTACACTCTCCTTCATCACATTACGGCCGTGCTTGGAATTCAACAACCCTGCGGCGAAGATAGAGCCTAACCCAATTTCAGATTGCAAATTACGAATTTTTTCAACGGTTAACCTGTCTTCACGAAGCATACCCAAGATCTCAGATAATAAATTTCTTGGTGCTACCCTATTACGTCTAAGAGCCCAAAAACGCTCAATGATAATCGCCATCGCAATGATTGAACAAAGCAATAGTGGCCATATAAAAAAACCACCGGATTTAATAAAATCTAGCACTAACAGCTCCTTCTAAAATTTGACCTTAATTTACCATAATATCAATCTTTTCAATACGCTCACATAGGCCTTGATTATGGCTAAGTAACAAAAAATGACACGCAGAAAAGCCAACATATATTGAATCAGACCTTTCTTTGAGCACGAATTTTTCATTCGCACCGACCTGTATCCACGCCACTTTTAATGCATCAAGCATCTTGATAAGGTTTTCATCAGGCATTGTACTCAAAATAATAAGATCTGGTAGCATATCAAACACCCTTTTTACGGTTAACTTACTATTTGAGTCTGGCCATATCAGTAACGTCCATTTTTTATCCAATAATTCAATCCTTTGTAGATAATTTTTTAGCTCACTCCCTCCCGAATACCACCCAGTATCCAAAAACACAGACCGAATAAAATGATTACCGTCAGTCGTTATTGACTTTTGAAATATTGAAAACAACAACTCATTATTCTTATTTTCAATAATAAACACCTTACTTGGACAAAATTTCCCCGGTAACCAGCAGCTAAATAGTGCTGATTGCGTCACCTCATTACCTACAAAGAGTAATACCACTCCCATCAATACAGTTGCGATAAAAGATAGCCAACGGAAGTACATCACCATAATGACAACGACGAAAATTGAAAACACAATCAATGGCAAAGGTAAAAATGGATTAATTTCAACCAAGGTCATCTGAAGTGCAATAAAACTTAACACATCAAATAAGAAAGCGAGTGCAACGTCTAAGAAAAACATCAAGTAATAGGTGTCTAATAACAATGTTTCGATAACGGAAAAGACACCAACGGGAAACCAGAAAAAGGCGGTAAATGGAATAACCACCATATTTACAAACATGGTGTAAATGGAAACATGCTCTTGCCATCCAACAACAATTATCATGGAGGTAAGGCTAAGCAAGATCTGGATACAAAAAAGTTTTAATGGCCATATCATTGGCACCCGGATCATATGAACAATCACAAAAACCAAGACAAATGACAACCAAAATCCAGCCGAATACAGGTTTTCACTATTGATGGCAATCACTAACATAAAAGCAATAAGAAGTAATTGCTTTACACTCAGTGACCGATGGTAGGCCTTTAATACATTCAGACAAATAAGCATGATACAAGCGCGGCTGACAGCAGGTCCCCATCCAACAAAACTGCCATACAACATTATTAGTACAATAGTAAAAAAAACCTCTAGCGCTCTTTTAGACAGCCCTATTAAAATCAAGGAAGCAGGTAAGACGCACCAAATAACATTCAAAATAATCCGAATTATTGCGTACAGATACCCAACATGAAGACCAGAAACGACAAATAAGTGCCCCACACCCAGCACTTGAACAACCCATTTATCTAATTGATTCATCGCATCTTTTTCGCCAAATAATAAAGCTCTACTAAAACGCCAGCTTGAAAATTTAACAAACATGTTATCCACTGCCCCTTTTGCTAAGCCAAACTTTTGACTGGCCACAATTAAATTGTCATAAAGCAATGCCATGATAGAATGCATCTGATTCAGATATTGACCGACAAACATGAGAAGAAAATACGCAAAAAAAACAAATACAAGATGAACTTCACCTTCTATCCTTACTCTTTGACTGATTAAGTAGAGACAGAGCAGTAAGATGCAAGTAGAATAAAGACCGTTAACATCGTCGGGGACAATGACTGCCCCCATCCATAGAAACAAATGTTGTGACATACAACCTCCATGTTGTAAGTACGACCCAAATACAATTTTAGTATGCCGAAGCGTTACTTCAGAAAATTTATCCCAAACCCTGAAAAATTGAAGTCAAACAAAACTCTGAGCATCTTAGGCTCACAGATTTATGACCAAGATTTATGGCATTTAAGCCGTCGATCCGTTGCAAAAGCATTTTTTATTGGCATTTTTTGGGCATGCATCCCAATGCCGTTTCAAATGCTTGCAGCGGTATTGTGTGCTGTACCATTTCGAGCAAACATCCCCTTATCGGTCGCCCTGGTATGGATCACTAACCCACTCACGATGCCCTTTGTTTTTTATGGCAACTATTTAGTGGGCACTCTCTTTGTCGGTAGTCAAACCACAAAAAAATTCCAGCTTTCCGTTGAGTGGATTTGGGACAAAATGGATCACATCTGGCTTCCGCTGTACGTTGGATCCATCACAACAGGCCTTGTTATCGGCCTAACAGCCTACATCGCTACTTTAGTATTATGGAGACTGCATGTTGTTAAACGCTGGAAATTGAGGCGCTTAAACAAACAAATTAAAAAATAAAGGGATACACTCCTTGTCCCTTTACCTACTCCGTTTTTTCTTAGCCGCGAATTCCTCCCTTAAAAATAATTAACACACCTTGTTACTTTATTTTTTCCAACTCACCCAGAGAAAGCCTGTACGCAGAATCCACCCACGAGAGCATTCTTTCATCGTGAGTAACAATCAAAAAAGCCATATTTTTCGTGGCTTGTAATGACTTAATTAAATTCTGAATTTCTATCGCTGTTGTTTCATCCAAGTTCCCTGTCGGTTCGTCCATTAACACGCAAGATGGATTATTAATTAAGGACCTAGCAACGGCGACCCTCTGTCTTTCTCCTCCGGACAACTGGGCTGGACGATGGGATAAGCGCTCAGCAAGCCCTACTTGAGATAGTAGAGCCGTCGCCTCATCCACCGCAACCTTTTTTCTTTTTCCTGCAATCAGCAGTGGCATCATTACGTTTTCCAATGCTGAAAATTCTGGTAATAAATGATGCAGTTGATACACAAAGCCCAACTCTTTATTCCGCTGCTTAGAGCGTTGCTTGTCATTTAACTTAGACCAGTCTTTACCTGCTAAGCTAACAGAACCAGATGAGGCTAAATCTAAACCAGCTAACAAGTTTAATAACGTCGTTTTACCTGAACCAGAAGCACCAACAATCGCCGCCGTTTCACCTAATTCCAAGGCAAGATTGATCGACTTAAGTACATCAACCACATGTTTACCATCAGAATAAGATTTAGATAAATCACAACATTCCATCACGACTGAAGTCATATTACTCATATCTAAGTGCCTCTGCTGGTTCAATTTGGGATGCTCTCCATGCCGGATAAAGTGTCGCACAGACCGTCATAACAAAAGCAGCAATCACAATTAAGCGAACATCATTCCATTGCAGCTCAGATGGCAGATAACTAATAAAATAGACATCAGCGTTTAAAAATTGCCGATCTAATACTTTCTCAACCCACCCAATAATCGAACTCACATTCAGTGCGGCGGCGACACCTAAAACAACCCCTAGAACAGTCCCTAGTACACCTATAAACACGCCCTGAATAACAAAAACCCACATAACTTGGCCTGATGTTAGGCCCATGGTTCTTAGAATAGCAATATCGGTTTGCTTATCGGTTACCACCATAACCAAAGTAGATACAATATTAAACGCAGCAACGGCAACAATTAATAGCAATAACAACGCAATCATTGTTTTTTCCATTTGTATGGCCTGAAAAAGATTTCCATGCGTTCGCGTCCAATCACTCACTCTATTTTGTCCTGGAACAGCCCTAGCAATATCCCATATTCGGGCGGGCGCAACAAATAGATCATCAAAAGAGATCCTGACCCCTTCAACTTGCCCAGGTTGCAAACGCTTCAATTTCCCAGCATCCCTAACATGTATGTACGAAAAACTACTGTCCAGTTCGGCACCAACTTTAAAAGTACCGACTAAAGTGAAACGCTTCAGCGTTGGGCTAACACCAGCAATGGAGACATTCGCTTCTGGTAAAAGCGCGGTCACTTTATCCCCAACTTTAACTCGAAGCATTCGAGCCAACTGCTCGCCCAAAATAATACCAAATGATACATCGTCTAAATCAGACAACGCCCCCTGGGTCATATTTTTAGAAATAATTGACACTTTCTCTTCAAAGCTTGGGTCAATGCCATTCATTAAGGCTCCATGAACACCAGACTTAGATTGAAACATAACCTGCGTTTGAGTATGTGGGGCTACAGCAATGACATTAGGCTGAGCCATAATAATATCGGATACTGATTGCCAGTCATCTAAGGTAGGCATCCCCCATAGCGTAGCATGAGGCACCATCCCCAAAATTCTTTGTCTTAATTCACGGTCAAATCCATTCATAACAGACAACACCGTTATCAAGACCGCCACCCCAAGCGTTAATCCAGTAATAGAGGAAAAACTAATAAATGAAATAAAGTGGTTAGTTCGCTTCGCTCTCGCGTAACGCAACCCAATTCTTAATGGTAATAAATTTATCAATTCAAGCCCTTTTAAAAATAAAAACGGGAGACATGACAGCCTCCCGTTAAACAACTTTTCTTTTTTGCACAAGCTACAAACGGCTAGCTATTTAGGCTTTGTTACGCAGAAAAATCAATGCCAATTCGGCGGCCAATTTCTTCATAAGACTCAATAACATTACCTAGACCTTGTCTAAAGCGATCTTTATCTAACTTTTCACGGGTTTCACTGTCCCATAAACGACAGCCATCTGGAGAAAATTCATCCCCTAATACAACGTCACCGTGAAACAAGCCAAACTCAAGTTTGTAGTCAACCAGAATCATACCGCCTTCAGCAAATAACGCTTTTAACACGGAATTAACTTGATAAGTTAGCGCTTTCGCTTTAGCCAAATGCTCAGCCTTAGCCCATCCAAATGATTCAACATGGGATTCATTTATCATTGGATCACCCAAAGCATCATTCTTTAAAAACAATTCAAATGTAGGTGGGCTTAATTCTTGACCTTCAGTAACGCCTAAACGACGACATAGGCTGCCTGCAGCAACATTGCGGACAACACATTCAATAGGCATCATGTCTAAGCTTTTCACTAAAGAATCGGTATCACTCAAGCATTTCTCAAAATGCGTTGGTATACCCGCTTCCTGTAGTTTAGTCATAATAAAGGCATTAAACTTATTGTTTACCATGCCTTTACGACTCAGCTGCTCTATTCGCTTGCCATCAAACGCCGATGTGTCATCTCGAAATACGAGAACCATTTTATCAGGATCATCTGTACGAAACACAGACTTTGCTTTACCTGCATACAGCTCTTGTCGTTTTTCCATTGTTAGGGCTCCGAGTAAATTCTATTATGAGGGGTTTATAAAACGTGACATTACTTGATACGAACGTAATTCAGGATAATCAACATCAGAGAAGTCAATAATCAAAAATTTGCCTAACGTATTTGTATCAACTCTAAAGGTATAAATTTCTTCATCCCAATCGATATTATCTAGATTACGCCTTCTACCTTTTATTAAGCTTGGCTTAGACTCATCTTGATCAACAAAAGGAATTTTAAGGTCTACGATATCGCCTATTTTAGGCAATTCCTCTTCTGGCTTTAATGAGAGTTTATTCGAGCTAGTCGACAGTAAATATAAGCCAGCCGAAGAAATCAAGGTTTCTACGTTTTGTGTTTTATCATTTAACCTAAGTACAAACTGCCCCTTATGATCAACCCATAAAGGCGTTGTGTTGGTTTTAAATTGGCTCGATAAAAAAGCGGTAGTATCATTCAGTTGTTTACCTAACACACCCCATAAACGTACAACTGAGGTTTCTGCAAATTGGCTTTCACTCGGGCTTTTCCACTCTGATGAAACACCATCAGATGATTCTTTCCGATAACGAACATCAATTTTGGTACCGATGGGATCAAACGATAAATCAAACTGAAATACAATACCGTCAGATGGTAAGCGAGTAATTGAACGCCACAATGACGCTAATTTACCCTCATTACTCGTGGTGAATCTCTGAGTTTCAATGATTCCATCTAGGTTCGATCGAATTGGGTTACCATCACCATACAAGCCCGTCAGAAAGTTGGTTAGTATATTTTCTGTAACCGATTGTGCGGCCGGAACTAAAAGCTGGTAACGCCCTTCTAATGAGGCAATATGAATCGGCGTTAATGCATGATACAGGGAAGGAGGACTAGGAATTTGAGGCTGACTTAGGTCATTTAAGTTTCCTACACGTTGCTCATTTGGTATATAAAGTTTATCAACTGGTGGCTTACTCCCTTCAGGGTATTTTAAAACCTGGGCATTGGCTTTAACGGTTTTGTAATCATCCCGATGATCCTTGATAACACTAGAGCTACCACAACCTGCTAAAAATAAACATAATATCGTACCAAGAGCACATTGCTTAATCATTTTAATGATATCCCCGAGAGTAACATTGACTCTTCAAGTTGAGCTCGAAATTCAACAGAAAGAGACGTTAATGGTAGACGAATTCCAGCGTCACATAACCCCATTCTATGAACCGCCCATTTTACAGGAATAGGATTAGATTCTAAGAACAAATTAGCGTGTAAAGAAGCCATACTTGCATCCACAGTTCGTGCCATTTCCGCGTTATTTTCAATAGCATAAATAGCCGCTTGGGAAACCTTTTTGGGGGCCACATTAGCCGTCACAGAAATATTACCTTTACCACCAGAAAGCATAAGCTCTACCGCGGTAGCATCATCACCTGAATAAACAGCAAAATCGGCAGGTAATTTTTCAATCAATTCACGGCCTCTTGCCACATCTCCAGTAGCGTCTTTAAGGCCAATGATATTCTTAATAGCAGATAAACGTAGAACGGTCTCATTAGCCATATCGCAGGCAGTTCTTCCGGGTACATTGTAAAGTATCTGTGGAATATCAACCGCTTCAGCGACGGCTTTGAAATGTAAGTAGAGACCTTCTTGGGTGGGTTTGTTGTAGTATGGTGTGACCAGTAAACACGCATCAGCACCCGCCTCTTTCGCCCTTTGAGTTAAATCAATAGCTTCGTGAGTTGAATTTGCACCAGTACCAGCGATAACAGGTACTCGACCTCCTACCTTTTGCACAACTTGACGGATTACATCTGCATGCTCTTCATAATCTAGGGTTGCTGATTCACCCGTCGTTCCAACAGCAACAATGCCGTGTGTGCCTTGTTCAATATGAAACTCAACCAATTCGTCGAGTTTACTTTTATCAACCGCACCATCGTCCATCATTGGGGTAATTAAAGCAACTAAGCTACCGATAATCATTCAGAGTCTCCAAGAAAAAATAACGGGACATATAGTACCGCCCAGCTTGGTTTGAAACAATAACAGTAAGGTGTAAAGCCTTGTAAATAATTGATTGAAAGTAAACTTTTTATCACTATTAATACGTATATCACAATACAATCATTATTTTACTAAAAATAAGGTAACACATTATGACTTTATCCATTGGACAAGAAGCACCAAAATTTGTCTCTAAAGATCAAGATGGTAACGAAATTTCATTAGTGGATTTTTTAGGAAAAAAAGTCGTTTTATATTTTTATCCTAAAGATTCCACTCCAGGCTGCACGACTCAAGCCAAAAATTTAAGAGATAACTTTAGTACATTAACAGAGGCAGGGTACGTTGTTATTGGCGTCAGCCCAGACCCAGAAAAGCGTCATCAGAACTTTATTAAGAAAAACGAACTCCCATTTACCCTAATAAGTGATGAAGATAAATCTGTACACGAACTGTATGGCACGTGGCAGTTAAAGAAATTTATGGGTAAAGAATATATGGGCACCGTTAGAACCACTTTTGTTATTGATGAAGAAGGCAAGATCTCAGGCATCATAAATAAAGTAAAAACAAAAGAACACAGTGAACAAATTCTAGCCCTATAACCTATTTTAAGCCCCTGTGATCGTGCACAACCTCATTCTACAGAGAATTTATAAAAATGCGGGAGTGCACGACACAATCAAACTTAAGCCTGAGTCAAGCGAGGAAGACTCTCCTTAGGCCAAGCATTTAAAATTGCTTTCACTAATGTCGCTAATGGAATGGCAAAGAAAATCCCCCAGAACCCCCAAATACCACCAAAAAATAACACGGCCACAATAATGGCCAATGGATGTAAATTGACGGCTTCCGAAAATAAAAGCGGGACCAATACATTGCCATCTAACGCCTGCACAACTAAATAGGCGATTACGACATATAAAAACTGATTATCTTCAATGCCGTATTGATAGAATGCCACTAGAACAACAGGAATTGTTACCGCCGCTGCACCAATGTAAGGAATTAATACAGACAAACCAACCAATAATGCCAGTAACTCTGCGTACCTCAACCCAAACACAGCGAAAACCACATAGGTCACTATGCCTACTACAAACATTTCAATAAACTTGCCACGAATATAGTTCGCTATTTGCGAATTCATCTCTTGAGCAATGTTTTTCATCATACTGCGTTCTTTCGGTAACCACCCAGTAAACCAATACATAATCTTATGCTGGTCCTTCATTAGAAAAAACATCACTAATGGTACTAAAACGGCATAAATCATTACTGAAAATAAGGAGGGAATACTTGCAAGAGAGAAAGATAACAGCCATTGACCCACATTGGTTAGTTCGGAAGAGAGATCATTTAACACACCATTAATTGAGCTTTGACTTATAATAGGATTTGCCCCTTCAGCAAGTTGACGCAGTAAATTTTGCAGTTCAAGCAGCATTCTTGGGACATCATTAATTAAACGCACCGATTGCTCCCACACGATAGGAACCATCAAACCGACAAATACACCACATCCCATCAAGAAGGAGAAGAATACCAAGGAAACAGATATAGCGTGGTTCATACCAATTTTCTTTAATTTCTCGACAATTCCTTGCAACAAAAAAGCCAGTACAATAGCAATGAGCACTGGAGCAAGAATATTACCTAAAAAGAAGAGGATTCCAATGATACTAACAAGCAGCAATAAAAATATCACCGCCTCTTCATCAGAAAAATAGCGCTTAACTAAATTATCAACTATCTTTAACATATTGACCCACTTCTAATTTTTTTGAACAACAAAAGTAAACACATCTCCTTCATCGAATTGTTCAATTAAACACAGTTCGGTAAGGCTCAAATAATAAGGAATGTCTTTTTTAGAACCAACATCCGTAGTTACTATACATAAAACTTCTTTTGGTGACATCTTCGCTAAAGCCATCTTCATTTTAAGCAATGGCATAGGGCAACAGTCACCACTAGCATCGACCAACACATCATATTTGTGTATGGTGTTTATACTCATATAAGCCTACCTATAAAATTTACCATTATGAAGCAATATCTTACTACTTTAAAAAATCTCTGCATCACATTATTACTGTGCTCTAATTTTTGCTACGCTAATGAAATCATTTTGCCAAGCTTGCAAAAAAGTCTTTCTGAAAGAAGTCTAGACAACCCATCCTATGTGATTGGACAATACTGGTTTAGACAGTTAAATGGCAGTCAACAACTTATCAACTTCCCTCCGGCTTATGATTACTTAAGCGAAAGCCTAGGCCGATTACTTTTATATACTAATCTTTCAGATAAACACGTAGAAATTGGCATACTCAACAGCACAACAAGCAATGCTTTTGTCATGCCCGGCAACCATCTTTTTTTGTATTCTGACATCATTAAGCTACTCGATTCAGAAGACAAGTTCTTTGCATTGTTAGCTCATGAAGCGGCCCACCTTGATGCTAAACATTATGAGCGCCAACAACAAAACGCCCTCCAAGAGCAAAAAAAGATGCTGGCACTAATCGGAACAAGCATCGCTCTTGCACTAGCAGGGTCAGATTCTGAAGCAGGATCAGCCCTTTGGCTTGGGGGCATGGCTAACCATAGCGAAAACGCACTGTCGTACAGCCGTGCGCAAGAACAAGAAGCAGATCGAATAGGAAAATCATATTTAGCCAAAGCCGGTATAGGTTCATCCGCCATGAATGAACTTTTTTTATCCTTTTCAAAAGCATCACCCAGAGGCGAACAACTTGAATTCCTTTCTACTCACCCCGTCCCCCAAAACAGAGCGTCCGATTCACTAAACTCAATTGAGCCGGTGAGTATTATGTTTAAACATGAAAGTGAGTACTTTCAATATTTTCGAGCGACACTGCTGGTTTATAGATCTCTATTAACAGAATCAATCAACCACAGTTTTTTAACGCACCCTAACCCCAGAATAAAACGTTACATTGATATTCTATCTTTTTGGCTCAGAGACATTAAAACAGCACCAGAAATGGTAGAGAAGCTTAATGAAAACAATGAATTTGAAGCGTATTTAAAAGCACAGATTTACATAAGCAGCAAACAAATAGACAAGGCCACCAATCTCATCCATAAAAAACTGGCGCTTGATCCTGACAACGCAACCTATACAACATTGCTGGCTTCAACAACATTCAAGCCTGAGCACAGCGCACCCAAAACGAAACCATATCAATACCAAAGAAATCAGTCTCTCGATACTCGAATTAATATCGCTAAGCACAATCAAAATCTACCGCTTACACTCACTTATTTAGCTCAAAAAAGTTTTGATCAAGGTAAAGCAGATGAAGCACTTACACATTTAAACCGAGCGAAAAAGCTTGCAAACACCCAAGAAAGACAACTTATTGCATCCACATTAGACAATATAAACACCATTATAGAAGCCCAAAAAAGTCTTAACCTGCCCCCCAAATAAAAAAAGCAGGCCAAGCCTGCTTTTGATCTTTGACAAGCAAACTAGATTTATCGAGCCACTTGAAAATCCAGCATCCTTTGAAGTGGTATTAGAGCTTTACGCCTTAATTCCTCTTCAACATGTATCTCATCCGTACCGTGTTTCAAGGCATCACGAAGCAATTCTAAGCTATTTAAAGCCATCCAAGGGCAATGAGCACAACTTCTACAAGTAGCACCTGAACCTGCAGTTGGCGCTTCGATAAAGGTTTTATGAGGAGATGCTTGGCGCATTTTATAAAATATCCCCCTGTCTGTAGCGACAATAAAGGTACTATTTGACATTTCCTTAGATGCATTTAACAGCTGAGAAGTGGACCCAACAACATCTGCAATCTCAACGACTGAATCAGGGGACTCAGGGTGAACCAATATGGCCGCATCCGGGTGTACTTTTTTTAAATCCAGAATACCCTTAGCTTTAAACTCCTCATGAACAATACATGCTCCATCCCAAAGAATCATGTCAGCGCCCGTTTGCTTTTGAATGTAACCACCCAAATGCTGATCAGGGCCCCAGACAATCTTTTCACCTTGATCAACCAGATGATTCACAACCTGCAGCGCGATACTAGAAGTAACAACCCAGTCAGCTCTCGCTTTTACCGCTGCAGAGGTATTTGCATAAACAACCACTTTGCGATCTGGGTATTGATCGCAAAAATCAGAGAACTCATCAATTGGGCACCCTATGTCTAATGAACAAGTTGCTTCAAGGGTAGGCATGATAACCGTTTTCTCAGGACTTAAAATTTTAGAGGTCTCACCCATAAACTTTACGCCAGCCACAACTAATGTTGAAGCACTATGATTTGCTCCAAATCGAGCCATCTCAAGAGAATCGGCTATAATGCCACCCGTTTCCTCAGCTAGAGACTGAATGTCATCATCAGTATAATAATGCGCAACCAAAACAGCGTCTTTTTCAATTAATAAAGATTTAATTTCCTCTTTAAGTAACTCGGAATCTAGAGAAGGCTCTTTTATTAGTTGCTCGGCAGAAGACAGGTATTCTTGGACTGTTTTTCTTAATGGCGATTTGTCGATGACAGTAGACATATTATTAACCCTATTAACTGAATGACAGGTGCTGGCTAAACTATGGAGAAAATGAATAAAGCAGTTCTTAGTGGTGGGTCGTACTGGATTCGAACCAGTGACCAATTGATTAAAAGTCAACTGCTCTACCAACTGAGCTAACGACCCAACGGGGTTCGCATACTATAGAACTGCCTGAAAATTACAAGATTTTATTTTATATTAGACAAATAGCCAGCCGCTAATTTCGCTGTATTTGTTTCAGGAAAACCATCAATAACTTGAGACAGTAAGGCGCGGGCTTTCTCTTTTTGATTCAGTTGATCATATACGATTCCTGACTTGTAAAGAGCATCAGCCTCTTTAGTGTGACCAGAAAAACGTGTCGATACTATCTCAAAATTTTTCAACGCTTGCGCTTTATCATTCTGCACAAGTTTCAATTCACCTAGCCAGTAATAAGCATTGCCCGTTAACTCATTCCTAGGGTACTTAACCACGAAATCAGTAAACGCTTGATCAGCAACTACGTAACTCTTATTTCTTACCAAATCATATGCAGATCGGTAAGCCGCCTGAACTTCAGCAGTAGGCTTTTCTACTTGAATAGGGGCCGATACTATTGAAGAGCCAGCAGTAGAAGGCGAAGCACTAACAACCGGAACGGAAAGAGGTGATGCAACCACAGGTGCAGCGGCCGGCTTATTGAGCAAAGTTGTTAATCTTTTATCTAGGTCAATATAACGATCTAGCTGGTTTCTCTTCATTTTATTAAGTTCGTGAGACTGCTCTTCAATCTTACCTCTTAACTGAGAAACTTCCATCTGCAAGCTTTCTAACTGATACAAAAGCTCAGCGGCTGCCGCGGGAGTGAGACCATTATCTGCTCCATGAACCAACGCAGATGATGCTGTCAGAGACAGCACCATTGCGTAGGAGCGAAGCTTTGAAGCATCAATCATCATTAGTTTTCGTAACGAATTTCAACACGACGATTTAGCTCCCAAGAGCTGTTATCATGACCAAAAGCAACTGGAACTTCTTCACCGAAGCTTACTGATTCAATTTGTGATGCCGCAACACCTTGAATAGTTAAATAACGACTAATTGCTTTAGCACGACGCTCACCCAAAGCCATATTGTATTCACGTGTTCCACGCTCATCAGCATGACCTTCAAGAACAACGCGCGCATCAGGGTTAGCTACTAAGTATTGAGCATGCATGGTTAATGCTTCGCGAGATTCTGGACGTACAATTGACTTATCAAAATCAAAATAGAAAACAGTCGCTACACCGTCAAGCATGGCCATGCCATTTTCATTTGCTACCGCAGAGTCATCAGCAACAATAACACTTGTTAAAGAGCCATCATCACCAGCACCAAACGCTTGATCTGTCGCCTCAGATGTTTCTACAGAGCTAGCTGATGAATCCGTTTCAGAAGCTGTAGTACTACAACCTACGATCCACGCTGCCGACAAACCTACTACCGCAATTTTACTTAATTTTGTAATACTCATTCTTCACTCCTTAAGTGATCTATTTGAAGTAAGGGGACCACGATGGTTCTCTTACATCTCCAGCCGCCGATGGTAACCTATATTTAACCAATCCATCAACGGAAACAACAGATAAAATCCCCTTACCATTATACGTAGTGGCGTACATAACCATACTACCATTAGGTGCAATGCTTGGTGACTCATCTAGATAGGTTTCTGTTAAGACTTGTACACGTCCATTATTCATATCTTGCAACGAGATATTATACTGACCATTATTTTTCTGAACCGTCACTAAAAAGCGTCCATCTGGCGTCATTCTAGCTCTGGTATTCAACTCACCTTCAAAGGTTATTCTTTCAACCGCTTTAGAAGCGATATCAACGCGATAAATTTGAGGGTTGCCTCCTCGATCGGAAGTAAAGATGATACTTTTACCATCTGGTTCCCAGCTTGGCTCTGTATCAATCGAATAATGATTCGTAATACGAGTTAATTTTTGTGTTGCAATATCAAGAACATAGATCTCCGGATTATCATCTTTAGACAGCACTAAAGCCAACTTTTTCCCATCAGGTGACCAAGACGGAGACCCATTCAATCCTTTATACTGAGCAATTTTTTGGCGCTTACCTGTCGCCAACTCCTGAATAAAGATATTAGGTCTACGATCTCTGAACATAACGTAAGAGATAAAACGACCATTATTACTCCATGAAGGAGATAAAATTGGTTCTTTTGATTCCACGATTACTTGAGGACCAAATCCATCCGCATCAGCAACTTGTAACTGGAAGGTCGGTTTTGCTTTATCACCCTCAGCGGTTACATATAATATTTTTGTGCTAAATGCACCACGAACACCAGTCAACAATTCATAAACCTTATCGCTTATATAGTGCGCCGCATCACGGAAATTATTTTTCCTAACTTTAATACTTTCACGACCTTGAACATTTTTTTGCCCCAGCACGTTCAATAATTCAAATTCAATCTCGTATGTATCTCCCGAAAGCAATTTAATCGAGCCAATCAGCACGTAATCCGCCTTTAACAATCGCCAATTACGATAAAATACGTCTTCTTTTTTCGTTGGCTGACTTAGCATCACATTTCTGGGTATCGCATTAAATAAGCCACTGCGCTTGAGGTCATCTTCAATGATTTGAGCCACATCTGGAAGTATCTGCGAGCCTTCATTACCAAACTTAACAACCGCGATTGGCAGAAGCTGATCCGCCCCATTGGTAATCTCAATAACCAGCTGTGCCCGAGCAACACTCGAGAACAGACAAGAACAATACAGTAACAACAATAATATTTTTTTCATTAGCGTCTCAAATCCTGTGGATTAAATATTAAATCAACTTGGCGAAAATTACGTTCAAAAACATAGGAGTCCAGGTCAGCTAGCTCCTCAATTTTCTCAACACGTTTAACAGCATCTACGGCTCGCTGGTCAAACAAAGCATCACCACTGCCTTTCGTGATGTTCACTTGACTAACCTCACCTGTTGGTAAGAAAAATATCCTTAAAAAGGTCCTCATATTATTTCTAGCACTTGGCGGTCTAATCCACGCCCTAGCAATTCGGTCATTTATTAAAGCACTTAAGGACTGAACCATTTGTTGCTCAGCCACATCTCTTTTAGCTTTCTCCGCTTCAGCTAACGCTTGAGCAATCTGCTGCTCAGCCAACTTCTGCTTTTCTTCTGCTTGTTGACGCCGCAACTCTTCTTTACGTTTTTTCTCTTCATTGGCTAATCTGGCCGCTTCTTGCCGCTTTTTCTCTTCTGCTGCTTTCTTTTGTTCTGCGACACGTTTCTTTTCTGCTTCAGCCTCTCTTTTTACCTCTTCTGCTTTTCTCTTAGCAGCCTCAGCGGCTTTCTTTTCTGCTTCCATTTTCTTCCGTTGCTCAGCTTCCTTACGCTTTTTTGCCTCTAAAGCTTGCTGTTCTTTTTGCTTTTTAGCTTCAGCCTCTTTTCTCTGCTGCTTATCGGCTTCAATCTTTAACTGCTTCGCTCTATCCTGCTCCGCCTTATTTTTGGCCTCTTCCTGCTTTTTCTTAGTGAGCGCCAATTGTCTTTTTTGGTCTTCAAGTGCCTTAAGTTCATTTTGTCGCTTTTGCAACGCATTGGCTTTTGCTTTTTCTTGAGCAATCACTTGCGCTTTTCGTTCTTGAGTTTTCTTTTCAGCTTCAGTTTGTTTGCCGATGGACGTTTGTTTAATATCAATCACACTGGCCTGGACAATAGGTGCTCGTTTTGGTTTTATTTCTTCTGCTTCAGAAAAGTCCCACACAAACAGCGCCGACAGCACAACAAGAAGATGCAAAGTAACAGCAAGTACGATGGGTAGAGCATAACTTTCTTGATGAAACAACTTCATTTTTTCAACTCAGGCTCCGTCACAAGCCCCACATTTGGCGCTCCGGCCGCTTGCAATGCCACCATTAAGCGCACAACATCGCCATAAGGAACGTTTTTATCACCTCGAACCAAAACAGGTAAAGATGCATTCTGCGTAAGCACTTTCCGAACTTTATCCTGCAAATCAGCTAAGCTTATTGCATCTTGGGTACCGCCAAAATCCAAAAAGTAGTTGCCTTGATCATCTATAGAAGCAACCAACACCTCAGAGTCAGGATCAGGTATCGGAGCTGCATTTGCATTTGGTAATTCGACATTCACCCCTTGAGTCAGCATGGGGGCGGTAATCATAAAAATAACCAACAATACCAACATAACATCAATATAGGGGACAACATTAATTTCCGACATCGGACGTCGTTTACTACGTCGTTTTAAACGAGGCACTAAGCTACTCCTCCATCACGCACATGAACTTTTCTGTGAAGGATACTCGCAAATTCGTCAGAGAAATTTTCGTAGCTTGATGATAGTGAGTCAGACACGGCGGCAAAACGATTGTATGAAATTACCGCAGGAATAGCGGCTGCAAGGCCAATAGCCGTTGCTATGAGCGCTTCAGCAATGCCAGGGGCAACGGTGGCAAGGGTAGCCTGCTGTACTTCAGCTAAACCAATAAATGAATGCATTATCCCCCAAACAGTACCGAATAAACCGACATAAGGGCTTGTTGATCCTACCGTGGCAAGAAATGATAAATGTTTCTCAAGTTTCTCCTCCTCACGAAACATGGCCACTCTCATTGAGCGTTGCACACCTTCCATAACAGCATCAGGATCGACATTAGATGTCTGTCTTAAACGAGTAAATTCTTTAATACCGGCTGTAAAAATATTCTCTATGCCATCAACCGATCTACCATCTACAGTAATTTGACGATACAACTGGCTTAAATCCATTCCGGACCAAAACAAGTCTTCAAACGTTTTGCGAACCGCCTTCGCTTTACGCAAAACACGCGTTCTTTGAAAAATAATAACCCAAGAAACAACCGACGCCGTTAATAACAACAACATTACTAACTGAACGACGACACTTGCACTTGCAATAAGTCCCCAAATTGACATTCTATACCTCTAAGTTAAATCTGATGGCAACTGATAATTAAAATGCTCATATGCCCGTTTGGTAACTTGACGACCTCTTGGCGTCCTCATTATAAACCCTTGCTGTATTAAGAAAGGCTCAACTACGTCTTCAATTGTATCTCTATCTTCTCCAATAGCCGCAGCAATATTATCTAGACCTACAGGCCGCCCGTCAAATTTCTCAATCATAGTCAATAACATACGACGATCAAGGTGATCAAAACCTTGAGAGTCAACACTCAACATATCGAGAGCGCGTTTAGCAATAACGTCACCCACACACAACTCACCCTTGACCTGCGCAACATCTCTTACTCTGCGCAATAGACGATTAGCAATTCTTGGGGTGCCTCTTGATCTACGCGCTACTTCAAAGCTTCCAGCCTGATCCATCTCAATACCAAGCTTCTTTGCTGAGCGACTCACAATGGAGGTTAACGACTCAACATTGTAAAACTCTAAACGCTGAACAATACCAAACCTATCTCGCAAAGGCGATGTTAATAATCCCGCTCTTGTCGTCGCACCAATCAAAGTAAATGGCGGTATCTCAATTTTTATGGAACGCGCAGCCGGGCCTTCGCCTATCATAATGTCTAGCTGGTAATCCTCCATCGCAGGATACAGAACCTCTTCAATAGCTGGATTTAATCTATGTATCTCATCAATAAAAAGAACATCGCCCTCATTTAGGTTCGTTAACAAAGCGGCCAAATCTCCAGCTCTTTCAAGAACAGGCCCGGAAGTCGTTTTTATCTCAACCCCCATTTCATTTGCAATAATATTGGCTAACGTTGTCTTCCCAAGACCCGGCGGGCCAAAGATCAAAGAATGATCAAGCGCTTCATTACGCTGCTTAGCCGCCTGGATAAAAATCTCCATTTGCTCACGAACAACTGGCTGCCCAATGTATTCCGACAAACTTTGGGGACGAATTGCTCTATCATGATGAAATTCACTTGTTTTTGGCTCAGCCGAAATAATGCGATCAGATTCAATCATCAATTAGCCTTTCTAAGCATATTCTTTAATGCCGCTTTTATGACATCTTCGCTTGTTGCATTAGACATTGGAATAAGCGCAATGGCTTTTGAGGCTTCTTGTGGTTTATAGCCTAATGAAATGAGCGCAGACTCGGCCTCTTGCCTTGGATCTGCCTGAACCTGTTTAAGTACAGCGGGGGTAGAAAAAAGATCTTGTTTTGCGGCTTGACCTAGTTTGTCCCTTAGCTCCACAATTAATCTTTCAGCTGTCTTTTTACCAACACCAGGTATGCCTGTCAGGGCGGTAACATCGGACTCCTGAACAAATTTAACCAATTCATCTGATGACATACTCGACAATATAGCCAATGCCATTTTAGGGCCAATCCCATTGACTTTAATTAAAATACGAAAGAGCGCTCTTTCTGATTTATCAATAAATGCATACAAAGTCTGAGCATCTTCTTTAACTTGAAAATGAGTATATAAAACAACTTGCCCACCAACACTAGGCAACTCATAAAAGGTCGTCATTGAAGCACTTAATTCATAACCAACACCACCAACATCAACCAATAAATCAGGCGGCATTTTTTCTACTAACTTACCAACCAAACGACCAATCACTTTATTTTCCTTACATCTAATTCAGTCCAACGTTTACCTGAGTTTCTTAGTGCTCGCTTACCAGTACCATATTCTAAACCAGACGCCGTTCTGGTGTGCGCGTGACATAAAGCAATGGCCAATGCATCGGCGGCGTCGGCCTGTGGCGATTTATCTAACGACAACAATAATTGAACCATTTGTTGCACCTGTAATTTATCAGCAGAACCACTCCCAACGACCGATTGTTTTACTCGCTTGGCGGAATATTCATGAACAAATACATCATTCAGTGCCGCAACGACAATAGCGGCACCGCGAGCCTGGCCTAACTTTAACGCGGAGTTAGCATTCTTTGCCAAAAACACTTCTTCAATAGCAAACTCATCAGGGTTATATTCAGCAAAAAGTGTCTGAACATTCAGATAAATATTTTTCAACCTCACAGACAACACGTCATCAGGAAGCCTTATACAACCACTGTTTACGTATTTTATTTTACCTTTGGCATCAACATCTATAATACCAAAGCCAGTTATTCTTGAGCCAGGATCGATTGCCAGAATACGTGTTAACACTTTACCACCTTTCGCAGAAAACACACTGTATATCCCAACAGTACTTCAATCAATATTAATAGTAATGAAAAAAGGTCGCATTAAGCGACCTTTTTTATACTTTCTTTACAATTTTAAAATCTTTGCTATAAAAAACTTACTCAACAACAGGTTTACGCACTCTGATACTCAGTTCTTTCAACTGTTTGTCACTTACGGCACCCGGCGCTTGAGTCAACAAACAGGTTGCACTTTGCGTTTTAGGGAAGGCAATAACGTCACGAATGGATTGTGAACCCGTCATCAACATAACCAAGCGGTCCAAACCAAACGCTAAACCACCATGCGGTGGCGCACCAAATTTTAGTGCATCTAGTAAGAATCCAAATTTTTCTTCTTGCTCTTCAGGTGAAATATTTAACAATTCAAATACTGTTTGCTGCATCTCACCTTTGTGTATACGAATCGAACCACCACCTAACTCAGTTCCGTTTAGTACCATATCATAAGCCTGAGATAAGGCCGTTAATGGGCTAGCTTTCAGTTCTTCAGCAGAGCAAGATGGCGCGGTAAATGGATGATGTATAGCGGTAATACCACCATCAGATGTTTCTTCAAACATAGGGAAGTCAACAACCCATAGAGGCGCCCATTCACATGTATACAGATTCAAGTCATCCCCTACTTTACATCGTAAGGCACCCAAAGCTTCTGTCACTACTTTTATGGAATCGGCACCAAAGAAAATTAAATCGCCATCTTGAGCATCGAGACGATCCAACAATTGCTGACGAACCTCAATTGGCAAGAACTTAACAATCGGAGACTGCAAACCCTCTTCAAGATTGGCTTTGTCATTAACTTTAATATACGCCAGACCTTTAGCACCATAAATACCAACAAATTTGGTGTATTCATCAATTTGCTTACGTGTAAGCGCATTACCGCCAGGCACTTTAAGCGCGGCCACACGACCTTTCTCATCTTTAGCAGGCCCAGAGAACACCTTAAAGTCAACCTCTGTCATTAAGTCAGAAACGGTCACAATAGTTAATGGTATACGTAAATCAGGCTTATCAGAACCGTAGGTTTCCATGGCTTCAGCATAAGGCATACGTGGGAATGAACCAAGATCAATGTTTAAAAGCTCTTTAAACATCCCAGTGATCATTGACTCCGTCATTTTCATGATATCTTCTTCACTCATGAATGAGGTCTCGATATCAACCTGAGTAAATTCAGGCTGACGGTCAGCACGTAAGTCTTCATCACGGAAACATTTTGCAATTTGATAATAGCGATCAAAACCAGACACCATTAGCAATTGCTTAAACAATTGTGGTGACTGTGGTAAAGCAAAAAAGCTGCCTTGGTGTGTTCGGCTTGGAACAAGGTAATCACGAGCACCCTCAGGGGTCGCACGAGTCAAAATTGGCGTCTCAATATCCAAGAAACCGTTATCATCTAAATAACGACGTAAAACGGAAGTTACCTTAGAACGGAAACGAAGTTTTTGCTGAACTTCTGGACGACGAAGATCAATGAAGCGATTTTTTAAACGTACATCTTCACCAACAGCTTGATGCTCGTCCAACTGGAATGGGGGAGTGGCCGATCCATTAAGAACTTCAAGATCAAGACCTAAAATTTCAATCTCACCTGTTGGCATATTTGGGTTTGTTGTACCTTCAGGGCGAGCTCTTACTTTCCCTGTCAATTTGACAACATATTCATTACGAACACTGTCTGCAAGAGCAAAGCTTTCTGCACGGTCTGGATCAAAAACGACCTGAGTAACACCTTCACGATCACGTACATCTAGAAAGATAACCCCTCCATGATCACGTCTACGATGAACCCAGCCACATAAAGTGACTTCTTGAGAAATATTGGAAGCATTTAATTCGCCGCAATAATGGCTGCGCATAATATTTATATCCTGTTACTAGCTCAGTAAGAGTGTTTATTTAAGTCCAAAAAGTCGACAGCGGTAAGATCTTTGAGCGCGTCAAACGATCATATCAATTCGTTTTCGACTTTTTAGGTTCTTTCAAATTCTAAAAGGTTCCGCATTATAAGCGAACAAACGCATACACTCTAGGGCATAGGTAAAATTCAATGCCCTTTTATGCATTAATAAAGAGATTCAAAAACGTCGTTTTATTTTTTCAAAATACTTAATGCAACCGCTTCTGCTACTTTTATACCATCTATGCCGGCTGACAAAATCCCACCGGCATAACCTGCACCCTCACCAGAAGGATACAAGCCCGTGGTATTCATACTCACAAAGTCTTTATTTCGTCGAATGCTAACAGGGGAAGAGGTACGAGTCTCAATACCAGTTAAAATGGCGTCATTCATAGCAAAGCCTTTAATTTGACGATCAAAAACCAGTAAAGCTTCTCTCATCGCATCCACAGCGAATGTCGGTAAAGCCTTGGATAAGTCCGTTAATTTAACACCTGGTTTATATGAGGGTTCAACAGAACCAAGCCCTGTGGAGGGAACACCCTTTAAAAAATCACCAACTAACTGGGCAGGCGCATTATAGTTTTCACCGCCCATGGTAAACGCCAATGATTCTAACTGACGCTGCAAGTCAACACCCGCTAAAACGTGCTCTGGGTAATCTTTCTTAGGATCAATGCCGACAACAATAGCGGAATTTGCGTTACGCTCGTTACGAGAATATTGAGACATACCATTTGTCACAACACGCTCACCTTCTGACGTAGCCGCAACAA
Organism: Marinomonas algicola; assembly: GCF_014805825.1. Taxonomy (NCBI): domain Bacteria; kingdom Pseudomonadati; phylum Pseudomonadota; class Gammaproteobacteria; order Oceanospirillales; family Oceanospirillaceae; genus Marinomonas; species Marinomonas algicola. Next base: position 2,471,837 of record NZ_CP061941.1, read on the forward strand.
CGGTTCCACCAGGACACATACAAAAACTGTACACACTGCGTCCATTCTCACAATGATGAACTAATTTGTAATCGGCCGCTCCAAGAATTGGATGGCCTGCTTGCACACCAAAACGCCCGTCATCTATTACCGATTGAGGGTGTTCAATACGAAAACCAATTGAGAAAGGTTTCGCTTCCATATACACGCCTTCGTCCAAAAGCATCTGAAAGGTGTCTCTAGCACTGTGACCAATCGCCAACACAAGATGATTCGTTGGTAACACTTCCCCAGAAGACAAAGTCACACCCGTCAATCGACCTTGGTCGGAGCCTTCTTCATGCTCTCGATGTATTTTCTCAACCTTAGAGTTAAACCGTATTTCACCGCCCAAACTAACAATCTCAGCACGGATGTTTTCAACCATCTTAACTAGTTTGAAGGTACCAATATGCGGCTTACTAACATATAAAATTTCTTCAGGCGCTCCAGACTTAACAAATTCTTCCATTACTTTACGGCCAAGGAAACGCTTATCTTTTACCTGACTCCAAAGCTTTCCATCAGAGAATGTACCTGCTCCCCCTTCACCAAACTGAACATTAGATTCTTTATTCAACTTCCTATCACGCCATAACCCCCACGTATCCTTAGTTCGCTGACGCACATCTTGGCCTCGCTCTAAAACGATCGGTTTTAATCCCATTTGAGCCAGTAACAATGCCGCCATAATGCCACACGGACCAAACCCCACAACAACGGGTCTTAACTGCTCTGCCATGGGAAAATTTTCTTCTGCTTTCGCAACAAAATGATAGGATGTATCTGGGGTCGGTTTAACCACATGACTATCAGCAAATCTTTGAAGAACCTTTTTTTCAACGGACTCATTAAGCTCAACATCTAACTGATACAACAAGATAATATTGCCTTTTTTACGGGCATCATAACTTCTTTTAAATATGGTAAAGCCAATTAAATCACTTGCTTCAATATCTAAAGTAGAAACAATGGCGCTATCAAGCTCTTCATCTGTATGATTAAGAGGCAATTTAATATCATTTAGTCGTAACATGGAGGTGGGTGTACTCAAATTAGTATTAGATGGCAGGACTCAGGAGTTAAAGACCTTATTTAATTCAGCGGCGTAGTTTACCACGAAGGCCTTTAAACCGCTAAGATAAGTTTTCATCCCTGCCTTCTCAGGCTCTGACTTACATACAATCTTCAATCTCATAGGTTTTCATTGCCTGAGCAGAATTAAGCACAACGTCATCGCCCTCTTCTTTTCCAAGAAGACACTTTCCTAGTGGTGATGTGATTGAGATTAGGGTAATAGTCTCACGTTTAAGTGTAACTTTCGTCCCACCAGCCACTGGACTAATAAAAAAGTATTGCATTTGATTCGATTGATCAATGAGCTTAACCAAACACCCTTCTGCAACAACAGGACGAACCACTTGATACTGAGACTTACGCTTCACAAACACAGCCAAGTCATTTTCACATTCAATCACCCTTTTGGATTGTCCATGCGCTAGGTAAGATGCCTCAAGGCCAAATGTATCGTATTTGTTTTCAGCAACAGACTCTTCATTTGTCGCCTGCTCATACGCTTGTAACGCGGCCTTGTTGGACACAGCAAGCCTTTCTTTTAAACACAACTGAATACTCTCGATCACATCTTGTTTATTTAACATTTTCGATTCAACAACTTAATTACCCATCAAGATAAACTATTCTGCACAAACAATAATGGCGCCATAAGCGCCATTATTCACACCAGGTAGTTTTTACGCTGGCTTAGTGCTGATGACCGCCCTCACCATGAACATGACCGTGTTCCAATTCTTCTGGAGAAGCTTCACGTACATCGATGATTTCAACATCAAATTTTAGTGTTTTACCCGCCAATGGGTGATTTCCATCTAAAGTAACGCCTTCATCCCCTACGGCAATAACTGTTACAGGCTGCTCACCACCTGGGGTTTGAGCCATAAATTGCATACCGATTTCAATAACATCCACACCTTGAAAGTTTTCACGAGGAACTTCTTGAACCATTTCAGGATAAACAGGACCATAAGCTTCTTCAGGAGAAACAGAAACAGATTCTTTATCACCTGCTTTCTTACCTTGTAATGCTTTATCAAGGCCTTCAATAATATTTTGCGCACCACTCAAAAACACCAATGGCTCTTGACCAATTGAGGAATCTAATTCAGTACCTTCTTCGTCAACCAATGTATAATGCATGCTTACTACGGTATTTGACGCTATTTGCATTGCTATCTCCTTCTTTTATTTATAAGTAGCAGGAACGAGACTTTTATTAAGTAAAAGCCCACTCAAAAATAGCGAGACTTCACGCACCTTGATAATAAGAACCCCCATAATAACGTCCCAAATCGCCAATAACCACCTTGAATGGCACTTTTTCTTTAAGAAACCGTTAAATTCAACAAATACCCAACCGAACAAAAATAGGTATCAGCCCGCCAACCACAACGCCCTGGTCATTTTGTGGTCAAAAAAAATCCCAGACAAAGCTGGGATTTTTCAAACGAAACCGAATTAAGTAAACGGTTATAAGCGAACCGTCTCTATCACACTGAAGACGATATCATCCAATCTTTCTTCAGTAACATGGGAGTCAGCCAACGCTTCATTCTCAATAATAACGGTTAAACCTGTTTTTCTCAAAAGCGCCACATCAGATTCTGTGGCATTTTTCTTCACGATAGCCACAATGCCTTTATTAAGCAAAACCCGTTCAATTAGCTCAACTTGAGAAAACGCATTTTTAGACAAGGAGATGACCGCGGGTTTTTGACCTAAACGAGCCGCTCTATCTTCCGCTGTAACGACAGTGTTTGCATCAAGATCGGCAACCGCCTCTTCAGCCATTGCAGCACCAACAGTCACGTTTGTTAAACGATCAATAACAATGATAGCACCAGTAAAACGACTCTCTACGTATGAATCGAACGCAACGGGGGCATCAAACTGAATGACACATTCAGCAATACCATTTAGCTCGAGCTGGTCGATGTCACTTTTTTCTAACGTATTCACATCAACACGATGCTCAAAATGATGCACTTTACCTGGAACAGATTGCGTACCCACTTTAAAGTTGTACAATTTACCTGGAATCAATGGATGTTCTGCCATCCAAACGATTGAAGCTCTTAACGTAGTAGCCATTAAAGGTTCTTTACCTTTATGAGCCAACATATCACCGCGACTTACATCAATTTCATCTTCCAATGTAAGCGTAACAGCTTGGCCTGATTTGGCCGCCTCCAAATCACCATCATACGTAACAATGGCCTTCACTTTACTGGATTTACCAGATGGCAGGGCAACCACCTCATCACCCGGCTTAACTTGACCTGCCGCAACCGTTCCAGAAAACCCTCTGAAATCAAGGTTTGGTCTGTTGACATATTGCACAGGAAAACGAAAAGCATCGCTTCTTACATCTCGATTAATTTTAACATCTTCAAGGATATTCATTAATGAACCGCCTTGGTACCAAGGCATATTTTCTGAAGGGTTAACTACGTTATCTCCCTTCAAAGCCGACAAAGGAACAAACTGAACATCATCGGTAGCGCGATTACCAAGCTGCTGATTAAAAGCCAAATAATCAGATTTTATTTCATTATATCTTTCTTCTGAGAATTCAACTAAATCCATCTTATTAATTGCAATGACCAGATGCTTAATACCCAATAAAGCGGCGATATAGCTATGACGCTTAGTTTGTGTTTGCACCCCATAACGCGCATCAATCAGAATAATAGCGAGATCAGACGTTGAAGCCCCAGTCGCCATGTTGCGCGTATATTGCTCATGTCCAGGCGTATCCGCAATAATAAATTTACGCTTTTCAGTAGAAAAATAACGATAAGCAACGTCAATAGTAATGCCTTGCTCACGCTCTGCCTGCAAACCATCCACTAGTAAAGCCAAATCAACTTCTTCACCCTGAGTGCCGGACTTCTTACTATCACGCTTGACCGCTTCCATATGATCTTCAAAAATCAGCTTTGAATCATGAAGTAAGCGACCAATAAGGGTACTTTTACCATCATCGACGTTACCGCACGTCAATAAACGCAACATATCTTTTTCTTCATGCTGCTTTAAATAACTCAATATATCTTTATTAATTAATTCTGACTGATGAGACATTACTTACTCCAAAACCTTACTCTGTCAATTAGGCCTTTCATACAACATACAGGTCATTAGTAGTAAAACCCTGCAATACTGAAGATTGAAAACCACGTTAAATGTTAGAAATAACCCTGCTTTTTCTTCTCTTCCATCGAACCAGACGAATCATGATCTATCATTCGCCCCTGCCTCTCAGAGCTTTTTGTAAGCAGCATTTCTTGGATAATTTCAGGAAGTGTATCGGCTTCAGATTCTACGGCACCCGTAAGTGGGTAGCACCCAAGAGTTCTAAAGCGAACCGGTTTCATCATAGGTTTTTCATTTTCATGCAACGGCATACGTTCGTCATCAACCATGATTAATGTGCCATCACGCTCTACAACCGGACGCTCTTTTGCAAAATACAGAGGAACAATATCGATATTTTCTAGGTAAATGTATTGCCATATATCCAATTCAGTCCAGTTTGATAAAGGGAACACTCGAATACTTTCACCTTTATTCACTTTACCGTTATAGATATTCCACAATTCTGGACGTTGGTTTTTAGGATCCCAGCGATGTTGCTTATCACGAAAGGAATACACACGCTCTTTCGCTCGAGACTTCTCTTCATCACGTCTTGCGCCACCGAACGCGGCATCAAAACCGTATTTATCTAAGGCCTGTTTTAGACCTTGTGTTTTCATTACATCAGTATGCTTTGAGCTACCATGAGTAAACGGGCCAATACCCTGAGCCAGGCCTTCAGGGTTCTGATGAACCAATAATTCCAAGCCTAATTTCGCAACCAATTGATCACGGAAGGCAATCATTTCCTTAAATTTCCAACCAGTATCAACGTGCAATAAAGGGAAAGGAGGTTTGCCTGGGTAAAAAGCCTTCATTGCAAGATGCAACATCACAGCCGAATCTTTACCGATAGAATAAAGCATTACAGGATTATCAAACTCTGCCGCCACTTCACGGATGATGTGAATACTCTCAGCTTCAAGCTGCTTTAGATGAGTGAGTCTAGCCTCTGTTGTCATAATATACTGTCTCAATAAAAGTCATAACTGGTTAGCGTTTATCTTAATAAAACCACTATAGCATATCATTAAGTTATAAAAAGAAAACTTATTAGACTTTAAAGGAATATTTATATTAATCTTTTATACACCCATTTCAAATCCGCTCGGTTAACTTTACTGTTAAACAAGGTTATTAATAAGTTACCCTGACTGATAGCTCTAATATTGATCGTGCACATGACGCCGATAAAACTTTTTGCCTATACATAATAAACCAATCCATCGAGCCTACCTATCGAACCTACCTATCGAACCCAAGCTGAAAGGCGCGAAGTGCATGAGAAACAAGAAAAGAGTCAAATTCAAAACCCAAAAAAGGTCGATTAAATCGACCTTTTATTGACAATCACCAACGCGTATTCAGTATTTTAAGGCGCGTCTGCGTCCAACTGTTGCTGAAGTTGTATTTGTAAAACTTGAGACTCTAAACGATTTATGGATGTGTTTATTTGAGCTCTAAAAGCATCCACCGAATCGATCGCTTCCTGATGATCTTTTAACGTTTTTTGCACGTCATTCGAAACCACTTGCGTAACGGCTTGACTCGGCTTATTAGCTAAAGACGCGACTTGTTTGGATAGATCATCGAGTTTAGCTGTTAACGCTGAAATTGTAGATTCATAAGATGAGAGCTGAATAGAGTTGGCTTCCACTCGCCCCTGCAACTCAACCTCTCTGGTATCCAAAGCCGCGGCCGTTTTTTCAAACTGGTCCTGATTTAACGTCAACTCAGTTAAAACGCCTTGCTGCGTTGTCTTAATCTCTTCCAGTGCTGAAACAGCGTCAATTAATTGATTATAACCTGCTTCAACTTCATTAAACGCATCACCCTGAACAGCAATTAATTTTGCTTGAGTCGATGTTGTTTCTTTTAGTGACGAAATCGTACTGTTGATCGAATCTATATTCGCTTTATTAGACGCAATGGCTTTTCTATTTGTGTCATAAGACACACCCCACAATTTGCGGATTTCGCTACTGTGGACGCTTAACGTTTCTTCTAAAGTAGACCCTTGTGCATTCGCCGACACATCTGCCGCAATTAACTGGTGATCTAAATTTTTCACCTCACTTTTCGTTAGCTGCAATTCGTTTAAGAGCATTTGATTTTGCTCCCATAACCAATACCCAGCTCCGCTGGCACCAGCCAAAATCAACAACAATAAAAAATACACACCTCCAAGGCTTGTCTTTTTAGCCGTTGCTCCTGTTGACACACCCGCTGGGTGAGCCGGTGGTGGATTTAATTTCCGCTTGGTTTGAGAGTTAGCGGTTCGTCTTTCGCTTACTTCATCTTGGTCTAAAGTAAGGCTTGGGATATCTACATCATCGTTTCTGGACATCGAGCTCAATTTCTTTATCTACAACTAAAGGGAAAATTTAATAACCATACTAATTTTATGAATATAAAATTCATTTTTTCAGTGCTACTATATAAGCACCATTAACTGCTTGATAACAAGCATTTTTGTATATTAACGCTAGGAGAAAAGATATGTCTTTCGAATTACCAGCTCTTCCTTACGCTAAAGATGCTCTAGAGCCTCACATGTCAGTAGAAACACTAGAGTTTCACCATGGAAAACACCATAACACGTATGTTGTTAAATTAAACGGTCTTGTTCCTGGAACTGAATACGAAGGCAAATCTTTAGAAGAAATCATTGCCGCTGCACCAGCAGGCCCGGTTTTTAACAATGCCGCTCAAATCTGGAATCACACCTTCTTTTGGAATAGTTTAAACCCAAATGGCGGCGGTGAACCAACAGGTGAATTGGCCGATGCCATCAATGCAAAATGGGGTTCTTTTGAAGCATTCCAAGCTGAATTCAACGATAAAGCCGTAAACAACTTCGGTTCAAGCTGGACTTGGTTAGTTAAAAATGCCGCGGGTGAATTAGAAATCGTCAATACTAGCAATGCTGGTACACCGTCAACTAATGGCCAAACGGCACTATTAACCGTAGACCTTTGGGAACATGCTTATTACATTGATTATCGCAATGTACGCCCTGACTATCTAAAAGGTTTCTGGGCGCTTGCTAACTGGGAATTCGCTGCAGCAAACTTCGCCGCTTAATCCTGTTATACGCAGTATAAAAGTGTTTTAAAAGACAATGTAATCTTTTTAAATGCTTAAATAAGCCCCAGTTTGTCTGGGGCTTATTTCTTTGAATCCACTCAAAAATAGCGACGATAAAAATGGGGTATTTGAAACATTAAAGCGCTAACTCTTTTTGCACTTCCAACTTGGTTCGAATAAAGTCTGAATGAGGTACATAAAGCAATTCGCTGATTCTTCTAATACGGTGATCTTCATACTCATCGAGCTCTAAATCTGCATAGGCAATTCGCCACAAGCATCGCATAATTTCATCTTTATCAGCGCGACTCGCTTGCTCATTAATGACATTGGTATACTTAAACATGTCGTTAGCCATTTTAGACTGAGATCTCGCCTCTTCCAGAATGGCCTCAACTTCCGAATCCAAACCTGTCTGAGCTTTTAAAATCTCGAGTATTTTTTCTATTTCCCTTTGATCAACCTCATCATCAGACACCATAATTTCGACAAGCACAGTAGCAAGCGCCAAATGATAGGAGACATCACTTTCTTCAGAGGGTGATTGTGTTAAGTTTGCAAACATTTTTTTGAGTTCAAAAAGCATAATTGGCTCCATTTTTTAGTCATTATAACCAATAACACCGAAGCCCATTGTTTAAAAGATGTAAAAATAATGCAACGAAAAACATTGGTAAATTAGATTTTATTAATATAAGATAATCCTAATATTTGATTTAGGTGTAACTATGGAAAATTTTATTTTACCACTATCCGGTGGGCTATTGATTGGTGTTGCCGCGACCCTTTACCTACTTACAACAGGAAAAGTAGTCGGCATCAGCGGAATTTTTGCTCAAGCATTATTCAATAAGGAGAGAGGGCTACCGATACTCTTTATTATCGGACTTATTCTTGGCGGCAGTACCTACGGCAACCTAATCCCTCAACACACTGACTTTCCTGAAAGCAGAAGTACATTACTTCTCATTATTTCAGGATTACTTGTAGGCTATGGAACTCGATTAGGGCGTGGCTGCACCAGCGGTCATGGTGTCTGCGGAATATCAAGGCTGTCACCTCGCTCAATTATCGCGACATTAATTTTTATAACCAGCGCGATCATCACGGTTTATTTTTTTAACAGTATTTAACATAGGAAGACGATATGAAGGCTCTAATTACATTTATTACCGGCTTGCTCTTTGGCGTTGGTTTGGCCTTTTCAGAAATGACCAACCCAGCTGTGGTTATTGGCTTCTTGGATATAACAAGAAACTGGAACCCTTCCTTACTCTTTGTGATGGTAGGAGCCATCGCCATTGGATTCATTGGTTACCAAATTCAAAAACGCAGAAAAAAACCATTATTCGACTCCAGCTGGTCCATACCAACTCGAAAAGACATCGATTCACCATTAATCATCGGATCAATCTTGTTTGGAATAGGCTGGGGGTTGAGTGGCTATTGTCCGGGTCCAGGACTGACCGCTCTCATTAACAATCCATCCGAAGGTATTATTTTTGTTATCGCACTCATTTTAGGTAGCGGGTTATTTCAGGTGCAATCAAAATTACAAACAAAGCCACAATAAACCATAGAACAAAGCCATAATGGGGAGTGCTTAAATGAATGGAAACTGTCATGATTCTAAAAGTGACCTAATTAATAAAAAAAGCTTGACCTAGAATCATTCTGAAATTAAATTGCGCACGCGTCGTTACTGAACATAATCCGCACCGCTTCAACTGCTGCCGCAGTCGCTTAAGGTTCACACCGGATAAGCAACAGCCATGAGTAGGATGGGGGGGAGGTAAAGACGCATTTATCTTTCGGTTTATGTTTTGTAATAATGAGGAGAACTCCATCTAATGACTATTGACGTCCATTCTTTCTACACACCTGCTAGCTTCGAACGCCTTAAAAAATTGGCTGACACCAAAGAAACTCCTTTTGTTGTCATCGATACCAAAACCATTGAAGAACACTATATTGATTTAAAAAAAGGCTTCCCTATTGCTGATATTTTTTATGCAATGAAAGCCAATCCAGCGCCTGAAATTCTGACATTATTAAGAGATCAGGGCGCAAATTTTGATGTGGCGTCAATTTATGAGCTAGACAAGTTACTTGCGATTGGTGGCGTTTCTCCAGAAAAGATCAGTTACGGCAATACCATAAAAAAAATCAAAGACATTCGCTATTTTTATGATAAAGGCATTCGTATGTTTGCTTCTGACTCAGAAGCCGATTTACATAATATAGCCAAACAAGCGCCTGGCTCACGTGTCTACATTCGTATTCTAACGGAAGGATCTCAGACGGCAGACTGGCCCTTGTCCAGAAAGTTCGGTTGCCACACTGATATGGCGATTAGCCTACTTGTATTGGCCAAAGAACTTGGACTTGTTCCTTACGGCGTTTCTTTCCATGTTGGCTCCCAGCAACGTGACATTGGGGCTTGGGATGAAGCCATTGGTAAAGTGAAAGTTATTTTTGAGCGCCTTAAAGAAGAGAGTGACATCGAGTTACAGATGATTAATATGGGCGGCGGCTTCCCTGCTAACTACATTACTCGGACTAACGACCTTGCCACCTATGCCGAAGAAATCAACCGTTTCTTGGAAGAAGATTTTGGTGCAAACATACCACGCATTATTTTAGAGCCTGGTCGTTCTTTGATATCTAATGCTGGTATATTAGTCAGTGAAGTGGTGTTAATTTCTCGTAAATCCAATACGGCATTAAACCGTTGGATCTTTACCGATGTGGGTAAGTTTTCAGGCCTTATTGAAACCTTAGACGAAGCCATCAAGTACCCGATTCACACAGAAAAATCCGGTGAAGTAGAAGACGTAGTGATCGCGGGTCCAACTTGTGACAGTGCTGATATTATGTATGAAAACTACAAATACGGCTTACCATTAAGCTTGGAAATTGGTGATCGCCTTTACTGGTTATCAACAGGAGCCTACACTACGACTTACAGTGCGGTAGAATTTAATGGCTTCCCGCCTTTAGCCTCTTATTACGTGTAATAGACCTCCACCTATAAAACGCCCTCATTCGTACGGGCGTTTTATAGCGCACAAACAGCACCTCAAACGCCCACCCTCTCCCTCGCTTTGCTTGATTACCTGATCGTGAGTTATTGCATTTAATTTTGTGATAATCACGACTTTTGTACTTTTCGTATTTGTATGCAGAACATTATGTATTGATATACAACACATAATATGTTGATATATGAAAAATCGTATTACTATAAAACACAATCAATGTGTAATACTTGGCTAACAGAATCACAAAACACCTCATTTGATTAAGCGAGAGAGATAAATGAAACCATTAAAAAATATCAAAGTTATTGAGTTTTGCCACGTAGCGGCAGGGCCTTTCTCAAGTATGTCTTTAGCGGATATGGGGGCAGATGTGATTAAAGTAGAGCCAGAAAGTGGTGATTCTATGCGTGCTTGGCCCCCTCTGTCTGAAGGCTTCAGTGAAAACTTCGCGTCTTTAAACCGCAACAAACGATCTATTACATTAAATTTAAAATCTGAATTTGGTTTAGAGGCCGCTCGTCGATTAATTGCGGGGGCAGATGTCGTGGTTGAAAACAACCGTCCCGGAGTAATGAAACGCCTTGGTCTATCTTACGAAGCGGTTAAAGAATTAAATCCAAAGTTGGTTTATTGCTCGGTTTCGGCTTTCGGGCAAACTGGCCCTCGTGCGAACGATGGCGGTTTTGACGTCACTGTTCAAGCCGCTTCCGGTATTATGAGCGTCACCGGTGAACAAGGTGGGGCGCCAGTGAAAGCCGGTGTGCCAGTATCGGATTTTTGTGCCGGACTGTACGCGGCTTACACGATTACTTGTCTATTAAAACAAGTAGCTGAAGGTGGTGAAGGCGGTTTTATTGATATGTCTATGTTAGGTGCTAGCTTGGGAGTATCAGCATTACAAACAAGCGAATACTTTGGTACCGGAATAGATCCGAAAAAACTCGGATCAGCGCACCCGCGAAATGCCCCTTACCAAGCCTTTAAAGCAAAGGACGATTACTTTGTACTGGCTGCCGGAAATGACAAATTGTGGTCTTCCGTATGCGATGTTGTCAACCTCAAAGAGTTGGTGAAACAGCCCAGGTTTCTTACTACAACAGATCGCGCTAAAAACCAGTCCGAACTTAAAGAAATTTTAGAAGCCTGTTTTGCAATGGATGTTGCCGAAGTTTGGGTTGAACGATTACGTGCTGTGGGTGTTCCTTGCGAGCCAATTAACACTTATTCTAAAGCTCTAGAAGACCCTCAAGTTGAACATTCAGGTTGGGTGAGTGACCTAACGCTAGCCTCTGGAGCAAAAACCAAAACCTTTGGCTACCCTGCATTAATTAATGGTAAGAACTTACCTATATATCGAACGGCACCCGGCTTAGGTGAACACAATGATGAAATCTTAAGTGAAATAGGTCTAAAGGCTGGACAGGGAGAAGGATAGGCATGGCTTTGATTGAATTTGAGCAAAAGGACACCACAGGCTTTCTTTATCTTTCTAACCCTGACAAAGGAAACGCTCTCTCACCAGCAATGGTTGAGTCGATGATTTTGTTACTCGAAAAAGACATGCCTTCTGAAATAACATCGCTCGTGATTATTGGCAGAGGCCGACATCTGTGCACGGGGTTTGACCTTTCGGATATAGAGGAACTTTCCGATGGCGATTTACTACTGCGTTTTGTGCGAATTGAACACCTGCTACAACTCATACAACACGCTTCTTATACGACGATTGCGTTTAATCAGGGCGCGGCTTATGGAGCAGGTGCTGATTTATTTTCAGCCTGTCAATATCGTTTTGCTAGTGAGTCCGCAAAGTTTTCTTTTCCAGGACCAAACTTTGGTTTAGTACTGGGAACTCGTCGCTTATCCAATCTTATTGGGGCCAATCAGGCGCTTTCCTTAATTGGCAATAAAAAACCGATAAGAATAGAAACGGCTTTGGAAACCGGTTTGGTCACACACTGCATAGAAGAATCGGATCTTCTTGAAACGATCAGTAACGCGGCAACGTCATTCAGTCCAGAAACGACAGCCGCATTACGAGCCGCTGCTTTAATCGATACTCGTCAAATGGATATGAATGCTCTGGTTCAGTCGGCGTCAAAACCCGGTTTAAAGAATCGAATTCTTACCTATCGAAAGTCACTAACACAAAAATAAGCTTAACTATGATTCAGATTAATAGATTACGACATTTTGTTACTCAAGTTACGGCCGCATTGTCTCCACCTGGTGAACCATCGCAGCCTCCCGCTAACTTAAAAAGTGAACTAAAAAAGTTAGTAAGTCATGACGACTGGTTGCCCGAATCGTTTGCGTTACCTAACCAATCCAGCTATCGACAATATTTACTTTATTGTGATCCTTTTGAACGCATGAGTATAGTTAGCTTTGTTTGGGCTAGGGGTCAACAAACCCCTATACATAATCACACGGTTTGGGGTGCTGTTGGTCAGTTACGCGGTAGTGAAACTTCAATACCTTATGCGCGAGGCCAAGACAAAGTGCTCCGGGCTCAAAGTCCAGAAACAAGCCACCCCAAAGACGTCTTTACTTTTGGGCCCGAAGATGAAGGCGATATACACAAAGTGTTTAATGACAGCTCAGACGTTGCGATAAGTATCCATGTCTATGGCGGTAATATCGGAAAAATTGAAAGATCAACATTTGATGAAAATACGTTTGAAGCTAACTCATTTATCAGTGACTATAGCAACGATGTATTACCCAATATTTGGGTCTAACCCTTAGATTAATATTAGACTCTGAACGTTCAATCGATCTGTTTTTCTACTCACGAATGGCTTTACTGATTTTCACATCAGCGCCATTCGTTCATTACTCAGCTAATAAATGATTTTCGTGAAAACACAAAACACGTCTAAAACTAAGGCTCTACGAACCTTAGATTAATACGAGTAAAGACAAACAGTTTGAACTAATAATAAAATTCACACCTCAACCCACCCTTGACGGTGTTCAGAGCTTTTTCCAGTTAAAGAATCCTCGCCATCTAAGAAAGCACGGCGAACGCATAGACTGATACAGTGGTAATAAGCGGTATCAGATAAACTGGCTTGTTGGTTTCTGGCTCCTGCCGTAGTTTCCTCTCATCCTCGAGTTTTGTTCTTTCTAAATTAAACCCCGATCAAATAAACATCCATAACGCTATGGATGTCCAGTATTGTTCTAATTATGGCACTAATGGATGTGTAGTATTGTTCTTGGCTCCAGTTGGTACAAATTGCATACTGGCCAGTAAAAATTACAGATAAGCGGCATGGCGCTGGGAAAAAAAAATAAAAAAACCTTACTTATCAAAATCTTATAATTTTTTTGATTATTGGCATTTAAATAGCATTAAACAAAGAGCACTTTAAATTCGTTATATCAACATCTTACTTTTTAAAAGCGACAGATATGGCTAATAACATTAAATCGAATCAATAGGCATAAAGATGAATAAAGACATAGCAAAAGGTAAATGGAATCAGTTGACTGGTTCAATACAAAAGAAATACGGAAAATTAACCGACGATGAAATCACAGAGGTGGGCGGTAAATTTGAAAAATTCTACGGCATAATGCAAGAAAGATACGGCATGACTAAAGAAGAAGCACAAAAAGCGTTCAACGAGCTTAATTAACGAATACTAAAAAAGATTACAAGAGAACACCCTACACTAACAACTGAAATTGTGAGGTTAAAATGGATTTAATACGAATTATTTTCTCAATATTATTGCCCCCGTTAGGCGTTTTTTTACAAGTTGGCTTAGGAGGTGCATTCTGGCTCAATATTTTACTGACACTATTTGGGTATATTCCTGGGATCATCCACGCAGTATGGATCATAGCTAAGCGATAACGCACTAAAGAGTGCAAGACTTTGAGGTTCTCCTCAAAGCCTGCACTTACATTAGGTTACTTGTTTATTTTCAGTTAGCTACCTAATGCAAAAATAAGTATTTTTTAAAGGTTGAGTATTTGAATGAGAGTTTTTATCACTTTGCTATGTAACTTGCTGTTATTATTCTTAAGAACATGATGGCAAATCTACAAACAAAAACCAAAAAATGGCTAGAATCGGGTAATGTGTATGCCGTTTTGGCTATTGCTTCATTTTTAGAATCGATAATTGTTCCAATTCCTTTAGAAGCAATCTTAGTTCCCTTGATGCAAGCTCGGCGAGAAAAAATATGGTGGTTAGCATGTTGGGCTACGGTAGGCTGCGTAGCGGGTGCTATTGCTGGCTATTCGGTCGGTTATTTTTTATTCAGTTCTTTTACTGAACACATTGCCAGTTGGTTTTCTGACCCTCAGCAATTAGATAAAGTCACCACACAAATGCAAGAGCAAGGGTTTTGGTATGTATTGTCGATTGGGCTTTTACCTATACCATTTCAGATTGCTATGTTGGCCGCAGGGGCGAGTAAATACGCCTTTGGCATGTTCATTTTAGCTACATTAATTGCCCGTTCATTACGTTATTTTGGTTTGGCCTTGTTAGTCAGATTAGTAGGTAATCAAGCAGAAACGTTATTTAAAAAATATAAGTTACCAGCGACTATCGTCATTACCCTCTTGGTAGTAGCCATATGGGTTATGTTTTGATCATGGCCGATATGGCAAATGTTTACTATGAATATACTATAGACATATATGGACACTCCTGGGTAGTCAAGGCCGAACGTAATCGAATCACTCTTTTTAAGGTGATTTTTAACTTTCTTATTAACTGATCTTGATCTTTTTCTGTCGATTATCACTGATGAAGGGTCGTACTGACATATATCCGACCTATTATGAAAACCTATTTTTGCTGCTCTCTGGCCCTAATGAGATCCGTACTTAACTGTCTCAAACACCCAATCGGTTTTAATAACCTTGTCTTGAACCAGACTATCGTTAAGTGCGGAGAACCCACTTTTACATCATTTTTTCATCGACATAGGTAAATCGTTTTCAGCTTCTAACTTTCTTTATTAGTTTCTATCGCATTAAAGTGCTCGATAATCTTCGTTTCGTTGAAGCAGAATCCACGCTAATCGAGCAAGACGGTTAGCTGTCGCTACAGCCGCTTTATTTTGCCCTCTACGCTCAACAATTTGTTGAATCCATACAGACAGTTTATCTGTTTTACCTTTTGTTCGGTGGAGTAAGGCTCGCGCACCGTGAATCAATTGTTTGCGTAAATATTGATTCCCTCGTTTCGTAATTCCACCATGAATCGATTTTTCTCCACTGGCATATTGCTTGGGTGTGATACCAAGCCAAACAGACAAATCTCTTGGTTTTTCAAATTGACTACCGTTGCCGATGGAAGCAAACAAGGCGGTAGCATTGAGAACGCCAATACCGGGTAAGCACAAATATCAATAGAAAAGAGTTGAGCTAAAAATAAAATTCGCGCCTCGATCCAACCGCGACGGTGCTCAAAGCTTTTTCCTGTAACTGAATCTTCACCACATAAAAAAGCACGGCGAACGCATCGAGAAATACAGTGATAGTAAGGTGTATCAGACAAACTGACTTGTTGGCTTCTGGCCCTTGGCATCGTTTTTTCCTCATCCTTGAGTTTGGTTTTATCTAGTTTAGATCGTGATCAAAAAAACATCAATAAAGTAATGGGTGCCTTAGATTACCCTTAGTTGCCCTTGCCTGACGCTAGTGCTAACATTTGTGTGTACATTAATTTAGGAGCAACTCATGGACACTCGAATTCAATTTCGTGTTGATGACGAAATCAAACGCTTAGCTCAGCAAATGGCTGAAAGCCAAGGACGCACACTTAGCGATGCTTGTCGTGAACTTACTGAGCAAATGGCTGAACAACAACGCAAAGCATTATCTCACGACGCTTGGTTAACTGAACAAGTAAACCTAGCATTTGAGAAGTTTGACTCAGGAAAATCCTCATTTGTTGACCATGACTCAGCAAAAGCACGAATGGCTGAACGAAAAGCAAAGATTCGGAGCCGAGGTCAACAATGATTTTATGGGAAGAAGAATCGCTAAATGATCGTGAGAAGATCTTTGAGTTTCTTTATGACTTCAACCCTGATGCGGCAGACAAAACTGACGAAATTATCGAAGCTAAAGTAGAAAATTTACTTGAGCAACCATTAATGGGTGTTCAACGTGATGGTATTCGAGGACGACTACTCATTATCCCCGAAATCTCAATGATCGTTTCTTACTGGGTTGACGGCTCAGCTATTCGCGTAATGCGAGTTCTACACCAGAAGCAAAAATTCCCTACCGACTGATTGTGGTCGATGGGCAAACTAACGCCCGTAGCACCGGGCAACATGTAGCGTAGCGGAATGTTGTTCCGGTGGCTATGTTTGTTATGAGTTGCCACCATACCCTACCTATTTTTTGGCTCAATTTCTTTTATTGAATTAGAAAATTCTCTAATTTCGGTGATGCTATATTTAGTATGAATTCGTTTTTTTGATTCTGGTTGATGCTCAAGACTTACGCCCATCCTACGTGCTGTTTTTGGACGTATAGGTCTCAAAGTAAAACCACCACCACAATTGGGGCATACATTTTTTAAAAGACCTTCAACGCAAGCAACACAAAAAGTACATTCATAAGTACAAATACAGGCTTCAGTTGAATCGGGAGGAAGGTTCTTATCGCAATTCTCGCAATTTGGACGAAGTTCTAGCATTAGTAAATACTCCCTATTCTGACTGACTCATAACTACTAAGCGGTTATACAGTGGCGAAGCAATGGCTATAACCGTCTGTTGAACGGCCGCTTTATTTATAGGGAATTTGCTTTTTCAAGATTGGCGACGTCCCTGTTTAAATCGCGGTGTTTTTTTGTACTCTTCGAAGGTTACTTTTAAAAAACCTTCGTGTTTTTAGATTTTTCATATTGCTGCCTAATACTTTTACTCGAATTCTAAGTATTAGGCAAGTAAAAGCCCTCAGGTCTCACTACCTGATATTTTTTCCCTTGTCATGTCTTAATCCATTCTTTTCTAACTACTATTTAACCTCAACTGAGTATCATGGTGGTTATCTCCCAGATAAACTACCTTTGATTCACCACAGGAAGGGCATCGACACCCTGTTAGTGCCGTATCTGTCTCTACTTTTTCTACCTTCTTTGTTGGTTCACCACTCTGTCGTTTAATATTTGCCAAGGATCGCTTTTTTACCGCATTCGATAGATAACCATAATGACGAATACGCATGAACCCTTTTGGTAAAACATGTAAAAGAAAACGCCTAATCAGTTCCGCGGGTTCAAGTGACAATCGACTTGCCTTTTTGGTTTTATTATCAAAATAGGACAAGGTCACTTGATTGTCTTTCCATGATTCAAGGCGATGATTATTTAAACCAACTCGATAAGTATAACGCGCTAAATAGCTGACTAAAGTTTCTCGATATTCTAAAGCAGATTTGCAATAAACAACCCATGGATGACTCATTAAATGACTCAGTGTGCCATCCAACGTTGCCTTTTCAATCGTCGATAACGCTCCTTGCCCATACGTCTTAGATTACCATAAAGTAATGGGGGTCTTAGATTACCCAATTCAGTTCTTTTACTGAACACATTGCCAGTTGGTTTTCTGACCCTCAGCAATTAGATAAAGTCACCACACAAATGCAAGAGCAAGGGTTTTGGTATGTATTGTCGATTGGGCTTTTACCTATACCATTTCAGATTGCTATGTTGGCCGCAGGGGCGAGTAAATACGCCTTTGGCATGTTCATTTTAGCTACATTAATTGCCCGTTCATTACGTTATTTTGGTTTGGCCTTGTTAGTCAGATTAGTAGGTAATCAAGCAGAAACGTTATTTAAAAAATATAAGTTACCAGCGACTATCGTCATTACCCTCTTGGTAGTAGCCATATGGGTTGTGTTTTGATCATGGCCGATATGGCAAATGTTTACTATGAATATACTATAGACATATATGGACACTCCTGGGTAGTCAAGGCCGAACGTAATCGAATCACTCTTTTTAGGGTGATTTTTAACTTTCTTATTAACTGATCTTGATCTTTTTCTGTCGATTATCACTGATGAAGGGTCGTACTGACATATATCCGGCCTATTATGAAAACCTATTTTTTCTGCTCTCTGGCCCTAATGAGATCCGTACTTAACTGTCTCAAACACCCAATCGGTTTTAATAACCTTGTCTTGAACCAGACTATCGTTAAGTGCGGAGAACCCACTTTTACATCATTTTTTCATCGACATAGGTAAATCGTTTTCAGCTTCTAACTTTCTTTATTAGTTTCTATCGCATTAAAGTGCTCGATAATCGTCGTTTCGTTGAAGCAGAATCCACGCTAATCGAGCAAGACGGTTAGCTGTCGCTACAGCCGCTTTATTTTGCCCTCTACGCTCAACAATTTGTTGAATCCATACAGACAGTTTATCTGTTTTACCTTTTGTTCGGTGGAGTAAGGCTCGCGCACCGTGAATCAATTGTTTGCGTAAATATTGATTCCCTCGTTTCGTAATTCCACCATGAATCGATTTTTCTCCACTGGCATATTGCTTGGGTGTGATACCAAGCCAAACAGACAAATCTCTTGGTTTTTCAAATTGACTACCGTTGCCGATGGAAGCAAACAAGGCGGTAGCATTGAGAACGCCAATACCGGGTAAGCACAAATATCAATAGAAAAGAGTTGAGCTAAAAATAAAATTCGCGCCTCGATCCAACCGCGACGGTGCTCAAAGCTTTTTCCTGTAACTGAATCTTCACCACATAAAAAAGCACGGCGAACGCATCGAGAAATACAGTGATAGTAAGGTGTATCAGACAAACTGACTTGTTGGCTTCTGGCCCTTGGCATCGTTTTTTCCTCATCCTTGAGTTTGGTTTTATCTAGTTTAGATCGTGATCAAAAAAACATCAATAAAGTAATGGGTGCCTTAGATTACCCTTAGTTGCCCTTGCCTGACGCTAGTGCTAACA
The DNA here is from genome assembly GCF_014805825.1 of Marinomonas algicola. Taxonomy (NCBI): domain Bacteria; kingdom Pseudomonadati; phylum Pseudomonadota; class Gammaproteobacteria; order Oceanospirillales; family Oceanospirillaceae; genus Marinomonas; species Marinomonas algicola. Next base: position 2,491,157 of record NZ_CP061941.1, read on the forward strand.
TTTGTGTGTACATTAATTTAGGAGCAACTCATGGACACTCGAATTCAATTTCGTGTTGATGACGAAATCAAACGCTTAGCTCAGCAAATGGCTGAAAGCCAAGGACGCACACTTAGCGATGCTTGTCGTGAACTTACTGAGCAAATGGCTGAACAACAACGCAAAGCATTATCTCACGACGCTTGGTTAACTGAACAAGTAAACCTAGCATTTGAGAAGTTTGACTCAGGAAAATCCTCATTTGTTGACCATGACTCAGCAAAAGCACGAATGGCTGAACGAAAAGCAAAGATTCGGAGCCGAGGTCAACAATGATTTTATGGGAAGAAGAATCGCTAAATGATCGTGAGAAGATCTTTGAGTTTCTTTATGACTTCAACCCTGATGCGGCAGACAAAACTGACGAAATTATCGAAGCTAAAGTAGAAAATTTACTTGAGCAACCATTAATGGGTGTTCAACGTGATGGTATTCGAGGACGACTACTCATTATCCCCGAAATCTCAATGATCGTTTCTTACTGGGTTGACGGCTCAGCTATTCGCGTAATGCGAGTTCTACACCAGAAGCAAAAATTCCCTACCGACTGATTGTGGTCGATGGGCAAACTAACGCCCGTAGCACCGGGCAGCATGTAGCGTAGCGGAATGTTGTTCCGGTGGCTACGTTTGTTATGAGTTGCCACCATACCCTACCTATTTTTTGGCTCAATTTCTTTTATTGAATTAGAAAATTCTCTAATTTCGGTAATGCTATATTTAGTATGAATTCGTTTTTTTGATTCTGGTTGATGCTCAAGACTTACGCCCATCCTACGTGCTGTTTTTGGACGTATAGGTCTCAAAGTAAAACCACCACCACAATTGGGGCATACATTTTTTAAAAGACCTTCAACGCAAGCAACACAAAAAGTACATTCATAAGTACAAATACAGGCTTCAGTTGAATCGGGAGGAAGGTTCTTATCGCAATTCTCGCAATTTGGACGAAGTTCTAGCATTAGTAAATACTCCCTATTCTGACTGACTCATAACTACTAAGCGGTTATACAGTGGCGCAGCCATGGCTATAACCGTCTGTTGAACGGCCGCTTTATTTATTGGGAATTTGCTTTTTCAAGATTGGCGACGTCCCTGTTTAAATCGCGGTGTTTTTTTGTACTCTTCGAAGGTTACTTTTAAAAAACCTTCGTGTTTTTAGATTTTTCATATTGCTGCCTAATACTTTTACTCGAATTCTAAGTATTAGGCAAGTAAAAGCCCTCAGGTCTCACTACCTGATATTTTTTCCCTTGTCATGTCTTAATCCATTCTTTTCTAACTACTATTTAACCTCAACTGAGTATCATGGTTGTTATCTCCCAGATAAACTACCTTTGATTCACCACAGGAAGGGCATCGACACCCTGTTAGTGCCGTATCTGTCTCTACTTTTTCTACCTTCTTTGTTGGTTCACCGCTGTGTCGTTTAATCTTTTCCAAAGACCGCTTTTTTACCGCATACGATAGATAACCATAATGACGAATACGCATGAACCCTTTTGGTAAAACATGTAAAAGAAAACGCCTAATCAGTTCCGCGGGTTTAAGTGACAATCGACTTGCCTTTTTGGCTTTATTATCAAAATAGGACAAGGTCACTTGATTGTCTTTCCATGATTCAAGGCGATGATTATTTAAACCAACTCGATAAGTATAACGCGCTAAATAGCTGACTAAAGTTTCTCGATATTCTAAAGCAGATTTGCAATAAACAACCCATGGATGACTCATTAAATGACTCAGTGTGCCATCCAACGTTGCCTTTTCAATCGTCGATAACGCTCCTTTCCCATACGTCTTAGATTACCATAAAGTAATGGGTGTCTTAGATTACCCAATAAATCTGCTTACCGCTTAGTAAGGCACGAGGGTATTTGAAATAAAACCGTTGGTTACGCTAGGCAAGTAATCGACAACACCGTTTATTCGGCCTTGACCTTGGTTGGGCGTTTTTGTAACGGGTTATGCTGTTCTCCTGACCAACCACGCTATGAGTATTTTGCTCGAACTTAATAGCGATCGTTAGCCAGTTGTCAGATGATATTCCAAGACGCTGCAAAATGGGTGAAAGCGACAAGTCAATCGAGCCTCGCTTGTCTTGTCGAACAATACGACCTGTCATATCAACCAGTTCAAGATAATCCGTTAACTTAAATAAGATCCCTTTGTTTTTATCTTTGTGCTCATTCCCGATAAAGGGATACAGAGCTTTAGGTTGAGCGCCTTCACCCGCTGCTTTCACTCGTTTCTTGATGCTGGTAAATTCTGATGTTTCCGGTGTCGCTGCGATGTTGGCTCGAATGGGATTAAGATCAACATACGCCATGCAAGCCAAAACAGAGGCTTCGTCTAACAACGCCTGAGACTTAAAGCGCCCCTCCCAAAATCGTCCCGTACAGCCATCTTCAACATTGGCTTGCCGAGCAATCGGTTCGTTTAACTCCCGCATAAACCAGCTGATGTCAGACAACCTTTCTCGATACGCTTCCGCCGACCTTTCTGCTAATTCAAGGGCATAAGCTGGCAGAGTGTCACCGCGGGCGTATTGTTGAGTAAATAATGTACCTTTATGCAATGAATGCCAGCGCCTCAACACCTCATGAGTAGACCAATTTTTGGCTTTTTTTTCATCAAGATGCAGCACAATATGCAAGTGATTGCTCATCACCGCATAAGCACAAATATCGATAGAAAAGAGTTGAGCTAAAAATAAAATTCGCGCCTCGATCCACCCACGACGGTGCTCAAAGCTCTTTCCGGTGACAGAGTCTTCACCACATAAAAAAGCACGGCGAACGCATCGAGAAATACAGTGATAGTAAGGTGTATCAGACAAACTGACTTGTTGGCTTCTGGCCCTTGGCATCGTTCTTTCCTCATCCTTGAGTTTGGTTTTTTTCTAGTTTAGACCGTGATCAAAAAAACATCAATAAAATAATGGGTGTCTTAGATTACCCTCAAAATAGGACAAGGTCACTTGATTGTCTTTCCATGATTCAAGGCGATGATTATTTAAACCAACTCGATAAGTATAACGCGCTAAATAGCTGACTAAAGTTTCTCGATATTCTAAAGCAGATTTGCAATAAACAACCCATGGATGACTCATTAAATGACTCAGTGTGCCATCCAACGTTGCCTTTTCAATCGTCGATAACGCTCCTTGCCCATACGTCTTAGATTACCATAAAGTAATGGGTGTCTTAGATTACCCAATAAATCTGCTTACCGCTTAGTAAGGCACGAGGGTATTTGAAATAAAACCGTTGGTTACGCTAGGCAAGTAATCGACAACACCGTTTATTCGGCCTTGACCTTGGTTGGGCGTTTTTGTAACGGGTTATGCTGTTCTCCTGACCAACCACGCTATGAGTATTTTGCTCGAACTTAATAGCGATCGTTAGCCAGTTGTCAGATGATATTCCAAGACGCTGCAAAATGGGTGAAAGCGACAAGTCAATCGAGCCTCGCTTGTCTTGTCGAACAATACGACCTGTCATATCAACCAGTTCAAGATAATCCGTTAACTTAAATAAGATCCCTTTGTTTTTATCTTTGTGCTCATTCCCGATAAAGGGATACAGAGCTTTAGGTTGAGCGCCTTCACCCGCTGCTTTCACTCGTTTCTTGATGCTGGTAAATTCTGATGTTTCCGGTGTCGCTGCGATGTTGGCTCGAATGGGATTAAGATCAACATACGCCATACAAGCCAAAACAGAGGCTTCGTCTAACAACGCCTGAGACTTAAAGCGCCCCTCCCAAAATCGTCCCGTGCAACCATCTTCAACATTCGCTTGCCGAGCAATCGGCTCGTTTAACTCCCGCATAAACCAGCTGATGTCAGACAACCTTTCTCGATACGCTTCCGCCGACCTTTCTGCTAATTCTATGGCATAGTCCGGCATGGTATCGCCACGCACATATTGTTGAGTGAATAATGTACCTTTATGCAATGAATGCCAGCGCCTCAACACCTCATGAGTAGACCAATTTTTGGCTTGTTTTTCATTAACATGCAGCACAATATGCAAGTGATTACTCATCACCGCATAAGCACAAATATCGATAGAGAAGAGTTGAGCTAAGAATAAAATTCGCGCCTCGATCCACCCACGACGGTGTTCAAAGCTCTTTCCGGTGACAGAGTCTTCACCACATAAAAAAGCACGACGAACACATCGAGAAATACAGTGATAGTAAGGTGTATCAGACAAACTGACTTGTTGGCTTCTGGCCCTTGGCATCGTTTTTTCCTCATCCTTGAGTTTGGTTTTTTTCTAGTTTAGACCGTGATCAAAAAAACATCAATAAAATAATGGGTGTCTTAGATTACCGAGCTGTGCGGAGCCGCATGCAGGGTGGTGTGGGGGCTGGAGGTTAGAAACCTCCGGCTACCCGATTATGTGCTACGTGGCACTTTCTTTATCGCTATCTCTTTAACGCTCTAAGTTGCATCATCTTGGTTTCTCCATATGGAGTTAGCGACCAATATGTTCCACTATCTTTGATGCTTCTTTTCTTTTCACTTTTAGCTATCAACCCCAAGGCTACAAACTGAACTTTCAAAGTTTGAAAATCTACGCTATTAACATTGAGAATTCTTGGTCGCTCCTCTGTTTGTAACTTTAAATACTCGTCAAGCTCTTTTCTTAGATTTGATTCACTAGACTCGTCAAGCATCAGAGGTGCAAGTAAATAAAAACATTCATTCCAAGTAAGTTCCACTGAGGACTCATTTTCGCCGCCGTAATAATAGGAATAATTAAGCACAAAAACATCATTACCTTGCTGAAGTCCCGCGGAACCTTCGGGAGCCGTAGTTCTAGCTTTTTCTAGCTTAGCTTTTAATTCGTCAGCTTCTTTTCGAAGCCTAGCTATTTCTGCATTTGCTTCGTCAGATGAAGCTAAATTGGCTCTAATCCAACCTGTTTGTGGCTTACTTTTAATGAGCTTGACCAAGCTTCTAGACACTTGAGAGCCTAGCTCTGCTGGTGAAGCCCAAAAACGGCACATCTTCTTTTGCACTAAATTACGAAATGCATTTAACTTCTCAATTGATTCTGCAACGTCTTCAGATTTTCCCTTCTCAATCTTTGAAACATCAGAGTGTAAAAACGAAATAATTGGGATGTTTTTCTCTAGTGCATACTCGTATTCCATTTGGGTGTAACTTCTCCCTTCAGGCCCAATGGAGCCATATCGACCAGCTTGTATCAGAACGTAGTAATCACAATCATCAATGAGCCCTTTTATCAGGGTCCACTGATCATCATCAGCTGCCGGAAACAACTCCATGCCGACAGGAATACAATCTAATTCCAACAACGCCTGCATCACTTCCTGTCGTTCTTCAATCAAGTCACTGAATGTAGAACTTACAAATATTTGATATTTTTTATCCATGCTCTCTCTTTAATGAAGCTAATGACTCTCAATGACACATAACGCCCATAATAACAGGCTAAAAATTGTGGGCTAAAATACGAGCGTAGCGAGATAGCCCGCTGTTTTTAGTCCTTGTTAATTTGACTTGTTAGGCATCAAGGCTTCGGTACGGTGCCTACACCGGCAATTTGTACTGCGAACCCTCGTTGTGAAAGACTTTCAAATGCCTTTGAAAGGTTCACTTTACTAAAAAATGGTAAGTTATCCTTCAAGGTTGATGAATCTTCACCAAGTATTACAAATACAACCTCTACACCGTCACTTTTGAAATTATCTAATGGGACGGTATTCTGTAATCCATCACACACGCGTTTGAGAACTTTTCTAGTTGCTTTTCTAAACGCTTTATCACCCAACAATATTTCTGCAGACACACTACCTTGAGCAAATAAGTGACTTAAACCAGCTGAACCACCTTTTCGGTGTTTGACATGAATATACTGCTTGTTTGCAGTCATTAAATCACAAAGCTCAATAGAGGTTGTCGTTCTATTGCTTTTAATTAATTTTTTATCTAAAAGGTAATAAGGATGTGTACTGGCAGCCCTTTCATTGTAGTCACCTTCGGTTTCAATCTTATGCTTTGTCTTACCATCGACGACTTCACTCCATGTATAAACTTCAGGGAACGGTAAGCTAGATATAGGTATTTGTGAAAGAGTAGTGTTTATTCTTGTCATAAAATCAGTAGCGATTTCGTACCATGCCCCAGCAAACAGCACATATACTTTGTTACTTAATTTATGCTCAAAGTAAATAGATTTATATATTTGATGCTCTGTTTCATTTTCATGGACATCGTATACAAATAGTCGATCTCTCTTTATTGAATCAATAGATACAGATGCAACATCAAGATTTGCATAGTAGTCGTTAGTATCAATTGTAGGGGTTATAGTGTTTTTAGAGCGCGTAAAGCTAAAGCCCCAAATAGAATCCCAATCGACTAACTCAGGAATAGTGACACATATATCAGGATTTTTAGCTTTTAATGCTGTAACAAGGTGATTATCTAGGTTTGAAATTTCAGACGATTCTTTAATCTTACGGATGTTATCTACCCATGAAAACTCACCTTTGTAAGAGTCATTATTGTAATAGTCCGAAAGCGTTGAGATTAAATCACTGATTTCATCAATGTTTAACTCTAAACCGAAAGAAAATACAGAATCGCCACCTGAGATATTCTTTAAGTTGACACCTGCTTTGGGTGAACCTGTAACTGCTCTCAATACATCTTTCGAAATATCAATCCCAAAAACGCCGACACCTGACTCTCTCGCAGCTTGAGACTTTTTTTGTACTGCTTGGTCATCTAAAGTAAAAAGATCAACACTTCTCAAACTGTCGTGTTTTAAAGTGTTCAGCGCTGTTTTAATTCCAAAGTCATGGACAAAATACTTGGTATCTAAGAGAAAACGGCCATAACCAAAAATAAAAGCCATTGTATTGTTGGGGGTTTTAATAATTAATAACGCAGAGCTAGATCTATTCGACAGTTCATCCAAATCCACCCCCGTCACTTCTTCAGTAAAAGTAGTCCATTTAGGCTTTTTCTCCGTTGGGATTTTTACGAAAAGATTCCCCTCTAATTCATGTTGAGTATCAATGTCGTAGGTATTAACTTGAGCTGAACTTTTTAAGAATTCACTGACATCAAGATCTTTATACTCATCTTTTACGAGAAATGAATTTAGAAAGAGGTACGGCTTTTTATCATCACCATCCATTGCAGAATACTCCATATTGATGCCTAACATTTTATTAATGCGCATGCGCATCTACACTGTTTTTAATTTCCATATAAATCCCTATAAAAAACTGATTCTATGGCACTTTTTAACCTTTCCCACAGACTGGTTAATTGGAAATCCGAGCGTGCGGGTTTACACATTTATCCACAGCCTGTTATTTGGGATGCGAATATTTTGACCTATTGATACTAAAAGACTTTCTTAATTCTTGCCAGTACAAACGCGCAATACCGCGATTATTTTTTAGACAAATCGAGCCAATTATTGGCAACCTAAAAAAACTGTATATTTGTACAGTTACAGGTCAATTATCCACAAGGAGTGTGTGATGCCTTCTAGTCCGTTTCTTAATTTTATTCGCGGCATGATTCAGTACCTCGTAAGGCCTTAAAAAAGGCCGTCTATGCCGCTAAAATGGTCGAAAAAAGAGTCAACTGTCATACCTTCAGACACTCCTTTGCAACACACTTATTAATGGCGGGTAGAGATATTCGAACCGTTCAAGAACTTCTGGGTCATAACGATGTATCAACCACACAAATTTACACCCATGTTATAGGCCAGCATTTTGCTGGCACTGATAGCCCAATTGAGTTAATCCTATAAAAGCTTCTTCTTAAATAAAAAGAATAAGACAGTATTATCAAAAAACACTTTGTCGGCCTGAAGGCCAGACCTACAAAAGATTCTCATTTTGGTGTGATGTGGTGCTACATAAAAAGTCTGCGTTCATGCGCTCTAAGTGAGTTTGATGACTCTAAAGTACTTTGTCGGCCTGAAGGCCGGACCTACAGTAGATGCTCATTTTAGGTGTGATGTGATGCTACATGAAAAGACGCAGTTTTTTTGTGCTTGTGCGTTCCAATAAAGTTTGAATGACTTGAAAAGGCTTTGTCGGCCTGAAGGCTGGACCTACAGAAGATGCTCGTTTTAGGTGGGATTTGATGCTACATGAAAAGTCTGCATTCATACGGTCTAAGTGAGTTTGATGACTCTAAAGTACTTTGTCGGCCTGAAGGCCGGACCTACAGAAGATACTCGTTTTAGGTGTGATGTGGTGCTACATAAAAAGTCTGCATTCATACGGTCTAAGAGAGTTTAAATGACTAAAAGCACTTTGTCGGCCTGAAGGCCGGACCTACAGAAGATACTCGTTTTAGGTGTGATTTGATGCTACATGAAAAGCCTGCATTCATACGGTCTAAGAGAGTTTGGATGACTCAAAAACACTTTGTCGGCCTGAAGGCCAGACCTTGTTTTGGAAATCGCGTTCTACAGCGATCAGAAAAGAGGATGGTACGAAACCACTGTTGAAATTCTTTTGTTTTTATATGGGCTTTGATATATTCAAGTGACATCTAAAAACCTGAATCTCATTGCTATGAATGTCCCAGCCGTCCCAGCCTGTTTTTCACTAGGTTAAAGAGCGTGACATTTGTGCAACACCTCTAACATTAAGGAAGACAATGCCAGCCACTGTTAGCGAACTTGCCATTTATCCGATTAAATCCATCCAAGGAATCAAGCTGACTCAAGCTGTCGCCACTGATTCCGGCTTCTTTAATGATAGGCGCTATATGCTTGTAAAGCGTTCAGGTGAGTTTATTACAGGCCGCGAAAACCCGTCACTGACCTTAGTTCGATGCACCATTCACCCAGACGACACGCTTGAATTAAGCCATCCCGATAGTGACATTCCTCTTGTCATTAACCCTCATTCGTTTAGTGACAGTAGAATAACGGTAACCATTTGGGAAAACGAAGTGGAAGCACGACTGTGCGGGAGCGAGTGCGATCAGTGGTTTAGTTCTGTATTGGGTGAAGAGGTATTATTAACCTTCTTTGACCAAGATTCTAAACGAGTCACCAAGCGCAGGCCAGATAGGCCAGTTGCTTTTGCGGATGGGTACCCTTATTTAATTACCTCAACAGCCTCTTTAGACGCACTGAATGATCGCTGCTCTGAAGAAATGACAATGGATCGATTTCGCAGCAACATCGTTGTCGATCATTGCGATGCCTTTGCTGAAGACACATGGCAAACCATTCGAATCGGCGAAGCCATCTTTGAAGCAACAAAACCTTGCGCTCGCTGTATTTTTACTACATTAGACCCAATAACAGCACAAAGAAGCCGTAAAGGTGAACCCATCAAGACTTTGGCGAAATTCCGCATGACAGCGGAGAAAGAAGTCACCTTCGGGATGAACTTTGTCTGTATTCAAGAAGGGATCGTAAAACAAAATGACCCTATAGAAGTCATGTCATATAGAGAAGCGGAACACTACCAAGACAAAACATTGATTAAAAAATAATCTGAACTCAATCATCCTAGCTTGTCTAACGTCACTAGGATGATTTTTTTGGTACTACTCTTTGGTGCTACTATGTGATGTTACCCTTGGTGGTAAATCTATAGTCTAACGAAAGCCCGTTTTACCGTTTTCCCGCTAACAGGCGATAGCTGTCTAAGCGATCTTCTTGGCTGTAAGTCACCGTCACCAAAGACAGCTCATCCGTTTGAAATTCATTCGCTAATATTTCAAATTCAGACCAGCATTGGTCTACCGTGCCAATCGTGTAACTTTCTTCAATTTTATCAAAGATGGACTGATGCGAGCTGGACATTGCCTTATAACGATCACGGACTTCAGCTGGAGTGAGGAAATCTTCTCGCTGCCCCATTTGAGCGGCAAACTTACGGTATACGGCCGTACCAGCGCGGAGTTTGGCTTCTTTTTCAGTTTCTCCACAGATGCAAGCAATGGCAAGAATGCGCTGAATACCACCTTGATGCCCTGCTTCTTCCCAGCCTTTTCTGTGCTCTTCAAATATACGAGGGTGGCAGTTATCTGGCGCAATAAAACGCGCCAACGCTAAATGATACCCTAATTGCCCAGCCAATCTCGCGCTGCCACCGCTGGAGCCAAGCATCCACAGCTCTGGCACGTCTCGCACTTCGGGCATCACCTGTATGGGCTTATATGGGTGATTGCTTTCAAAAGAATGGTGAATGAAGTTTTCTAATAACTGCGCCTGTTCCGCATACAACTCACTATTAGAAGATGGGTTAGGAAAAGCCAATGCCGACGAGGTTAAACCTGAGCCGCCGGGTGCGCGCCCTACCCCTAAATCAATGCGACCAGGAAAAAGTGAGGCCAGCATCGAAAAGCACTCTGCCACTTTTAAAGGACTGTAGTGGGATAACATTACGCCACCACTGCCTACTTTTATGCGTTGGGTGATACTGGCTAAATGGGCCACTAAAATTTCAGGACAAGGATTCGCAAAATGCACGCTGTCATGATGCTCTGCTACCCAAAAACGATGATAGTTTAATTCGTCACACATTTTTGCTAACTCAACGGTCAACAAAGGCGCGTCCTTCTTTGCATGAGACCCATGTACAGGCGTCTGATCAACAACCGATAATTTTATGCCCATTATTCACTCTCTTTACCGAAAATATAATTAACATGTTAACTTATTTTGTCTAATCATTGAAGATCATACATTAAAATAAACAAGATTTACCAAGGGGGTATAGAAACAGAAAAGCCAGCTACAAGAGCTGGCTTTTGAGTGGTAATTGGCTCAGTTAACGGAGTCAATCCAACTTATGATTCTTGAGTTTTTAAGTAATCGTCATAAGAACCGTGGTAATCAACGATGCCTGTCGGTGTTAACTCAATAATACGGGTTGCCAGCGAAGACACGAACTCGCGGTCATGAGAGACAAACATCATGGTGCCTGGGTAGTTTTCTAGAGCCAAGTTTAATGACTCTATCGATTCCATATCCAAATGGTTTGTCGGTTCATCTAACAGCATGACATTGGCTTTTTGCAGCATCATTTGACCGAATAGCATACGGCCTTGCTCACCACCAGATAGGACTTTTACAGACTTTTTAATGTCCGTTTGGGAGAACAGCAAACGCCCTAGAACAGCACGAATGTTTTGCTCTTCTTCACCTTCCTTCGCCCACTGCCACATCCAGTCTACTAAATCCATGTCTTTTTCGAACATGTGAGCGTGGTCCTGAGCATAGTAAGACAATTCCGCATTTTCAGACCATTTTACCGTGCCTGAGGTTGGTTCTAAATCACCTACCAAGCATTTTAACAGGGTGGATTTACCGATACCGTTTGGCCCGATAATGGCAATTCGTTCACCGACTTCAACCATCAAGTTAAAGCCACTGAATAATTCCTCATCAAAGGTTTTTCCTAAGCCTTCAACTTGTAACGCCATACGATGAAGTTTCTTTTCTTGATCAAAACGAATAAATGGGTTTTGACGACTAGAAGGTTTCACTTCTTCTAGTTGGATTTTATCGATCTGTTTCGCACGCGATGTGGCCTGCTTAGATTTAGAGGCATTCGCAGAGAAGCGGCTGACAAAGGCTTTTAACTCATTGATTTGTGCTTTCTTTTTAGCATTATCCGCTAACAGACGCTCACGAGACTGAGTCGCCGCCGTCATGTATTCATCATAGTTACCTGGGAATAAGCGCAACGCGCCGTAATCCAAATCCGCCATGTGCGTACAAACACTGTTTAGGAAGTGACGGTCATGGGAAATAATGATCATAGTGCAGTTACGTTCATTCAGTACGCCTTCCAACCAACGGATAGTATTAATGTCCAAGTTGTTTGTTGGTTCGTCTAAAAGCAGAATTTCTGGATCCGAAAACAAGGCTTGAGCAAGCAGGACACGTAATTTCCAACCCGGTGCAATCTCTGTCATAGGACCATAATGCTGGTCTAATGGAATGCCCACGCCCAACAACAATTCACCCGCACGTGCTTCAGCCGTATAACCATCCATCTCCATGAATTCTGCTTCTAAATCACCCGCTCGCAAGCCATCCGCTTCGGTCATATCAGGGTTAGCATAAATGGCGTCTTTTTCTGATTTTACAGCCCATAATTCTTCATGGCCCATAATCACAGTATCAATCACAGAAAAAGCTTCATAAGCGAACTGATCCTGCTTCAGTTTACCCAAACGCTCATTCGTGTCTTTCGAAACGTTACCAGACGTTGGCTCTAAATCGCCCCCTAGAATTTTCATAAAGGTGGATTTACCACAGCCATTGGCTCCGATTAAACCGTAACGGTTACCTTCGCCAAATTTAACTGAAACGTTTTCAAATAACGGCTTTGGGCCGAATTGCATGGTGATATTTGCGGTAGTAAGCAAGGTGATCTTCCGAATTAATGTAATGAATTTGATCCGTAATGATAAACGTTAGTCAACGTTCAAAAATCATACACAGATAGAATGGCGCTATTATGCCATAATTTTCTGGCTGAATCAGAGAAAGGCGAAGAAAAAAACATCAAATAATGGATTCCGAGTGAATCCATTCAATCTCTAAAACTCCAGTCCTTTTTGAGCTTTAATACCACGCTTAAAGGCATGTTTAATTTCTTTGATCTCACTCACGGTATCCGCTAACTCAATGAGGGATTCTGCCGCGCCACGACCAGTAACAACAAGGTGTTGATGTTCTGGACGCGCTAAAATGGCTTGAATCACCTCATCCTCGTCTAAATAATTGTAATGCAACAAATACGTTAATTCATCCAATACAACCAGATCAAGGCTGTCATCTTTTAACATTGCATGGGCATGCTGCCATGCTTCTAAAGACGATTTGACATCTTGTTCCCTATTTTGAGTTTCCCAAGTAAAGCCAGAAGGCATGATTTCCCACTGTACATTGGGCTGAGCTTTAAAAAACTCAATCTCGCCCGTGTCCCAATCCCCTTTTAGAAATTGCACAACACCAACCTTCATACCATGCCCCAATGCGCGCGCCACCATGCCCAACGAAGAACTGGATTTGCCTTTACCATTGCCGGTTAACAGGACAAAGGTTCCCTTGTCTGTTTGCGCTTTAGCAATGCGCTTATCCACATGAAGCTTAATCTTTTTCATGCGTTCAGCGTGTTTTTCTGGGTCTTGAATTGTTTTCGCCATTTACGTTTCTTCCAATGTCTGTTTTAACGCATGCATAAACACATCGCACGCGACTTCAACTTCAATCACATCATTCTGCCAAGCAGAGGCACTGAACCAGCCAGAATACCCTACTTTGATGGACACCTCTGTTTCTAAATCCGACTTTTCTACTAATCGAATGCGCCAGTTTTCGCTGCAAAATTTAGGGTGAAAACGGTAAAAAGCAAAACTCAGTTGGCTTTTTTCTTCAATCTCGCCAATGAGCCCCTTTTTCTCCGTTATCCCACTAAAAACCGAGTACTTTGTCACCATGGGGGCACAGTAAAGCATCCCTTTTGGTAACCACACATCTCTAAGAACCGGGTTCCACTTCCAGTAAGAATGCATGTCTACCAAGGTCAGCCAAACGTCCTCGATGGGTTGATAAAAAACCATCGACTCTTGCGCAAAAAAAGGATTAGATTCTGTCATCTTCAGGGTCATAACCTAGATTAGGTGCTAACCAACGCTCAGCATCGTCTTTCGACATTCCTTTTCTGTTGGCGTACTCTTCTACTTGATCTGGGCCTATCTTTCCGACGCCAAAATACGTGCTTTCAGGTCTCGCAAAATACCAACCACTGACCGCGGCTGTCGGCCACATAGCGTAACTTTCCGTAATGCTAATGCCGGTGTTATTTTCTACGTCCAGCAATGACCACAGTTTTGCTTTTTCCGTATGGTCAGGGCACGCCGGGTAGCCGGGAGCAGGACGAATACCTTGATACTTTTCTTTGATCAGCTCTTGATTCGTTAACGATTCATCGGCCGCATACCCCCAAATTTCTTTACGGGCTTTCTCATGCAGGTATTCAGCACAGGCTTCTGCTAGACGGTCAGCAATGGCCTTAATCATAATGCTATTGTAGTCATCATGGTCTTTTTCATAAGCTTCAACTAAAGGATCAATACCAAAGCCTGTTGCACAAGCAAAAGCGCCAAAATAATCTGATGCGCCACTTTCTTTAGGGGCAATAAAGTCAGCCAAACTGTGATTGTATTTACCCGGTGCGGTCAACTCATTCTGAGTCCGTAAAAAAGATAAGGTTTCTAGTATTTCCTTGCGCTCTTCGTCAGCATAAATTTCCACATCATCGTGATTCACCTGATTTGCTGGAAAAACGCCAATGACGGCTTTTGCTTTTAACGATTTGGATACAATCACGTGTTCTAACATCGCTAAAGCATCTTCATAAACTCGTGTAGCTTCAACACCCACCACCTCATCTGTTAGAATTCGCGGATAAGCTCCTGCCAGTTCCCAAGTCTGGAAAAAGGGTGTCCAATCGATGTAATTTTTTAAATCCGCTAAATTAATGTCATTTTCATCAAAGACGGTAATGCCCAGTTTATTCGGTTTTGCAACGGGAATTGACCAATCAATCGGCGTCTTATTTTGACGCGCTTTAATAATAGAAACGCGTCGTCCCGCACTGGCTCTGTCTTTATAGCGTTTGCGGGTTTTCTCGTAATCCAGCTTAATTTCATCAACAAATTTTTGTCGACGCTCGTCTTTAGCCATTAATGCACTGGCCACACCGACACTGCGAGAAGCGTTGGTCACATGCACCACTTGATTACGCTTGTAATTTTGTTCAATTTTCACCGCCGTATGCGCTTTGGAGGTTGTTGCACCACCAATCATGACTGGAATATCGAAACCTTGACGCTCCATTTCTTTGGCCACATGCACCATTTCATCTAATGACGGTGTAATCAAGCCCGATAGCCCAATAATATCAGCGCCTACTTCACGGGCGGTTTTCAGGATTTTTTCAGAAGGCACCATCACACCTAGATCAATGACTTCAAAGTTATTGCATTGCAGCACAACACCTACAATGTTTTTTCCAATATCATGCACATCGCCTTTTACGGTCGCCATAATCACTTTGCCGTTGCTGGAAGAGGCGGTGTCTTTATTACGCAGCTTTTCTTCTTCAATAAAAGGCATCAAATAGGCCACGGCTTTTTTCATGACTCGGGCCGATTTGACAACTTGAGGCAGAAACATTTTACCTGAGCCGAATAAATCACCCACTATGCCCATGCCATCCATTAATGGGCCTTCTATTACCTCCAAAGGACGATCAAAAAGCAATCTGGCTTCTTCTGTGTCGTCATCAATAAATTCGGTAATGCCTTTCACCAGAGCATGACTCAACCGCTCGCCAACGCCTAAAGAGCGCCATTCTTGTGCGGCTTTTTCGACTTCTTGCGCGCCACTACCAACATACTCTCCGGCAATGTCTAACAAGTTATCGGTGGCATCTGGGGTACGATTTAACACGGCGTCTTCAACGGCATCACGTAATTTTTTAGGAATGTCTTCATAGAGCGCTAATTGGCCCGCATTCACAATGCCCATCGTCATGCCATTTTTAATCGCATGGTAAAGAAAAACCGCATGGATGGCTTCGCGCACATGATTATTGCCACGAAATGAAAATGAAACGTTCGACACACCGCCTGAAATTTTCGCGTAAGGTAGCTCTCGCTTTATATCGCCACAGGCTTCGATAAAATCAAGTGCATAACGGTTGTGCTCTTCAATACCTGTCGCAATGGCAAAAATATTAGGGTCAAAAATAATGTCTTCTGGTGGAAAGTCTACGGTGTCAGTAAGTACTTTATATGAGCGGCGGCAGATTTCAATCTTTCGCTCACGTGTGTCTGCTTGACCCACTTCGTCAAAAGCCATGACAATAACGGCCGCACCGTATTTTTTGATTTTATTTGCTTGCTCGATGAACTTTTCTTCACCTTCTTTTAGGCTAATGGAGTTAACAACGCCTTTGCCCTGAATCCATTTTAAACCGGTTTCTAAGATCTCCCACTTAGATGAGTCCAACATGATGGGCACGCGAGAAATATCAGGCTCTGACGCGATCAATTTTAGGAACCGTTCCATTGCGGCTTCTGAGTCCAACATGCCTTCATCCATGTTGATGTCAATGATCTGTGCGCCATTTTCTACTTGTTGTCTCGCCACATCGAGCGCCGTATCAAAATCGCCCTCCTTAATTAAACGTTTAAACATGGCCGAGCCCGTAACATTGGTTCTTTCACCAACGTTGACAAAAAGCGACGAGTCCTCGATGTTAAAAGGTTCTAAACCTGATAGTCTGCAAGCTTTTTCAATTTCTGGAACGATACGAGGCTGGCTTGAAGCAAACGCATCAGCAAAGGTTTTTATATGAGCGGGGGTCGTTCCGCAGCAACCACCAATAATATTAATAAAACCTTCATCTACCCAGCCTTGAATCTCTTCCAACATTTCTTCTGGCGTTTCATCGTATTCACCAAATGCATTCGGCAAGCCGGCATTCGGATGTGCCGAAACATACGTGTCTGCTATACGAGACAATTCACCTACGTATTGGCGCAAATCTTTCGGCCCTAAGGCACAGTTCAAACCGACACATATGGGTTTTGCGTGTGAAATTGAGTTCCAAAACGCTTCGGTTGTTTGACCTGACAGGGTTCTTCCTGATGCATCGGTAATGGTTCCGGAGATCATAATAGGGTAACGGACCCCTGTCCGTTCGAAATACTCAAGGACGGCATAGATCGCGGCTTTTGCATTTAAAGTGTCAAAAATGGTTTCAATTAAAATAATGTCGACACCCCCTTTGACTAAGCCATCCACCGACACTAGGTAAGCGTCTACAAGCTCATCAAAGGAAACATTGCGATAACCTGGATCATTCACGTCAGGTGAGATTGAACACGTTCGGCTCGTTGGGCCCACCGCGCCTGCAACAAAGCGCGGTTTATTGGGATTCTTTGCAATAAAGTCATCAGCCACTTCTCTTGCAAGGCGCGCCGATTCAAAATTCAGCTCAAAACTTAAATCTTCCATGCTGTAATCCAGCATAGAAATGGAATTAGCATTAAAGGTATTGGTCTCTACTATGTCGGCACCAGCAGCAAAATAGTCACTGTATATCGCACGAATTATTTGCGGTTGAGTAAGAGAAAGCAGATCGTTATTGCCTTTTAAGTCACTAGCCCAGTCCGCAAACCTTTCGCCACGATAATCGCTTTCTTCCAGTTTATAATCTTGAATCATCGTGCCCATTGCACCATCAAGAATTAAAACATTTTGCGCGAGTCTTTGCTCAATAATGGAATATGAATCCGACTTTACCACTAGGTATACCTCTATATATGTTAATGCACATCTACTATAACGAATTGCCGGAAGACAACGCTTGAAAAATAATAATGTGAACGTGAATTTTTTAAGGTTAACCAATCAATAGGCATAAAAAAACGCTCAATAAACCGCTATTTATTGAACGTTTTCCCCATGTATTTTAGGTACTCTAACCGTTTACCAAACTAATCCTTACCTTTCACTAAACGCCCAACAAAAAAACCACCAAGTAGCCCTGCAAAAATGGCAAAACTCCAGAAACCATACTTTTCCCAGAAATCGTCGTTCTCTAACGTAACCAACACTTGATCACGATAAACTTGTCGACTAAAACGCTGGTCATGGTATTGGATTTGTTGATGTATAAAAAGATCGACTCGAGCGGCTCGATGCGCATTTAGTCCACTTATTCTCCAGCGCCACGTTAACTTGCCATTTTCCACTACAGACTCAGCCTCTGTTGCACTGATAAGGTCGAACGCTGTGTCCACAACCAACTCTGCGACATAAGCTTGACCTGATACTACGTTTTCGACATCAGCTGTCACAATCACTTCAAAGGCACTGTTGAGTGGCATGGCCGTAGGACGTTGCCATTTAACATTTACTATGCTGCTTTTTAACTGGTTTTCCAACGAGTTAACCTCGGCTTCGAAAGGTATCAGCGCATTGATTTGCTTTTCTAATATTGATTTTTCTTTCGCTAACGCCTGCTCACGAGCCGAGAGAGTATTCAATTCTGCCGCAATCGAGTTTCGTTGATCCGTCAATTGCGTTAACTCTTTATCTAACTTAGCTTCTTTCACTTTACTTAAATCTAACTCCGCGCGAATGGCCGCTAAAGACAATTCAGTACGGCGATTCATGTCTGTTAGGCGTTCTAACTTTCTTTGTAAATCAGCCAGCCGAGCATTCTCAGAAAGTGAAGAGGAGCCTTCAACTGAAACCATACTTTCGCGGGATACGTATTCTTTCATTAAAGCTTGTTGTTCTTCTAATTGGTTTTCCAATACCTTTATTTGCGCTTGTAAACGCTTATTTGCTTTTTGTAAGTCGCTCTTTTCTAAATTATCACTGTCTAACTCTGAGGTAATATTGCGAGCAAACATAACATTACCAGACGACTTCTCAGCGGCCTCAATGGCATCCGCTTGTAAATTGGCAATGATTTTATCTTGTACAGAGATTCGATCCCATAACACTTGATGTTGAGCTTTTGAGTCAGCAATGGCGCCACCTAGATCAAGATTTTTCTGCTTAAGCTCTGCATAGGCATTGCTAAGACTGACGTTTTCTCTCTCTAATGAAGAGTATTGTTGCCTTAAGGTTTGATAGCGATCTTTTAGTAAATTATGCTTTTCGCTTAACGTTTTATGCTTTGTTTCTAGTTCGATAACGGTTTTTGCGTATTCGTCATTTAGGGCCTGTAAGTTACTAACATTTTCATAGCCGATTGCCAGATCTTTAGAGTCTAAACATGTATTTTGAGCATCCGGTTCAATCACGGCAACATCAGGCGAGGCGATTGATTCCATTGTTTCAACACAGGTTTCTGCGCTATCTGATGCGCTAACTGCATTCCTTTGTGTCGCATTCAGTTGCTCAGTTAAGAGCGCATTATCAGACTCTAACCGTGTTAATTTATTACGTAATTCATTGTCTTTTAATTTTAGGGCCAAATACCGCTCTTCAAGACTTCTACGAGCCGATTTTTCATTCTCAAGAGACCGTAATAACGTCGCATTAGTGCTTTTTGACTTGTTTTGAAGCTGTGAAATTTTTGCTTCATGCTGATTTAACTTAGCATTTAATTCCAGTATTTCCGCTTGATTCGACTCAATTTGTTTCCGTAAAAGAGTGATTTCCGAGATATTTTTTAGCAGGTCATTCTTTAGTTTCACATTTTCATCAGTCAGCTGACTTTGATCGGCATCGGCTTGCGTAGACAATGGCGCAGTTTCTTCAATTGTACTTTCTTGAATTTCTTCCCGAGTTGTTGAACACGAAGAAATAACAAAACTAAAGGCGATCGTACCTATCAGTATTTTCCACCTAACCATCTTTTGCTCCTCTAAAACAAGCCAAGACCACTTAACACGGTTTATCTTATGACAGATTATCCATCAGATTGCAAAAAATCGTCACTAAAAACGTCATTTAGAGAAAAAGCGTTAACAATAAATAGGTTAACGCTTCCCCTATCTCTAAATATTTATTATAGACTAAGCCAGACTTTTCGATACTACTTCAAAGACATCTTTAGACAACTCTTCCATTAAAATACGTTCGAGTTGCTGCTGCATTAGCACAGATAGAGCCGGTTTCATCTTTCTCCAACGAGTCAAAGGTGTACATAGTCGAGACGCCAACTGCGGATTTCTCTTATTTAGTACAATAATTTGATCGGCTAAAAATGCATACCCTGAACCAGACTCATCATGGAAAGTACTCACACTGTTGCCCAAGCCACCCAAAACGGCTCTCACTTTGTTTGGGTTTTTCAAATCAAAGGCATTATGAGACATTAATGCCTTAATTTGTTCCAAACCATGCTCAGTCTCTTGTGCGGCTCTTAACATCAACCATTTATTAACAACTAACGCTTCATGCGACCATTGATCATAAAATTGCTCTAACATGGAAGTAGAATCATCATGATCTGTATTTACCGCAATGGACAGCGCGGAGAATTGATCCGTCATATTATCGGCCGAATGATACTGCGATAACACCGCTTTCTTAGCCGCTATCGAACCAGACTCATTCCAGTAAGATAAGGCGACGTTTTTCAATTGTCGTTGAGAAATTTGCTCAGCATTTGGCAAATAGTCCAACGCAATATTATTTCGCTCATAGCAATCCGCAAATTCTTGCTCTAGGGCCTTAGCAATTAATTGCTTTAGATACGTTCGCGCCTGCTTAATGGCTTGCGGATCCACCTCATCGGATATTTCCGACAAGTAAGCCTGACTTGGTAAGTTCAAAATTAAAGAAACCATGGATTTATCTAACGACTCATCCGAAAGCAAGTGCTTAAACCCAACTAATAACTGTGATTCAATTGATAAAGGCTCATTACGCTTAGCCTGTGTAATGAGAGCATTGAGCTCCCTAACGGCTAACTCTTGAGCCGCACTCCAACGATTAAACCCATCTTCGTCTGAAGACATTAATACCGCCAATTGCTCGACAGTGTAATCGTAAGATAATTTAACCGGAGCCGAAAACCCTCTCAACAAAGAAGGAATAGGCGCCTCATCAACATTGAAAAACTCAAAAACTTGCTCACTCTTACTTAATGTTAAAACGTGGTTTGTTTTAGACTCGCCATCTAATTCCACTGTAAGGGCCTGTCCTTTAGTATCCAGTAAACCCACTCGAATCGGCATAAATAACGGCAGTTTTGTCGGTTGGTTCGACGTAGTTGGTGTCATTTGTGACACCGTCAGCTTGTAGGTTTTAGCGGACTTATCATAGTCACCGGTTACGGTTAACCTTGGTGTACCAGCTTGTGAATACCAACGTTTAAACTGAGATAAATCGATACCACTGGCGTCTTGCATCGCTTGCACAAAGTCATCACACGTTACCGCGTGACCATCGTGTCGATCAAAATAGAGATCAGACCCTTTACGGAAAAGCGCTTCACCAAGTAAGGTGTGAATCATGCGAACAATTTCAGCGCCTTTTTCATAAATAGTTAGAGTATAAAAATTCGAAATTTCAATAAATGACGCCGGTCTAACTGGATGAGACATAGGGCCCGCATCTTCAGCGAACTGAGCCGTTTTCAAGAACGACACATCCTCTATGCGCTTCACAACAGGTGAATTCATATCAGACGAAAACTGTTGGTCTCTAAATACAGTAAAGCCTTCTTTCAGGCTCAACTGAAACCAATCTCGACACGTCACTCGATTACCAGACCAGTTATGAAAATACTCATGAGCAACTACGGCTTCCACACGTTGATAGCCATCGTCTGTCGTTGTTTTAGGGCTGGCAAGTAAACAAGATGAATTGAACACATTTAACCCTTTATTTTCCATTGCGCCCATGTTGAAATCATCAACAGCCACAATCATGAAAATATCAAGGTCATACTCTCTACCGTATTTCTCTTCATCCCATTTCATTGAGCGCTTTAACGCATCCATTGAGTAATCGACTTTATCTATATTATGAGATTCCGTAAAAATCTTAAGCTCAACAGTGCGATTGCTTTGAGTAACAAAGGTATCTTCAAGTACCTCTAAATTGCCAGCGACTAAGGCAAATAAATAGGCTGGTTTTGGGAAAGGGTCATGCCAAACAGCCACCGTTTTACCGTCTTCATTAAGCTCTCTACTTATTTCATTGCCATTAGAAAGTAACACGGGGTATTTATCCGCATCGGCCATAATCGTCGTGGTAAATACGGACATCACATCAGGACGATCTAAATAATACGTGATGTGACGAAACCCCTCTGCCTCACATTGAGTACAAAACATAGAAGAGGAACGATACAAACCTTCAAGACGCGTATTATTTTGCGGTTCAATGAGGGTTTCACACGTTAAAATAAACTGATCAGCGGTTGCTGTAATGATAATTTGATGGTTTTGTATGCGGTACTCTTCCGGTGGCAATTGATAATCATCCATCGCCAGAGCAATCAACTTAACGTCTTCTCCACCATCTAAGATAAGCGGAGACGTCCTAAATTTTGACTCAGGATTACGTCTCATGTGTAAGCGTGATGTAACAATCGTGACGGACTCATCTAAATCAAAGGTAAGCTCCGTTTTGTCTATTAAAAACGCAGGAACTTGATAATCTTTCAAATAAATTGCCGATGGTTGGCCGTCTTTCATAGTTACGAGTCCTATACAATAAACTTTGCGTTATAACCAGTGTATTTGCGAATGTTGATCACACCTGTGTCCAACATCCAGTATTGTCCCTTGATGCCCAATAACGTCCCTTCAACTAAAGGTGTTTTTTCTGCGTTAATGCTAACAACTTTTGTTGGGTACTCGATCACAGGGTAAGTAAAAGTGTGCGTTTCATTTTGATCTGAAAGATCGATTATCGCTTGCAACCCAAATTCATTTTGTAGCGAATCTAACCCTTCATAAACCAATCCTATCAACCGTTCTTGTTCTTGCTCTAAATCCATTTCAGGTGCACGGCCTTTCAGCATGGTACGCCAGTTGGTTTTATCAGCGACAACCTCTTTAAAAAGTGTTTCGACTAAACCAGATAAGCGGCGGTTACTTACACTAAAAATGGCTCTTCCTTGGGTAGCGCCTTGGTCTATCCAGCGAGTGGGTAATTGATCACCTCGAGTAATGCCGACTTTTAATGAAGAAGAGTTGGACAAATAAACATAGTGACTTTGCATACAGTATTTTTCGGCCCACTGCGGCTCACGGCAGGTACCAAGATGATAGTGGCACTTTTCAGGGCTCATAATGCATGAGTCACAGGCGGCGAGTTTAGTAAAGCAGCGATAACAAAAACCTTGGCTAAACGATTTTTTTGTCGATTTACCGCAATGTATGCATTCAATAGCACCACTGAATTCAAGCGCTACTTTTTGTCCTATTAGCGCATTAAGAGGAACCAGCTCATCTCCTAGCTTTAAGCTGTACTCAACCTGACCCTTTATTACTTGGGCCGGCATCTTTCGTATTGATCCTTGTAGCATTAATGTTTTACCTGCGACACGTTATCGACCCATTTTACCGTTTCATGCTCTAGCTCTTCCACTTTACTGTCACAACCAGTGTGAGCATTTCTATCGATAAAACCAACACGTTGCTCTTCGGTTTTGTTCGCATAGTCATAGGCAATAATCGCCTGTAAACACAACTCAGTTTGCTCTGACGTCAAACGGACACCATTGGGCCATTTGCCTAATTCTACAGCTTGCTTTATGCGCCCATAAATCTCAGGGGTTAAGTTATCAATCATGTCGTTAAAATTCATTACATTATCTCTCAAGCTTTTATCATAATGATTAATAAGTACTTTTAGCGTATTTTTGCTATCAGACCATATACCAGTGCGCTGAGCAAACCACTTATTAATCCAACTAAATGGGCTGTATTTGCCATATTCCCAAGGCCCAAGGAGGACGGTAAATCGGTATAACCTATACCAAGCCAAATCATAAAAAATACCATTAGGCCTGGACTTATTAAAGAGGCCCACTTTGAGTTAAGGTAAGGCATTAGCCACGCAAAACCAATACAACCGTACACAAGTCCAGACAAACCGCCGAACAAGGGCGATTCAACTTCCCAATATTGAAAAAGGTTACTTGAAATCGCAATCACCAAAGCACCGAATAACCACAAAAATGAGCCAATTTTTATCTCAAGTTTTCGCCCGATCTCCCATATCCACAATAGATTGAATACTAGGTGCATCATACTAAAGTGAAGAAAAGCGGGCGTGAATAAACGCCAATAAGAATGCGTATCCAACATGGAGGTTAATGACTGAGTGTAAAGCATGTTATTTTCAACAACAATTGGTGTAATAGTAAACCAACCTAAAAAGGTATAATTACGACCAAGTTCCGTTATTAACGAAATAAAAAGGGTGATTAAAATGAGAGCGAGGGTGATTGGGTAAGATTTTATAGCAATAAATAGCTTAGAACGATTGAATGAATTTGTTCTAGAATACGATCTATTGCCATCACCACCCATGTCTTCAGGAGAACGCCCTTCATACACAGAGATTAAATGCTTTACATCATGAGCATGTTGCGCATCAACGACCCAAAGTTCATTTACACCTTGTTGGAATACAACTTGATGGCCTATTTTGTTCTGCCACAACATTTTGCTGAGTTTTTCAGGTGATTGACCTTCAAGAAATCGATACGCTAAAAACATGTTTTTAGTAACCTATTATTGACAGTTAAACTGATTGGTCAAAGACATTTTTATGACGAATACCCTGTTTGCCAACCTAGCTTATTTCTACACACATCATAAAAATCATGGCTTTTTGGATGAATTAAACGAATGGCACCCGCTTTACGATTAATATGAATTTCATCTCCAGGGGCCGCCGTTATATGTAACTGACCATCACAACTAACACTTGGGTAAGTTAAATTTGATTCGCAAACTACAATTCTAATACGTGCATTAGAATCAATAACAATGGGTCTATTACTCAATGTATGAGGGTGCATAGGAACCAAAACCAACGCATCCAGTTTGGGTAGCATAATAGGGCCACCAGCGGACAGAGCATACGCCGTTGAGCCTGTTGGCGTCGCGACAATAAGCCCATCTGATTTTTGATTCATGACAAACTGATCATCAATAAAGAGATCGAAGCGAATCATTCGGGCCGATTTGCCTGGATGTAAAACCAAATCATTTAAGGCGACACCATCCCCACTTGGGCGATTCTGACGTTTAATTTTGGCCTCGATCATAAAACGTTTTTCTTCGAAGAACTCCCCCTTAAAAATGGGGTCTAACTCTTCGGCTAACGCATGTGGAGAGATATCGGTCAAAAAACCCAACGTACCTCGGTTAATGCCCAGAACAGGGATATCGTAATTACATATTGCTCTTGCGGCCCCTAAAAAGCTGCCGTCACCACCCACAACCATGGCTAAATCACATTGGTTGCCTAATTGTCTTAATGGGGCCGTATCCACTTTTATGCCAGGCAACATGGAGGACAGATCTTCTTCAAGAACCGCTTCTTTACCGATATGCTGCAGATATTCTAATAATTTTTTAACGGTATCTAATACTTGGGGCTTATCTAATCTCGCGATCACCCCGACACGTTTAAAATGTCCCATCTGCGCCACTCTTTTCAAATCAATTAACATCAATAGATAACACTCTCCCAAAAAAGAGTGCCATAAAAGAAGACTTTAACATGTTACGAATGTATACCGCTATGCAGTGACCTGAATTCGCAACATTTTATATGTGAAAAGACCTTTTCTGTCAGTCGTCAACCAAGTTAAAATAATGCATAAACAAACGAATAAGCCAACGTTGTAGAAACGAGATCACCATGATAGGTCTATTTTTCTAAGAGTGCGTTAACACGTGCCGTCATCGTATTAGAGTCACATCAAGATAAACGCGTCATACTAGAGTATGGGTGGGTAACCTCTCAAACCTTGTAAGCCACCGGTATGTATTAATAATGTATTGTCCTGTGGCCATCTTCCCTCTCGCATTTCTGTGACAACACCAAATAAGACCTTTGCCGTATATACAGGATCAAATTGGATTTGAGGATTTAATTCAGAAAACTGTACGATAACGTCTTTTAGTCGCCTAGGCAGTTTGGCATAACCACCACAATGATAATCCGCAAGAATAGACAGTCTTTTCTCATCGATAGTTTGATTAAGGCATTTCGCATCATGCATAATACTTTCTAGCAGACCTTCTCCCCCTTTAATGGCCGGAATAACATGCAATCTATCAATGTGTGCATTAGCTAAAAAACCGGCACTTGTGGTACCGGTTCCAGCACTAATCACCCAATGCGGGAAGTCATGACCGCCTTTTTCATAAATGGATTGAGACCACTCAAAACACCCTTGTACGCCCAATGCGTTAGAACCGCCCTCAGGTATCCAATAACACTCACCCAAATAATGCTCTATTTCAGATTTCACTTTTGAGAACATACCTTTGCGGTAATCGCTTCTCAAACTTGGCCAGAGTAATCCCCCTTGATTCACCACATCTTTAAGCGTTGGCGTTAGTTGTAATTGTAATTCACCTCTAACAACAGCAACCGCTTGCATATTATAGTCTGCGCATATATTAGCGAGCGCGTGCAAGTGGTTCGAAAAGGGACCGCCAAAACTGGCAATATGGCTAGCACCAGCTAATTTTGCCGCTTGAATATTATGTTTTAATTTATGCCACTTATTACCAGGCGCTCCTTGATGCTCTAAATCACCACGATAAATCGTCAACTGATAACCGCGCTCTACCAGCTGAATAGGAAGGTTAATCTGTTGAAATAATGACACTTAATAACTCTACTCTATTCGTTAAAAACGCTAACATATCATAAAGTGCACCCCCCATCTGTATATAAGTTCAGGGAAGATACAGAACCAACATATCCATACAAAAAAGATCCCTTTTAATAACGTCTTTTTGATAAAATATCGGCGCTAATTCATGCGGAGAGAGAAAATGATTCCAACAATAACTGAAGTCTCGCCAGTTCAGACTCAATATCTCAAGTTTATTGAACGTCTGAAGGCTTCAGGGTTCTCAGGCGACACCAATTCTGATTATGCCAATCGCATTGTCTTATCCACTGATAACTCAATTTATCAGGTTCTGCCTCAAGGCATACTTTACCCAAGGTCAGTAGAAGACATTCAAATTTTAGTCAAACTTGCTAACCAAAAAGAGTTTCAACATATTGTCTTAAGTCCAAGAGGCGGCGGCACCGGAACAAATGGCCAGTCTCTTACAGATGGGCTAGTCGTCGATTTATCTAGACACATGAATAACATTTTAGAGATCAACGTTGAAGAAGGTTGGGCAAGGGTTCAGACGGGCGTTGTCAAAGATCAGTTAAATAAAGCGCTTAAAGAGAAAGGGTTGTTTTTTGCACCCGAACTCTCCACCAGCAATAGAGCCACCATCGGTGGCATGATCAATACCGACGCCAGTGGCCAAGGTTCGGTCATGTATGGAAAAACACGCGACCATGTTTTAGCATTAAAAACCATTTTGCTTGATGGTACAATTTGGGATTCTGCTCCCGTTACTCAAGAGGCGTTGCAAACGCATATTCAAAGAACAGATTACGCCGGTATCATACATAAAACAGTCGATCTTGCTTACTCAGAAAACAGACAAGCCATCGAAGACACTTTCCCAACGCTTAATCGTTGCTTAACCGGTTACGATTTAGCGCACATAAGAAACCGTGATGGTTTATTCGATTTAAATTCCGTTCTTTGTGGCTCGGAAGGCACGCTTGGCTTTATCGTTGAAGCTAAAGTTAATCTTTTGGCAATCCCAAAATACGCCACGTTAGTCAACATACGCTACAACAGTTTTGAGGCGTCCTTGCGCCACGCAACAGAATTACTTGAAGCCAAACCGACTTCAATAGAAACCGTTGATTCAACAGTATTAGACTTGGCCAAGAACGATATTATTTGGGACAGTGTTGCTAATTTTTTCCCTCAAATTGAAGGCGAAGATGTTCAAGGAATCAATCTCGTTGAGTACACGGATAATGATGAAGCCACCCTCAATCAACGCGTAAAAGCCTTAACCGACACGCTCGATCTTATTGATAAGAGCACATCTAATACGCTTGGCTACACTACCGCTACAGGCCATGGTGACGTCAATAAAATTTGGCGTATGCGTAAAAAGTCAGTGGGCTTATTAGGCAATGCCTCTGGCGAAAAAAGACCTATTCCATTTGTAGAAGACACCGCCGTTCCACCAGAAAACCTAGCCGACTTTATAATGGAATTTAGAGCCGTATTAGACAGTTACAACGTTCAATATGGTATGTTTGGTCATGTCGATGCAGGGGTATTACATGTGCGTCCAGCCATTGATCTAAAAGATGAAGCCCAAGAACCGCTGATTAGAGAAATAACCGATAAAGTCGTCGCCTTAACACAGAAGTACAATGGCTTACTTTGGGGGGAGCACGGTAAAGGTGTGCGCTCAGAATATTCACCTGCATTTTTTGGAGACCTTTACCCTATTATTCAGAAAATTAAAGCCGCATTTGATCCATACAATCAACTTAACCCCGGTAAAATTGCCACACCCTATGAACTAGGCGTGGCGCTCTTAAAAATTGACAGTGTTCCGATACGCGGCCAATTTGATCGTCAGATTTCGACCTCTAACCGTGATCAGTTTAAAGAAAGCCTGTATTGCAACGGTAACGGCGCTTGCCATAATTTTGATCCGAATGACGCCATGTGCCCATCTTGGAAAGGCACCAGAGATAGGCGCCACACCCCAAAAGGAAGAGCGTCTTTAATCCGAGAGTGGGTTCGCGCCATGAGTGAGCAAGGTGTCAATACGGAAGATGCCTCAAAACAAGTTAGGAAAAGCCACTTTATCACCTCATTTCTCCCTAAACTTCGTAACACCATTAACAAAAAGCGGGGGGGATACGATTTTTCACATGAAGTTCATGAATCAATGATGGGCTGCTTGGCGTGTAAGTCGTGTGTGGGCCAATGCCCAATTAAAGTCGATGTACCTGAATTTCGCTCTAAATTTCTAGAGCTTTATTATGGCCGCTATTTACGTCCAACCAAAGACTATCTCATTGGCTCTCTTGAATTTGTGATGCCAAAGCTATCGTTACTAGCGACACCTTACAATTGGATCGTGGAAGCTCAATGGTTTAACCACTTAACCAGCAAGTACATGGGACTGACTGACACCCCAAGTCTGAGTAAAATAAATCTTAAAAAAGAAATGTCACGCCGTGGTATTCGACTGGCAACCCCAATGTCATTAGAAGCGCTCAACCCTAGAGATAGGAAGCGAGCGGTCATTGTGGTCCAAGATGCATTCACGAGTTTTTTTGAGACCGAACTGGTACTGGATACCATGGAGATGCTCAATCGACTAGGCTTCCAAGCGTTCCTTGCGCCCTATCGTCCAAATGGCAAACCATTGCATGTTCATGGTTTTTTAAAAGCCTTTAATCGTACCGCTAGCAAGAACCTGGATATGTTGCAAAACTTATCCTTTTACGGTTTGCCATTCATCGGTATCGAGCCCTCTATGACATTAGCCTATCGTTCAGAATACAGGAAAGCATTTGGTGATTCTCGTTCCATGCCTAACATTCAATTGCTGCAAGAATGGCTCGGCCAACAACAAGAGCACTTAGAAAAGCAACAATTGTCCCTTGGCAAAGACACTTATCACTTGTTGACTCACTGCACGGAAAAAACGAACGCCGCCGCGTCAATCAATAACTGGGTGACTGTCTTTGAAAAACTCGATTTATCTCTGATCGTTGAGACCGTCGGTTGTTGCGGCATGGCAGGAACCTATGGCCATGAATCCCAAAACAAAGCAACATCAAAGGAAATTTACAACCTTTCTTGGAAACAGAAAGTTCAAGACAATGAATTAAAATCAAAACTCGTCGCTACAGGTTATTCTTGCCGTAGCCAAGTCAAGCGGATGGACAGCATTCATATACCACATCCCGCTCAAGCGTTACTAAAACACATACGCATCGCACAAGCGGAATCCTAAACACAACGAATCGACCTTAAGCTGAAAGCCGTGTCGATTCTTTTATACAATGGCCTGAAAGGCAAAAAAGAGAACCCATGACAACATCCAATATCCTTTATAGCTGTGACGATGAGTATGGCCACATAACCGTCTTAGACGACGGTCAGTCTAGAATCCTTTCCTTTGCTAAAGGGGATGAGCAGAGTAAACAGAAAATCTCAACGCCTTTTGTTTTACAACATGAATACACGCAAGCCATGATGCTGGTTTTGCTCTTTAAGCAACCAAAACGGGCCACTATTCTGGGCTTGGGCGGTGGCTGCCTTCTCTCTACTTTACATAATCATATTGCCGGGATAAATTTAACTGCAGTAGAGTTAAGACCCAATGTCATTGATATTGCGGAGCGCTTTTTTCGTTTACCCAAAGGAAAGAAAGTTCAAATAATTGAACAATGCGCCAATCAATACCTAGATAGAAGCGACCAAAAGAAGGTCGATATTCTGTTTACCGATATTTATAATACCAAAGGAATGGATGAATCTGTCTTACAACAGCGCTTTATAGAGCAATGCAATAACAACATAAAGGATGATGGATGGTTGGTGCTTAACTGCTGGTCGGAACACACAAACCACCCAGAACTTATAGAATCATTAAGAGAGTACTTCTTGGACATAAGGGCATTGGATACAGGGTGTGGAAACTGGGTTGTTTTAGCCAGCAAATCCTTTCAAGAGCCGTCCGAGAAGCAACTAAAAAGCCAGGCCCAAAAACTGTCTACCGAGCTTGGCTTTAATTTAACAAAATGGCTAAGTAGATTAAACGAAGTCTAACTTGCAAGGCTAGGCCACTGAAGTACATTTGTGGCCTAGTAAAAAAATAAGACTAATTGATCGCCTTATCCACCAAGGCTTTCGCATCATTTTCAAGATCATTCAGGTGATCTAATGAGACAAAACTTTCAAGATAGATTTTATAGACGTTCTCAGTGCCCGATGGCCTTGCAGCAAACCAACCATTTTGCGTTTCTACCTTTAGACCACCAATAGGCGCCCCATTACCCGGTGCTTCCGTCAGTATGCGTGTAATCACATCACCAGCCAATACATTACTGGAAACGGAACTGGCACTCAAATTAGACAACAAAGCTTTATTCTCTGGTGTCGTTGGAACATCAATACGTTTGTAGTATGGCTTTCCATATTTTTCAACTTGCTCATCATAGAGCTGTTGAGGGTCTTTCCCTGTTACCGCCAAAATTTCTGCCGCCAATAACGCTAAAATAAAACCATCTTTATCCGTCGTCCACACAGAACCATCTTTCCTTAAAAAAGAAGCGCCTGCACTTTCCTCACCACCAAACCCCATAGTGCCATCGTAAAGCCCTTGCACATACCACTTGAAACCGACTGGAACTTCACACAAATTACGCCCAAGTCCAGCCACAACTCGATCGATAATGGCACTTGACACCAGCGTTTTACCAAACTGTATATTTTTACTCCATTGCGGACGATGGCCCGCTAAATACTCAATGGCAACCGCTAAGTAAGCATTTGGGTTCATTAAGCCAGATGTCGAACACACAATACCATGGCGATCAAAATCAGGATCATTACTGACCGAAATATCAAATTGATCTTTTAATTTCAATAAATTCATCATCGCGTATTCTGACGAGCAATCCATGCGAATACGGCCATCTTTATCTAGCGGCATAAAACCAAAAGTGGCGTCCACTTGTGTATTCACCACGGTGAGATCTAACCCATATTTCTCCGCTATTGGCTGCCAGTAATGAATTCCTGACCCTCCCATTGGGTCAACACCCATTTTGATACCCGCTTTAGCAATTGACTCCATATCAATGACGCTGCCCAACTGGTCAACATAATGGCTTATGTAATCGAATGGTTCCAATAAGTCAGATTCATTAGCCAGCTCAAGACGTTGCGTTTTTACTTCTTTAAGCAACCCCTTTAAAAGTGCATTAGCACGATTTGCGATCCAACCCGTCGCGTCGGTATCTGCAGGCCCACCCTTTGGAGGGTTGTATTTAATCCCACCATCTTCAGGTGGATTATGGGAAGGTGTAATGACAATGCCGTCAGCGGTATCTTGATGCGTTGCATTGTGAGTTAAAATCGCATTTGAGATAACCGGTGTTGGTGTGTAGCCATTATCAGATGGAATCCGTAATCGCACACCGTTTGCAGTAAACACTTGAATGGCCGTTTGGTACGCTGGTTCAGATAATCCATGGGTGTCTTTACCCAGATAAAGCGGTCCATCTACGCCAATGGTTTTTCTGTATTCCGCAATAGCTTGGCAAATAGCTAAAATATGGTGTTCATTAAAACTAACGTGCAACGCACTTCCACGATGACCAGATGTGCCAAAACTGACTTTTTGATTAGGATGACGCTCTATATCAGGTGTCCGTGTATAATAAGCCGTAATCAGTTCTGGTAGGTTAACGAGTCTATCGTGAGTGCATGGTTTACCTGCTTGGGGGTGAAGCGCCATAAAATGATCCCTTAAACGGTTAATACAACACGCTTAATACTCCACCATATTGATTGCACATTCAATCGCTAAAACATAAGCCTTATTAATTTATTGATATTTAGCGCTTATATCTTGATTTTCACTCAGCACGTTTCTGAATCACTAAACTACCAATGGAATAACCGGCACCAAATGAGCAAATCACACCAATATCGCCTGGCACTAAATCTTTATGATGCTCAGAAAAGGCGATAATGGAACCGGCTGAAGCGGTATTGGCAAAGCGGTCTAGTACTATTGGTGCCTCATCAAATGTTGCCTCTCTCCCAAGAAGTCTCTTACTAATAAGCAAATTCATATTAATATTCGCTTGATGCAACCACCAGCGTCGCAATTGATTTAGGTTGATATCTAACGATTTTAAATGCGATTCAATGTGATCTGCCGCCATAGGGCAGACATCTTTGAACACTTTACGTCCATTCTGATGAAAAAGCTTATCATCAGCGTAAGGGTCTTCATCAGTAACACGAGTCGTATAGCCAAAATTTGAGCGTATATTGTTCGAATAGGACGTAACACACTGGCTGCCGAGAATGGTGTAACTGTGATCGGACTGACAGGAATCAGAAGACTCAACCACTACGGCCGTTGCCACATCACCAAAAATAAAATGCGAATCTCTATCCTTATAATTAACTTGAGGCGACGTAAGTTCAGGGTTAATGACCAGCACAGCTCGACAACGGCCAGATGCAACAGCATCATGTGCTCGCTGCAAAGCAAAAGTGGCCGATGAACAAGCAACCAGCATATCAAACGCTTGCCCAACAACCCCTAAAGCCGCCTGCACTTCTATCGCAATGGCGGGGTAAGATCGTTGAGTATAAGCGCAAGCGACAATAATCATATCAATGTCTGAAGCTACCTTTTTTGCTTCTAACAAAGCCTTATTTGCCGCTGCAACCGCCATCTCAGCTTGATGTGATAGCTCATCATCCTGCCTAATCGACAACCTAGGGCGCATTCGGTCTATGTCTAAAGCGCCATCCTTGCAATAAATATAACGACTTTTAATACCTGACGCCTTAGCAATAAATTCCGCACTGGAAAAGGGCTTAGCCAACAGCTCACCACTTTCAATTCTTGCTTGATGTTCCTTATTGTAGACTTCAGCCCAAGCATTATAACTCTCAACCAGCTCTTCGTTTGTTATTTTATTGGGTGGGGTCCACAACCCAACACCACTGATTACAACTGACTTATTCTGCATCATCTTTCTCTTCTTGTAATGCTTTAGACCCAAACGGTATGATCTAGGGTCTCTCTTTATTGAAAACATAATGATCTATAATTACATTACCTATAGTTATATCAAAGAAATATCTTTCGGTGCCAGCTATTAAACAACTATATTTCGCGTGTAAAGTAAGAATAACAATTAAGGACATACATGTTTAAGCAGAAAACGAATCCGGCAAATAGCATTACTCAACAGCAACCTAATGCTCACGCCTTAATTTTATCTGGAGGCGGTGCTCGTGCGGCTTACCAAGTAGGCGTTTTATCTACTATAGGCAAATTATTACCTAAAGGCGCGAAACTCCCCTTCCCTATATTATGCGGCACATCCGCGGGAGCATTAAATGCATGCATGTTAGCCACTAATTCCCATGATTTTACAAAAGCGGTCAGTCGGTTAAATTACATTTGGCGACACTTAACCCCCGATAACGTATACGAAACAAAAAGCGTAGAACTGCTTTCCTCGGCCTCAAAAGTATTCGCATCGATAGTGAAGAATAAAAACAACCACGAACACGCTGTGTCCTTACTCAACAATGCACCATTAGATAGGCTATTGCAGCGTTTTCTGCCCCTCCATCAAATAGGCGAAGCCATTAATGAAAAGGAGTTAATCGCTCTCGCCATTACGTCTATGAATTACACGACAGGGGAAACAACCACTTTCTTTGAGGGGGATAAAAATCTAAAAGAATGGTCTGGATTTCGCCACAACGGTAAGGCGTCTAAAATAGATTTCGCACACTTACTCGCTTCTAGTGCCATCCCAACGCTCTTCCCAGCACAAAAAATAGACTCATATTATTATGGTGATGGTGCTATGAGACAAAGATCACCAATCAATCCTGCGATTCAGCTAGGAGCCAATAAAATCATGATTATTGGTGTAAGTGGCAACCGCAACCCTAAATTATGGTCGGATACAGAAGAAGTACCTCACTCACCAACAATCGGGCAAATAACCGGACAATTACTCAATAGCGCGTTCATAGATAACTTAGAAGGTGACATTCAACAACTAGAGCACATCAATAAAATCTTATCTTATGTGGCCGAAGACGTTAAGATCCCCAATATTAAACACATTGATTCTCTGGTCATTTCCCCCTCAGAGGCGATCGATGACATCGCCGCAAAACACATCGATACTTTGCCAAAAAGTATTCGTTTTTTGCTGAATGTAACGGGTAATAGCAACGATTCTTCTGGAAATTCAGCCGCCAGCTATTTGCTATTTACACCAGAGTATTGTCAGGAATTAATTGAATTAGGCCGAAAAGATGCCATGTGGGAAAAAGATAAAATACTTGATTTTTTAAAATAATAAACTGAGCAATAGGGCTCTAAATAAGAGCCCTATATAAGAAACTAATTAATAACCTCTCGTTCAACCAATTCGTTGAACTCGGCTTGATACTCCTTTTCAACAGGACTTTCTACGTCTTTAGCGTTGACGTGATGCACACGCCCTGTAGGGTGACGGGCTTTATGTTTTACCAGTTGTTTTTCTAGTTTGCTAACCAGCATATCGAGTGCTGTAGACAACTGCTTGTCAGTTTTAGCCGTTGCAAATAAATCATGGCCAGGAATGTGAACACTTGCCTCTGCAATTACTTCATTTGTAGCATGTTTTTCAGAATTCAAAATAACATTGATTGTGGTTATCTGGTTATTAATACGTTGAAGATGATCCATTTTTTCTTTAACTAATGCCTGAGTTTCATCGTCAGACTTTACATGATGACCACTAATATTAAGAGTATACATAGATTATTATTCCTTATTCAGTTTACAAAACGATATTTTTAAATATGTACCTTTACCTCTCTCTTTTGCTTTAACCTAAGTAAAACTTATGGCCTAACTCACAAAAATTCAACCTAATTTATTTTTTTTTAGTCTTTTTTTCTGAGAAAGAACAATAATCATACAAAATCCTGAAGAAATACGTTTCTATAAAGTTATTCAATAAGTTACTGAACTATTTTTAATCTGTTTTGTCCTAGTCATTGTCATGTAAATTAACAGAAGATAAACGCATTATGATCATCCCCTCTTTGCTAAAAACCTTAAATTCTACGGAGTGTAAACATGAAAGCGTCTAAAGTTATCATTTTAGGGGTCATCACGTTAGCGATTGCACTCTTTTTCACCTACGATCTGCACACCTATTTGAGCCTGTCGTTTCTTAAAGAACAGCAATCCTCTTTTGCAGAGTTAAAAGCGGAGCGTCCCTTCTTGGTTACTGGCATTTTTTTCATTGGATACATAATTGTAACCGCCTTGTCATTACCTGGAGCGGCCATTTTAACGCTGGCCGCAGGCGCATTATTCGGTTTGTTTCAAGGGCTATTAATTGTCTCTTTTGCCAGTTCGTTAGGTGCCACTTGCGCCTTTTTGGTTTCTCGCTATTTATTCCGAGAATCCGTGCAAGCTAAATTTGGTCAAAATTTAAAATCGTTCAATAAAGGGATGGCGAAAGATGGGGGGCTATACCTGTTCACATTACGCCTTGTACCGGCCTTTCCATTTTTCCTAATAAACTTACTAATGGGCTTAACGCCAATAAAAACATGGCGTTTCTATTGGATAAGCCAAGTCGGCATGTTAGCTGGTACGGCCGTTTTTGTTAACGCAGGAACACAACTGGCTCAAATTGACAGTTTAAAAGGCATTTTATCTCCTGGGCTTATTTTTTCATTCGTTTTACTTGGTGTTTTTCCCATAATAGCTAAGAGAATCATCGCTATGGTTAAATCAAAGAAAAACCTTAAACACATAAAAAAACCTCAGTCATTTGACTACAACATGCTGGTCATTGGTGCTGGGGCAGGCGGACTCGTGAGCTCTTACATAGCCGCTGCAGTCAAAGCAAAAGTCGGCCTAATTGAGCGACATAAAATGGGCGGAGATTGTCTAAATACAGGCTGCGTTCCAAGTAAAGCCTTAATTCGCGCTGGCCATGCTGCTCATGATATGCGTAATGCAGCCAAGCTGGGCCTATCCAACGTAGAACCAGATGTTGATTTTAAAGCTGTTTTCGAGGGAGTTCATAAAGTCATTAAAGAAGTTGAGCCGCATGACTCAATTGAGCGCTATACTGACTTAGGTGTTGACTGCATTACTGGCGATGCAAGGGTCATTTCTCCCTATGAAGTCGAGGTAAACGGCAAAATATTAACCACAAAAAATATTGTGATTGCTACGGGGGCAAGACCTTTTATTCCAGACATTAAAGGCCTTGAGCAAGTTAAATACCATACTAGCGATACCATTTGGGAACTAACAGAAAACCCTGGACGATTGATCGTACTTGGCGGCGGCCCTATTGGCAGTGAGTTAACCCAGTCCTTTGCTAGGCTTGGCGCCGAGGTGACTCAGGTTGAACGTGGCCCAAGAATCATGCCGCGCGAAGATGAAGACGCCGCGAAGTGGATTTCAGATAACTTTATTAGTGAAGGCGTAACGCTGCTAACTGGACACGCTGCCGAAGAAATCATTATCAAAGATGGTGAGAAATTTTTACTTTGCACTTATAAGGACACCCGCACCGACGACACCAGAGACATTCTCATTCCTTTCGACACCTTACTGATTGCGGTAGGCCGCTCCCCGAATGTGCGCGGCATTGGGTTAGAAGAGATCGGTGTTGAGATAAATGAACGCGGAGCACTGGTCGTTGACGATTACTTAAGAACCAACATCCCCAACATCTACGGTGTCGGCGATGTGATCGGTTCTTATCAATTCACCCATACAGCCGCTCATCAAGCCTGGTTTGCAGCTGTAAACGCTCTCTTTGGAAAGTTCAAACAATTTACCGTAGATTATCGCGTGATTCCATGGGCGACATTTACCGACCCTGAGGTTGCTAGGGTGGGTCTTAGTGAAGACGAAGCAAAAGCGCAAAACGTTTCCTACGAAATGGTAAAGTTTGAAATTGAAGAGTTAGACAGAGCGATTGCCGATCGTAAAACGGCGGGATTTGTGAAAGTGTTGACTGTCCCTGGAAAAGATAAAATTCTTGGCGTCACCATAGTTGGCAATCACGCAGGGGATTTAATCGCAGAATACGTCCAAGCGATGAAATATAACATTGGATTAAACAAGGTGCTCGGAACCATACACATTTATCCAACTATGGCCGAGGCCAACAAATACGCAGCCGGAGAATGGAAACGCGCCCATGTGCCCCATAAGTTGATGACCTATGTCGAAAAATTCCACAAATGGGGTCGAGGAAAGTAACAGAGCATTCAATCTAAATTAAAATAAGCACCCGATCAATGATAATGCGATTACTTTATCTACCACCATTGATCAGGTGCCTTCTTATTGAAAGAAAGACTCTATTTTCATTTATGTACGCTAATTTACGATGAAAGCTTAACCAACAACCAGCCATTTCGTAGCAAGGCATTTTGAATTCTTTGAGACTGACTAAAAGGCTCAACTATACGGTTTTCTTATTAACTGGTTTCTGAGAATCCCCAGCATCAATCGACAAGGAAACATAATCTTCAAGCACACCCGCCGTAAAACGCTCACGCTCACTGATTGAACTAATTTTTTCTGATTCCCAGTTAAGCAAGCGAACAAAAACAGAATACTTAGTAATAACCGATAAATTCACATCTTTTATACTGATGCCATTTGATGTCATCAAATGAAACACTTGCTCTAAATTTTTCTGGGCTTCAAACTGACCACTCACGCTGGCAGCAGACAACAACTCTTCCACTTTCAATAAAGGGTTCTCAACCTTATGCGCCTTTTTCGACCCCATAGAAAACGTTAGAAATTTTGTTAGCATATCATCCGTGTAGTTTTCACGAGCATCTATATCCTCTATCTTAGCCGTTTCACTTTCTAACAACTTAATAAATAAACTTTTGCTTTTAATGTCTGAAAATTCCAAATCACGAAGTGACAGATCATTACTGCCCATTATGTCAATCACAGCGTCAAAAGAGACACGTCCTTCTTCTCCATGACGGACAGCATTAGACAGTTGCTTTCTTAGCTCATGCATTATTTTAGCGGCACGATATTCTTCTTTTAGCTGAACATGCCGCTGATAATCGGACGTAATCTTGTTGTAATCTTCCGCTAACTCGTCGTAACCAGCAAGCGCATCACGCTCTTCTCTTAAGCAATGCATACGAATTTCTGAACGACGCTTTTCCCAAGACTCATACGCTTGAGCGCGCAATTGAAACGCTTTCTCTATTGCTTCCTCAAAACTGCGTTCAACTCGGGCTCTCTCACTTCTTTCTGCCAACTCTTCCTGTTCGGTTATCATTCGAGCATTGCGCTTTTCTTTTAACGATTCTTCAGCCAGCTTTTGCTGCATGGCAATGGCATCTAGCTTTGACTGGACATCAGCCTCATTAAAATCCGCTAATTGTTCATGCACTCTATTCCAATACTTATCTTCTTCAAACGGCCTATCCGGATTACTAGAAGCATATTGTCCACGTAATCTTTCAGAGAAATCAACGGCATCAGAACGGAAAGCATTTGCCGCGTCAATAACATTGTCTGCCGCATAATTCATAGATGAAGTGCTATCCTTTACTGAACGATTGAATGGTTTTTTGATGTCTTCAGACGATGTCGATTCGGTTTTTATTTCATGGTTTTCTTCATTCATAGGACAGTCAACGTTTAGATCGGCATTGTCAAAATTGTTTGTGCGGTGAGCAACACTGTCATCATTGGAGCGGCCTAATTTGGATTCAGCATACCCCGACTCATAACCCTCTTCGATATCATCAAGAATCGTTTTACGGCCTGCGTAGGCTTTACTGGCTTCTACAGGTTTTTCACTAAAACGTCTAGAAGAGAAAGATTCCGTAACTTTCGCCTTTTGCGGCTCTGATTCTGTCGTAAACTCTCTGGATTTCGCATTCCAATTCACTCTAAATAGTGTATTTACATCACACAACATAGACTGAGGAATCTCATATTTCTTCAAGAAGTTCTGGTGTATAACTGACTCAGCATGGCGTAACGCCATCTTAGACTCACTTGAATTAGAGGAAGTCGCTAAGTTTAATAGTTTTACAACCTTGCTAATGGCTTTCTTTTTTCTACGTATGCTCACCATAATTGCCTTCCGTATTTAGCCTATTCTTTTATAATTAATAGCATGGTCATTCATATTGATTGTTACCCTTGAAAACGAACAACCTGCTGTAGAAACCAATGTGTAGCAAAAGACTTGCCAACTAATGTAAATACACCAAAACGAACTTGCCATCAATTCGGTCAAAAAAACACCAAGATAATAACAAATAGTATTTTCTGCTGACAACATAGAGACCAGTAATATGCATTTTTTATAGCATACCCCGCCTTATTCAATGCAATGACAAGCTCAAGCATTTATAATCCAGTAAATTATAAGCGTTACTGTATTCTAGACCTTATTCAGTTTTATGGAGACCTCATGCTTAACGTACAATGCTTGATTGATGCTCGGGCAAAACTTGCCGAATGCCCTCGTTGGGACGAACAGAACCACGCTTTATATTATGTGGATATCGACTCATTCCAGTTATGCCGTTATGACCTCGCCTCTGACTCACTAGAAACTCGTCAGTTCGATGAAGAAATTGGCTGCTTTTCTCTTACTGAGTCTGGTGGTTTTATTGCCGCATTTCGTTCAGGCGTGTATACGTTCGCCGATTTTCAAGGTGAACTCACGCCTTATTGGATAGCCGATTACGACATAAAAACCACACGCTTTAACGATGGGCGCTGTGATTTTAACGGTCGCTTCTTGGCTGGCACCATGTACGCCCCAAAGGACGCGTTTAAAGGCGCCTTATATCAATTTTCTGATAACAACAAGACGCTATTAGATCAAGCGGCTTGGACATCAAATGGGCTGGCGTTTTCCCCTGATGGCACAATTATGTATTATTCAGATACGCCAAATCATATTGTTTATAAATTTGATTATGATATGGAAACAGGCAAAGCCTCTAATAAAAACGTTTTTATTGAATTCCCTAGAGGCCTTGGTAGACCAGACGGTGCGGCGGTCGATACCGATGGAAACTACTGGTCAGCACTTTACGCAGGACAAAGAGTCGTCAAGATCAATCCACAAGGTAACATTTTAGAGGAATACCCTGTTCCCGCTATTTATCCTACAATGGTTGCCTTTGGGGGGGCCAATATGAAAACACTCTTTGTAACAACATGCCGAGCCGCTCACACAGATGAAGAACTCGTGTCTTATCCTCAAGCGGGTGGTATTTTTGCGATTGAAACATCCTCCACTGGGTTAATTGAACCCAGGTTTAAAAAATAGAAACACCGTATACAACGCTATCCCATTAACAAACTAGATGAATTAACAATGCGCGCAAGTAATTATTTATTTTCAACATTACGC
This sequence comes from Marinomonas algicola, assembly GCF_014805825.1. Classification (NCBI taxonomy): domain Bacteria; kingdom Pseudomonadati; phylum Pseudomonadota; class Gammaproteobacteria; order Oceanospirillales; family Oceanospirillaceae; genus Marinomonas; species Marinomonas algicola. The sequence continues at coordinate 2,532,033 of NZ_CP061941.1, forward strand.
AACTCCCCAACTGACGCCGTTGTCGTTAGCCATCAATTAATGATTAGAGCCGGTATGATACGACAAGTATCTAAGGGGCTTTACACTTGGCTACCTACAGGCATAAAAGTGTTACGCAAAGCCGAAAAAATTGTCCGAGAAGAAATGCAAAATGCCGGCGCTCTTGAAGTATTAATGCCTGGTGTCCAGCCGTCTGAATTATGGATGGAAACCGGGAGATGGCAAAAATACGGACCGGAGTTACTGCGCCTAAAAGATCGACACGACAGAGACTACTGCCTTGGACCAACCCATGAAGAAGTCATTACCGATTTAGCCCGAAATGAGCTTACCAGTTATAAACAGCTACCCTTAAACTTTTTTCAAATTCAAACAAAATTCCGTGACGAAGTACGCCCCCGCTTTGGTGTAATGCGTTCACGAGAATTTTTAATGAAAGACGCCTACTCGTTCCATGTAAACCAAGAATCGTTGCAGGAAACATACGATGTAATGCATCAAGCGTATTGTAATGTCTTTAACCGTATTGGTTTGGATTACCGCCCTGTTCGCGCTGACACCGGCAGCATTGGCGGTGCATTTTCTCATGAGTTCCATGTGCTAGCCGAATCAGGAGAAGATGATATTGCGTTTAGCGATTCTTCTGACTTTGCTGCCAATGTTGAATTAGCGGAAGCCATAGAGCCAAAAGCCGTCGCTGATGATGCCACACAAGACATGGAAGAGGTTTTCACACCCAATTGTAAAACCATACAACAAGTCGCCAATTTTTTAACATTGCCTGTTGAAAAAACAGTAAAAACAATGCTTATCAAAGGACTCGATGAGAACGGAAACCCGACCATTATTGCTTTGGTTTTACGTGGTGACCACTCAATCAATGAGATCAAGGTTGAAAAAATTGCAGGCGCTGTTATTCCGTTTGAATTTGCTGAAGAAAATGACATTACCCGTGCCGTAGGGTGTGGCCTAGGATCCATTGGACCTATTGGTTTAAAGGATAAAGGCATCCGGGTCATTGTTGACCGATCTGCCGCTGTTATTTCTGATTTCTGCGCTGGAGCAAACAAAGACGATCATCACTTTGTTGGCATTAACTGGTCAAAGAACTGCCCAGAATTTGACGTTGCTGACTTAAGAAATGTAGTTGAAGGTGATCCCTCTCCTGACGGTCAAGGTCAGATTGTTATAAAACGCGGCATCGAAGTAGGCCATATTTTCCAATTAGGTCAACAATATGCCGAGTCTATGAACGCGACTGTACTAGATGAAAATGGCAAAAGCCAAGTCATGTGGATGGGCTGCTATGGAATTGGTGTTACTCGTGTTGTTGCGGCCGCTATAGAACAAAACTACGATGATAAAGGCATCGTTTGGCCTGAATCTATCGCTCCCTACGATGTCGCCATAGTCGCGATGAATTATGACAAATCTGAAGACGTTCGTTCCGTTTGTGACGATTTATACAACACTCTTACTAAAGCTGGCATAGACGTTATTCTTGACGATCGAAAAGAACGACCAGGAGTGAAGTTTGCTGACTGTGAATTACTGGGTATCCCTCACAGAATAGTGGTTGGAGATAAAGGGCTTGCTAAAGGAGAGTTAGAATACAAACACCGACGCTCTGGCGACAGCGAAGACATTGCTTTGGATAGCGCCGTTGACATTCTTCAGAGTAAAATGAACAAAACAACGTAAGTTATTCGCAAGATTTGCCCCATCTACACAATGGGTGGGGCAATAAGTAAATTGTAGACAAAGAACCTTCGACATAAACCAAACACCTCTAGGATTATTCATGACAACCATTTATCACAACCCAAGATGCTCAAAATCAAGAGAAACATTGGCACTTCTTGAAGAAAAAGGCATTAAACTGACGGTTAGACTTTATATGGAAAACCGCCCAAAAGTGGATGAACTAAAAAACGTTTTACACTTTTTGTCATTGCAACCAATCGAGTTAATGAGGACAAAAGAGTCTATCTATAAAGAGCTCAATTTGCATCTACCCGAAACCACCGACGCACAAAGATTATCAGCCATGTGCCAATACCCTAAATTGATTGAGCGCCCAATTGTCATTCATAAAGGCAAAGCCAAAATCGGTCGCCCTCCTGAACACGTCTTGGATTTATTTTAATGCCATCACCCTATGTTCTCATTCTTTACTATAGTCGCCATGGCTCGATTGCTGAGATGGCTAAATACATTGCCAGAGGAGCCAAAAAGCAAACGACGGTGGACGTAAAAATAAGACAAGTACCTGATGTAGCAGCAACAACAACATCGTCTTCACCCTCCATTCCTGATGAAGGCGTTCCTTATTGCACATTGGATGAATTAGCGCAATGTCATGGCTTGATTCTAGGAAGTCCGTCGTATTTCGGCAGTATCGCTGCGCCGTTAAAGCACTTCCTCGATCAAACATCGACTATTTGGATGACAGGGCAATTAATTGACAAACCGGCTTCAGTCTTCACCAGCGGCAGCAGCATGCATGGCGGTCACGAAATGTGCTTACAAGCCCTTTCGATACCACTATTCCATCATGGAATGCTTGTTCAGAGCCAACCCTATAAAGCAAAAGAGTTAATGCAGACAAAAACGGGCGGCACGCCTTATGGGGCCAGCCATCTCGCCACGAGCACAAATAATACGGAGCTCAGCACAGATGAAGCCGCTCTTTGTGAAATGCAGGGATACAGATTGGCTAAATTGATCGATCAACTTAACAAGTAAAGAGAGGCCTTGAGTCATTATGGCAAAAAAAGAAAGCGTTACTCAAAAAGAGAAAGCAAAAGCAACCTCTCTTTATTTGAAAACCTATCCTTTAATGGTGCTCAATTTGATGTCACTTATTGTGGTAATCAGTGTGCATCATTTATTTTTACAAAAAACCGTTTATGATCACCCCTACGCTTTTCTCTTGGCGACTGTATTGCCATTATTACTCATTGTACCGGGAGCACTTAAAGGAAGTTATCGTGGCGCAATCTGGATTTGTTTTGTAACATTGACCTACTTTATTGCCGGCGTGCTGAATTGGACACAAGGGATAAACTGGGCCTACGGAATGAGTGAAACTCTGCTTTCTTTGTCTCTGTTCCACCTAGCATTGATGTACGCAAGATGGAAAGGACTCAGTGAACTTCCACTCAAGAGCCAATCGCTTTAAATAAATTTAACATTGCCAACATCAACACTAAAAAGGCCCCAGAGATAAATAACGATCGTCTTGGGCCTTTTACATTTCATTACGCGGCACTAAGAAGTAAAACTTAATAATGAGGGAGCTGAATCCCATCAAACAAAGCATCAACTTCACTTCGGTTTGCAAGGGACATAGCCTCAGACACAATCTCTTTTGTTAAATGCGGCGCAAAAGATTGAATAAAATCATACATATACCCACGAATAAACGTATTAGATCGGATGCCTATTTTGGTCATGCTGCTTTCAAATAAGTGTGACACATCAATTGCGACAAGGTCGCTGTCTAGATTTTTATCGTATGCCATGGTCGCCACAATACCAACCCCTAACCCCAAACGCACATACGTTTTGATAACGTCAGAATCCGCGGCTGTAAAAACAACATTCGCTTCTAGGCCCGCCTCATGAAACGACTCATCCAATTGAGATCGGCCAGTAAAACCAAATACATAAGTGACTAATGAGTGTTTAGAGAGCTCTTCCAAAGTCAACTGTTCAGTCGAAGCCAATGGGTGCGTCTTAGGAACCACCACCGATCGATTCCAAGTATAACAAGGCAACATAACCAAATTGCCAAACAGCTCTAACGCCTCCGTAGCAATGGCAAAATCCACACCACCGTCATTCGCCATTTCAGCAATTTGCATCGGCGTCCCTTGATGCATATGCAAGCTGACGTCTGGATAATCGGCGATAAAATTATGAATTACTTTTGGCAATGCATAACGAGCCTGTGTATGTGTAGTTGCTATATCTAAAGATCCTTTCCTTTCATCACTGAATTCTTTCGCTATTCGTTTGATATTTTTTGTTTGGCTAAGAATATCACCCGCCAACTCAAGAATTTTTTCACCTGCTGGGGTTACATGCGTCAAATGCTTGCCACTTCGAGCAAACACTTCGACACCTAATTCATCTTCTAATAAGCGAATTTGCTTACTCACTCCAGGCTGAGAAGTATATAAAGCTTGCGCCGTAGCCGACACATTTAGGTCATTACGTGCAACTTCCCAAATATATCTAAGTTGTTGAAGTTTCATTAACGCCCCTTATTCTAAAAAGGTTTAAAAACATAATAAAATATTACTTTATAGAATAGTGAAAAACCTCTAATGTTGCCACAACAATTCTCACTAAGAAGTAAAAGATGGATTTCATTTGGTACATTATGGCGGGTTCGCTCGTAGGTTTAGCCGTTGGCATCACGGGAGTAGGCGGAGGCTCTATCATGACCCCCCTATTATTAATGTTCGGCTTCCCACCTCATATTGCTATCGGAACTGACCTGATGTATGCAGGTTTAGCCAAAAGTACAGGCGTTATCATGCACGCAAAACAAAAGAATGTTAACTGGAACATTATGGCCGCCATGGCCGCTGGAAGCATTCCAGCTTCATTATTAACCGTACTATGGCTATCCCAATACGATACACCGGATTTTTATCAAGAAATTTTGACATCCACTTTAGGTGTCATGCTCGTTGCGACCGCTTTGGTTATTATATTCAGAAAGAAACTGCTATCAGCGAGAGGAGCGGATCACCCAAAATCAAGTCATAGCCGTTTACGGTACATTTTTTTTGCAGGCATTGTACTAGGTACTTTAGTAACACTCACCTCCGTTGGAGCAGGTGCATTAGGCACCGCCCTATTGATGTTACTTTTTCCCACTATGGCCGCTAGAAACATTGTTGGAACAGACTTAGCGCATGCCGTTCCGCTAACTCTAACGGCTGGAATTGGCCATGTCTTTTTAGGGAACGTTGATTACTCATTACTGGTGGCTCTTTTAATTGGCTCTATTCCTGCCATTTATGTTGGCACCCATATTTCCACCTATGTACCAAATAAGGTTTTACAACCAGTTTTAGCTACAGCATTAATGGGATTTGGCGTAAAATACCTTTTCTTTTAAACATAATAACGACTTCGTCGATCAGCAAAAGCAATTAGGATAAAAAATGAGTGACTCCAAGTTAGAAGATTTAAATATTGCCTCATTCTCACCACTATTAACACCAGAGAGAATGAAGCAGGCTTTTCCTGTAACGGAAGAAATTAGAGCGAGCATTACTAAAGCACGTGAAGACATCAAAAACATTCTTGATGGAAAAGATCACAGACTGGTTATCGTGATTGGTCCATGCTCTATTCATGACACCGAGGCCGCACTTGACTATGCCCGTCGATTGAAAGAACTGTCAAAAAAAGTGGATGACACCTTATTAATTGTGATGCGAGCTTATTTTGAAAAACCACGTACCACGGTTGGCTGGAAAGGGCTTATTAATGACCCTAACCTAGATGGTACGTTTGATGTAGAGAAAGGCATGGGGATTGCTCGCAAGCTGTTAATTGATCTTTCTGAAATGGGCTTACCATTAGCCACTGAAGCATTGGACCCAATTTCACCTCAATACATTCAAGATTTAATTAGCTGGTCAGCCATTGGCGCAAGAACGACTGAGTCACAAACTCACAGAGAAATGGCATCAGGTTTATCGGGGCCAGTGGGATTCAAAAACGGTACAGATGGCTCTATGACAGTGGCCGTTAATGCGATGCAATCCGTTTCTCACCCGCATTCTTTTCTAGGTATAAACGAAGCGGGTCAAGTAAGCGTTGTGAACACGAACGGCAATGCGTACGGTCACTTAGTTTTACGAGGCGGTAATGGCAAACCAAATTATGATTCAGTTAACATCACATTGAGTGAGCAGGAACTAACAAAAGCCAAGCTTCCTCATAACATCATGATTGACTGCTCCCATGAGAATTCAAATAAAAAACCTGAGATTCAACCCCTTGTCGCCAAAGACGCTACAAAACAAATCCTTGAGGGCAATAATTCAATCATTGGTTTAATGATCGAAAGTAATATAGGCTGGGGCAATCAAAAAATTAACTCAGACAAAAGCCAGCTTGCTTATGGTGTATCCATTACCGATGCCTGCATAGATTGGAAAGCAACAGAAGAAACCCTGCTTGAAATGACGGATAAGCTGCGCGACGCCTTACCAAAAAGAAAACGTTAACTACTGGCATTTTGCATTGATCCAGTAAAAAATTGATCCAGAAAAAAAGGGCCGCCAATTACGCATTAGCGGCCCTTTTTACAACGACATATTATTTACATAAACGCATTATCTGTAACAGTATGGTCAGTAGAGTCTTTAACCCCGGTTAAGCCTGGCACTTTTTCGATAAGCGTTTTCTCAACACCTTCTTTTAACGTCAAATCGACCGCACTGCAACCCTGACAGCCACCACCAAACTTTAATACGGCAATTTGGCCATCAACAACTTCGATTAAACTTACCTCACCACCATGAGCCGCCAATCCTGGATTGATATCGGAATACAACACATAGTTGATTTGATCTTCTATGGGACTGTCTGCAGACACTTTTGGCATTTTGGCATTCGGTGCTTTAATTGTTAGCTGACCGCCCATTTTTTCTTTTGAGTAATCAACAAACGCCTCATCTAAAAAAGCGACTGAATTCTTTTCGATAAGCACTTTTAATTTGGGCAAATTCAGTATTTCGTCAGATTCAACCGATTCTTCAGGACGACAATATGCCAAGCATGTTTCTGCATAAGGCGTTCCTGGTTGCTGGATAAACATTCTCACAGACATACCGTCAACATCTTGCTTTTCTAGCAAAGAAGACAAATATTCCTGAGCACTATCAGTAATTGTAATATTCATATAAAACCTTATGTCAAACTCTAGGCAATTAATGGGGCTATAGTAACTCAAAACAACCCCCAAGCGAAAGACCAAGTAAAAAAGTAAGGTATTATTTTTATACCCCTGCCTGACCAATATGCCTTATTAGAAAAACCCCTAAACATATAGTTAAATATTCATTTTTAGAATAAGAGATTTTTGGTACAGTAAGCTTACTTTTAATACCATCCAATATAACGGTCCATTATATGTATCAATATGACGCCATTGATCACCAACTTGTTGCGGAACGCGTAGCACAATTTCGTGACCAGACTGAACGTTTTTTAAACAAAGAGCTGAGCGAGCAAGAGTTCTTACCATTACGTTTGCAGAACGGTTTGTATGTTCAACGTTACGCACCTATGTTACGAGTCGCTATTCCTTACGGCATGCTTTCAAGCAAGCAACTAAGAACGCTTTCTGACATCAGTAGACGCTATGACAGAGGGTATGGTCACTTCAGTACTCGCCAAAATTTGCAATTTAATTGGCCAAAACTTGAAGAGGTACCGGATATTCTGGCGGAACTGGCCGCTGTAGAGATGCATGCGATTCAAACAAGCGGTAACTGCATTCGAAACACCACAACAGATCAATATTCTGGCGTTATCGCTGATGAAATTGTTGACCCTCGCCCCTATTGCGAACTCATCCGTCAATGGTCTACTTTCCACCCAGAATACGCTTTTTTACCTCGTAAGTTTAAAATTGCGGTTAACGCAAACGAGAACTCAGATAGAGCCGCCACTCAGGTGCATGATATTGGTTTGCATATCAAAAAAAATGCCGCCGGTGAAATCGGCTTCAAAGTCATTGTTGGTGGCGGTCTAGGTCGTACTCCTATGGTTGGCGTTACTATCTGCGAATTTATTCCACGCGCGGATTTATTAACCTACTTAGAAGCCATTGTTCGCGTATACAATCAACACGGCCGACGTGATAATAAATACAAAGCCCGCATTAAAATTCTAGTTAAAGCTCTGGGTATAGATGAATTTCGTTTGCGCGTTGAAGACGAATGGAAACATATTAAAAACAACGAAAGCACTGTCCCGGCCGCTGAGTTTGAACGCCTACAAAGCTTTTTCACTGAACCAAGCTACGAAGCATTAACAGACAATCCAGGCGCGTTAACGGATAAGTTGGCCGAAAGTACTGGCTTTTCTCGTTGGTTTGAACGTAATACTTTCCCGCACAAAAAACCGGGTTATAGAATTGTTACGTTAACACTGAAAAAAGCCGGTCAAGCACCTGGAGATGCCACGGCAGATCAAATGGATAAAGCGGCTGATTTGGCAGATAAATACAGCTTCAGTGAACTGAGAGTTAGCCATGAGCAAAACCTCGTTTTAGCCGACGTTAGGCAAGACCAGTTGATCGAACTCTGGAACGACTGTAAAGAGGCTGGATTTGCCACACCAACTCTTGGTTTATTGACTGATATGATTTGTTGCCCTGGAGGCGACTTCTGCGCCCTTGCGAATGCTAAATCCATTCCAATAGCAGAGCAGATTCAAGCTGAGTTCGAGAATTTGGACTACCTCTATGACATTGGTGATCTGGATCTAAATATTTCTGGTTGCATGAATGCCTGCGGCCACCACCATGTCGGTAACATTGGCATACTGGGTGTAGACAAGAAAGGCGAAGAGTTTTACCAAATTTCAATCGGCGGCGCATCGGGTCATGATGCCAGCATAGGTAAGATCTTAGGACCATCATTTGCCCAGGAAGAAATCAGTCGTGTAATCCATAAATTGATTGATGTTTACATCGGCCAAAGAACACCAGAAGAGCACTTTATTGACACCTACCGTCGCATCGGAATCACACCATTCAAAGAGGCTGTATATGCAAAAGTTAATTAAAGATGGCTCCATCGTCGAAAATCAATACTCATTGATTCAAGATGGTGATTCGTACACAGACAGCAACGGCATTATTCCGGTCGATAAGTGGTTAGAAAAACCTGTCCCTACGGCTGGTGTATGGCTGAATAGCGACCAAAATCCAAACTTACTGAAAGACGTAGATTTAAGTCAATTCGCCGTAATTGGGGTAAACTTCCCTGCGTTTGTTGATGGACGTGGTTTTACTTATGCTCGACTGCTCAGAGAAAGATACAATTTCAAAGGAGAATTACGAGCCTTAGGCCATTTTATTCCAGATCAACTGGGTTATTTATTAAGAGTTGGCTTTAACAGTTTCGATTTTGCCAGCGAGGTAAATCTTGATTCTGCACTCAAACTACACAAAACATTTAATATTAAGTACCAAGGGGATGTCAGTGATCCAAGGCCTATTTTCCTTAAAAGATAGGTAGATATTTTCAGTTCACTGAAGTAAAACCTAGGTAATATGCGAAAAAGGCTCTTAACGAGCCTTTTTCTATTGCGTATTTCCTAACACCTCTTTATCGTATGTTTTGACTGAAGCTATTGATTGTTAAGGGTCTTATTGTGTTTTATAAATTTATTGTTGGTTTATTTCTATCTGTTGCGTTTTCATCTTCTCTAATGGCCGCGACAGCTTATGTTTCCGATATACAGTTTATTGCCATCAGGGAAGGGCAAAGCAACAGCTCAAGAGCCACAGAACGAGGTATAAAAAGTGGCACGCCTCTTGAGGTGCTATCCAAATCAGAAAGCTATACTCGAGTGAGAACGCCATCCGGTAATGTTGGCTGGGTAGCCAATTATTTCTTAAGTGACGATAAAGTAAGTCGAGATGAATTAGTTGACCTTCAGACACAAATAACATCTTTGTCAGAGACTAAGATCACTTTACAAGACAAACTTGACGATGCAACAGCGTTGGCTGACACGTTAAAAACGGACGTAACCACTCTGGCCATTGAAAAAGAAGCGATTGAAAAACGCTTAAATGAGCTGAACGAACTTACTCAAGAAGCCCAAGAAATAGTTAGCCGAAATAATGAAAATGTTTTTGCTATTGCATCACTTGAACAAAGACTTGCCAGTGCTGAAGAAAAAGCAGATCAACTGCAATCTTCCCACGAACAGAAATGGTTTCTGATAGGTGCCGGAACCTTAGTGGGTGGCTTGTTAATTGGTGTTCTTGTTCCCCTGAATCGTCGTAAAAAAGTCAACAACAGCTCTTGGTCATGAAATGGAAGCGTCCATTGTTCATTCGTTCTTTCTAATCTTTGCTGGGGCAGCGGTTATTGCGACCTTTGCCCTCTATACAAGACAACCTCTAATCATAGCTTATATTGCTCTTGGTGCCTTACTCGGACCATCGGCTTTAAGCTTGATTGATGAACCCGAACTTATGAACGATATGTCGCATATTGGCATCATCTTCTTGCTCTTTCTTTTGGGCTTGGACATGCAACCAAGCCACCTTATCAATATGCTTAAAAAGGCCTCCTGGATTGCGCTACTGTCATCCATAGCTTTTGCAAGTTTTGGCTATGTCATTGCCTACAGCTTTGGTTACACACAAACAGAGAGCATTATTATTGGCATTGCCATGATGTTCTCTAGCACGATTGTGTGTATTAAGTTATTGCCTACAACTGTCCTTCATCATAAACACACAGGAGAGTTGGTTGTTGGATTATTGCTTCTTCAAGACATCATCGCCATTGCTGTTTTATTAGTTCTGTACAGTATCAACGGTAAGGATGGTGGTGGAATCACTCAATTTATACTGCCGGTACTAGGCTTACCTATATTAATCGCTATTGCATTTGCGTTTGTTAAATACATTTTACTTAAACTTATCGCTCGCTTCGATCGCTTTCATGAGTACATATTTCTAGTCTCAATAGGCTGGTGTCTTACGACGGCCATCACAGCAGAAATGCTTGGTTTGTCGGCTGAAATGGGCGCATTTATTGGTGGCGTTGCTCTCGCAACCAGTCCAATTTCTCAATATATTGCCACTAATTTGAAACCATTAAGAGACTTCTTCTTAATTTTGTTCTTTTTTACCATTGGAGCAAGTTTTGACCTCAGCTTATTGGGCGCCGTCATAATTCCCGCCATTGCATTAGCGGTTAGCAGTGTCTTGTTGAAGCCTGTTGTCTTTAGATACCTCCTAAAAGGCCTCAAAGAAGATCGACAGACCTCTTGGGAAGTCGGCTTTCGTTTAGGCCAAGTCAGTGAATTCTCACTATTAATCGCCTATTTAGCCACCAGCATAGGCTTAATAGGAAATTTAGCCTCTCACGTAATACAGGCTACAGCCATTCTTAGCTTCGCTCTATCAACCTATGTGGTGATTTTAAACTACCCTTCTCCGATCGCAATTTCTGACAAATTGCGCAAAGATTGAATAAAAGTAATAAATATATAGAAAGAAATATGAATAAGCACACCTTATTAAGGATATCTAAACTTTCCATAGGATTTTTACGTTCAGTCGTCTTATAGTAGTGCCAATTATTTTGATATATGGAGCGCTCTACAATGGCAAATTTAAGTTCTGAACAGGTTACCTCTGTCCATCATTGGAATGATGGGTTATTTAGCTTTAAGACGACAAGAGATCCAGGCTTTCGCTTTAAGAACGGCCAGTTTGTTATGATTGGTCTTGAAGTGAACGCTCGACCACTGTTAAGAGCGTATAGCGTAGCCAGCCCAAACTACGCCGACGAACTGGAATTTTTCAGCATTAAAGTGCCTGATGGCGCTTTAACATCACGATTACAAAATATTAAAATAGGCGATAACGTCATTATTGGAGGAAAAGCAACAGGCAGCCTCATTGCGGACGATTTATTACCAGGCAAAAACCTTTTCCTATTATCCACAGGCACAGGGTTAGCGGCCTTTATGAGTGTTATTCAAGACCCAGAAGTATACGACCGCTTCGATAGAATCATTTTAGTACACGGGACTCGTCATATCGCCGACCTAGCCTACAAAGAATTTATTGAAAGCGAGCTACCTAGCAATGAATTTTTTGGAGAAGAGGTTAGAGAGAAGCTTACCTATTACCCAACGGTGACTAGAGAAGAATTTAAGAACCAAGGTCGCGTTACCGATTTGATGCGCTCCAATAAACTGACTCAAGATTTGGGCTTACCTGACTTAAACCCAGAAACAGATCGAGTTATGATTTGTGGGAACCAATCCATGTTAGCGGAATGCCGAACTATTCTAGATGAGCGCGGATTTACGATTTCCCCAAAAATTGGAGAAGCTGGAGACTACGTTATTGAGCGGGCATTTGTAGAACAATAACCTAAGCGACCTGGCCTATTTTGTTTTTTACTCGACTGACGCAAAATAGGCAAGCACTCAACAATAAGTCAAGAAAGCCGTAATGCCACCCTCTCAAGCTCATCATTTGTAAATTTCCGCTTAAAATAAGCCATAAAATAAGAAGATTAGCATTCTTCTTACAGACTAAGTAAAGGATCGCTTTTTCATTTGACATTTTTACTCTATAATCCCCCGTGAATTTGCATTATCAATTTCTTTACTTTCTATGAAAGCTGATTTATCACCTTTTGAAGGTAAGAAAATAATGGAATAACCAACGCGAGAGACATGAGAGAAAGGCTGATGTCTTTATCGCGACAATTTTTGTCCTTCACTTATTAGAGTAAAGTAATGGCTGACTTATCAAAATACAGAAACATCGGTATTTTTGCCCACGTTGATGCGGGTAAAACTACTACTACTGAACGTATTCTTAAACTTACCGGTATGATTCACAAAATCGGTGAGGTACATGAGGGTGAATCTACTACCGATTTCATGGAACAAGAAGCTGAGCGTGGTATTACCATCCAGTCTGCTGCCGTTACTTGTTTCTGGAAAGACCACCGTTTCAACGTTATCGACACTCCTGGACACGTTGACTTCACAGTAGAAGTATATCGCTCTTTGAAAGTACTTGATGGTGGTGTTGGTGTATTCTGTGGTTCAGGTGGTGTAGAGCCGCAATCTGAAACTAACTGGCGTTATGCCAATGAGTCAGAAGTTGCACGTATTATCTTTGTAAACAAATTAGACCGTCTAGGTGCTGATTTTTACCGTGTAACTAAGCAAGTTGAAAATGTATTAGGTGCAACACCACTAATCATGGTATTGCCGATCGGTACTGAAGATGAATTCTGCGGTGTTGTTGACCTATTAACGCGCAAAGCCTACATTTGGGATGAAACTGGGCAACCAGAAAACTATTCCGTTGAAGATGTACCTGCAGACATGGCAGATCAAGTTGAAGAATATCGCGAGATGCTTCTTGAAACGGCCGTTGAACAAGATGACGACCTAATGATGGCTTATATGGAAGGTGAAGAGCCTTCTCTTGAAGACGTTAAACGTTGTATCCGTAAAGGTACTCGCGACCTGGCTTTCTTCCCTACTTACTGTGGTTCTGCCTTTAAAAACAAAGGTATGCAACTTCTGCTTGACGCTGTTGTTGACTATCTTCCAAGCCCAACAGATGTTGTGCCACAAGACCTTACTGATGAAGAAGGTAATCCAAACGGTGAAAAAGCAATCGTTGATGCAAACGAGCCATTCAAAGCCCTTGCTTTCAAAATCATGGATGACCGTTTTGGCGCCCTAACATTCGTTCGTGTTTACTCAGGTACGTTAAACAAAGGCGACACCATTCTAAACAGCTTCACGGGCAAAACAGAACGTGTAGGCCGTATGGTTGAAATGCAAGCCGATGACCGTAAAGAGATCAGTACGGCGCAAGCCGGTGACATCTTAGCAATCGTTGGTATGAAGAACGTACAAACTGGTCACACTTTATGTGATGTTAAACACCCTTGTACTCTTGAAGCAATGGTATTCCCTGAGCCTGTTATCTCTATCTCCGTTACACCTAAAGATAAAGGTGGTAACGAGAAAATGGGTATTGCAATTGGTAAAATGGTGGCAGAAGATCCAACATTCCGTGTTGAAACTGACCAAGAAACAGGTGAAACTATCCTTAAAGGTATGGGTGAGCTTCACCTAGACATTAAGGTTGATATCCTTAAGCGTACATACGGTGTTGATCTTGTTGTTGGTCAGCCTCAGGTTGCTTATCGTGAAACCATCACTCGTGAAGTTGAAGACTCTTATACTCATAAGAAACAATCTGGTGGTTCTGGTCAATTCGGTAAGATCGATTACCGTATTAAACCAGGTGAAGCAGGTTCAGGCTTTAAATTCTCTTCTTCTGTTGTTGGTGGTAACGTTCCTAAAGAATTCTTCCCAGCTGTTGAAAAGGGCTTTAAGTCTATGATGGAAGAAGGTACTTTAGCCGGTTTCCCTGTTTTAGACCTTGAAGTTGAACTTTATGATGGTGGCTTCCACGCGGTTGACTCCTCTGCAATTGCTTTTGAAATTGCCGCTAAAGGTGCTTTCCGTCAATCTATGCCAAAAGCGGGCCCTCAGTTGATCGAACCAATCATGAACGTTGACGTCTTCACTCCTGACGATCACGTTGGTGATGTTATCGGTGACCTTAACCGTCGTCGTGGTATGATCAAAGACCAAGAGAAAGGCGTAACAGGCGTTCGTATTAAAGCTGACGTACCTCTATCTGAAATGTTTGGTTACATCAGTACACTGCGTACAATGACTTCTGGCCGTGGTCAATTCTCTATGTTGTTCTCTCATTACCTACCTTGCCCAAATTCTGTGGCAGAAGTGGTGATTGAAGCGCAAAAAGCGAAAAAAGAAGAGAAGTAATTTTCTTTAGCGATCAAAGTTAGCGAATAAAAAGCCGATTCATTGAATCGGCTTTTTTTGTACATTTAAGGCATCTAGTCGTCTAATACGGCATTGGATAGCGCTTATAAACCGCCATAACGTCTTCTAATACAGCTTCTGATAGCGGATTTTTAAACGCATCAATGTCTTCTTTTAGCTGAGACATACTTGTCGCGCCTATAATAGTAGAGGTGACACCGTCAACCTGGTCACACCAAGCTAAGGCCAGATGAGCTAATGAAAGGTTATGCTTTTTAGCGACCTCTAAATAAGATTTTACCGCTTCATTCGCAAGCTCTGTATCTCTAAATAATCCATGACGTTGAGCAAATCCCCATCGACTCCCTTCAGGTCTAGCACCATCTAAGTATTTACCTGTTAAAGCACCTGTAGCCAAAGGTGACCAAGGTAAATAAGCCACATCTTGGTGAACACAATTTTCGATCAAATATGGCCAATCTTTAGCATGCAATAAACTGAATTCATTTTGAATTGACACAGGTTTTGGTAAATTATGCTTGTCACTTAGTCTAAGAAACTCATTAATTCCCCATGGAGTATCATCAGATAAACCAAAATGACGAATTTTACCCGCTTTAATACAGTCATCTAAACCATACAATATATCCAACATACCATCACTTTCTTTCGCCGCATCAACACAACTAAACTGCAACATATTAGGATGGTGCTTGGCAAAATGCGGGCTAGTACGATTTGGCCAATGAAGTTGATACAAATCGATATAATCTGTTTTGAGTCGCGCCAGTGACGTATCAACCGCTTCTATAATCGTTTTACGACTAATAGGAGATCCATTCCGAATATAAGATAAACCAGGGCCGGCTATTTTAGTCGCTAAAACAAACTCGTCACGACGCGCGGCATTTCTCTCAATCCAATTACCAATAATAGCTTCTGTTTTACCATAAGATTCTGCAGTTGGAGGCACCGAGTACATCTCTGCCGTATCGATGAAGTTAATGCCTTCACTTAATGCGTATTCAATTTGTTCATCGGCTTCGGCCTGAGTATTCTGGGTACCCCAAGTCATCGTTCCCAAGCAAACCCTAGAGACAGACAATCCACTACGGCCTAATGGAGAAAATTTCATGTATCACTCCTCAAATAAACTCTCAAAAAATAGTCTCTACTAAAATAGAAAAACTATGACAAACAATAATATACACTTCATTATCATTCAATGAACAGGCGTTTCAAATTTTTTGTCTGTCAAGGTGTTCAAAAATGCGAGTAGAGCGTCTATTTTTTGATCCGTAAGTGCAGGTCCCTTCTCCAATTCTTTTAAATTGACGGTTTCAGGCCATTCGGCTTGATCCCATTCAACCCCAGTTTCTGGGTTAACCGTTCGACTAGGGTTATTAAAGTGATCATAAAATTCAATCACAGTTCTTAACTCTTTAAAAACACCGTTATGCATGTAAGGCCCTGTAACAGCAACATTTCGTAAAGTAGGCACTTTAAATTTACCTTTATGGCGTGCATCGGTCACTCTTGGATTCAGCCATAAACCCGCATCTTTCTTACCCATTGAGTTATCTTTCTCTCTGACCTGAGAATTTTCTGGAATCCCAATGTTTTCATAATGGTAATTAGTAAAGGTTTCTCGCTCATAAAACGGTGATGCGTTTAACTGATGACATGCATTACAATTAGTAAACTGCTGAGAGAAAAACAGTGTCCTGCCCAACTCTTCTTCGGCCGTGAATGTCTCTTCACCTCTTAATACTCGATCGTATTTAGCATCAAAAGGCATAAACAACTCCGTTTCTTCAAACGCCATAATGGCTTGCGTCATTGCGGTATACATAAGAGCGCTATCTTCAAGTACAGGATGACCAAAAATCTCTTCAAAGCGCTTTTTGTAAAATGTATTTTCCTTAATTCTGATCGAGACAGCCTCTTCACTTTCCATACCCATTTCAATTGGGTTTAGGGGAGGCCCCCCTGCTTGCCCTGCTAGAGTCGATTCTCTGCCATCATGAAACTGACCACCAATATAATCGCCAACCGTATTTGTATGAAAGGCCGGAATAAGAGCCGCATAAGCAGCCGTAGGAGCATTACGATCTCCTAAGGAACTGTTGTCAGAGCCTAATGATACCGCCCCATAAACACCATTTTCACGATCATCTACAAAACCTTTTTGAGGGTTATGACAAGTCGCACATGATTGATTACGATGCTTCGATAAATTCACATCGAAATACAGTACAGCACCTAATTGTGATAACAACTCTTGCTTCTCTTGATTTTGGACTAACGCCTGCTTAGAACGCTCTTGAAGTGGACCGCTCTCACAGCCAATCAATCCACAGGCCGCAAAAATAAGTAAGCTTACTTTGATATTTAACATATTGACTCTTTAAAGGTGAATGTAAATCATTATGACCTAATTTTTATAGCAAAAAAAACGCGATTTAATCGCGTTTCTTTAAAATACCCATATTATTTGATTTTCATCATTTTTCTGGCAAAGTTACATTCAATTCTAGAACAGAGCAGTCGTCTGTATTGTCTAACTGAATTTGAACATCATTATCATCTACATGCACATATTTACGAATCACAGCGATGATCTCTCTTTGCATCTGTGGTAAATAATCAGGCTGCTTACGGCGGCCTCTTTCATGTGCAACAATTATTTGTAACCGCTCCTTAGCAACCGATGCAGAGTTAGCCTCTGATTTACTTTTAAAATAATCAAATATACCCACTCTAACCTCCAAGCAGTCGTTTAAAGAATCCCTTTTTTTGCACATCAAGGAAACGTAATGGTCTTTCTTCACCCAATAATCGTTCGACAGCGTCATCGTAAGCCATTCCAGCTTCTGACTCTGTATCTAAAATTACAGGCGTACCTTGGTTTGACGCTTTCAAGACCGCTTCAGATTCAGGAATAACACCCAGCAACGGAATAGCCAAAATCTCTTCTACATCACTCACACTCAACATTTCACCAAGCTCAACTCTCTCAGGATTGTATCGTGTCAGCAACAAATGCTCTTCAATAGGATCATGACCTTGCTCAGCTCTTCGAGACTTACTTTGTAAAATACCTAATATACGATCAGAATCTCTTACTGAAGACACTTCTGGATTGGTGACAACAATAGCAATATCAGCAAAATACAAGGCCATCTGGGCGCCTTTTTCGATACCCGCTGGAGAATCGCATACAATATAGTCGAATTGAGTTGATAACTCGTCCAATACCGTTTGAACACCCTCTTCACTCAACGCATCTTTATCTCTCGTTTGAGATGCCGGTAAAATGAATAAGTTTTTCGTGCGCTTATCTTTTATGAGCGTTTGGCTTAAGGTCGCTTCTTTATTAATAACATTTACAAAATCATAAACGACACGTCGCTCACAACCCATTATTAAATCAAGATTACGCAAACCAACATCAAAATCAATGATGACGGTTTTGTGACCTTTTAATGCCAACCCGGTTCCAATTGCCGCACTGGAAGTGGTTTTACCAACACCACCTTTACCTGATGTGACCACAATAATTTTTGCCAATGCTGTATCTCCCAATGACTGTTATGAGTCTATGTTTAAGCGTTTAAATAGGGTCTAACTACTTGCACTATTTATAACGCAAGAATGTCTAAATTGTCGTCTTTCATTAATACTTGAGCCGATTCTTTCCAAATAATACTTTGTAAAGCATCACTTAACATAAAGTTTCCTGCAATTGAAACCAATTCAGCCTCCATGCTTTTACAAAAAATCCGCGCATTTGTGTCGCCGTTCACACCCGCCAGCGCTCGTCCACGAAGGGCACCATATACATGAATATTACCCTCGGCTAGCACCTCAGCACCAGCACCAACATGAGTAAGAATGACTAAATCACCTTCAGAGTAAACTTGTTGGCCTGAGCGTATAGGTTTTGTGATAACTTTTGTTGGTTGCGTGACTACTTTCTCTTGTACCACAGTCTTTACAACAATATCAGGGTTTTTATCTGTATCAACAATTGGAGGAGTTATCGAACGCGTTTTACTTGGAGGCAACAAAGGCAAATGAAAATCATCATGCCATGCGGGCAAACCAGCCCCTACACTGCGCCAGCCAATCGGTCGAAAGCCTAATTCTGTTACTTGAGAAACCAGAGTATTCAATTCGGTTAAACTCATGTCTCCCTCAAGCTTAGACACATCAATTATCAGTGGTGCTTGGCTAAAGAAATGCGGCGCTTGACTGATTTTTTCACTGATTTGATTAATGACACCAGGAGATGAAAACTTATGCAGCTCAAGTAATACTGTTGTAACGACACTTCCTTTTAAATGGAAGTCTGTTTCTTTCATGCACACGTTCCTTTTATCTTGCAAGAATGCATTGATTATTAAACTTAATAGTTAGCTGCTTATTTTAACAAGCTAAGAAATTAATGAAAGCATTACTGCTTTTAAGAGAAAAAAACACCCTTTTTTCATGAAACTGACAATTCCCATAAATAAAACACAAGATACAAAAGAATAATGACACCATGTTGACTTCTTACAGCACCATTTAATCAGACAAATAATAGGATACGGTTGACACCACTCGTACTTTTTTTATGTGAAGATTATTATTGTCTCTTGAGCTGATACTAAACTGCCCTTGAGAAGCAGTACGAATTTTACCCAAGCTACTTTTAGAGTCTGATGCAAATTTTTCTGCGACCTCTCTCGCCTTTTTCGTTGCTTCTTCAATCATTTCAGGTTTAATTTCATTTAATCGGGTGAAAATATATTCAGTTTGGTAGGAATAATCATTTCCATTAAAGACAATCCCTTGCTTACCCAAAGCGGAAATCCCTCCCATCGTTCGTCGGACAGCATCAATATTATTAGAATAAACCGTCACGGTTTGAGTGGCTGTGTATCGAAATAATGCTTGTGTTTGCCCCCCATATTGCTGAGCGGACTTATCTATAATGGATGGCGCTGAAAAAGTAATTTCATCAGAGTTAACCCCCTCAGCTTCAAGATAATCACGAATTTTATCTGTATTTAAATCGATAGTTTGATACAACGCACCCAAACTGTTATCCGCTACCGTAAATTGAATAGGCCAAATAATAACATCGGCTTTATACTCTCTTTCAGATAGACCTTTAACTGTAACTTGGCGCTCGTATTCCTTATAGCGAATGGCCGCCTCACCCAATAGATACCCTAAAGAAGACAACCCCAGAATGAAGCAAGTCCCTAAAAACACCGAATTAAACCTTGTTAAGTTAGTCATATAGAGCCATCCACCTTACGTTAATCGATTCAAAGTGAGTTAAATTAACACTACAGGTTAGCATTCACCAGTACTCACAAAACATCGTCAAAATCGAAACTTAACTATTCGCTGTGATTTTTTGAAAACGCAGAGACACCTTCGCCCCTCCTAAAACGCTTGATTTATCAATTATCAACAGAGCGGATACCCATTCAGCTATCCGAGAGACAATAGCCAGCCCCATTCCGTGACCTTTTATTCCATGCTCACCTTTCCAAAAAGGCTTCACAACCTGTGCTCTTTGCTCTTCAGGTATTCCCGCGCCATCGTCTTCAATTGAAAATAATGCGCTCTGCCCTTCTGTTTTCAATGAAACGATTATTTTAGAGCAAGCATGTTTCATAGCATTACTCATAAGGTTATTCATCAACATAGCCAGGTAACGTCGGTCGGCCACAATGCTAATAGAGTCTTGATCTAATTGATATTCTATTTCTTTATCTTCCATCTCATGAACAGTAAATAACGATCGTATAAACTGATTTAGATCGATCACTTCATTATTGAGCACCACATTTGACTCATCCAATCGAGCGTATCGTAACAAGGTATCCACTAATGATTCCATTTCCTCTAGATCACAACTAATTCTAGCTAAATATTTGAATCGTGTTTTTAGATCACCCACTTCTTCAAGAGCATCGATACCAAAACGTAGACGAGCAAGAGGCGTCTTTAAATCATGGGAAACCGCTCGACTGAGCATTTTATTGTCGCTGATTAATCGTTCAATACGATCGGCCATGCGATTAAATTCCGTTTCAATATCCGCTATATAAGATATCTTACCTTTAGTAACCCTAGCGTCTAAATCTCCTTTACCAAACGCTCTCGCCGCACTTCTTAAAATGATTAATCGTCCTATTAAAGGAGACAGCCAAACTAATAATATAACAACAACACCGGTATAGAAGGCCAGGGTTAACATCAGGTTTATATTCAAGATGGATGTTTCATTGGTCGTGTTAATGAAGAGTAATGTCATCACTTTATGGCTTTTTTTCATATAAAAATGCAAAGAGACATCGCTTTCAGATTCCAGAATAAGAGGATCGCCTTTTTCGAACCCCTCAGACAAACTGCCCGGTATAGGAAAATTCACTCTATCCTGTAAACTCACCGACAAATGACTTATTTGCTGCCATTGCATCAGAAAGCTTTCTCGACTAGCTGGATCCATGCGATCAAGAGTAGTCGCTAAGTCATGACCCATCGACTTATAAAAGCTAAACTCTTCCATTGATTTGTTATCATCCATTCCATGATAAACTTCATTAATCAACCACCCAAGTCCAATGACGGCCGACACAACAACAAAAATCAAGGAAACAGTGAGTTGCTTCATTTACAAAAAACCTTCTAGTTTTACCATGCGTCGGCGGCAAATAAATACCCTTTTCCCCAAACTGTTTTTATCCTGTAGGGTTGATTTGCATCATCTTCGAGCTTCTTACGTAGACGCGAAATCCTAATATCAATAGATCGGTCAAAACCATCGTAATCAATTCCACGTAAACGCTGCACTAACTCGGCTCGACTGATCACCTTCCCAGCCTCTGAAGCTAAAATCCAAAGCATATCAAATTCATTACTGGACACCGCCACTGGCATCCCATTCAAAGAAACACTTTTTGAAATAGAGTCAATTTTTAATCCTCCAAACATTCTTACAGCTAGCTGGTCGGCCTCACTGCCTCGTCGAAGCAGTGCCTTTATTCTCGCTAATAAAATTCTTGGTTTAATCGGTTTACTAAGGTAATCATCTGCTCCCAGCTCTAGCCCAAGCACTTCGTCACTCTCTTCAACGCAAGCTGTCATCATTAAAATAGGCAAAGGGTAAAATTTTCGAATGTCTTTACAAACATCGAAGCCATTTTTCACAGGCAGCATAATATCAAGTAGAACCAAATCAGGATGATCGGCTTCAACAAGCTCTACCGCTGTATCACCTCTATTAGCAACGCTTACTTCATACCCATGGTCTACTAGGTAGTCACTAATCCACTCAGATAAAGAGGGATCATCTTCAACCACCAATATATGCTCACTTGTTTTTGACATTTTGAAGCCTTTATACAGTTAATTTTAATAACGTTCTAATAAGGTTGGACGCCATTAAAATAAACGCCATTCGCTGTAATTTTTCCGATCGTTTTTGTAAACCCAAGCCACTTTTATTTTTGTTTCAAATACGACATCACCATTACCTTTACGACGAATCTGATAAACCGTGCTGCGGTCTAATTGAACCTCTTTCTTATAGGAACCTATTCCTTTATCGCGCCAACACACTAAAGGCTGAGGCCTTGGTTGCTGGAACAAACAATATTCACCAATATCAGAAACCTTCCAACGAAAAGTGAGGGATTGGTAGCATGTTTGCCCCTTTCTTAATGCAATGCAACGATTCGGTTCTACTTTGAAGAACAAAGCTTGCTCTTCAGCAAATATTGGTAAGGAGATGAGAGACAAGAATAAGCTTGATATTGTTACGAACATCGATAAATTAGTCGTCACGTTCAAACCTCCGAATTAAAAAATATAACTTACGGAGGAAACCCAATAAGTTTGGTTACCCCTTTCCATCAATGGGCTTTCCTTTATGCTATTTGCCAAATCCGTATATCGAATAAACGAAGAAAAAACACTGTGCTCTGTCAGCGGGTAGGTTACACCGACTTCAGTAGAATAGGACAAACTGGATCCAAGACTATACCGAGGAAAACGCGTGGTAGATTCTTGTTCGGACACGCCATAAAGATAGTTATTCGTCTCTTCAGAACTGTACTCTAGGCTGAAAACACCGTGTACATTCCAGTTCTGAATTTGCCAGCTTCTTCCAATTCGTGCCGTACTCGTCATACCACTGCCTTCATGAATGTCGGTTACAAGACGATATTGAAAAATATAATCATCAAAATGCGCTGTTGCTCGAATACCAGCACCATTGTATAAGGTATTTCGATCTTGCAACGCATCATTGCGAACATTTTCATCTAAACTGTTTATCTTCTCATCAACTTCATCGTCAAATTTCCCCTGGACACTAGAAGCAAGAAGATCTAAAGACCAACGCCCCTTATTAAAAAAATTATACCCAAGATTCAAACCATCAGATGTCCCTTGAGACGCTTCTATAAAAAAACCATTATAATAATAATCACCTCCTATTGTGATTCCGACATAGTCATCTACATTATCACCATCATCATAAACACGACCGCCAGTGATATTCGATGCTGATAACCCTATGCCGAAATAACCGCCATTCTCTCTTTTTGACGATTCACCTGAACGAACATCTTGCGCGATGTCTCCAGCTAATGAAAAAGGAGAAGCCGCCAAAACAATGACAAAGGGTAAACATAGTGATTTTACTTTACTCATTTATATGCTCTTTTTTAAATACTACGTTAATTAGGATGAGGGTGATTAAACGTGACTTAAGTAAATAAAGCTGTAACAACATATTGCAATGAAACATTCTGTTACAGGATGCAATTTTTTGATACAGCCCTTCCTGATTATTCCTTTTATATTGCATTCAATAATAACTCATTAGGGGAATGAACTTGACGGCCCAATATCTTCGTTTTTGTATTGCCATATTTATTTCTATTATTAGCTGCATACTGTTTAGCGCCAGTATCGAATCAAGAAGTGACAACATTTCATTAAAAATCGGCGTCTGGCAATCGACTCAGAATAGTGAGTTACTTTTAAATGTCACTAATAATCACTTCTCCTTCTATCATTTAGGTCCAAATAATTGCGTATTATTAGAAAAACAATACCAAATAAAAAATGTTAACACTGTAATAAACAATGTTCATTTCAACAAAGAGTTTCGTGACGGTTGGTTACTCTCACCAACACCTCCAACCCCAATATTAGCTATAACTACGCCCAAAGCTAATACATTGAAAACGATTACTTTCAGGCAAGTCAGCAAACTCCCTAGCCCATGTTTACTTGAGCAAAATAGTCATTAGAAAAATTCGCATTCATCAATAATATTCCCTAACAAGCCAAATTAGAAATTTATAAATACATTTAAACAACCCAGAAGGAGCCATAAATGAGTCCCCATTTACATAACCAATCAACGCCGTACCTAACCGCCTTAATAAGTAGTCTGTTACTCACGGCATGCGGAGATAAGACTGAACTCAGTATCGATTCTTTACCTATTGGTTACTGGCAAGAGGAAGCAACCGGCCTCACCTTAAATATCACAAAAGAGGATGTCTTTATTTATAATGCGTCGAAGCAAACCTGCTCTCAAAGTATGTATTACGAATCACAAGAAGAAGCAAAAAAGTCGCTTACACAACCTAAAATGTCATGGGAAGGAAGCACTCAATTCTTTTCAGCGACTCCATCAGGAGGGTTATCGTCCGAGCGCTTGTCTTTTAAAAAATTAGACACGCTTCCAATGCCATGTCAATTGGCCCCTCCAAAAGACAAATATGATCCGGTTGCGATATTTGAACATACTTGGCACACTTTTAATGACTACTACCCATTCTTTGAGTTACGTAACGTAAACTGGACGTCACAATATGACAAATTCCGACCCAAAGTTACGTCAAACACACCTCAAAAAGAGCTCTTTGTTCTCATCGCCAGTATGTTGTCACCTATTGACGATGGCCATATTGAATTAAGCGTCAACAATAACACTCTTGAAGAGGACTTTAATCCTGCTAGCATGCTTGGTTGGACAAACGCAATTGAACGTCTTGCTCTGGAATATACCGACGGTGATCTAGACCTCTCTTACAAGAGCGTTTTAGATACGTTCAATTCAGGCTTAGAAACCTTTTATTCGATCAATGAATTAAAACATTTAAAAGATTCAAACGGGCGGGATCTAATGGTTTGGGGGGTGCTAAAAAATAATGTTGGTTATCTCCAAATTAACGCAATGGAAGGTTACGCACCTAATAAGGACGGGCTGTTTACCAACACAAAAAACGAATTGACAGAAGTTGAGAAGGCACTAAACAGCGTATTCACTGATTTATCAATGACTCAATCAATGATTGTCGATATTAGATTTAATGGAGGTGGCTACGACGACGTCGCATTAGCAATAGCAGGACGATTTACTAATGACACTTATTTAAGTCATAAAAAACAAAAATACTATTCACACAATACAACGGATCTAAAAAACTATTTTGTGACGCCTTATTCAGACAATGGATACACCAATCCAGTAGCCATTATCACAGGCCCAAATACCGCTAGCGCAGCCGAAATATTCGCTTTATCCATGAAACCGTTAACGCATGTCTCTCAAATAGGTGAACCAACGAGAGGCGTTTTATCAGATGTACTCGATGTTGATCTTGGTGCAGGATGGTCTATCGGTTTATCTCATGAAAATTACTTCAGTGCGAAAAGTGTTCTTTATGAAGGTATTGGTATTCCAGCTGAGTTAGCATCGCCATCGTCAAGTATGTATGCCTTATCAGAGAGCATTTATCCATCCATTAATCGAGCGTACGGGTCCTTCAACATTGACATCTCACTATCAGAATCCGAATTCAATCAACAGATAGAAAGTATCATAACAGAATATAATATCCCCAGTTTAACTGCAGGATGGATCGATAATGAAAAAATCATTAAAACAACAGCATTTGGCTTCGCTGACATTGACCAGAAAATTCCAGCCACCACGAGCACACCTTATAAGTTAGGGTCCATTAGTAAAACATTTCTTGGAGTAAGTGCAATGCAGATGATGGAATTAGGTCTCATTGATTTAGAGACTACTGTTGCTGATACTGGCATCAACATTATCATCGATCACCCTCATATTGATGCAAATAATACCATGACATTACGTCATTTAATGACTCACACCGCCAGCATCAATGATGGCGATAATTACGCATGCAGTTATTACCTAGAAGAAGATAAATCCAGTTTAGCGAATGCATTAGGAGAGAGTGATTGCCCTGAACCAACATCAAGTAACCAGAAAGATTTCTTACATAATTACCTTAATCATGCGGGCAACCTATACAGTGAAACAGAGAATTTCCTAAATACTGAGGTTGGTGACTTTTATAATTATTCGAATATTGGAGCCGCTCTTGCCGCAGAAATGCTGACCACTTTATCAGGCATTCCTTATCAGCAATGGACGGAAGAGAATCTATTTCAAACCATTGGAATGACTAACACCCATTGGTTTAATGGCGATTTCGAGAGTTCAAATAACAAACCTGCTATTAACTACATTCTAAATAACAATGAATCAATCGCTTTACCCCAAAATGCCTTAGCAACGTGGAGTGATGGTGATTTAAAATCGAGTATTGATGATCTATCTCGTTACCTTATGATGGTTGTCCGCGGAGGAGAGATCGATGGAGCCCAAGCCCTTACAAAAGACAGTGTTCACTACATGCTCAGTCCTCAATCAGATGCTACAAACATGTTGGGTTATCCGGCTGTTTTTTGGGAAAACGACGGATTTTTGTTTGGTCATACTGGGGGAGACCCAGGTGTTAACACAACAATGCAATACGACCAAATAAACCAGCTTGGGTATATACTCATTACAAACTCTGATGACGAAGAAGTATGGGGAAGACTGAATCACTTAGTCTACTTAAGAGGCCTTAACTTAACAAAATAAGCTAATTTCTGAGAAAAAGGACGCCTCCGCTTTGGTTCAAGAAAATACAGCTTAAGCGGAGTTTTTTATCACCCCATGAATGCCTCTCAATATTTAAAAGCAATCGTACGATGAACAGCTTACAG
The DNA here is from genome assembly GCF_014805825.1 of Marinomonas algicola. Lineage (NCBI taxonomy): Bacteria > Pseudomonadati > Pseudomonadota > Gammaproteobacteria > Oceanospirillales > Oceanospirillaceae > Marinomonas > Marinomonas algicola. The sequence continues at coordinate 2,558,766 of NZ_CP061941.1, forward strand.
ACGGTTAACACTCAGTTTTGATTTTCTTACACACTCTCTAATCGATTGACAGTTTTTAAAAAACCACTCATTCGAAACCATCCTATAAAAAAATGCTAGCGCAGGTTTAGCTTTAAACCGAAAGCGTTTCCCGTGAACCACTGTCACCAATGCATCAATCAAAATCAATGAAATGAGTAAAAAAAGTGGATAGGCTCATTAATGGCCAACAAACAACCAAAATAAAAATAAAGTCATTGAATTAAAAATTTTTATACTCATTATTGAAAACATAGCCTAAGATGAAACTAGGCTTAGTTTTTAAAGCAGAGGTTTAAGACACTTGATACGCCTTATTTCAATTGTTAGTTTTTTAGCACTTATTTGCTTATTTGAGAAAGAGAGCACTTTTTCAAATAGTAATAATGATACAGTGCATTTTTCTTGGTCGGAGATGGATCAAGTTCAAACTGTCGAAGCCTCGGCGTCTCTCATTGATGATTCTTCTGATGATCAATCGAACCCTTTCTTAGAACATAGACTTAATCGAATTCAGTGGGTTTCTTTAGTTCTTTTTGATAAAGCTCCAACACGTTTTTTTCGTGTTTTATACCCCAAGCAACACCCTAGAGCACCACCATTCCTATATTCATAACACTTAACGTTAACAAAACCATTTAAACGTATATAACTAATGAATATAGGTGCATCTTATGAAACACTTCAACCGTCTTCAAATTAAACCAACAACTACGCTGTCTTTTCCTGATCTGCAATCTCAAGAACTGTTCCTTGAGTCTCCCGCCACGAGTGTAATAACGGATTTTCAGCAAACACAACCTGTCATGATTGAATTTACCGCAAAAGCTGACGAACTGATTCGATTAATGAAAAAAGAGCACGTCAAACTTAAACTCGTTGTTGATGCCCAAGAAACGTTCATTGGGATTGTGACAACAGATGATTTGGTCGAACAGGAATTTATTCGCCACAGTGCAAAAGGTTTTGAAAGAGAGGAGCTTCTTGTAAAAGATTTTATGATTCCAAAACAATCATTACATGCATTTTCTTATGCTGAGCTTTCAAAAGCCACAATAAGAGATTTATTACACAACCTTAAAGATTATCAAAGACAGCATTTTTTGGTTGTAGACGAGAAGGGAGACAGCATTAGAGGAATTATTTCATCCAGTGATGTTTGTCGAAAATTAAAAATCGAAATTGACTTATTTAACAATTCTAATTTTTCACATATTGCCCATATGCTCGTTGAGGAGAAAAGAGAAGCCATCGTCGCTTAAGCGCCGCCAATCAAAGTTTCACTTTTTAGTAATTCAACATGAACCGATAAAAAAACGACGGATGAGAAACATCAGTCGTTTTTTTATCTCAAAAATCAACTTAACTCATATCAGTGAGCCAGTATTTGATCTAAGAAAAGCTGAGCGCGGTCTGTTTTAGGTTTAATAAAAAACTCGTCAGGCGGCGATATTTCAATAACGCTTCCTGCTTCCATAAAGACAATTCGGTCAGCGAACTCTTTTGCAAACCCCATTTCATGAGTCACGCAAATCATTGTCATACCGTCTTTTGAGAGGGCTCGCATTATTTCCAGCACTTCAGAAATCATTTCCGGGTCAAGCGCTGAAGTAGGCTCGTCGAATAACATAATGTCAGGTGACATAGTTAACGCCCTCGCAATTGCAACACGTTGTTGTTGCCCACCAGAAAGCTGGCCTGGGTACTTGCTCTCCTGTTCACCTATTTTTACTTTATTTAATAAATCTCTAGCCACTTCATTCGCTTGAGCCATAGGCATCCCCAAAACATGACGTAAACCAAAAGTACAATTCTCTAATACTGTCATATGGGGAAACAGATTAAAGTGCTGAAAAACCATTCCTGTATGACGACGAATTTGATCAATATCTTTAACGTTTTCACTGATAGTGATATCACAAATAGTGATATCACCTTCGTCATGTTGTTCTAAGTTGTTCAAACACCGAATCAGAGTTGACTTCCCTGACCCTGATGGTCCACATACGACGATGGTTTCACCCTTAGTAACGACCAGGTCGATATCACGCAGTGCATGATACTTGCCGTACCACTTATTTACTTGATCTAGCTGTACTACCGTTTGTTGAATCATAATGCATTCCAATTAGTGTTTTGTGCGTTTGATACGGCGTTCTAAATAGGCGCCGTATTGGGCGATTGAGAAACAAGCCACAAAGAAAAAAGCAGAAACGACAATTGGCCCTTCTGCATGAAGGCCAAGCCATTCCGCGTTATTGAACGTCGCTTTGACGGCGCCCATCACTTCCAATAAACCAAGAATCATCACCAAGGTTGTTTCTTTGAATAACCCAATAAAATTTGAAATCAACGCAGGAACTGAATTACGCAAAGCTTGAGGCATAACCACATACATCATGGTTTTCCAGTAGCCACATCCCATTGCATAAGAGGCTTCAATTTGACCTTTCGGTACCGCTTGGATTGCCCCCCGAATGATCTCGGCTTTGTAAACGGCTGAGACAAAAATCAAGACGAACAACACACGAAACAATACGTCGATTGTCACACCACTGGGCAAGAAAAGTTGAAGAACCAATGACGCCATAAACAAAAACGTAATCACAGGAATACAACGGACTAACTCGATATATCCAACACATGACAAACGCAAAATAGGTAATTTACTCTGTCGCCCCATCGCTAACAGAATCGAAACAGGTAAAGACAAGCACATAGCAATAATGCCAAGGAAAAAGGTTAGCGTTAAGCCACCTAAAGCACTCGTAGAAATATCTTCAAAAATAAAACCACCTTTCAGTAGCAGCCAGAGTATTACCGGTAATAGTAGAATGTATCCAATCACTATTTTTTGCGAAATGCGTTGGGTAAACAATAATGGGAAAGCAAACAAACCAACAGCAAAAGCTGAGTTCACACGCCACTGCTCGGATTCAGGAAATGGACCATAAAGGTAATAATCAATATATTGTCTGATTGGTATCCAACAGGCGGCATCAGGTGAGCAGTCTGCTCGTCCAGAACCTGAAAATGTGGCAGAGAAAAACAGCCAATTCAAGGCTTTTGGTAATAATGTACCTAATAACAATAGGATAGTAAGCGTAATTACGGCGTCTATCCAAGAGTTAAAAAGGTTGCGTTGTATCCACATCAAAATGCGGCGAGCACTTAACGGACGGCTATCTTGATGTCTCGCCTCTACAGGCTTCCCCGTAAAATTTAGATCATTCATAATTAACGTCCTTTCAGCTGCATGGCGTTATTGAAGCGCCCCATGATGGCCGCAAGAATTAAATTCAAAATCCCGTAGCTCACCATTACAATCACAATACACTCTATGGCTTGACCAGTGATGTTTAAACTACTGCCGCCCATCGTGCCCATAATGTCCATAAAACCAACGACCGAACCTAATGCCGCGGCTTTAAGAACGTTAATATAAATTGATGTCATTGGAGGAATAATAGAATGTAACGCTTGAGGAATAATGACCTTATTCATAACAATATTTCGTTTCACTCCAAGGGCAAGACCCGCCTCCATTTGACCTTTTGAAATGGCCAAAATACTGCCTCGGATCACCTCAGAACCATGACTAGCCGAATAGGTGCTCACAGCAATAATCAACATGACAAATTCGGGCGGAAGCGTCCAACCGTACTTAAAGTTAAATCCAACTAATTGAGGAGCCATAACACTCATAACTGGCGTAAATATGAGGCCTGCTAAGACAACCAAAACAATCGTTACAAATAATGAAGCAAGTAGTCGACGACTTTTTGTCTGTATTTTCTTTCTAACTAAAAAACACAACCCAAGCCAAAGGGAGATCAGTACGATAGAGGCCCATAGACCATAGTTCCAACCGACACTTGGCAATGATAAACCACGGTTAGATAAAAACGACACATCCGCAAAATTAAAGGCTTGCCGCACGCTAGGAAGCGTTAACGAAAAAACATACCAAACCGTAATATGCACTAAGATAGGTACATTCCTCATGTATTCAACAACACAAAGTGAGACAGAAGAAAGTAAGAAATTATCAGACAAACGCATAACCGCCAGAACAAGCGACAAGACAGTGGTCAATAGAATAGCAATAACAGCAAATGCCACCGTGTTCACCATACCTGCTAGCCATGCCATTAAATGTGTCGACGTTTTAGGGTCGTAATGGACAAGACTGTAGCTAATGTCATAGCCTGCGCGTTGAAAAAGAAAATCAAAGCCGCTCGTTAAACCTGCGTTACTCATATTAGTCACCGCATTCAGAACAAGGTACATTGCTCCGTAACCTATGCAGGCGAGAAAAATAAGTTGAATCAGTGCATCTCGAACTTTTCGATTATTAAAAAAGGATTGCATAAACAACTACCATTGATAAAAGGAATACTCTTTAAATGCAATGAAGAACCAGCTTACCCCTGGGAGAATGCAAGCTGGTTACTATCAATTAACGGAAAGGATAGGCGTATAACAAGCCACCGTCAGTATAAAGCGCATTCAAACCTCGCTCGAAATTAAGCGCGGACCCTTTACCAAGGTTACGGTCAAAAATTTCACCGTAGTTACCAACCGCTTTGATCGCGTTGTAAGCCCATTTATTGTCTAAGCCAAAGTTTTGACCTAAGTTACCTTCAACACCAAGTATACGCATCACATCCGGTTTATCACTTTTCAGCTTCGAGTCGACATTGCCTTGAGTAATACCCATTTCTTCTGCTTCGATTAAGGCCATGGCCGTCCATGTCACCACTTGACGCCACTCATCATTACCCTGCTTGACATAGGCACCTAAAGGCTCTTTAGAGATACGTTCAGGTAAAATAACGTGATCCATCGGATTAGGCATACCTTGACGATCGGCCGCAAGAGCCGATGCATCATTTGTTACCGCATCACAACGGTTTGCTAAATAAGCCGCTGTTGACTCAGCACTCGCTTCTACAATTAATGCATTGTAAGTTAGACCACGAGACTCGAAGTAATCATTAATATTCTTCTCACTTGTCGTACCAGGATAAGTACAAATAGTCGCACCATCCAATTCCTCAATAGAATTAACACCCAACGATTTGTTAACCATCAGACCTTGGCCGTCATAAAACCAAGTCGTTGTAACATCAACACCATTTAAACCATCACGAGTGGCCGTAAAAGTAGTAGAACGTGCCAACATATCAATTTCATCCGTAACCAATGCCGTCAAACGGTTACGAGAGTTCATAGTAATAAACTCCACTTTAGATTGGTCACCAAAGACCGCCGCCGCAACGGCTTTACAAAGCGCTATATCTAAACCTGTCCAGTTACCTTTCGTGTCCGGAGTAGAAAAACCCGCTTTACCAGGATGAATACCACACTTCAGGACACCGCGATCTTTCACTTCTTGAAGCTTATCCGCAGCGAAAACAGGAGCACTGGCAGCCATAAAACCAGCGCCAATGACAGCGGTTGCTATGAGTTTTTTCATTATTGTTTCCTTATTGATTTTTTATGTGACACCCAGAGCATACTTTGGATACATATTTATAGTCAATAACGAATAAATGGATACATATAATTTTTTATCTGCAACACTTTCATTAAATAAAAAAAAACGCTTATCCATTCGGTATAAAATACCCAACAATAAGCGTTTTTGGAAAGTGTTGTACTGATAGATTTATGTTGTTAGATCTTGAGCAATTTGCCGGCGTTTAAGTTGATGTGACTTTAACTGTTCAGACAAAGCATAAGCACTCATCATGATATGACTTTCCAAAGCATAACAAGCACCCTCTATATCCCGCTGTTCACAACGCTCAATTAAATCATCATGTTCTCGCAACGATTTAGGGGTGTTACGATTGCTTAAGATAAAAGATTTTAATCTAGCATAATGCCTGTGGTGTAAGCCTTTTACGACATTTTGCATCAATGGTCTATTCGCTGGGCTATACAAAACTTCATGAAATTGATAATTCAATGGAGTCCAGTCTTCAGGCTGGCAATTTCGTAAGTTTTCGTTGATTTCACGGGCTTTGGCGAAATCTTCAGCAAGCATTAAAGGAATGGATAACTCCAGCAACTTCACCTCAATAAGCGCTCTAAGCTCACATTTCTCTAAAAAACTTTCAGGCGAAATAGTCGTCACTGTTGCTCTTCCGGTACCACGAATTTCAACTAATTCTTCACCAGCCAATATTTGTAATGCTTCACGAACTGGAGTTCGACTGACTTTATACGTCGTCGCAATATCAACCTGAGAAAGGGCCATTCCTTCTGGATAGACTCCATTCAGAATTTTTTCTCTAATATCATCCGTAACGGTTAATACCGCTTTTTGCTTATTATTTTCGTTCATAACTTCTATCTAATTAATTTTTGAGTAAACAGCACGAAATATACCGTTAATGCTAACACAGAGAGCAAATATCTGCGAGATTGATGCAAGCAGTCTTGATTAATGAATCCTTTTAATATAAAAATAAACAAATAATGTATCCAATATGGTCCTATATATGTTCAAACTCATCAAGAAAGCAAATATTTACGCTCCAGAATCACTTGGTATTAACGATATTTTGATAGCAGGAGACAAAATACTTAAAATAGAAAAAAACATAGAAATCAGTGGATTAGGTAATTTAGACATCATCGACCTAGGTGGAAAAACCCTAATACCTGGTTTTGTTGATGGTCATGTACATTTAATTGGCGGTGGAGGTGAAGGTGGATACCATACAAGGACACCAGAAGTATTATTAAGCCATTTGACACGGGCTGGTATCACAACGGTTGTTGGCTTACTTGGAACAGATTGCTCAACTCGCCATAACGAAAGCCTATACGCAAAAGCAAAAGGACTCACTAAAGAAGGTGTTAGTGCTTTTATGTTTACTGGTGGTTATAAAGTGCCATCAGAAACCATTACTCAATCCATTCAAAAAGACATTGTGTTTATTGACCAAGTCATTGGATTGAAAACAGCCCTATCAGATCATAGGTCTTCTCAACCGACTATTGATGAACTCTCACGTATGGCTTCAGAAGCACGAGTAGCTGGTTTAATTGCAGGTAAATGCGGACGTATTGTTGTTCATCTTGGTAATTCAACTCAAGGATTTGAACCATTATTTACTGTGATAGAACAATCTGATATTCCCATATCTCAGTTTATTCCTACTCATGTGAATAGAACGATGCATTTAGCAGAGCAAGGTATGGAATGGTTACATAAAGGAGGTTACGTGGACTTAACGGCGGGCATAAATCCTGACAAAGGCGCCAGAGGAAGCATAAAAGCATCTGACTTTTTAGTGCAATGTCATACTAAAGGAATAGATACTCACAAAGTCTGCATCAGTTCCGATGGTAACGGATCTATTCCCATTTTTAATGATAAAAGAGAACTTATTGGTCTAAAAGTGGCCGGCTTTGCTTCACTACTTTATCAATTCAAAGAAATGGTACTCACATGTGGAATGACAATCACAGAAGCGATTACACCTCTAACACAATCACCCGCTGAATGCCTTGGATTAGCCGAAACAAAAGGGCAGATATCACCAGGTAAAGACGCCGATTTCTTAGTACTTAACGAGCAACTCGACATTACGCATACTTATGCACGCGGGATATGCCACCTAAAAGACGGAGTATCACTGATTAAAGGGACGTTTGAGAGCTAATGAACGTTTGCTATGATCTTGCACCCTCTTTTAAAAGTAATAAGGTGCAAGATTTAACTTTCAAAGGCAAAATCACTAATAATAAACACCAGAAAGTCTAACTCAACAAATAAGTCATGTCTTCTTGAGGCAATGCAGGATGAAATAAAAAACCCTGCATTTCATCACAACCATTATCACTTACCCAAGAAGCCGCTTCACTTGTCTCTATCCCTTCAGCTATGATATTAGCCCCCATTATTTTACAAATTTCAACCACAATTTTCGCTAGCCTATCATTTCTAGGTAAATCAGAAATTAAACTTTTATCGATTTTAATGCAATCTGGAGCAAGTTTTTTTAGTCGTGCTAAATTAGAGTACCCTATTCCAAAATCATCAACGGAAATCTTCACTCCCAAACTTCTTATTTTTTTTATGTTGCGTAGAATCTTCTCATCACTTTTTATCAAAGCCGTTTCAGTAAGCTCTATTTCTAAGAATTCCTTTAAGGACGCGCTTTCCTCTATCGATTCTTGCAAAGCATTAATAAAGTGAGACGAGCTAAGTTGATAAATTGAAACATTAATTGATATAAGAATATCAATGTGACGTTTTTTCCAAATTTCTATTTGCTTAATCGCCTCTTTTAAAACCCATATACCCAGTTTATTAATGTGGCCAGCTTGTTCACATAATGAGATAAATGAATCAGGATAAAGTAGTCCATGTTTTGGATGCTGCCATCGAACAAGCGCCTCTAATGCAATGATTTTTTGTGTTTTAGTGCTATATCTTGGCTGATAATGCAAAACCAGTTGGTTAGATAGTATGGCCGATTCCACCTCTGAGGTAAGTTCGTGCCTATATTCAAACCGATTTCTCACCTCATGCTTAAAAACAAAAAATTGATTTTTACCGGCTGATTTAGCTTCATACATGGCTAGGTCAGCGTACTGCATCAAGGTTTTCAAATCATTAGAATGCCTAGGATAAACCGCCACACCGACACTTGGCGTAATGATAGAGTGACTATTATCCGTTTCTATAGGATAAGAAAGAGCTTCAATAATATCTGACGCACGTCTCTCAAAAGTAATGGTTTTATCGTATGACGCAATAAATAAAAATTCGTCTCCCCCTAAGCGAACAACATAATCTTTACTACCACATAAAGCAGATAGTCTTTCAGCTACCTTCACCAGTACCTTATCGCCTTCATTGTGGCCCATTGTATCGTTGATGGTTTTAAATTCATCTAGATCAATGAACATAAAAGCAATCTCTTCTGACTTGTGATTGGATGAGCCAGTCACTACCCTAAATATATCTGGCAAAGCATGGCGATTCGGTAGTTTCGTCAAATAGTCTCGGACAGCCATGGTATTTGCTAAAAACTCAGCTTCTTTTAACCCTTTAACATCTGTAGCACTGACTAAAATGGAAGGTTTACCTGTGACAGGATCAAAACAGCGCCTAGCTTCAATATCATGCCAACTTATCCCTGTTGATGTACCCACTTCAGCCACCAGGTTAGCATCATTCTTTTCACGTATTATTTGCAATAGTTGTAAATAATCCTCTTCGTTGACAAAACGTTCCCTTAAATTTTTATCATTGGAGAAAAAAGCACTTCTTGCAGAAGGGTTTAAATACAGTGTTCTGCCCTTATAATCATGCAAAGAGATCATTAATCGAGTATGCAGCAATGCATCGGCTCCGCGGGTTACTTCGGGCAACACACTGTCTCTTAAATGTCCTTCGCAGAGCATGGCCGTTCGGCCATCATTAAGTAGTATGCCACTAAAACGGATATGCAGTTGGACAGGGTTTCCTTTGGGATAAAGCGTCCATTCTTCAGAAAACGAGTTATCCTTATTGATAAAATCTTCTTGGTATTGAGACAGTCTTTTTTTCACCATTGAAGACATATCTTTTTCAAAATTTCGGTTTTTTAGCTCCTCTATATTATCCGCACTCCAGACTACTAATGCCGCATCATTGGCCCAAACAATCTGAGAAAACTCAATATCGAACACCCAAACAGGCGAGCTAATTTTTTTTACCACTTGAGATTCAATGAAGCCAGTGTTGTACGATGTCACGCTATACCTCTAAAAATAATGATCAGAACACCTCCATGCTTACAACGTTTTCGGCATTATTTCGTCTTTTTTTCTTTGACTTTCAGTTTAGTGTAGCCGATTCGATTAATAAGATGAAAACGAATAAACGTAGGCTCTGAAATATCAGACAACACAAGCATTGTAATCAATGTTTTGTCGTTTCGTGTTATAAAGTTAACTCAACCATTTAGGTCCACAATAAAAAAGTGACTAGGCATGACGTCTTTTACGTCTGTATTCCTCTATGAGTCTTCCGGCCAAGAGACTGCAATCACCTGAATAAAAGAAAAAACCAACACGCTTTTTACAGCTAACTCACCGAGTTTTCTATATTTACCAGAAGGTAATTTGATTCTGAGCCTGAATGACGTAACTTTTTATAAGGCTCATATTCTGCGGAATTAAAAAACGCCATAGCAACGTCTCTTGAAGGAAATTCAATCACGACCGAAAATTGGGGCTTCTTTGACCCCTCAATAATTTCGATATTTTCTGATCGAGTTACGTATTTACCACCATAACTTAATAATAATGGCGTCACATTTTTAGAATATACCTCAATCCAACTAGGGTCAGTTATATTGATTTCTACAATTGCTAGCACTTTCATCGCTCATGCCTCAACTTTCAATAACGTTTTCACTGAATAGATCCATATTCATCCTAAATACGTTACAACTAGCCCACCAAAGGTCTTTATTAATAGCCTGATAAGGTAACATATATAGATTAATATACTTAGTGTAAGACAAGAATAGAAAATCTCCACTCAGAATCCGTTTAATTCTATGACTTTATTAAAGTTAAATATTACGCCTTATCCAAAAGTCACCTGCTTGAAAACGTTTTTCTTGCCCATAAATCACTCGGCGTTGATTCAAATATTGCGTTCTCCCCTCTTCTACAGCATTACTGTATTGATTCAATCTCTCGGCACCTTTCATTACTGGCTCCGCAAAATACTCCGTCACTACGTCAGGCATTTGAACGGCGGACCAAAGAGCGGTTGTCATACCATGGGCTGATAAAGGATCAAATGCTACAGCGGCATCGCCAATGGCAGCCCAACCGGCTAAATGATTTATACCCGCAACAGGAGTCAACCAACGAGTTGCTGCACTGGTGATCTCCGGCGGTTTAACCACGTCAAAGCCAGCGTCCTCAATCCAATATGAAACGTGCTTTGTTTGTGAGATTAAAGCCAACCATAAATCAAGGTTAGCGGTTAACCCTCTAGGAAGAAGATCTGGGTCGGAGTAGAAATTAAGTGACAGTAACCCTGAAGACAGCAAAGAAGCATACCACCAGCCATTCTCAACACTCTCGATAAGCGTTGCGGGTGTTGGGTCTACATCATTATTATTTTTCTGTTGAAGAAAACTGTAAGCCGCAACTAAATGGTCGTCTGTATGGTTATGCGTTTTGTTACTACGAGCAAGCATTTTACCAACCGCTTGCGAACGGCCAGTCGCATCGATAATAAACCTCGCATTTACTTTGCAGCCACCTTGAGTTGTTAGTATCCAAATAGCCTCTTCTTCTTGCATTGAGCTTAAGCTATCGATCAAGAAAAAATCGCTTGCTTGCTTAGCCATATCATGTAAATCACCTTCAAACTTAACTCGGTCTATTATGTGTCCTGCTCCTTCCAGGTGTACAGCCGCATTACGCTCCACTAAAGCATCTTGTCCCCATGAAGAAAAAGTTGCATTTGCTGACCGATGACAGTCGTAGTCTAATAAATAAGATAACCCAAGACTGTGTAAAATGGTGTTGGCGGCCGGAGCCAGAGACTCACCCACTTTATGTCTACTGGATGAATTACCCTTAGAAGATGAGCCGTTTTTGTTAGCGTCAGGACACATCCAAACAACAGAGATACCCGCTTGAGCAAGAGCAATGACAGCAGCCGAACCCGCAATACCATCACCGACTACGGCCACGTCATAACATAGTTCGCTCAATTCGGCAGGTCTCCCATCTTAGGCTTCCAGTCAAACCTTGATTCGACATTACCTCTATCTACTTCGACAAACATCTCTTTAGGAATGGCGGATAATGCGCCCTTACCTGCATGTGACGGCCCGTCACGTCTAACGATAAATCCCATACGCTCCCACAAGGCAATCATATTTGTGATGCCATCCCAATAGCTGGCATTTGCATGATAACCAATACCCGCAACACCTCGCTTCCAGTCTGCGCGATTTTCAAAAAATTTAACTCTCTCTTCATCACTCAAACTATCATTCATTAATTGCTGATAATTCTTCTCAGGCAACACATCCACTGGTAGCAACGCTGGCCACCAAACGGCCGTGGGGAAATCCTCTTGCATAAGTACTTGCTGGCAACTAAATGCATCACACTGCCAGGGTAATCCCATCCAACGAGTCAAATCACCTGCCCATTGATGTCCTAATGGAGGTGACGTGTTCAAACGTGGATCTCCATTAATGGCTTTTTCTAGGGTCAATAAACGTCCAACATTTTGTCCCAACTGAGTTCTTTCTTTATGCGCTAAACGAAACGGTTCTACATGGTCACGATAGTTCCGTGCGTACATTTGCGGAACTCTTAAATAGTAAGTGAGTTCTACTCCTGGATGAAAAGCCCCTCCAGAACAAGGTTCAAGAGCCGCTTCGGTGAGAGCATCTGGCTGTAGAGCCAAATCTAAATCATCGAGGCGAGTTATATTATCGGCTTTCACATCTTCAAAATCATTCACAAACAACCCTTCAGACCAATAGCTTAAAAAGCGATATTGTTGATCCGTAAATTGAAACCACTGCAAAGGACTACCATCAAAATTAATACCATCACCTAACATCATCGGCATCTTTAATCGTTCATCTAAATACGCCGTATCACTGGTATTATGTGGATTACGAAATTTAGAAAATACATCTCGTCTAAACGCAACATTATCTATACTGGGGTCCGCTAGTTTGGCGATGTAATCTGGGTCAGAAAAATCGCCTACCCCCAACCAGCCTTGCCTCAAGTTTGCCGCCGAACTTACCCACTCCATTAACCCTAAACGACGAAATATTGGATAAATGTATTTCCTGAAAGAGATGGGAGTTTCTATTTTATCTGTCCACCCCTGTTTAACATTCATATTCGTAATTGCATCATACAAGGTTGTCACAGGAGGAATTTCCGGGGCAAAATTTGGTCCAATGCAAGCCACCCATGCCGTATCGGCTTCCATGACCGTTCCATCTGGGAAGGTTACTTTTGCTTGCACTGGACCATCACCCCAGTCATCATGCCAACCATCGTTATCAGCAAAACTTGTAATAGGAGCATTAGTTGGACTTTTAGATACGCCATCAGGCGGAATAACAATTAAGCGGCCAACTTCATCTGTTTTTATTTTACCTAAAGCAACGTCTTGCTCCCCCCAGAACTGACCAATGAATTCATAGTGTTTATCCTTTAAATTACTGTTTTTGTTGGTACCCGAAATTGTCTTTTGTTTACCATCAATGACCAACATTTTTTCTCTTTCTTTGTCAGATACAAAATATTGATTACGCTTCATACCAGGAATTCCAGGCGCTAATTCACCATTATCCAACGGGTTGTTAAAGCCGTACCATGCCGCCTTAGTATTAGCCAAATGCACCCGCCATTCTATCGAACCTTTCTCATCTTTTATTTCTCCAATGACACGATCTTGATCATCAAAAGCATAAACACGAAATCGTTGCGCTTGTTTTTTGATCGCTTGAGTACCGTCTTTGAAACCGCCATCAGGCTGAGGAGGAAGACCTGGCACTTCCGGCGCTAAAAAATACTGCTGACTCCCGCCGACTCGACATATACCAATAGCCGGATAGATACCAAGGCGATGTATTTTTGCTCCATCCGGAGCCACCTGCTTTCCGGTTGCCGCAATAGCTGACTTTGGCATCAATGGAAAGCTGCCTAATATAGCAACGCTTCCAGCCATGGCTAAAAAGTCTCTACGCTTTACCCCTTTGGTATTATGATCATCATGGTTCATCTATCACTCCTTGCACAATAATATATAGTTAAGTATTGCTTTAAAAAGACCGTGATTAACAGACTAGTGTAATTTCGGTCAAAAACCATTACACACGGTTACGGAACAAGAACGCGTCAATTACCTCGCTTGTGCATCAAGGGTATTAGGCAAATAGCGGGAATCGAGACCATAAAGGTAGAGTTAGTATCACGCAATACTCTGACGAGAAAGACTTTACAAACTTATTGAAAAAAGCAATAGGCTAACCTAACGCAGAGCAAGCAAACGAATCCATTAACCCACTCTGGATTTATTGCATAAGAAAGCAAAATTGATCAATTTTTTTCCAAGGCAAGTGCATTAATCATGAAGATTTAATTTAGGGATTGAAACAGGTTCTAAAATGGTCTCGGAGAATATTAATAACTTTTGCAAAAACGCAACGACTCATTCGATGAAACCATCAACTTCATTTTTTATAGACGTTAGCCATTTCCTGAATGATTGTCTCGACCACTTTATCTAACCAATTCGTCGCCAAAGTTTGAGTCAACGCCGCATAACCATCTTTTTTCAATGCGTCTTCAACATCAAATGCTTGCGATGCAATTAAGGTTCCTTCAGGTGAAACTAACTGCCATCGACCTGTAATATGCACTAGACCATTAAGATCTGCAAAAAAACGGTCCACTTCAATACTCAGCTGAGCAATAGCGTAACTAGGTAACCGTTGTTTCACAAACCAAGTAATTTGCGGGAGATTCTTTTCCATTCTTTGCTGAGTCAAGCGCGTCAATTGGGGAGAAAGAGGCTCGGCCCACAAGTTAACTTGTGACCGATGCACTTCACCCGTTTTAGACACTAATACGATCTCATTACCAGTCAAATAGTTAGCGACATCAATTGGCATCAATTGCACAGGGACAGGCTTCGTATCTTTTCGATCCCGTTGACTTGATGTTGTGTCTATTAAAAGATATTCATAGCCCAGTTCATCAACCTGTTTTGCACAGCCGGATAAAAAAGTACTGACTAATAATAAGAAGAGCACCGTACGACATTGCATTACCATCTTTATAACCTTCTCATATTATTTGGCCGCCTTCGGCTGAACTTCTGCACGAGGTTTGCTGTCAAAAATCAAAGTATTCGGTTTCTCTCTTAGCTGACGTAACAATGGCTGTAACTCATTCAATGACCGACCTAAAGAGACCATATTTTCTCGTAAAGGACGCCCAATTTGGCCATTCGCTTGATACGTTTCAAGGGTTAAATTTAACTGTTGCATGACCTTTGAAAGATCATCAGGAAGTTGTTGCGTGGCGGATTTTTCGACCAGACTTTCAACGCTTTTGCTAAGCGTTTGCAATTGTCGCAACGTCTCATTTGCCTCTTCCATGGTCTGACCTAACTGTTCAAAGGTTTCTTTAAGGGGCACGGCGGCAAAATTATCCAACAAATTTGATACCTTGCCACCAATATCAGCTAACGCATCAGGTGCTGTAGGAAACACATCATAACCAGCAAATGTCTTCATTTTCGGGGGTTGAGCATTGTCCATAAAATCAAGACTAATCACTCTTGCCGCATTTAAGTAATTGCCTATTTCTAACTTTGCTCGTAGCCCTTGATTAATTCGCGTATCTAAAAGTTCAGTCCATTTTGCCAGTGACTCCTCGCCAGAAACAGACCCATCATGCAGACGCTGGGGCTCTATTCGAGCGAGTACAGGTATAACAGGTCGGTCTAATGAAGCAACGGCATCTATCGAAACACCCGTAAAAGGCACGGCCATTACCGTACCAATACGTACTCCGCGAAATTCAACATCAGCACCAACGGCAAGTCCACTGACATTCGAATCAAACAGAAACAAATACTCGATTGTTTGATTATAAAGATTATTATTCGCCTCTTCTTTTGAGGAGAATAACCGGAAGGAAGTTAAGTCTTTAACCGCTTTACCAGAAACATGATCTTCTCCCAAACCAAAAGATATACCGCCCGACATAAAGGTTTCTAATGAATCTAGCCTGACTTCAAAGCCTTGAACAGAACTTTTAAATGAAAGACCTGGCGTTATCCAGAATTGCACAGTGTCACTTACTAGAGCGTCATAAGGAGGTTTAACAACAATTCGATAAGTAATTGAGCCCGTTGACGTATCAAAACCAACCTCCTCGACATAACCCACTTCATAACCTCGAAAATGCACTAAGGTTCCCACATCCAATTTAGAGGCATTGTCACTGTGTAACAAAATACGAATACCTTCTGTTTTGGTTGATAAAGGTGGTTGGCTTAGCAAAACAAATTCATCACTTTCTTTACCTTTTTCTCCTGGTGACATGTCTATGTAAGCCCCCGATAACAAGGTACTTAAACCACTTACGCCTTCCTTGCCAATTCGCGGTTTTACCACCCAAAACTGCGCATCCTGCTTCAACATTGTTTGAGTTCCCTGATTCATACGGACCTTGATTATTGCTTTATCGTAATCACCGCTTAATCTAATATCAATGACCTTGCCTAAATCAACGTTACGGGCTTTTAATTTAGTCTGTCCGGCTTCTAACCCTTCGGCATTCGCTGCAACGAGTGTGATAACAGGTCCTTGACTGGCCCAGTTTTGGTAAAGCATCCACCCTGCAACAATAATCGCGATTAATGGTACCAACCATATAGAGTTAAAATGCACTCTACGAAGACTCACTATATTATGGTTTTCTTCCATTATTCTTTATCCTCCAAGGACGACGCGTCCCATAATAATCGAGGGTCAAACGACATCGCGGCTAACATAGTAAAAATCACAACAGCCGCAAATGACAGAACAGCCGGTCCAGGAAAAATAGCAATTAAATTACCCATTTGAACCAGTCCAGTTAACACCGCCACAACAAAAATATCAATCATAGACCAGCGTCCAACGATTTCCGTAATTCGATACAGTTTGAGCTTTTGTAAAGGCTCTTTCTCTGTTGGGTAATAAGACTGTAGACAGAGCCAACTTAACGATAATATTTTTGCTAACGGTATCACTACACTCGCAAAAAAGATAACGAGCGCCACAGGATAAGAACCCAAGGACCAAAGTAACAAAACACCTTCCATAATTGAAGATGGCTCGTTTACTCCGAGAAATGTGGTGAACATAATAGGAAAAACATTGGCTGGAACAAACATAATGACAGCGGCAATTAAAAATGCAATGGTTGTGATTAAGCTTTGTGGACGACGACTGTACACTGAATGACCGCAACGGCTACAATGCTTAGCCTCGACGGTCAAGGTCGCTCCACAAAAGTGACAACCTATCAACCCTTGCCTTTTGGCTTGCCGAGGCGTTTTACTGATAGTGTGTTGTGGAGCCAGACCAGCCACCTTATTCCAAAGCCACCTTCTATCCACCAACATGACGGTTTTCAATAAAAGCAGAACATAAGCGCAAAAAGCCCAAAAAGATAACCCAAGTTGAATGTCGGCCATACTGTTCATTTTTACTAACGCGACTAGAATACCAACCAAAAAGACATCGACCATTAACCAAGGTTGGATAACCACAACAGCGCGAACTAAATAGCGCTTCGTCTGCAAACTAATATGTCGATTATGAAATGACCAGACTAGTGTCAAGATTGAGACTAAATAAACAATTGGAAAAACGAATAAAGTCAAGCTAATTATGATACTTAACACCAAGTAATCTTGTGAAATCAGCATACTGACTATATTAAATAAGGTAACGCTGCGTTCCGCACCGTTACTTGAAAAACCAAGAAAAGGGAAAACTAATGCAAAAAAACACATTAACAAAGACGAAATGCCGGTTCCAAGGATTCGCTTTTCTACATGCTCACGAAAATTCAATAAAGTATGACCACATCGTGAGCAAATAAAACGTTCACCAGACTGCAATTGTGGAACCTGGTGTACTAAATCGCACTCCTCGCAGGCGGTAATATTTTCCTGAAACACCAATGACTCCATACAACTCCAACATTGAATTCGGACGTTACCCTCTTAGTAGCAGGGAAATATTACCCATAATCAAGTTATCGGTAAGTGCTCATAAAAAAATTTTAGCAAATGAAGTAAAAACATGAGATAGATAAAGAGCTTAAGTAAAGATCAACCCTTTATTGTTTATCAAAACATCAAATACTTATCATGAGCAGTGTTTTTCATAGAGACTACGCCAATACATAATGACTAATAAGGCGGTTGAACCCTAGTAGATCAAATGATCCTTTCACTTCGAACTTTACTTTTCCCAGTTCGCTTATGTAAAGTTCAATTTCACAATCTAAATCGAGTGTTCCAGATGTTTCAACCGAGAAAGCTTGTATTTTACTATAAGGTATAGAAGTATAGTCTACCTTCGAACCAGTAAGCCCCTGAACGTTCGCGGCAATAATTCGTTTATTCGTAAAAACTAATTGATCTCGAATTGTTTTAAATGCCGCAAAAATAGTCTCATCATCAATTAAGAATTGATGAAAGTCCTCCCTTACTTTATCCATTTCAATAGGTTTTAACTTAAATACGGCTGAACTATCAAAGTCGATCATGATTTATTCCTTATGATAAATGGTATTTTGATAAGAGACCGCTTCGTTGAGCGGGATGGGCTGGCTAAACAAGTACCCTTGAGCCATATCCACTTTAAGATCTTTTAGAACATCAAGTTCTTCAATATATTCAACGCCTTCAGCAAGAAGAGTACAATTTATTGATTTCGAAAAAGCACACAAAGCTTTTGCTAATAAAAAGCGCTTTCTATTAGTATGAATATTACGTATCAGGCTTATGTCTAGCTTAATAATATCAGGCTCAAGCTCTAAAATATGCTGAAAGCTGGCGTACCCAGCCCCAGCATCGTCTATAGCAAGACGTAAACCGGCTTTACGCAATGGCGCGAGTATCCTATTAAAGTCTTCATAGCTCTCAATTGGATCATGTTCCGTCACTTCTAAAACAATATGTTCAATACTAACCTTATCTAAAATCTTGAGAATAGCCCCATTTAAAACGTATTCAGGAGAAATATTAATGGATAAATAGGCTCCACTCTTAATATGCCCTATACTTTTTACGGCTTTTTGAATGGCCAGCTTTTCCAGCGCTTCACCCAAACCAACTAACTTGGCATCTTGGAACCAGAGATTAGGTGGTCGATAGGGTAATGTAAAAAAACGAGAAAGAGACTCAAAGCCGGCCACTTCATTTGTGGCTAAATTAATAATCGGTTGATAGTGAATCTCAACGTCTTCTGATTTTAGTACTTTTTGGATTCGTGATGAGACGTCTCTAAGAAAAACTTCTTCCGTAATATTTTTTTCAATTAAGGTACTGGCTATTTCTGAAATAGCCGTTAAGAAAGACAGGTCTCTTAACGTTAATGTTTTATCCGCTTGATTTTTATAGCAGCATAATGTCCCATAAACTTGACCGCCCTGTAAAATAATCGGTGCACCAATGTAAGAACCAATCATCAGTTTTTGCGTTACCATCAAATTATGAGTAATTGTGTTCAGAGAAGTGTCTGGGATGATATGAGGTAATTCACCATCCACAATTTTTTGACAATAGCTCTCATCTACATGATCCGAATCTCCAGCGCATAAAGGAGATGAGGCTTCACTCTTTTTGTCAAGAATCTTAAAAACACGCCGGTCATCTATAAATTGTGAAATAAAAGCCACATCCATATCTAACTGCTTACGAATAATATGTAATATTTCTTTTAACTTTGCTTCAACGCTGCCTGAATCAACATTTTCAATTATAGTGTTTTGCAACCGATTCATACTATCTCCATTTATTGACGATAGGCTAACCCAAAAAACTGTAAAACAACAGCAGAAGAAAATGGGGTAAACAATACTACCATTAAGAATACCTTATCAAAATGACTCACCATTAAGGGTAATCACGACATTTCTTTTGCCCCCATCATTACGGTGCTCACAAAGATAGATCCCCTGCCAAATTCCAATATTTAACTGACCATTCAGAATAGGAATCGATTGACTCACGCCTAAAACACTAGATTTGATGTGTGCTGGCATATCATCAGCACCTTCATATATATGTTGGTAGTAAGGCGCATTCTCAGGGACATAATGACTAAAGTGCCGTTCCATATCACCTCTAACACTCGGGTCAGCATTTTCATTAATGGTTAAGGACGCTGAGGTATGCTTTATAAAAAGGTGCACTAAACCAATCCTGATTAAGCCTATTTCAGGTATCTGTTTCAATACTTCATCCGTAATTAAATGAAAACCTCTGCGTTTCTCAGATATTTGTATTTCGCGTTGTACCCACATAAATTAACGACACCATTAGAGCTCTGTTTAAAATTTATCAAAAATACCGAAAGTCAATCATGCTTTCGTCCTCTTGGACGTAAGAATAGTTAGAGCCCGCCTTTTCAAACTCAGATTTTCACCGAATTTTTTGGGTATAGCAACTTAAGTAGCATCATAGAAATCTCGAAAAATCACTCGCTTGAAGGCTAATTTCACTCATCCTAATCGTCATTCTTGAAATACCCAAGGTCGATATCACTCTGTGAAGAAAAAATTCACATTTTTTGCAGGCTCATTTGATTCCCAATCAAATTCGTTTCTCACAAAAAAATGAAAAAAATGAAAAAAATGAAAAACATGGTATCGCTAAGGAAGATAAGACGATGAGCACAGAGGGCTTTAAACACCCAATATTAATTAGGAAAATAGACTTCCGGAAGCGCTTCAAAACCTGGTTTTGCAAAATAATACCCCTGCATTAATTCAATTCCAGCTTCTTGTAACCAAACAAACTCCTCATAGGTTTCAATGCCTTCCGCTAGAGCGGTGATATTAAGGTCATGAAAAATAGAAATAGTATTACCAACAATTGACTGGCGAACCTTGTCTAAATGTATATTTCTAATTAAAGACATATCAATTTTAACAATATTGGTTTGAAAATCGGCTAATAAACAAAGGCCAGAATAGCCAGAACCAAAATCATCTAGGGCTGTCATAAAGCCAAAAGACTTATAATACTCCACAATTCTTTTTACATGAGATGTGTCTTCCATCTTTTCAACTTCAGTAAACTCAAATAAGATTCTATCTAGAGGGAAGCCATACAACTTAGCGGCCTCTAAAGTAGTTCGAATGCACCGTTCTGGTTTATAAACGGCATTGGGTAGAAAATTAATACTTAGCATAGAATCCACACCCAATTTAGCGGCTAACTCTATCGCTTTTATACGGCACTTCTGATCAAATAAATAGCGATTTTCATCGTTAACTTGTGAGATTATTGAGTAAGCCGATTCATTATTAAGCCCACGAACCAGCGCTTCATACCCAAAAATTTGCCTCGTGCTAGAGTTAACTATAGGCTGAAAGGCCATCGTAAACTCGAAATCCAACCTGTCTTCACTGCAATGATTACATAACACCTTTACCGCACCCTGTGGTCTTTCTTCCATTATAACCCCCGATATATGAAGTGATTACATCTTGTAATTTAAGACTAGCAACCCCCCTTCAACTGAGCAAGCAATCAAGCACGTGATTGTGCGATTAAGCAAAACCTGAACGCTAACGCTGACTTAGAACGATCGTTCAGGAGCGTAATCATAAATATTATTGGCTACTTGTCATCATTTGTTATTCGTTAGACCTTGCCCATTAAAATTTAATTCGTAGCGAGCTATAGAGCACGCATGTCAAATTTGATCCGTTACTGAAATATTTAAAGCATCTCGAAAATAGCCCAACTATTCACATTCAATACTCACCTCGAATAGCCGGCTTTTATTCACCTGCTGAGGCAGGAGGATTTATTCGAACCTTTCTAAAACAATGACAGGTAATTTATGATGGGTTAGATAAACCATCTAGCTATAAAAAAATAAAAATACGGCCTTATTCAATTAAGAGCCTATTTTAATTCTACACTCACTTAATAAATATAAAACTTAAGGGTATCTCCTGTATGACTCGTTCAACATCAAATTAATTTTCATAGAGTAAATAAATAGATAGATGGGATGCATTATTTATAGGTATGATTAAGTCACACTACTTATAAAAGATAAAATATCGAGATATCTATAAGGTTTTCATTATGCTTTTCTCAGTATTTATTTTACCTTTTTCCGGCTAGAGAAACGCTCAATTAATCTAGTTTATACATTTATAAAAGGGGTAAACAATGTCAAATATCATGTCCCACAGTGAATGGATGAAAAGAACAAAAGGAGGCTTCACTCAGTCCAGAAGCAAGGCGTTAAAAGCAATTGATGCGGCTCTTAAAGAGTTCGACCAAGCACCAACTGAGAAAAATAAAGGGGCTATACTAAAAGCATTGATATCATGGCAACAATCTAAAGGCAATAATTGGAAGCAAAGCATTAGAAATAAAGAAAACGCCGTAGATAACCTATACAGACAATTAACCGGCTTAGGGAATAAGGCGGACATGTTTGCTTTATCTCATATTCAAAACGAGTCTAGAGCCATTATTACAGACTTATTTCAAGGTAAAAAATTAATTTTCAGGCCGGGGTTGCTCACAAAAATCGCTGGAAATAGTAAAACCTTAGGAATAAACACCAACAAAGTCTCTTTCGTAAAGACAACGGTTGGCATTGGCCGTGATGGGCACACATTATCTTCCTCTAGCTCATCATCCTCTAACTCAGGTAACAGTGCAAAAGCGGCGAAGCTAAGCAAAGACCTGCTGAACGAAATCATTCCAAAAGAGTTTCTGGCCGACGTAATGGCGGCGATAAGCAACATAATGCCTAATTTTTTAACTGAACTGGCCGCGTCCTGTATGCCGTTTGTCGGAGTAATTTTTTCAGGAGGGTCGGCTGTTGTAGCAGGCTGCAAAGCGGCACAAGCGGTTTACAAGCTAGATCGCGCTCAAATGCATGCTCAAAGAACCCTAAGTACAGCGGAACCGGCGGCGGCATTTGAAGCGATTACACGAATGTTGAAGCGAGAAGCAGAGCAAAAGACTGAAAAATTTGCAAAAGGGCTAGCTGACTTTGGCTCCAAACTTGCTTCAACTTTAGCGGATGGCGGCACGGCCACCAACGCCGCAATAGGTCTTGCATCTGGTCTAATTAAACTATTAATGTTATTACGAATAGTTCTCAGGGATATTCAAGAAAGAAATGCCGCAAATGAATTACTGTCGAAGCCCATCATTACAATAAAATTATTTGAAGCGAATCCATTAATGGGAGCGTATTTTATTTGTTGTGTGCCCACCAGTGTTATAGTCAATGTCATGCTTAGCAGTAACAATTTCAACACGCCAGGCATGATGGATAAAGTTGAACATGCCGTCAAAAAACACATAAAACCATTAAGAGAACAAGCTCGTAAATTAGCTTCTGAACATCGAATGTACATACCGGAGCTGCAAAACTACCCCGGTATGTTGAAACAAAATAAGAAGAAACTAAAAGCCATGTTAGCGCAAAAGGGCAAAAGCGATATGATAGGCATTGGGAGTGAAGATTTTGACTATATAGTTGGCGAAAATGCCACATCGGAGGTTTGATAATTCGTATTAACTCAGACTTAACCTGATGGTTAACAGCTTTTTAATCGGTGACAGATGAGTGCATCTGATGATGTGTGTCTAAATGGCATTGGGTGAATCGCACACCCAATGCTCTATTTATACTCTCGCTAGTGACCAATATACTCTCGCTAGTGGACAAGGTTTACGCTTCAATTGAGTCAATTTTATATACTTTTTCCAATCTACTCACACCCAATCCTGTCATTTTAGTTACTTTCACTTGAACAGGAATACGATCTTTAAGCGCTTCAACATGACTGATGATGCCAATCATCTTACCTGTCGCATGTAAGTTATCTAAAGCGTCCAACGCCATCTCTAAGGTTTCGCTATCTAATGTGCCAAAACCTTCATCAAGAAATAACGTATCGATACTTGTTTTGTGGGAGACTAAATCCGACAAGGCGAGAGCAAGAGCCAAGCTCACTAGGAAAGATTCCCCTCCAGAAAGGGTTTCCGTAGCTCTTACTGTATCGGCCTGCCATGTATCCATGACCTCTAAAGCGAGATTGTCTGACCCAGCGACATTCCTCTGCAAACAATAGCGTTTATGTAACGCATTAAGTCGTATATTCGCTAAATACACAAGATGATCTAACGTCAGACTTTGCGCAAAGCGTCTGAACTTTGCACCATCAGCTGAGCCAATGAGTTGGTTTAACTGGGTGTAACGAATTAACTCTGTTTCCTTCTTTTGAATTTCAGTGTGTTTAACCGCGCTACTTTCTTGGTTTTGACTATCAACTTTACATGCTTGAGACAGCTCACCTAGCCTCTGTAGCAATGCGCTTCGCTTCGTATCTAACTGATGGGACGCTTCAAGTAACTCAGCCAGTTCACCCTCTATCTCTTTCAAGTCAGTACCGCTTTCTACGGTATTTGCATGGTGGTTCGACCATTGTTCTTGAACCTGCTCTAAGCGTACTTCGGCGTCTCGACCCTCTTGTAAAAGCTGGTTTTCTTTTTCTAATAATGCATTGAGTTCTTCTAGTGCAATTCGACTATTTTGCCATTCTTCCAAACTTTCAAAACAACTTGCTAGCAAAGCTTGGTCCCAAGCATCTTGCAACTTCACATAGTCTGCTTCTAGCAGATTCAGCGTTTTATTATTATGGCTTATTTGTGTCGTATTACGGATATTGTGTTGTTGCCATTGACTCTGTAAATCGGTCGCTTTTTCTAACGGCTTTTCAAAGTCCAAAGTCGCTTGTTTTAATTTTTGCTTTTTCTCTGCCGCTGTTTGTCCTTGCAATAAATCAACTAAAGCAACTTTCAAGGCGTTTAATTCGTTATCCGTTGATCGTTTGATTTCCTGTAATTTGGCTTTTTTGAGGGCAAACTCCTTTAACGCTTCTCCCTTGTAAATTCTATCCTTTTCTAAACTCGCAATCTTCTCATCATGTTGGCGTTGTTCATGCATGGCTTGCTGCCAGGCGTCTAAACGAGACTTTAATTCTGTCAAAGCGACGGCATATTGATTGTTGTAAACGGTGAGGTGATGCTGCTGAGTAATGCCTAATAATTCCACTTCTAAGCTCTCAATGAGCTCATTCATCTGAGTCAATTGAGGTTGAAGTTGATCAAGCGTTTGTTGGTGCCATACTATTGATTGTTCATGCAGCTGTTGTTTCTTATCCTTTTCTGCAATGGTTTTTTCAATAATTTGCAGTTGGTCAGTATACTCGTGCAAAAGTGCTTGCTGCTGTTCAATTACACCTAAAGACTCCCGTTGTTCCTGCAGTCGCTGAGAGACCAATTGCACCACTTGCTGTAATTCAACATGACGGCTTAATGTAAGTGAAGCAACGTGATCCTCAGTCAACCCTTGTTCAACTATGTCATTCAAACCATGTCGAAACTCACCTTCCAATGCGTGAATTTGTGTCGTAAAGGAAGCTTGCTGTTCTTGAAGATGTTTTAAATGGGTCGCTATTTCAATTAGCTTTTCAGCCGCGGCCTTGCCTTCTCTTTCCAGCATGGTTAATTGGTTTTGCTTTTCTGCAAGAGCCTCCGCGGTCTCATTAACTAGGGGTATCGTTAACCCTTCCGCAAAAGGATGGTCTAATGCGCCACATAACGGACAGGGTTCGTGATCGACCAGCTCATGGCGCAGTAATTCTAAATCGGCGATTTTTCTTTGAGCATCCAATAACTGCTGCAAATCTTTGACATGCGCTTTAATCTGCTTATAAGACTGACGCTTTTCAGCAATATAGTGATTTTGTTGTTGCTCTCGTTCTGCAAATTCATGTGCTTTGCTTATTGACTCGTCATTTAACGGCTTGATGTCAAAATACTGTTTTTGCAAACGACTAAGAACATTCAGGGCATTATGCGTTTCTTGTAAAGACATTAATGTTTGTTGCCACTGATTTGGCGTCATTCCATTTGTTAAGTTATTAACGCTTTCTTTCACCAGTGATGCTTTTGCTACCAGTTGATCTTTTTCCTGCTTGGTGAGCTTTTGCTCTTTAAGTATGGCATCTAATGCACTACGTTCATGTTCACTGACTTTTTCGAGTTCAGATTTTCGTTTTAATAAACCCTGCTGTTGAGAAGTAACCTCATCCAACTGCTGAGCTTGATGGATCCAACCAGCCAGTGACTGAGTCACCGTGTCAGGCGATTCCACACTGAGTAACAAGGCTTGATTCGTTTTCTTTGCTTCCTGATGTCGTTGTAAATCCCTTATAATCGCCTCGTGCTCTTGATGCACGCCTTGATAGTCTTGTTCAATTTCTGTTTCTTCATTAAGGATGCGCCGCCATTCTTGCTCTACAGACAATTGTTTATTCAATAAAGGCTGAATCGTCTCTTCTAACTCTTTTTCAAAAGATTCATAGGCCGCAAAGGCCAATTTTTTTTCTGATTTTGCACTTTCTAGAGCTTGCTCTAAAGCTGTCTTTTGAGTGATCAAATCAACCCGATAAGCCTCTAAATCAGACGCGATTTTTTTGTTTTCAGCTAAGGTCTTACCACATTGATCTAAGGATAAGTAAGCGGGTTCTATTTCATTAGCTTGTTTACCTTTATTAAGCCTGTCTAAATCAGGTGCAAAATGTTTCCATTCAAGTTGGTTTTTATTTTTTTGCTCTTGGAACCTTTGCTTCTGCTGATTGAGTTGTTGCGATTGACGCAACCAATCTAGTTTAGTGTTAACGCCTTTTAGCTCTTGATCATAAATCTCTTTAGTCTTAATAAGTTCGGCTTGTTGGTCCTGTAATTGACGTCGTTCTTCCTGACTTAGGATTGGCATAGAATCAAGCGATACTTTGAGCGTTTTTAGTTCTTGATGCTTTTCTTTATGGGTTTCAAAGATAAAACGAGAGATCTCTCCGTAAATTTCTGTGCCTGTTAGCTCTTCCAGTAAGTCAGCACGCTCATTTGACTTGGCATGTAAGAACGCATCAAAACTGCCTTGAGCAAGTAACATAGATTTAGTAAAACGGGAGAAATCTAATCCAGTTAATTCAGTGGTAATGGTCAGTTTATCTTGAATTTTATTGGTCAGTATCTTAGCTGAGTCATCCTTTAGAATCCCATTAAGCTCACTTAATTCAACACTAATGGGCTGCAACTTGCCATCACTTTGACCTCTGGCTCTGCGTTGTCCCCAAAATGCACGATAGCGCTTTGACCGAACTTCAAATTCAACTTCAGCAAGACAAGAAGCCGTATGACGTGTCATCACTTCATTTGAGGTTGGAGATACTTTGATACGTGGCGTTTCATGGAAAAGTGCTAAGCAAATAGCATCAAGTATGGTGGTTTTACCGGCACCCGTCGGACCACTGATGGCAAATATTCCAGCATCAGTAAAAGGGGATTTACTGAAATCCAGCTTCCATTCACCTTTTAAAGAGTTGATGTTTTTTAGTCTTATAGAACAAATCTTCATGGCTCCGGCTTCCTTTTTACATCCGCCTCTGTTTCAGAGGGCACCCTATGCTTCACAGACCCTAACCCTTCATTACCCGCCATGTCTCGCTCTTGTAAGGAAGACACGCATGTCTTAAACATTTTTTTTAATTCTAGAATTTCATTCGAATCATTCTTTTCATCTTGAGATTGTTCCATTTTACCCAAGGTCGATGCGGCCAAACAGCGATCAAACACCTCTTCTACACTGAGCTCTGATAAGGTCTCTTTCGCATCATTATTGTGATCGATCACTTGTGTTTTGACTTGACGGGTCACTCTTAATAAGTCAATTGCAGAGTGTTGAATAATATCCTGAATGTGTTTTTGCACATCACTTAAATACGCATCGGTAATGACTTTAACTTCCAACCATACCGTCTTATTGTCATCAGAGTTTTCCAGACTGGCCACTAACCCTTTTAACTCTTGTAACACGTCACTTACTTCACCTCGAATGGTTTTCATGGTTTGAAAAGTGGGAATTGGAAGTAATTTTGGCTTAAACTTGCCAAGATGTAGCATAGTTTGAGTATCTAACAGAACCATACTTTTTTCTCTATTCAGCTCATCGAAACTCAGACAAATAGGCGAACCTGAATAGCGCTGACAATCATTCCCCGCCACTTCTTGAGCTCGGTGAATATGGCCTAGTGCTAAATAATCAAATGGCGGAAATGCTTGCGCTGGAACCGCTTCTAATGTGCCAATATAAATATCACGTACCGATTCAGATGTTTTGGCACCCAAGGTCGTTAAATGGCCCGTTCCAATAATAGGAATATCTAAATCGAACAAATTTCCCTGTACTTCCATAACATGATCATCGAGTTTATCTTTATCCTGTTCCACATCCCCCTCTCGCCTGTCATTACCTTGGCTAACCTGCTCTTCTGTTTTTAATGCCGCTTCGTATATTTCAAAATAAAAGGCTTGAATTTGATTTAATAAATCCCGTTTTTTATCTGTTTCAGATTGATCCGCCTTACTGGTAACCAAGTCCTTAGGGCGGATAAAAGGGACCGCACACACAACGGCTTCCAACTGACCATGACTATTTTTTACAGGAATAATGTGCTCAGAAATCGTTTCTGGAAGCGCTTTGGCAATGACATTAGCCTCTAAACACGCCAACAGATTTTTTGATTCATTGAGCATACTGACAGAGTCATGATTACCCGCGACAACAATTAACTGACAGGACAATTGATTTAATGAGATAACCAACTCATTAAACAACTCTCGGGCATAACTTGGTGGTGCACCGGTATCAAATACGTCTCCAGCCAAGATAATCAATTCAATATGGTGCTCTTGAACTTGAAGCAACAACCACTCAATCAGTGCTTTATGTTCCGCTTGACGTGTACGCCCCATAAAATGCTGACCGAGATGCCAATCTGAGGTGTGTAAAATTTTCATTCTGTATTAATACCTTACTGATCACTGAAAAGAGTCAGTTTTTTATGGAAAGAAAGTAATTTTAGTAGGATTAAGTTGGACGTCTTGAATTATTTGAGCCCACGTTTCTTGACTTAATTGACTGCCTTGAATAATCCACTGACCACGGGAAAAGCCCAGCTTTGTTGATCCGGCCGTCAGCCATTGCTTGATAACGAGTAACTCTTCTTCTACCTCATTATTTACGATCAGAGTGGATACCTCTTTAATGGATTCTTTTGTGAAGAAAGCTTGCCAGGTATTAAGTGAGGCTTGAGATTGATTAACTAACACTAATCCAATAGGAAAGCGATCAAACGACAATTTTTGAAAGCGAGAAACGGCTCTTACGTTGGCACTTTTTGCCACATTCATCTCTACTGTGTCTCCAACCTTGATGGAATCCAGAAAGTGTTGAATCCTAGGTTCAGTTAGAGGATTAATCGCTACTATCAGGGGCTCTAACGCATCAGACTCAACATAGGCTCGAATTTTCTTTTGACCTGAACAATGCAAGTCGATAGGCAAGCCAAACACATGATCTATCGGTCCAAACAATTCCATTTGCACAGCGTAGTCTGAAAGGTGTTCAATATGGTTGATTTTAATTTCAACAATAGGAGATGGGACATATGAACTCAGAGTGAGCGGCTGACGTATTTGAGTTTGGCAACATAACACCGTTTCTTGAGTCATTTCATTAAACACTTCGCAGGCGCGGCAAACCCCTGCTCGACAACCATAGGAAACGTCAATACCCTGATTTAATAATGTCGAGAGTAGATTATCTCCTAACCTATAACCAACCGATACCCCATTGAATTCGATGCGTAAATTCTCAACGGAACATCGGTTGGTTGAAGCGCTTAACAAGTGTGATTTCATAACAGAGCCAATTTTTCTACCAATGCTTTTTGGTAACAATAATCAAAGTTACGCTATTGTCTCACACTTTTATTCAATTACGCCGTTAGTTTTACAGATTCCTCTAATTCGTCGGCGATTGGAACAGAACGCAGCAAAGCGACCAATAAACGCCAAAAATCTCCAACAGAATCAATCTCTAGCCTTTCGGCTGGTGAATGCGCGCCACGAATATTTGGACCAAAAGACACCATCTCCATCCCCTGATATTTGGCTCCGATAATGCCACATTCCAAGCCAGCATGAATGACTTTTACATTAGCAGGGTAACCCATAACGGACTCATGTACAGAGAGAAAGTGCTTTAACAAACCCGCACGAGGGTCTGGCCTCCAACCAGGATAGCCGTTGTCAATCGTCACTTGTGCATCGATTAAATCAAATGACGCTTTCACTTTTCTAGCTAAAGCCGCGGTTGCCGAGTCAACTAAAGAGCGAACCAGTGAACATCCTGAAAAAATCAAATGTTCGCCGTTTAAAGAAAGATTGATTACCCCTAAATTACAAGAAGTTTCCGTTACGCCAATTAATTCGGGGCTCATGCGAAAAACACCATGAGGAGAGCAATCAAGGGCGTTTAACAAACGGCCTTGATCTTTTTTAGTGAGACCTTTTGACACGTCACATGGCTCTACACTAATGATGATGTTCTTTTCTACCGTTTCAAACTGAGCAGTCATTTCTGAACTTAATAAAGACAAATGGGAACCTAATGCAAGTGCCTGTAAGTCATTCACTAAAAAGCTTGCTGTGGCTTCCCGAGCGATTGCATTGCGCAAGGTGCCGCCGTTAAGTGACATCAACTGTATGTCAAACTGATCATTCAATTGCTGTAAAAGAGTCACCAACATCGCATTGGCGTTTGCCAACCCTTTATGAATATCTAATCCTGAATGACCGCCCTTTAAGCCTTTAATCGTCAATTTAAAGCCAGCCGACCCAATTGACTCAGATGCGACAGGAAATGATTTTTTGAAATTTATATCAGTGCCGCCAGCACAACCGATATACACATCACCTCGATCTTCAGAATCAAGATTCAAAAGAATTTTTCCTTTAAGGATACCCTCTTCTAATTCCATAGCTCCACGTAAACTGGTTTCTTCTTCGATCGTAAACAAGGCTTCTATCGGACCATGGGAAACGTCATTTGATTCCAATACCGCTAACGCCGCTGCCACACCAATACCGTTATCGGCGCCTAATGTGGTGCCTCTTGCATGAACCCAACCATCAATAATATGTGTATTAATTGAATCTTTCTCAAAATCATGCTCAATATCCGCATTCTTTTGTGCAACCATATCTAGGTGGCCTTGTAAAACCACAGTTTGGCGATTTTCCATCCCTTGACTGGCTGACTTACGAATTAATAAATTACCCGCTGGATCTAAATAAGTCTCCATACCGAGTGCCAGAGCCCAATCAATTAAATGACTTCTTAACGGCGCTTCATGATAAGAAGGCCTTGGTATATCACAAAGTAATTTAAAGTGTTTCCAAACCAGCGACGGTGATAATTCTAATAAATGTTCGTTCATTTCAACTCTCTAAGCAATTCAAAAAAGTGGTTAATCATCTTACTGAAGCCCTTTATACGAATAACGCACAAAGATAATCATGATGTTCATTTCTCCGTAGATAAGTAGCGATTAACTAAATGCATTTTGAAGTATTCTGTATTTAACGTTTCACCTGTTGCATTAAAAACCAGCTCTTCTGTCGTGTCCAAGCAGCCTTTTGTCCAAACATGTTGACTTAACCAAGCTTGAAGATCAGTTAAGTCGCCTTTAGCAATCCTCTCCTCTACATTCGGTAAGGTCTTTTTCATCGCGGCCATAAACTGTGCGGCGTACATCGCCCCTAAGGTGTAAGTAGGGAAATAACCAAAAGCCCCGATCGACCAATGAATGTCTTGCATACAGCCATTTTTAACATTATCTGCTGTATCCACACCAAGGTACATTTGCATCTTTTTTTTCCACAACATAGGAATATCTTCTACCTCAATCTTCCCTTCTACTAAGTCTTTTTCAATTTCATAACGCAGCATGACATGAGCGGGATAGGTAACCTCATCCGCGTCAACACGAATAAAATCAGGCTTCACTTTAAGATACAAGGTTTTCAAATTTTCTAACGAGAGTGCATCTTGATCTCCAAACTCATCAATCAAAATGGCATGAATACTTTCAAGAAACGCACTACTACGACCAATTTGCATTTCCATAAATAAGGATTGGCTTTCGTGAATTGCCGTGGAGCGCGCTTTCCCAACAGGAAGATGCCTTAATGATTCTGGCAATCCTTGCTCATATTTCGCGTGGCCCGTTTCATGCACAACACCCATCAATGATTGGGTAAAGTCATCTTCGTTATAACGAGTGGTTAATCGAACGTCTTCAGGCACCCCACCACAAAATGGGTGAACACTGACATCAAGTCGCCCTCGATCAAAATCAAAACCAAACAAGGTCATGATTTTTTCACCTACTTGTTTTTGCGTGTCAATAGAGAAAGGCCCCTTAGGTAATTGGACAGCTTCGCCTTTTTGACGCTCCGTTATCTGTCTAATTAGATTAGGTAACCAGGATTTTAACTCCCCAAAAATGACATCAAGCTTCTCCGACGTCATACCTGGCTCAAACTTATCCAACAATGCGTCATACAAACTTAGGCCCGTCACTTTAGATCGATATGTGGCCTCCTCTCTTGCTAATCGAACAACGTCTCTAAAATTGCTAACAAAACCACCCCAGTTGTTATCTGGTCTTTGCTCACGCCAACCATGCTCACACTTTGCCGCAGCCAAAGACTGTTGTTTCACCAAGTCAGCAGGAAGGCAGGTGGCAAGTCGCCATGTCCGACGCATTTCGCGAACAGATTTTTTTTCTTCGTCTGTTAAACTTGCTTCGTCTAATTGTTCGAAACTTTCTTTTAAAGTCGTAGAGTTAAGAGATTCATGAATCAGTAATGATAGGGTTGCCATTGCATCGGCTCTGGCTTGATGACTTTTGGCTGGCATCATAGTCGCCGCATCCCAGCTCAGCATGGCCTCAACATGTTGCAAATGATGTAAGCGTGAAAAATGCTCTTCAAGTATACTGTAGCTAGACATATCGTCTCCTTCATTTCGATTAGTAGCTAAGATAGTAGAAAGCAATACCGTGGTGCAATTGAAATAAAGATTAACAGTGATTGAAAAAACGTATCAAACGTTTTCTAAAACTATTTACGACATCTTTATAACACATGCTTGTCACGTAAATTGAGAAGAGTGTGTGGGTTATTTGAGCTTGGAAGTGAATCCGTTAAAAAGACCAAAAATAGTACGATTAAGCCTAGTCAGAAGTGAGAACAAACCACCAAACTGAGTGGTTTGTTCTCACTAGATCTGTTCTATATACTCTTATTTAGGTGATTTATGTTCATGAAGGTTTTTTCAATGACGCTTCAGAGAAAGTAACAAATTCTTCAGCACTGGTTGGATGAACGCCTACAGTCGAATCAAAGTCCTCCTTGGTCGCACCGGCTTTCACGGCCACACCAAGACCCTGAATAATCTCTCCAGCATAATCACCTACCATATGAGCACCTATCACTTTGTCGGTCTTATTGTCGACAACCATTTTCATAAAGGTTCTTTCCGTTGAGCCACTTAACGTATGCTTCATCGCTCTGAAGTCCGTTTGATAGACTCTAAAATCATAACCACGTTGCTCAGCTTCTTCTTCTCCTAAGCCAACAGTACCAATTTGCGGCTGGCTAAAGACGGCTGTAGGAACATTATCATAGTCAAAAGTAACGTCTTTACCTTCAAACCAATAACTAATTAATGCCATGGCTTCACCAATTGCCACAGGCGTCAACTGCAGACGATTGATTACATCACCAATAGCAAAAATGCTTGGCGCACTGGTTTTAAAATTACTGTCTACTTTAATAGCGCCTTTTTCTTGTTCTATGCCCGCTTTATCAAGATCTAATGTATCAGTATAGGGAACACGGCCAGTAGCATATAAAATTAGACCAAAAATTTCTTCTCGACCGTCTTTAAATCGTACAAGTCGATCGCCATCAGGCTGATTTGAGTCAACTAGCTGAATGGATTCAACGTCTGTATTTAACTGAACATCTACACCTGATTTTTTATACTCTGCTTGCGCAAAATCTCTGACATCTTGGTCAAACCCACGTAATAACTGTTCGCCTCTATAGGCTAAGGTTGAATCAACACCTAATCCATTTAAGATGCCTGCAAATTCAACCGCAATATAACCCCCACCAACAACCAACGCTTTTTTAGGTAATGAATCTAAGAAGAACATCTCATTCGAGCTCACGACTAATTCGGAACCAGTAAACTCAGGAATGAAAGGCTTACCACCCACCGCGACTAAAATCTTTTCAGCTGTATAATGAGTACCATTCACTTCAACCGTGTGAGCATCAACAAAACGCGCGTAACCATTAATAATATTAACGCCCGCTTTTTCTAACATAGACTGATAAATGCCATTTAACCTCTGAATTTCGGCGGTTTTATTATCGCGTAAAGTAGCCCAATTAAATTCAGCTGAAACGTTTTCCCAACCGTAGCCTTTTGCATCCTTAAAGGAATGACTAAATTCGGACCCGTATACAAATAACTTTTTGGGAACACAGCCAATATTGACACAAGTTCCACCCAAAGCACTTGCTTCTGCTACGGCTACCTTATAACCCTTGCCCGCCGCTATTCTACTTGCACGAACACCGCCAGAACCGGCACCGATGACAAACAAATCGTATTGGTATGACATTGATAAACCTCTTAAATAATAAAAAAACAAAGCCTTCACTTACAGTATAGTAATATGACAACTTTTAAATAAAATAATTCAATTTCCTCGTTTTTTACATGATATTTATAATGATAAAGTGTATTAAAAAATGACCGAAAATTGCTTTTCCTTGATTGAGCTCACTATTTGAATGATAATCAAAGATCATTCAATGATTTATCAGCGCCTGCTGACAGTCTCCTCAAAACCTTCTTAAGAGGTTATTTATTTACAATGAAATTCGTTTCTTTCAATATAAATGGTTTACGCGCTAGACCGCATCAACTTGAAGAATTAGTAAAATCACATTCGCCAGACGTCATTGGCTTACAAGAAATCAAAGTCCACGACGAGGCCTTTCCCCACGCGATTCCTGAGTCCATTGGGTATCATGCCTATTACTTTGGTCAAAAATCCCACTATGGGGTTGCCATATTCAGTAAACAAGAAGCCAAAAAGGTTGAATATGGCTTTCCTGGCGATGAAGAAGATGCTCAACGTAGAATGATTATTGCGACGTTTGATACTGCATCCGGGCCCATTAAAGTTATAAATGGCTACTTCCCTCAGGGTGAGAATAAAGACCACGAAACCAAATTCCCTGCAAAGCGAAAATTCTATCAAGATCTGATGTCATACTTAGAAAACCTAGATCCAAGCGAGCAAATAATTGTTATGGGTGATATTAATATTTCCCCAACTGAGCTTGATATTGGGATAGGTGAAATAAATGCGAAACGCTGGCTTAAATCAGGCAAATGCAGCTTTTTACCTGAAGAAAGAGAATGGCTCGCAACGCTACAAAACTGGGGCTTCACAGATACATTCCGACATTTAAATCCGCACATTAACGATCGCTTCAGTTGGTTCGATTACCGTTCAAAAGGTTTTAATGATACACCCAAACGTGGGCTAAGAATTGATGTTATTCTGGCGTCAACTGGCTTAATGCCAAAACTGATAGAAAGTGAAGTCGACTATGAGATTAGATCTATGGAGAAACCATCAGACCATGCGCCAATATGGGCTACATTTTCTCTTTAATCCTAGTTTGAATTAGAGACGAGAATGGTTAGAAAACAACCAAACTATATTTTTTCGATGATATCTCTCTTCCATGGAATTATGCTTAAGTTCTACGCAACTTATCCACATTCCATGTGGATTGTTTACACAGATAACACCTAACAATAATAAAATTCCAGAGATAGACTATGAATCAACCTGACGTTTCAGACATAAGTGACATGCTTACTAATGCCAAAAAAGCTTCCATATTCCTTAAAGCCCTAGGAAATGAAAAACGCTTGATTATTCTTTGTCATTTATTAGATCAAGAGCACACAGTAGGATCCATTAATGAAAAGCTGCCATTAAGCCAGTCAGCCTTATCCCAGCACCTTGCCGTCCTAAGAAAAGACGGCTTAGTCAAAACACGACGAGATTCTCAAAGCATTTATTATTCTATTGCCGATGAAAAAACCGTTACTTTTATTAAATCATTACATGACTTATTTTGTAATACCGAAAAACAAGAATAATAACATTGGATTACTCTTGTTTCCTCACCCTAAGGAAGCTTGCAAATTTAGGCACTGAGTTTCGTGTTAAGCCATGATATTTGAACGTAATTATCTCTC
Source organism: Marinomonas algicola (assembly GCF_014805825.1). NCBI lineage: Bacteria > Pseudomonadati > Pseudomonadota > Gammaproteobacteria > Oceanospirillales > Oceanospirillaceae > Marinomonas > Marinomonas algicola. The sequence goes on from NZ_CP061941.1 coordinate 2,594,906, forward strand.
CAATTTCAGGGGGATTATTGCGTTCGGAATCAGTAAACCCTGAACCGATTTTAAACCGAAGACCCGTGGCCATTTCAACTACCAACGATCCCATCCGCCCTTGATTCCTTCCCTTACCTTTTTCATACGCCACAACAACCGCTTCGGCATCCATGTATGGCTTAAGTTTGAGCAAGGCATCATTTCTTCCATCTTGAAACACAGCATCTTTCTTATGCAGCATCATCCCCTCCGCCCCAATCGAAACGTATTTATCTAAAAGCAATAACAACTCATCACGAGTCGACACGTCTATCTGTTTGATCGGTCGAATATGCTCGATATTTAACGCATTGATTATCTTAGTATAATATTGTGTACGTTTAGCAAATGGTTGTTCATTATTTGGTGCATCAAACACCATATAATGAATTTTCCGCCATTTTTTATCATCAGGTTGGTGACTTAGAACCGTCGACTGAATAAATTCAAAGTCTTGTCTTTTGCTCCATAGCTCCCCATCTAGCCACACATCAGGCCAATCTTTGGTAAACCAATCCGGCGCAAAGATCTTACGACCCGTTTTCGTTACTAATCGCCCTGCTTTCCATATAGCACGGACACCATCGTATTTTTCACTTACTAAATAGTCCCCAATTGAAACGTTATCAGTATAGACACTGGCCTGCTGGATACGCGGTGAACCAGAAATAGTGAGACTCGAAAAAGACAACAATAAGACAATAAATAACCTATTTAAATGCTTCATAGATCCTCCTTGATCATGAATAGTATGCTTACCTAAATCGATAAGCGGATTACAACTTTAACAAACTTACTGCAGCAGTAACAGTGATCTAAACATCTGTCATTAGCTTATCCAATTTTTCGATAATATGACGACCAATGGGTAAAGAAGAGGTCGCCGCTGGTGAAGGTGCATTACACACATGTAAGGTTCTCTGACTTTGAGCAAAAAGAAAATCGTGCACTAAACGACCATCTGCCATTACCGCTTGTGCACGTACGCCAGCAGGGTAAGGAAGCAAATCGACCTCGTTAATCTGGTCGCAGTATTTATTTACTTGAGCTAAGTAACCTGATTTAATCCAAGAATTGCGTGTTTCTTGCAAACCTATTTTCCAAAATTTAGCTAGCAACCTCCAATAACCACTGAACAAAAGCATCTGTAACGTATCTACCGCACTGAAATTAATTTTGCCATAGCCTTCTCTTTTCCAGCCTTGAACCGCATTGGGTCCGACTGTCACACTGCCATCAATCATACGCGTTAAATGCACTCCCAAAAAAGGCAATTCAGGATCTGGAATGGGATAAATTAAGTGATTTACAATTCGATTATGCTTTGCTGGTAACTGATAATACTCACCTCTAAATGGTATAATTTGGAAGTCTGTCGCAATGCCCAACATCTTTGTAATACGGTCCGCCATTAGCCCAGCGCAACTAACCAAATAACGCGTGGCTATGGAGCGATTACCTATTTTAATAACAACTTCCGTGTCACTTTCTTGTAAAGACGTTACCTTAGCGTTCATAAGGAGTTCACCCCCGCCCTTAACAAACAGCTCGGCTAATTTTTGACAAATTTTTTGGTAATCAACTATGCCTGTTTCATGCACAAAAATTGCCGCATCGCCTTTGATATTAGGCTCTTTTATCCTTAGCTCATTCCTATCTAATAGCTCGACTTTTATATCATTTTCTAAACAACGTTTATAAAGCGCATTCATCCTTTTGACTTCAAGTGAGTTTGTTGCCACAAGTAGCTTTCCACAGACATCAAAATCAATATGATATTTACGGCAAAATGCTTTAATTTCCTCCGAGCCTTCTTTACAAAATTTCGCTTTTAGACTTCCAGGAGGGTAATAGACTCCCGCGTGAATCACGCCACTATTGTGTCCAGTTTGATGAAGTCCAACTTGACTCTCTTTCTCTAATAATACAATTTTTTTCTGAGGATTCGCTTGCATTAATTGCCAAGCCGTTGCTAACCCAACCACACCACCACCAATAATAGCGATATCATAATCACAGTGAATCGATTCAGTCATCTTAATTACTCACCCAAGGCTTTGCTATTTCATACATCATTGATCTTTATTCTAAAGCCATATTCAGTATCACACTACAATTAAAAAAAATCCCCGCATATGCGAGGATTTTTAGACACTATCAAATTAACTTAGTTGCTTACCAACCAGTTAATTCTTTTAGTGCATCACCAATTTCGGCTAATGAGCGAACCGTTTTAACACCAGCGTCTTCTAATGCAGCAAATTTTTCATCCGCTGTACCTTTACCACCAGAAATAATCGCACCAGCATGACCCATACGCTTACCAGCAGGAGCTGTAACACCAGCAATGTAAGAAACAACCGGCTTAGTAACATTTGCTTTGATGTAAGCCGCGGCTTCTTCTTCTGCCGTTCCGCCAATTTCACCAATCATTACAATTGCTTCAGTTTGTGGATCTTTTTCAAACAATTCAAGTACATCAATAAAGTTTGTACCTGGAATTGGGTCACCACCAATACCTACGCAAGTAGATTGACCAAAACCAGCATCCGTCGTTTGCTTAACTGCTTCATAAGTTAACGTACCTGAACGAGAGACAATACCTACTTTACCTGGTAAATGGATATGACCAGGCATGATACCGATTTTACATTCACCAGGAGTAATTACGCCTGGGCAGTTTGGACCGATTAAACGAACACCTAATTGGTCACAAGCCACTTTACAGTCAAGCATATCCAAAGTTGGGATGCCTTCAGTAATACAAACGATCAATTTAATACCACTGTTCGCGGCTTCTAAGATAGAATCTTTACAGAAAGGCGCTGGTACATAGATTACAGACGCTTCAGCACCTGTTTGTTCAACCGCTTCTTTCACTGTATTAAATACAGGAAGACCTAAATGTGTTTGACCACCTTTACCAGGAGTAACACCACCAACCATTTTCGTTCCATAAGCAATGGCTTGCTCAGAATGGAATGTACCTTGTCCACCAGTAAAACCTTGGCAGATTACTTTAGTATCTTTATTAATTAAGACAGACATTATTTGCCCTCCGCAGCTTTAACAACTTGTACAGCCGCGTCTTTTAGACTAGTAGCAGCAATGATATCAAGATCAGATTTCGCAAGAACTTCACGTCCTAGATCGGCATTTGTACCTTCTAGACGAACAACAACAGGAACCTGAACACCCACTTCTTTAACAGCACCGATAATACCTTCCGCAATCATATCGCAACGTACGATACCACCAAAGATATTAACCAACACAGCTTTAACATTGTCATCAGAAAGAATGATTTTAAATGCTTCAGAAACACGTTCTTTAGTCGCACCACCACCAACGTCTAAGAAGTTAGCTGGCTTACCACCGTGTAGGTTTACGATATCCATTGTTCCCATCGCAAGACCAGCACCGTTTACCATGCAACCAACGTTACCATCTAGAGCAACGTAATTTAATTCAAAAGAAGCGGCGTGGGCTTCACGAGCATCTTCTTGAGATGGATCATGGAACTCTTGCATTTTCTTCTGACGGTAGACAGCGTTGCTATCAATATTGATTTTACCATCTAAGCAATGAAGATTGCCTTCATCAGTAATAACCAATGGGTTTATTTCTAGAAGCGCAAAATCGCAATCATGAAACATTTGAGATAAACCAAGGAAAATCTTAGTGAACTGCTTAATTTGAACTGGGTTAAGACCCAATTTAAATGCTAATTCACGAGCTTGGTATGGCTGTGCACCAACTAAAGGATCAATAATTGCTTTGTGAATCAAGTGTGGCGTTTCTTCAGCCACTTTCTCGATGTCTACGCCGCCTTCAGTAGAAGCCATGAAAACAACACGACGTGTAGCACGGTCAACAACCGCACCAAGATACAATTCGTTAGCGATATCTGTGCAAGATTCAACTAAGATCTTAGCAACAGGCTGACCATTTTCATCAGTTTGGTAAGTAACTAAGTTTTTACCTAACCACTGAGATGCAAATGCAGCGATCTCATCATGCGTTTTAACAAGCTTTACACCGCCTGCTTTACCACGGCCGCCCGCGTGAACTTGAGCTTTAACCACCCACATGTCACCGCCTATTTTCTTAGCTGCTTCTACAGCTTCTTCTGGCGTGTCACATGCATACCCTGTCGATACTGGCAGGCCGTATTCAGCAAAAAGCTGTTTTGCCTGATATTCGTGTAAGTTCATTCGCTTATTCCGCTCATCTGAATTTATTGAAACGTTGCTTACCAATTAATAAACAACAAAATGCTGACTCTGAAACAAAGTCAGCAAACTTTATATTTTAACGTTTTTTACGATTTGCAATATGAATTGCATGATTATCAACAGCGAGTGCCGCCTCATGAACCGCTTCACTTACCGTTGGGTGAGCAAATACAGTAAGAGCGATATCTTCTGCTGTAGAACCAAATTCCATTGCAATTACGGCTTGAGCAATCAAATCCGCTGCTCCAGCACCAATAATATGACAGCCAAGAATACGATCAGTTTCTTCGCAGGCAATCATTTTCACAAATCCTGTTGTGTCATTTGCCGCCATTGCACGACCAGATGCAGCAAATGGGAATTTGCCCACTTTATACTTTACGCCATCCGCTTTCAGTTCTTGTTCATTTTTACCAACCCAAGCAAGTTCTGGGTGAGTATAAATGACAGAAGGGATGCAGTCGTAGTTCATTTGCGCTTTATGGCCAGCAATAATATCGGCAACCATTACACCTTCTTCAGAGGCTTTATGAGCAAGCATTGGGCCACGAACAATATCACCGATAGCATAAACGCCAGGAACAGATGTTTTACATTGTTCATCAACGAATACAAAACCACGCTCATCCAGTTTCACACCAGAATCGGCGGCTAAACAACCATCAGTGAAAGGCTTACGACCTACCGCTACGATCAACTTATCAAATGTTTGTTTTTGCTCTTCACCCTTTGCATCAAGGTAAGTTACATTAACTTCTTCACCGTTAATCTCGCTACCAGTAACACGTGCGCCTAAACGAATGTCCATGTGTTGTTTCTTAAATACTTTCGCCGCTTCTTTTGCAACATCAACATCACAGACACTTAAGAACGAATCTTGGGCTTCAAGAACCACAACTTCAGAACCTAAACGAGCCCATACTGAGCCCAATTCTAATCCTATTACACCAGCACCGATTACACCTAAACGCTTAGGTACTTCACGGAAATCTAGCGCACCTTCATTATCAACGATAATGTCTCCAGTGCGAGGTGCTGGTGGGATATTTACTGGAATAGAACCCGTAGCAAGAATCACATTTTCTGTCTCAATAACAGATACAGAACCGTCATGAGCAGTAAACTCAACTTTTTTACTGGATAAAACCTTGCCCATACCTTCAAAGCTGGTTACACCATTTGCTTTAAATAATCCGGTAATACCACTTGTTAATTGATCAACAATTTTATCTTTTCGATCAACCATAGCATTAACGTCCATGGATACATCGCCTACGCTAATTCCATGGGCACCATATGACTCTTTGGCGTCATGGTATTTGTGTGATGAGTCCAACAGCGCTTTTGAAGGTATACAACCAACATTTAGACAAGTACCACCTAAGCGAGGTTTATTATCTTTATCTAGCCATTTTTCGATACAAGCTGTTTTCAAACCTAGTTGCGCAGCACGGATAGCGGCAACATAACCACCAGGACCACCACCAATTACCACAACATCAAATTTAGTAGACATAGTTATTTCCATTTTTGACTAATGAAACCAATCAAACAGTTTCTTAGTTTTAATTACAATCGAAATGCGCAGAGGTTAGATCGTCTTTTGGACAACCAACTCACTGCACACCTTTCAACTTAGGAATTAGCAATTATACATCAAGCAACAAACGTGCAGGATCTTCTAATAGCTCTTTTACTGTTACCAAGAACTGTACCGCTTCTTTACCATCGATCATACGATGATCATAAGACAATGCTAGGTACATCATTGGTTGAATAACAACTTGACCATTAACAGCCATTGGACGCTCTTGAATTTTGTGCATCCCAAGAATGGCTGTTTGAGGCGGATTCAAGATTGGTGTAGATAGCAAGGAACCAAAAGTACCACCATTAGTAATAGTGAAAGTACCTCCTTGCATGTCTTCAAGACCAAGCTTGCCATCACGACCACGCAATGCGAAATCCATAATGGTGCTTTCGATATCAGCCAAGCCCATTGAATCCGTATCACGTAATACTGGAACCATTAAACCGCGACTAGTTGAAACAGCCACACCGATATCTTGGTATGCGTGGTAAACCATGTCATTACCATCAATAGATGCATTCACCGCAGGAAAACGTTTTAGTGCTTCAGTACAGGCTTTCACAAAGAAAGACATGAAACCTAATTTAGTTCCATCATGCTTCTTCAGGAAAAGGTCTTTATATTTAGCGCGCAGATCCATGATTGGACCCATGTTAACTTCATTGTAAGTCGTTAACATAGCGGCTGTTTGTTGAGCTTCAACCAGACGGCGTGCAATCGTTGCACGCAAACGCGTCATTGGAACGCGTTTTTCTACACGACCATCCGTATTTGCAATAGGCGCGGCAGCTGGTTTAGCCACAGGAGCAGCAGGTTGAGATGCTTTTTGCTTCACAGCGGCATCAACGTCTTCTTTGGTGATACGACCACCTTTACCAGATCCTTTCACCTGAGAAATGGTTAAGCCAGCCTCTGCTAATGCCTTGCGTGCAGCAGGTCCAGCGACACCATCAGCATCATTATCTACAGGAGCCGAATCAGCAACTGGTGCGGCAGCAGGTGTCGCTGTTGCGCCAGATGCACCAACAAGGAAAGAAGCAAGTACTTGATCACTCATCACAGTGTCGCCTTCATTGGCAGCCAGTTCACCTAAAACGCCTGCGGCTGGAGCAACGACTTCTAAGACAACCTTATCCGTTTCAATATCAACTAAGTGTTCGTCACGCTCACATGCTTCACCTGGTTTTTTGTACCAAGTTGCCACTGTTCCGTCCGCAACGGACTCAGGAAAAGTCGGCGCTTTAATGTCAACGGTTTCGGCCGTGCTTGACGCGGCTGGCGCACTTGTCGAAGCCGCTGTTTCTGACACAGATGTTTCTGCCGGTGCGGTCGCAGCACCACCTTCAGAGAACATGGCCAAAACTTCGCTACTCAAAACGACATCGCCTTCATTTTTTAAGATATCTTGAAGAACACCATCAGCTGGTGCCACAACTTCAAGTACAACTTTATCCGTTTCAATATCAACAATATGCTCATCACGAGTACAAGACTCGCCAGCTTTTTTATACCAAGTAGCAACAGTACCGTCTGCTACTGACTCTGGGAAAACGGGTGCTTTAATTTCAATACTCATTTGATACCCTTATCTTTTTGATAGGCTATTTTACTAAATCAAACGAATGACTAACCAATTAAGGCGTCATTCACTAATGCTTCTTGTTCTTCAACGTGTATAGACATATAACCAGCAGCAGGTGCAGCAGACGAAATACGACCTGCGAAGCGAATTTTCAACTCTGGATATAACTCTTCTAATATACGGTTCATACGATGGCGGTTTGCATGCCAAGCCCCTTGGTTTTTAGGCTCTTCTTGACACCATACTAGAGTTTCTACTTCAGTATATGGTGCTAAAACATCCTTAAAGTCTTGATAAGGGAAAGGATACAATTGTTCCAATCGAATAACGGCAACGTCATCTTTTTCCAACGCTTCACGACGATTAATAAGATCGTAGTATATTTTACCGCTACAAATCACCAAGCGCTTAACTTTCTTAGGCTCTATATTTTGTGCTGTTTCTGGTAAAACGTTTTTGAAACCACCTTCAGACAATTCTTCCAAAGTTGACGTTGCTTGCTTATGCCTCAACAAACTTTTAGGAGACATAATAATCAAAGGGCGCCTTAAAGGGCGAATTGCTTGACGACGAAGTATATGGTAAATCTGGGCAGGCGTAGTTGGTACACAAACTTGAATATTGTATTCAGCACAGAGCTGCAAGAAACGTTCTAAGCGAGCAGATGAATGCTCTGGCCCTTGCCCCTCATAACCATGTGGTAACAACATGGTTAGACCACATAGTCGACCCCATTTATGCTCACCACTTGTAATGAATTGATCTATTACAACCTGAGCACCATTGGCAAAGTCACCGAACTGCGCTTCCCAAACAACCAAACCTTTAGGCGACGTTGTTGCATAACCGTATTCAAAAGCCAAAACAGCTTCTTCAGACAAATAAGAGTCAAACAAATCCATTTGAGGCTGATCATCATACAGGTTCTTTAACGGAGTATAACTACTGCCGTCCTTTTGATTATGTATGACGGCATGCCTATGAGAAAAAGTACCACGGCCAGAATCTTGGCCCGTTATACGAATCGGATAGCCTTGCTCTAACAAAGTGGCAAATGCCAGTGTCTCGGCATACCCCCAATTAAGAGGCAGTGCACCGGCACTCATTTTATCTCTGTCTTCGTATATTTTCTGTACTTGTCTTTGAACCACAACCCCATCAGGAATGGAGGTCAACTTACGCGCCACTTTTTGAAGTTCGGCAAGCGGGTATTTTGTATCCGCACCAGCATCCCATTCAACATTTAGATAAGGAGTCCAATCAACAAAGGAGCCGGTTTGAGACTCAAGAACAAGACTTTTAACTGTATGCTTACCATCATCAAGGTTTTGACGATTTTCATCGACCATTTTGTCTGTTAGAGACTTCTCTATGATGCCTTTAGACACAAGCATGTCGGCATATTGTGTACGCGTGGTTTTTAATTTATTGATGATTTGGTACATTAAAGGCTGAGTACCAGATGGTTCATCCGTTTCGTTGTGACCACGACGACGATAACAAACCATGTCGATAACCACATCACGACCAAATTCGTAGCGATAATCCAAAGCCAGTTGAGTCACAAACAGAACCGCTTCAGGGTCGTCGCCGTTTACGTGAAAGATCGGCGCTTGTACCATTTTTGCAATATCAGTACAGTACTCAGTAGAACGGCTGTCTTCTTGGCGGTTTGTGGTAAAACCAACTTGGTTATTGATAACAATATGGATCGTCCCACCCGTCTTATAAGCACGAGTTTGAGACATTTGGAAGGTTTCCATGACCACACCTTGACCCGCAAATGCCGCATCACCGTGAATCGAAATTGGAACAACCTTTTTACCCTGCTCATCCGATCTACGATCTTGCCTAGCTCGTACAGACCCTTCAACAACAGGCGATACGATTTCTAAATGCGATGGGTTAAAAGATAGAGCAATATGAACCTCACCACCTTCAGTCATGACATTCGAAGAGAAACCCTGATGATACTTAACATCTCCTGATGTATTGACAAGTTTCTTACCTTCAAACTCATCAAACAGATCTTTAGGATTTTTACCAAGCGTATTTACAAGAACATTTAATCGACCACGGTGTGCCATGCCGATAACAACTTCTTTAGCCCCAAGAGAGCCAGAACGTTGAATAAGCTCATTCACCATTGGTATTAAACTTTCAGCCCCTTCTAGACCAAAACGCTTAGCTCCAGGATAACGACTCGCTAAATACTTCTCTAGCCCTTCAGCCGCCGTTAAACGTTCAAGAAGACTGATTCGTGTATCAAGCTCATAATCCGGACGCGACTTTACTGACTCAATACGTTGTTGTAACCAACGCTTTTCTTGAGTATCAACAATGTGCATATATTCATAGCCAATGCTATCGCAATACGTTTTGTTTAAGCCTTCAATGATCGTTTTGAGTTTTTTCGTTTTTTTCGGGAAAAACAATGAACCTGTACTAAAGTCGGTATCTAGATCAGCACCTGTCAGCTCATGATAAGCCAATTCTAAATCCGCAACTTTATGCCTAACTTGTAGACCCAATGGATCTAAACTTGCGTGTTGATGTCCACGCACTCGATAAGCATTAATTAATTGCAATACTTTAATTTGTTTCTGCTCATGATCAGAACCAGCGTTCGTTACTGATGTCTGAAAACGATTTTGGTTTTTACTTAATTGTAGAAATTGTTCTTGGATTACCGAATGAGGAACATCAGTTGACTGTTCTTCACTAACTCGCGGCAATTGATCAAAACATTTACGCCATTCTTCCGAAACTGAGTTCGGATCAACGAGGTAACTTTCAAATAAACCCTCCACATACTCCAAGTTCCCACCTGAAAAATGCGAGGTGCTCCATAGCAACTCCATTAAACTTTCGTGCATTCTCGATCACCCTTATGTTCGAGCCAGCTACCATTATTGGTGCCATCAATCTTATAATTCGTTGACTTATTTCGGCCCAAATTGGCCACTAAAGCCTAGAATTATGTATTACAACAACTCGCCCTACATGAGTTAATACTTAAATAACTATATATTATTTAACAGCCTCACTAATAAGACCATCACCCAATACACCTATTTCCATATAACCGGTTTAAACAGTTAGTTTTTCTTAAACATCCAATCAACATGAGGTCGATTCTTAATTCTTTTAAATAATAAAATGGCGATACCGACAATAAGTCAGTATCGCCTAGAAGACGGTTAAACTAGTTTTGTTAACTCAGACTTCATCAGCATTCTTTTTAAGTCGCTCTTTGTAACAACATTGTTCGAATATTGCCAATCGCTTTTGTAGGGTTCAAGCCTTTAGGACATACATTGACACAGTTCATAATACCATGACAACGAAATACACTAAACGGGTCATCAAGATCAGATAAACGTTCCTGAGTTGCCGTATCACGACTGTCTATTAGAAAACGGTATGCCTGTAAAAGACCTGATGGTCCAACAAACTTATCCGGATTCCACCAGAATGATGGGCACGCAGTAGAACAGCATGCACATAAGATACATTCATATAGACCATCAAGCTTTTCACGCTCTTCAGGTGACTGCAAGCGCTCGATAGCAGGCGCGGGTGATTCGTTAATCAGATATGGACGAATTTTTTCATATTGTTTATAAAATTGCCCCATGTCGACAACAAGATCACGAACAACAGGCAAACCTGGAAGTGGTCGTAAGATCAACTTGTCATTCTTTGCCGCCGCAGAAACTGGCGTAATGCAAGCCAAGCCATTTTTGCCGTTCATATTCATGCCATCTGAACCACACACACCCTCACGGCATGAACGACGGTAAGATATAGATGAATCCTGCTCTTTTAATAGCTGCAATACATCTAATACCATCAAATCTTTGCCTGCAGGCAAATCAATTTGATAATCCTTCATGTATGGAGCGTCATCTACTTCAGGATTATAACGATAAATACTAACTAACATATAAACTACACTCCTTAGTAAGAACGAATTTTTGGAGGGAAAGCTTCTACCGTTTTAGGAGAGAAGTTCACATCACGTTTCGTAACTTTTTTATCTGCTGGGTGGAAAAGAGAGTGTTTCAACCAGTTTTCGTCATCACGCTCAGTATAGTCATTACGAGCATGCGCACCACGACTTTCTTTACGGAATTCAGCTGGAATTGCTGTTGCTTCAGCCACTTCTAATAGGTTTTCAAGTTCTAATGCTTCAATACGAGCTGTGTTAAACGCCTGACTCTTATCGTCTAGATGTAAGTTTTCTACACGCTTACGAATCTCTTTTAATTGATCAAGCCCCGTTTGCATAGCCTCACCATCACGGAACACGCCAAAGTAAAGTTGCATTGTTTTTTGTAGGTCAGCACGAACTGCCGCAACACTCTCGCCGGAAGTCGAGTTATTCAAACGGTTCAAGCGAGCCATAGCTTTATCGATGTTCGTTTCATCAGCGTCAAGTGACTCAAAACCTTCATCAAGGGATTTTTTGACTTGTAAACCTACAGCACGACCGAAAACGACCAAATCCAACAGTGAATTCCCGCCTAATCGGTTAGCCCCATGAACAGAAACACAAGCGGCTTCACCACATGCATACAAACCATCGACAATACTTTCATTACCGTTTTCATCAACAGTCAGAGCTTGACCACCCACATTTGTTGGTGTTCCACCCATCATATAATGGCAAGTAGGGATAACAGGAATTGGCTCTTTTACCGGATCGACATGGGCGAAGGTACGAGATAGCTCAAGGATACCAGGAAGACGTTTATTTAACGTTTCTTCACCAAGGTGATCGAGCTTTAACAAAACATGGTCACCATCTGGACCACAGCCACGACCTTCAAGAATTTCGAGAATCATGGAACGGGCTACAACATCACGGCCAGCTAAATCTTTAGCATTAGGAGCATAACGCTCCATAAAGCGTTCACCATCTTTATTTATAAGGTAACCGCCTTCTCCACGACAACCTTCAGTAACCAATGTACCAGCACCATAGATACCTGTCGGGTGAAACTGCCACATTTCCATATCTTGCATTGGGTAACCAGCGCGCAATGCCATACCAACACCGTCTCCAGTGTTAATGTGTGCATTTGTCGTTGATTGATAAATACGACCGGCACCACCCGTTGCCAAAACAGTCGCTTTTGCTTTCAAATAAACGGTTTCACCCGTTTCAATACAAATAGCAATAACACCAACAACTGCGTCTTCGTTATTTTTAACTAGGTCTACCGCGTACCACTCATTAAAGAAGGTAGTACCACCTTTCAGGTTACCCTGATAAAGAGTGTGTAAAAGAGCATGGCCGGTTCTATCTGCTGCAGCACAAGTACGAGCCGCTTGACCACCTTTACCGTAATCTTTAGATTGACCACCGAATGGGCGCTGATAAATACGGCCATTTTCAGTGCGCGAGAATGGTAACCCCATGTGCTCAAGTTCAAATACGGCCTGTGGCCCAACTGAACACATGTATTCGATAGCGTCTTGGTCACCAATGTAATCCGACCCTTTTACGGTGTCGTACATATGCCAGCGCCAATCGTCATTTGGATCGTCACTCGCGATGGCGCACGTAATGCCACCCTGGGCAGATACCGTGTGGGAACGTGTAGGAAAAACTTTCGTTACACACGCTGTGTTTAAACCAGATTCCGTTAACTGCAACGCAGCACGCATACCTGCACCGCCGCCGCCGATAACAATGGCATCAAAAGAAATTGTACGAATATTTGCCATTATTTATAGCCCCCAAAGAACCTGAATTCCCCATGCAACATAGACAAACATCACTAAGCCACATACGGATTGAAAAAAGAAACGCACACCAGTTGCTTTAATGTAGTCTGTAGAAACAGACCATAGGCCGATCCAAGAGTGCACACCTATAGAAAGCAAGGTCAATAAGCTGAAAATCCTTACCCAAGTCGTTTCAAACAAACCACTCCACTGCTCATAGGTAAGCTCTGGATTAAAAACTAAATAACCTAATATAAATAATGTGTATAGAGAAAGAACAACCGCAGAAATTCTCTGCACCATCCAATCGTAAAGGCCTGAACGACCAAAACTTGTTATCTGGGTTACCATATCCATACTCCTACCAATAATACTAAGATTGCAGCTATAACTAGATTTGCTTTGGCGGCGGCTTGACCGCTCTCTAGCTCTTCAAAATAGCCTAAATCCATAAACAAATGCTTAACACCGGCCACAAGATGATACATCAGTGCAGAAACCGTTCCCCAGATAATAAACTTAGCTAGAAAACTCGTTTGTAAGGTGTTAACAACTTGATCGAATCCTTCTTGGGAGTCCAAAGAAACATCAAACGCATAAAACAAGAAGGCTAGCCCAATAAATAGGATAATTCCTGTCACGCGATGAAGGATCGAAACAATTGCGGTTACGGGCATTGATATTGTAGCAATATCAAGATTGACTGGTCTTTTTTTATTCACGACTCTATACACCATTTTAAGTTGATTGAAGGGTCAATCACGACCTATTTCAGTTACAGAACAGACTCACACTACTCTACTTTTAGGTCCACTAAAAAAACGCCATTAATTTACAAACGCATTATAAAAGCGACTCACCATTCACCTTTAAATTAAAACACCTACAAATCAATGGAATTTTTACGCCGCTAATTATAAACCAGCAGTTTTTATGAAGACAAATACACAAAACAACCTCTTTACAATGATCGGCATTCACAGCATGAATGTAGCCATAAAGATAAACAATAATGGTATAAAACAACATCCCCAAAAAACCACAAGAAAAAAAATAAACACTTTAATTTCAACAGCTTAGATCAATAAAACATAATAAAGAGTGGTATAATAAAGAAAAATCATGTACTTATAAGACTAAAGTTTATGTAAATTTCTTTCATCATCAAACTTAGATAGATTGACATTTATAGTCCACAAACAGTATTTTTTCCGCACCTTCTGGGTCCATAATGTCAATTAACGACATTTTAAACCCCGGACCAGAAACCAAAGGAGACCAAAATGGCTGATAAAAAAGCACGACTGACGATAGATGGCATTGATAAAACGATTGAGTTACCAGTACTAAGTGGTACGATTGGAACAGACGTTATTGATGTTCGTTCGTTAGGTTCGCACGGCATTTTCACCTATGACCCCGGATTCATGTCTACCGGCTCTTGTGAATCAGCAATCACGTATATAGATGGTGATGCTGGCATATTACTTCACAGAGGCTATCCCATTGCCCAACTTGCCGAACATTCTGACTATTTAGAAACTTGCTTCCTTCTGCTTCACGGTGAACTGCCAACCGAAGAAGAAAAAGAAACGTTTGTAAAAACTGTTTCAAACCATACGATGGTAAACCAATCAATGTATAAATTCATTGAAGGTTTCCGTAATGATGCGCACCCGATGGCTATCATGTGTGGTTTGGTAGGCGCTCTATCAGCTTTCTATCAAGATCACATGGACATAACCAATCCAGAGCATCGTGAAATAGCCGCCGTACGTCTAATCTCAAAAATGCCTACATTAGCAGCTACCTGCTACAAGTATTCAAAAGAACAGCCTGTTATGTACCCTCGTAACGAACTGTCCTATTCAGAAAACTTCTTGCACATGATGTTCGCTACACCTTGCGAGGAATACGTTGTTAACCCAGTATTTGCTAAAGCAATGGACCGTATTTTTATCCTACATGCTGACCACGAACAAAATGCATCAACATCTACAGTACGGCTTGCCGGCTCTTCAGGAGCGAACCCTTTCGCCTGTATAGCAGCAGGTATAGCAACACTTTGGGGGCCTGCTCATGGCGGCGCCAATGAAGCCGTATTAACAATGCTTGAAGAAATTGGTGATGAATCCCATATTGATGAATTTATTGCTAAAGCCAAAGACAAAAACGATCCATTTAGGCTTATGGGTTTTGGCCACCGAGTCTATAAAAACTTTGATCCTAGAGCGAAAGTAATGCGCGAGACATGTGATGAAGTTTTGGCTGAATTAGGCCTTTCTAACGACCCATTACTGAAAATTGCAAAACGTCTTGAGCAAATCGCTTTAGAAGACCCTTACTTTATTGAACGAAAACTGTACCCTAATGTTGATTTTTATTCAGGCATCATCATGAAGGCAATTGGTATCCCAACCAGTATGTTCACAGTGATTTTTGCTATGTCGAGAACCATTGGCTGGATATCTCATTGGAATGAAATGATTAGTGGGGCTTATAAAATTGGTCGTCCACGTCAGCTATATACGGGTGTTCCAGAAAGAGATTACCCACAGAAATAGACTTTAGGTCAAACAAAAACCCCCAGTAATTGGATTATTCCATTATTGGGGGCCAACTCACATTATGGTTTGTATTGCACACTCATAAAGAAAATCCTATTCAATATCATCTCCTTCTTGAATTTCCGTAATTACTTCGGCGTAACACACCTTGCAACGCCCTTCTATCCAATGACGAGCTTCAGAAACATACTCTTTAGGCTCCACCATTCCCAAATCCATTTCACCGCATTGATTACACCAAGTCATCGATAAAAAATCGTTTTTCTCTTCTTCAGATCGACTCGAAAAATCGACTTCTTGATACGTCTCCACATTTTCTAAAGTCATAATTATTTGCCTCTAAATTCATAGGATAATGATATATTTGCATTAGGGTCTAAAGCACTTAATGGGTTTTCTATCAAAACAGAATCCAATGCAATAGAGTCTTTTAGTTTGTTAACACCACCATCAGACTGAATTATATAAATAACCTCATCGTCTTTTAAGGACGCCAAATTCCAATTTCTTATTAAAATAATGGAATCTAAATAACTCTGAACCTTTTGCAACTTATCGTAAGTGTTCAAGCCTGTTAAACGCATTTTCAACTGCGACTCTTCCGACACGTCACGAACGGCGGCGTACTTTTCAGAAAGTAACTGGGATAGCTCGTTATTCACACTTAGCGCTATATCCGCTTCACTTTCAGCAACAAAGTTTAAAGGGACAATGTCTCCTGAAGGAAAAAACACTCTCAAATCAACGACACGCTTACCAAATTCATTTCTGACACGAACAACACTAAATAAATCGGTTTGATATCGCTTACTCGCCTGAGAGACTTCATCCTCAAAAAAGCCCCAAATTGCAGGTATAGGGACCGTTCTTTTGTCGACATCATCCAGGATAGGGGCATAGACAGGCAGGCCATTTATTAATGATTGTTCTGATATGGCCGCCAATAGAGGAGATGGTGCATCAACGCCAGACAAAAAACGCCCTTGAACCCCCTCTTGGAGAAGCCAAATTAAAATCGATGGTCGATTACTTCCCCATATAGCAATTTTCCGATCTATTAAAAATAGATTAATCGATTGCTCATAAAAAGTGACCGATACTTTTTTTGACTCAACGAGTTCACCATTAAATTGAATCGGCCGATCAGACGCCAAAATTGAGTGTTGCGCCACCCATGAAGGTGCGCTGTTTAAATCACTATTTGTTAGCGTTTCCTCTATTAAGTCTGGCCGGCCAGACACTTTAATCAAAACATTTTTGGCCGCTTGCCTAAAAGCAGCGGTTAATAGTTGACTTTCTGTCAAACTACTCGGCAAAGTAATTTCTGCACGATACAGACCCGTTATTGAATCAGCCCAACTGATGGGAACCCAAAAAAAACACAATATGAGGATTAAAATACGATTTTTCATAGCTCTCCCTTTAAATATTTGCATATTCTACTGTGTAACGGCCAAAGAACCATAGCCCTATTGAAACTCTATGTTAAAATGCGGTTTTAATCCCCACATCATGATAAGGCATAGGCAATGACCAAATCGGATAAAGCATCGATTAGTTATAAAGACGCAGGCGTTGATATTAACGCCGGTAATCAACTAGTAGAACGAATTAAAGGTGTCAGCAAAAAAACACGTCGACCAGAGGTAATGGGTGGTTTAGGTGGGTTTGGTGCTCTCACACGCTTACCTACTAAATATAAAAACCCCATCCTTGTTTCCGGTACCGACGGCGTTGGTACTAAGTTACGTTTGGCAATGGATATTAATAAGCATGACACTATTGGTATTGATTTGGTTGCCATGTGCGTCAACGATTTAGTTGTTGCAGGTGCTGAGCCCTTATTATTCCTTGATTATTATGCAACCGGCAAGTTAGATATTGATGTTGCTGCAAATGTTGTAACAGGTATTGGTGAAGGTTGCCTTCAAGCTGGCTGCGCATTAGTAGGTGGTGAAACAGCTGAAATGCCTGGCATGTATCATGATGGAGATTATGATTTAGCGGGGTTTTGTGTCGGTGTGGTTGAAGAAGAAAAAATTATTGATGGCTCAAAAGTGAAAGCTGGCGATACATTAATCGCATTAGGCTCTTCAGGCCCTCATTCAAATGGCTACTCTTTAATACGTAAAATCATTGAAGTTTCTAAGGCCGACTTATCGCAACCCATTGCTGGCACAACGTTACAAAACGCGCTCATGGAGCCTACTAAGATTTACGTTAAATCCATTTTAAAACTCATGGAAGCAATGGACGTAAATGCGTTAGCACACATTACGGGCGGTGGTCTTCTTGAAAATATCCCTCGCGTTTTACCTGAAAATGCAGCGGCTTATATTGATGCAAATTCTTGGGTTAGACCTGAAGTATTTAACTGGCTTCAAGAGCAGGGAAATGTAGATCAAGAAGAAATGTACCGCGTACTAAATTGCGGTGTTGGTATGGTCTTGTGTATTGACTCAGATAAAGCTCAACACGCATTAGAAATATTAAAAGCTGAAAACGAGAATGCTTGGGTAATTGGCGATATTCGCCCCCGTACGACCGAGCAAGAAGTTTATATTTCGGATTTAGAGGCGGGTGCATGAGCCTATCCGTTGTTGTCTTAATATCTGGCAGCGGCAGCAACCTCCAAGCTTTGATCGATCAAAGCTTGGAGGGAAAGCTTGATATCACAATAAAAGCCGTTATCAGCAATAAAGCGGATGCTTTTGGATTAGAGCGAGCCAAGAAAGCCAATATACCAGCTGTCTTTATTGATCATAAGAAATTTTCAACTCGAGAAGAGTTTGATGCGGCCTTACAATATGAAATTGATCAACATAAAGCCGAGCTTGTAGTGTTAGCTGGCTTTATGAGAATTCTTACAGAGGGTTTCACCCGTCACTATGATGGCAAAATGCTCAATATACATCCTTCTTTATTACCCAAATTTAAGGGACTCAATACTCACCAAAGAGCCATTGATGCAGGAGATAAAGAACATGGCGTTAGCGTGCATTTTGTCACCGCTGAACTTGATGCTGGGGCCGTTGTTCTGCAGGCGGTCACAGAAATAGAGCCCAGCGACGATGCCGAGTCTTTATCAAAAAAAGTCCATAATTTAGAACATAAAATATACCCTTTAGCCATAAAATGGTTTTCTCAGAAAAGACTTGCCTATAAATCTGGAAAGGTTATGCTCGATTCTGAGCGGCTATCTGATACTGGTATTAGGTATCAGCAAGATATTCATTAATTTAAGGAGGTAGCATGCGAACAGCACTCATATTATTGGTCTCGATATTAGGGTTATTTAGTCAGCCAGCTATCTCTTCATCTGGCACAGCTCAGAAGACAAGTAATTTATTTTTCCCCTACAAAGCGATTTATAGTACAACATGGAAAAAAGGCATCAGTTTTGAAGTTGAAGGCATGCAGGTCCTTACCAAAAAAGAGGATCATTGGTTTTTTGAGTTCACTGCTTCAACCTTTTTTGCCTCTATTAAAGAAAATGTTTCCTTCAATCTCATAGACAATCAGATTCGACCAGAAAAATATTATTATAAAAGTCAGCTACTAGGCAAAAAACGTGAAGCTAAACTGAGCTTTGACTGGGAGAACATGAAAGTTGAAAACGACATTGAAAATAAACCCTGGAAAATGGACATCCATGAGAAAACAATAGATAAACTTGGCATTCAATTGCAATTAAGGCAGGATTTGAAAGCCAATAGAGACGAGTTGCATTACGAAATAGCTGACGGCGGACGATTAAAGTATTGGACATTTGCCCGTATTGGCACACAAAAAATCAAAACTCGCCTTGGTGATCTAGATACAGTAAAAGTAGTGAGAACAGATTCTCAAAATAATGACCGAGAATCCGTTTTTTATTTTGCACCTGAATACGATTTTCTTTTAGTAAAAATGAAATATGTTGAGAAAAAAGAATCCTACTTACTTGAAATTAAGAGCATTGAGTAGTTAACGCATCAGGAAAGTTGCTCTAAATAATTTATATTCATAAAACTGTCTTCGGAGCCCCAATAAATTGACTCGGCATCGATCTCCTTATAAAAAGCCATAACCTTATATTGCTCTCGCTCCAAGAAATCAAGCAGGCATCTTAAGAAGGCGACAGGCATAACGACATGTAATGGCTGAGCTCCTCTACTCGTTTCAATATAAAATGCTTTTGTAGGCTGAGTTTGAGCGCGATGAATCAGTTGCTGAAAAATCTCCCCCGGTACTAAAGGCGTATCACATGGAGAGAAAAGCACATGAGAATACTCATCGCTAAATGAACTTAATGCGGTTGCTAATCCAGACAAAGGACCACAATTTGAAAAAAAAGAGCTATCTTCAAAAATACGAATATTCTCGTCTAAAAATACCTCTTGATTAAGGTTAACATTTACATAGACAGTATTTACATTGACCGCCATTGCTTCATAAGCGTATCGAAACAAAAAATTGCCCTTATACGACTGCAAGGCTTTATTCTTACCTTGCATCCTAACCGCTCGACCACCAGCTAAAATCACACCAACACAATTAAATACGTCTTTTTTCATCATCACAAACACAGCTCAATTACATCGTTCTTATTGAAAAATAGACACTTATTTTACGTTTTATACGCCGTGTCTATGTATTGATGATAAGAATATCAGCTAGTTCCCTTAATGAGGTACTGTTTTCATTAGAGGCTATTCACTGAATTCAAGTCAAAGCCATTCTTATGCAATTTTCTTCAGAGTAAAGATGGATGTATCGCGACCTTGCCAAAAAGCTCCGGCCATCCGACTGCATTCTGCTGGATGCTTATTTGTCATAAGTTGAAGAATGCATGCCATGGTGCCCTGTATAGCTAAATGACCAAATTCATCTTCTTGCACACCTGACCAATGTCGCTGCATTCGCTCAATATCCAAACGATTTTTTTGCCGACAATGCTGTAATGCGGATTTCGGCCAAGGACTCCATTCAATACGTCCTTGCCGAGAAAACCCAAGTTCAACATCTCTTTCCGGATTAATCTCTGCCTCACCATTGCCCCCTCTAAACACTAAAACGGAATCATCTCCTAGCTCGGCTGATGCTTGAATATGCAATTTATCGTAGCCTTGATGAAACACACCATGAACACTGTGCTCAGCGTTAGCGATATTCATCATACGAACAAGGGTATTTACTGGGGATCTGAGACCTAACAACAATTTCAAATCCATTAAATAAGCCAGTTCACTGGCTAGACAATTAAGTGGCATATAAGCAAAGTGATAGCGAAGTAAATGTGCTTCAGCTTCTTCTTTGGAACGAGCAATAGGGAAACCAAGCTTAACAAGCGCCGTTTCAACATATATACGATCTTCCTCCGGGAAACAGTGTCCGTGCATAAAAATACGTATTCCTTGCTGACTTAACGCTAATGCCGACAATAAGAACCACGGTAACTCATTACGTTTCCCCGCGTATGCTGGCCAATCAATATCCACCCCCATTGAAAACGTTAAATGACAATGTTCTCGTATTGCCTGAGTAAAGCCAACGGTTTCTTCTATTGTTTCTTCTCTAATGCGAATTAACATCCAAAATGCGCCTAATTGCTCAGGAGCTACTTTGCCAGATAAAATAAGTGTCATCGCCTGATACGATTCATCACGAGTTAAACTTCTAGCGCCCTTTTTTCCTTTACCTACTATTTTTACGTATTTGACAAAGTCCAAACTCATAACGTCACCTCACTATGTATAGCGATCATTTGCTTCAATTCTGGAATACAAGAGCCACAGTTTGTTCCGCACTTCAATCGGTTACCCAACTCACCGACATTGACGACACCGCGATCAATCAATGGCTGAATTTGTTTGTCTCCCACATTAAAACAAGAACAGACAATTTGACCTTTATCTTCTGCATTTGCCATATACCCGGCACTTAACGCCAGCCTTTTATGATGATCTTCTGGAAGGCTTTTTGGTGGAATGGCTTCCAGAGAAATCGGTAATAAACTGGCTAACCAGCTACGATCTAAAGAGATTGGCTTCTTGGAAAAATAGTAGACTGCAATCGGCAAATTATTGACTGTATAGACAAAACGTTTATCACCATTAAGGGTATTTTTGTATTCACTCCAATCACCGGTTTGACTTGTTTCAAAGGTGTTTAATTGTGTTTTTACAAAGGTTTCTAGATCAATTTTTTCACTAATGGCCACTTCATAGCGGACTCCTTTTAGCTGTCTCACTTCGCAATGATACAGACACGGTGAAACATCTAATTTGACGGCACTGAGAAGAGTGCCATACACAATATTCTTTATGGGAGACAGTTTAGCAATAGTATGTTTTGATTCTGGCTGCCCCGATAGTGGGTCAACAATTTGTGAAACTAAGTTTGATACAACAGAATTACTTGCGACTTGTTGCGTCCAATGAATAGGCACAAATATTTGACCTTGCAGGACACTAACGGGTGAAGCTATTTTTACTGGCATGATAATTTCACCAATTTCTGAAGTAACACGCATTAATTCTTTATTATTAACGCCTAGCTTTCTAGCGTCCTCTTTATTCAATTCAACATAAGGCTCTTGCGTGTGATTTGCTAATGTCGGTGACTTTCCCGTTCTGGTCATTGTATGCCACTGATCTCGTACTCGGCCTGTATTTAATATAAATGGATACGCTTTAGTAACCCTTTGTTTAGGCTTTTCAGGCGAAATAGCGATGAATTTGGCTTTTTTATTAAAGGTAAAAAACGCCCCGTCAGCGAACATTCGCGAGGTACCAGTAGGCGCATGTTCTGTTACTGGCCATTGAATTGGTAATAATGTGTCGTAGGCGCTTTTTGTTAAGTCTTTTAATAAGCCAATATCAAAATCTCTTCTACCATTATTTTCAAAGCCCGATAAAGCGGCATGCTCAACAAATATGTCATAAGAACTCTCATAGGAGAAAGCTGAAGCAAACCCCATTCTACGAGCGACTTGAGTAATGGCCCACCAATCGTGCTTTGACTCAGCAAAAGGAGGTAAAACACCCCGTTGACGTGAAATACGCCTTTCCGAATTCGTCACCGTCCCGTCTTTTTCACTCCAGCCTGTCGCGGGCAGCGATACATCCGCCATCATTGCGGTATCCGTAAACTCCTGACAATCGCTTACAATCACCATTTCACACTTTTCAAGAGCGCGCTTGACTTGCGCCGTGTCTGGAATACTCACCATTGGATTTGTTGACATAATCCAAACAACTTTGATTTTACCGGCTTCCATCGCTTGAAACATATCTACGGCTTTTAACCCACTCTCAGTTGCCATATTTGGCGCTTGCCAAAAACGCTGCACTAGATCTACCGCGCCAGTCGTGGAAAAATCCATATGGGCAGCAAGCTGATTTGCTAATCCTCCGACTTCGCGTCCACCCATTGCATTAGGCTGGCCTGTAATCGAAAATGGTCCCATACCTTCTTTACCAATACGGCCTGTCGCTAGATGGCAATTAATTATGGCATTGCATTTATCAACGCCGGTTGCCGATTGATTTACGCCTTGGGAATAAAACGAAACGGTCTTAGGAGTGTCTAGCCACCATTCGACAAACGTCTCTAATGACGCCTTATCCACCCCAAGTACTTTTGACATACTCTCTATTGAAGGACTTGCAAGCGTTGCTTTTTCTAATGCTTCTGTAAAGCCATTCGTTTTTTGTGAAATAAACGCCTCATCTAAAACATCATTACGATCACTTTCAGAAAGTAGCATTGTATAAACATACGCGTCCGTTCCAGGGTTAATGGCAAGATGCAAATCAGCTATATCACACGTCGCTGTCTTTCTTGGATCAATAACCACCACTTTCATATTAGGCCGTTTTGCTTTGGCCGCAACAACCCTTTGATATAAAACAGGGTGCGTCCAAGCCGCATTTGAACCAATTATAATGAGCAAATCGCAAATCTCTAAATCCTCATAGTTGCAAGGCACTGTGTCAGAACCAAACGCTCTTTTGTAAGCCACTACCGCTGATGCCATACAAAGACGAGAATTAGTATCTACATTAGCCGTTCCTATGAACCCTTTAGCCAATTTATTAGCAACGTAATAATCTTCCGTTAACATTTGACCTGATAAATAAAAAGCAAAGGCATCGGGACCATGATCTCGAGTCACCTGCTGTATCTTTTCCGCAATAGAATCTATTGCCTTAGGCCATGAGACCACTTGGCCTTTTATTTTTGGCGCAGCAAGCCTTCCTTCTGGGATGAGCGTTTCTGAAAGGTTGCTCCCCTTAACACATAAGCGACCAAAATTGGCGGGATGGTCTGTATCGCCTGTTACGGTCTCAATAGAATCGCAACTAGACAGTGAGTGTTTTAGCAAGACTCCGCAACCAACACCACAGTATGGGCAGGTTGTCTGTTCTGTTTTTGGTTGCATCTTGAACATCCTCATGTTGTTTCATTTTTACATCAACAAAAAAAGGCCCAAGCAATCTTTCGATCACTTGGGCCCCGTTGCCTTTTGTCATTTTTATTGACTTATAATGTGACTCTATCCATATCATCGCCGACGATCAGACAGAGTTTATTTGCACGCCTTTGTGCAGCATTTTAACCTTAAATATTTAAAGCAAAAATCAAGCCAATTACTCAACAATTATAACCAATTGTTTTATAAAAACTTTTTTAAAATTTATTCATTCCGCAATAAATAATAATGCGCCAGATTAAATAAAATGCCCATCAACATCACTCTTATTGTTTATTTTGGTGCAATCCAAACACTATTATTATCTAACTTTACATTCCAGACAGGCAAAGACACGGCATCATCAAGACACTCACCCGTTACTAAACAATATCGTTGTTTATACAGTGGGCTTGCTACCGTTAAGCGTCCATCAACTTCCGCAATCAAGCCTCTTGACATGACATTTGCTTTCGCTATAGGGTCCCAATTTGAAAGTGCGTAAAGTTGATTTGACTCTGGTTCAAAAAATATGGCCACTTGGCTATCCGTCACTCTTGCTGCAATACCCGCGTGAGCCACTAAATCATCAAAAGTACAAATTTGTATCCAGTTCATTTTTATCCCCTAGGCCACCGTAGCAATGAGTTTATTTTTCTCAGCGTCTGTTGCTGGACGTATTTGATCACGCTCTTCTACAAATACGACATTTTCATCCAAACCGTCCGAGTTAATAAAATTCTTAAAGAACTTACGGGACTCAGGGTTTTCAATGGTCGTTTTCCATTCACACTGAAACGTATCGACAATTAGAGCCATTTGAGCCTCCAATTCACTGGCGATTCCTAGTGAATCCTCTATAACAACTTGTTTTAAATAGTCCAACCCACCCTCTAACCCTTCCATCCAAACTGAGGTACGCTGTAATCGGTCTGCCGTTTTAACATAAAACATCAATACTCGGTCAATGTAGGCAACCAATTGCTTATCTGTTAGATCCGTTGCAAATAAATCAGCATGGCGAGGCTTCATCCCGCCATTGCCACACACATAAAGATTCCAACCACCTTCCGTGGCAATAATACCGATGTCTTTGCTTTGTGCCTCGGCACACTCTCGTGTACAACCAGAGACAGCAAATTTAAGCTTATGAGGAGAGCGCAGGCCTTTGTATCGGTTTTCAATATCAATGGCCATTTTCATGCTATCGTTAACCCCATAACGACACCAAGTGCTACCAACACAAGATTTCACAGTACGAACGGATTTGCCGTATGCTTGACCCGTTTCAAAACCCACGGCGATGAGCTCTTCCCAAATTAAAGGTAGCTGGGATAAAGTGGCACCAAATAAATCAATTCTTTGACCGCCCGTTATTTTTGTATAAAGCCGGTATTTTTTAGCCACTTCACCAAGGACAATTAACCTTTCAGGCGTTATCTCGCCACCCGGAATACGTGGCACGACGGAATAAGTCCCGTCCTTTTGCATGTTGGCAAGAAACCGATCATTCGTATCTTGTAAAGACACATGCTCTTTTTTTAAAACAAAATCATTCCAGACACTCGCCAATATATTACCAACCGCAGGTTTACAGATCTCACACCCTCGACCTCTTCCATGCTTATGTATTAAATCATTAAAGGTTTTGATTTCGTCAATTTTGACTAAGTTATACAAATCTTGACGTGTATAAGAGAAATGCTCACAAATATCAGTACTGACTTCTACACCAAGTGCCAATAACTCATTATCAACCACTTTTTTCAATAAAGCAGAACAACCACCACAACCTGTACTTGCCTTGGTTTCTGTTTTAACCGCGGCTAAGTCCATTGACCCAGCAGAAATAGCATCGGCAATGTCTTGCTTTGACACATTATGACAACTGCAAATTGACGCATTCGCTGGCAGCATATCCACACCCAACCCTCCGGGCTCTCCCTGACTCACAGGTAAAATCAAGCTTTGTGGATTCTCTGGAAGTGCTATGCCATTTAAATAATACTGTAGTAATGTATCGTAATAGCTGTTGTCTCCAACTAACACGGCGCCTAACAATTTGGTACCATCCTCTGAGACGATCATTTTTCGGTACGCATTTGAGAAGTCATCACGGTAGACAACGCTCTTAGCACTGGGGGTCATTTGATGAGCATCACCGATAGAGCCTACATCACAGCCCAATAGCTTCAATTTAGTACTCATATCAGCGCCAGTAAAAGCCACCGTTTGACGATCAACAACATGATGAGCTGCCGCCTTTGCCATTGTGTATCCTGGCGCAACTAAACCAAAAATACGTCCTTCCCATAATGCACATTCCCCAATGGCGTAAATATCGGCATGTGAAGTCTGGCAAAAATCATTAATAACGATACCGCCTCGCTCTCCTACCGCTAACTGAGCGGTTCGCGCCAACGAATCTTGAGGGCGTATTCCTGCTGAAAAAAGAATAAGATCCGTTTCCAGGAAACTATCATCTGAAAACTCCATCCTGTGTGCAGCGTCTTCACCATCAACAATTTGTGTTGTGGCTTTCGATACATGTACATCTACACCTAAAGCGCGAATCATATTTTTTAATAAACCACCGCCCGCTTCATCCAATTGAACAGGCATTAATCGAGGCGCAAATTCTACGACACTGGTTTTTAATCCCAGATTTTTTAACGCATTCGCGGCTTCTAAACCCAATAAGCCACCACCGACTACTGTCCCTGTTTTCGCCGTTTTAGCACACTCCCGAATAGCATCGAGATCATCTAAAGTTCGATATACAAAGGTATTTTCTCTATCATGACCTTTAATAGGTGGTACAAAAGGATAAGAGCCTGTCGCCAAAACCAATTTTTCGAACATGAACTCTCGATCATCCGCCAACCGGATGCGTTTTTCTACTGTATTGATACCAACAACCTTAGCATTAGTCTCATATTCGATATGATTTTTATCGTAATAAGTCGCATCTGACATCGCTAATTCAGAGTAACTTTTACCGGTAAAATACTCACTCAGATGCACACGATCATAGGCCAGTTTTGCTTCTTCACCAAATACAATGATCTGATACTCATTATTGGCGTCTAACTGAACTAATTGCTCGACAAAGTGATGACCAACCATACCATTACCAACAATGATTAAGTTGGGCTTTTTATTGATTTCTAATTGCATACTATTATTCATATTCACCTCTGATTATCTGGTTCCCTTAGCCAAATTGCTTACTTAACCTGTCATTAGGCTGCTCTTTTTTCGCAATAAGCTTCACCAAAAATAAGTGTGTCTAACATGGTCGACACATCTGTCTGATTTTGAATAAGCTGAAAGTACCAGCCACCATCGGCGACATTGCCATATAGAATTGCGCCTACTAATTTGCCGTCTTTGACAATCAGTTTGCGATAGTGATTTAAAACGTGATCAATGTATTGAATCACGCCTTCGTCGTTGATAGTGCAAGTAGTCCCAACCGAGAAAACATGCACTCCTGACACTTTTAATTTCGTAGGTACAGGCTCTACAGAAAACGCTTTTTGTCTATCTGACAAAGCCGATAACAAACTGTCCAATTGACTCCAAATAGGGGCAACTAAGCCAAAAGTTTGACCTTCAAATTCACTGCATTCACCAATAGCAAATACATTTTTCTCAGAAGTTTCTAAAAACTCATTTACTATAATGGCACGATTTATATTCAATCCAGCGCGCTTGGCCAAACTGATTTCAGGATCAATGCCAGTGGCCACCACAAAAAGATCCGCTTCAATCTCTTCTCCAGAAGACAGAGAGACAGAACCCGCTTGTGATACCTGTCCTGGTAAGATATTGAACGCCTTTGTGCTTGCCCCTAGGCGAAATTCTATCCCCATGGAAGATAACCGATTCATAAGCAAGTTTGCCGATACCTCATCAAGTTGGCGGTTTAGCAAAAAACCCGCTCGGTGTAATAAAGTCACCTTATTCCCCTGCTTAACTAACCCAACAGCCGCCTCCAGTCCAAGCAACCCTCCACCAATCACGACGACTCGACTTTCCGATTTCAAACGGGTCATTAGAGACACATCTTGCAAATTACGAAAGCCAATGACGTTATCAGCATCCGATCCTTTGACAGATAAACAACTTGAACGTGAGCCTGTTGCCATTACTAATTTATCAAAGTGAATTAATTCCCCATTACGCAGAAGGACTTGTTTAGAGTTTAAATTGATGTCGATGGCAGGGTTAGCCGCTATAACAACACCTTGGTTTTCTAAAAATTGCTCCATATCAATTAACATCAGTTCTTCAAGTCCACATTCTTGTGCGAGAAAAGAAGAAAGCATAATTCGGTTATAGCCAGCTTCTGGCTCCTCACCAATTAATGTGATCGTAAAACGATCGGGAAATTCGGCCTGTACTTTTGAAGCAAGACGACTGCCCGCCATCCCAGCACCAACAATGACTAAATGTTCTTTTAATGTCTTTGAGCTCACTTTAGCCCTCCTATATTCAAGCCAGTTACAGAGTATTACCTCTGTTAGGAGGCGGCTTTATCTGCTCTATCTAAAGCCATTTTTGATGCCTTTGCAGGCTTAACAATAGGTTCTATTTTGCGCTGTTTTTCATAAAGAAATTTCAATACTTGTGCACGATATTGAACGTATTTAGGGTTATCAGCCAACTCAAGACGGTTGCGTGGCCGCTCTAAATCAACCGTTAATATTTCACCCACTGTCGCCGCAGGACCATTTGTCATCATGACAATTCGATCGGATAACAACACGGCCTCATCAACATCGTGGGTAATCATAATGACGGTATTATTAAGATCTTTTTGTATTTCCATTAAGGAATCTTGTAAATGTGCCCTTGTTAAGGCATCTAGCGCACCAAAGGGCTCATCCATTAACAACACCGATGGTTCCATAGCTAATGCTCTCGCAATCCCTACACGTTGTTTCATTCCACCAGAAATCTCTGCAGGACGTTTATCCATTGCATGAGTCATTTGGACAAGATCAAGATTATGTAAAATCCAGTTATGCATTTCTTTTTTGCTCTTTGTGCCTTTAAACACTTGTTTAACGGCTAACTCAACATTCTGGTAGGTGGTTAACCAAGGCAATAAAGAATGGTTTTGAAAGACCACCGCTCTTTCTGGACCTGGGCCACGCACCTCTTTACCATCTAATAAAATACCACCTTCGGTTGCATCGTATAATCCTGCAACAATATTCAAAACCGTTGATTTACCACAGCCAGAATGGCCAATCAAAGAAACAAACTCGCCTTTAGTGATCTTCAAAGATACTTTATCAAGTGCTTTGAATGGCCCCTTAGGGGTTGGAAATTCGATCGATACGTTACTTATGTCTAAATGCATCATTGTCGCTACCCTTTACCTTAAAACTTGCGTTTTGTCCCAAGAAGACAATCGTTGAATCATTAACATCACTCTATCCAGTAAAAAACCGATAAAACCGATAACAATAACAGCGACCATAATTCGCCCTAGGGAATTCGAGCTACCATTCTGAAATTCATCCCAAACAAATTTCCCTAAACCTGGGTTTTGCGCCAACATTTCTGCGGCAATCAACACCATCCAAGCAATGCCTAAAGACAACCTGAGTCCGGTAAACATCATTGGAATTGAAGAAGGAATAACAATTTTTGTCACATGGGTTAACCAGTTAAGTCTTAGGACTTTCGATACATTCAATAAATCTTGCTCTATAGCCGCCACCCCAACCGCCGTATTAATTAACGTTGGCCACATACAACATAAAGTAACGGTAAACATGGATGTTAAAAATGATTTAGCAAACATAGGGTCGTCTGTAACATAAGTTGCGCTAACAACCATAGTTACCAAGGGCAACCATGCTAGGGGAGATACGGGTTTAAACACTTGAATGATAGGGTTAAGCGCACTGTAAATGTGGCCGTTCAAACCAATGAGTATTCCCATAGGTATAGCAATTAAACTGGCTAAACCAAAGCCAGCTAACACTGTGTACAAGCTGGTAAATATTTGGTCAAAGAAGGTTGGTTTACCAGTATAAGGTCTTTTTTTAGCGATATAATCAGGGTCGTTTGCTAATTTTTTAGCATTCCTCACGTCTTGACGCTCGTAAAAAGCAACTTCCTTTTCTCTCTCTTCTATATGATCATTCACCAAGCTATTCCATTGCTGGTACACTACAACAGGGCTAGGAAACTCCCCCAGAGAAGTATTAATACGGCTGGCCGATGTATTCCATAAGGCGAGAAATACGACTATCCCCAACAATGGAAACAACCAGTTTTTTATTGATAGGGCCTCTTTCACCCCACCAAAAACCGCGGCATATGCGTTTTGTTTTATCATCATCAATTACTCTTGGTTGTTTCTACTTTCTGTAATCTCTCGAGATCTATTTACTGTTGTCTCTAGCAACAAAAGGGAGGAACGCCTCCCCTATACTAATTTGCGGTTAAATATCTTCTTTACCTTTAAGGCCAATTGAAAAACTATCAAGGTATTTATTAGGAAAGCGGCCATCATAAGTAACACCGTCTATAAATTCTGTTTGCGGTGGCTTAAAGCCTGTTTCACTCTCTAAATCAGGAAAATCCGCCGCTTCTACCACGCCGTCCGTTATTAATTCATTAACAGCAATGGAATAAATATCAGGGCGGTAGACTTTTTTAGCGATATCTAAGTACCAGGAATCTGGCTTAAATTGATCGATTTGTCCCCAACGGCGCATTTGAGTTAGATACCAGATCGCATCACTGTAATAGGGGTACGTGGCGTTGTGACGAAAGAAGACATTAAAGTCTGGGATATCACGCTTATCACCTTTCTCGTATTCAAACGTTCCAGTCATACTGTTGGCAATCACATCGTAGTCTGCACCAACGTACTGGCTTTTTGATAAGATTTTAACGGCTTCAGGACGGTTAGCATTGTTCTCTTCATCAAGCCATTTGGCCGCTCGAATCATCGCTTTTACGACTCGAATATGCGTATTTGGATTCTCTTCCGCCCAACTATGGCTGACGCCAAACACTTTTTCGGGATTGTTTTTCCAAATTTCATAATCGGTAATAACAGGAACACCAATCCCTTTAAACACAGCCTGTTGATTCCATGGCTCGCCAACACAATATCCATGGATAGTGCCAGCTTCCATCGTTGATGGCATTTGAGGTGGAGGCGTAACAGAAAGAAAGGCATCGGCATTTATTTGGCCACTCACATCACCTTTTGACGGTGCATAATATCCAGGATGAATCCCCCCAGCAGCTAACCAATAACGTAATTCATAGTTGTGTGTCGAGACTGGGAACACCATTCCCATATTAAATGGCTTACCCTCCGCTTTTAATTCATCAATAACAGGCTTAAGTGAACTAGCACGAATTGGGTGAACCGGCTTTCCGTCACTATCATGTGGAATGTTTTGTTTCATTTTTGACCAGACATCATTAGAGACAGTAATGGCATTACCGTTCAAGTCCATACTGAATGCCGTAACAATATGGGCTTCTGTTCCATATCCGATGGTTGCGCCAAGAGGTTGACCTGCCAGCATGTGCGCTCCATCTAACTGCCCATCAATTACTCGATCTAATAACACTTTCCAGTTTGCTTGAGCCTCAAGTGTGACGTACAGTCCCTCATCTTCAAAATAGCCTTTTTCATAAGCAATCGCCAAAGGCGCCATGTCGGTTAATTTAATGAAACCGAAGGTAAGATCTTCTTTCTCAGGCTCACCAATTTCAGCAAAAACAAGATTACTAGAAATAGTCGTCCCTATTACGACACTGCTCATCCACAGTACGCTACGAATCTTACCTACTGATTGCTGGATTTTTGTCAAAACTCGTTTTTTCTCTACAAAACAATTCATAATCACTTCCCACCTGAAACGTTAGCAATAAAAAAAGACACAAAAAAAAGGCGCATGCACAACAAGATAAACTTGCTGTACAGGCGCCTTTGCCATTCTTCAATGAATCTACATTGACTCATTTGTTAATTTTCATTACTTAATTAAAAGCATTAACCATGCCAAAAAAATAAGCCATTGATTTTAAATAAATTTATCTATTATGAAATAGAATACCTACCTTAAATGCCTCTATTTAGAACACGCATGCACTGCTATTTAACATTTATAAGTAGTCAAAACCAAATTCTATACCATCTGGATGAATACGAATTTTATCTTCTGCTACGCCTTTTAACCAGTCACTCTCTGACAAAAGCCCGGTTAGTGAATAAGGTTTGCACGGTTGATTTATATTCAAGGCGCGACAATAAACCCTGTCATCAAAGGTATTGATAGCAAAGTCCAATAGAGAAGAGACAGCCGGCAATTGCCCCCAGCGGTTCATCTGTCCTAAAAGCCATAAGGCATAATCAGTATTAGGGCGATTAATCTTATCGCTAGAAAATTTTTGGTACGCTTCCATTGGCCAATCAAATTGCCCTGAAGGTTTAATCGCACTAAAGCCATACCTTAATTGCTCTGCAGGGCAATTTAAATAATCTGGATGGCTGAGCACAGATAATAACTCTTCAAGATTGGCGGCATCGTCCACCCACTCACATGCCGTGTTTAACGCTCGAATTAATGCATCATGTTGCTCTGAGTTTGCATTGGCCCAGTTTTGGTTTACACCTAATACCTTTTCCGGTGTATTGCCCCAAATTTCATACCCAGTCACTATCATATGACCAATACCCTGCTCTACAGCAAGACTGTTCCATGGCTCTCCAACACAGTATCCATCAATAGCGCTATTCTTAAGGAAGTCAATCATTTTTGTCGGCGGAACAACGATAAGCTCAACGTCTTTGTCCGGGTCAATATTCGCACGACTAAGCCAATCTCGTAATTGGTAATGGTGAGAAGAATATGGATACACCATGGCAAATTTCAGTGGTTTTTCATGTTTACCTTTTTTAGCCATAACGGACTTAAGTGCTTTGCCATTTCTTATCTCGTTAGAATTGTTGGTCTCAGTGCTCATTAATTGATACAACTCATTTGAAACTGTAATGCCATTACCATTTTGACTGACAGTAAAACTTGTCTGTATGTTTACTTTTGCGGAGCCGACACCAAGCCCCGAGGCGAGCGGCATGGAGGCCAACATATGGGCTCCTTGGAGAAGATTAAACGCAACTTTATCCCTTATACTCGCCCAAGACGCCTCTTTTGAAAGTACAACATTCACGCCTTCTTTTTCAAAAAAGCCTTTTTCTTTAGCAATCACAAAAGGTGCGCTATCAATTAATGGAATAAAACCCAAAGAGACATCCGCATCAGAGGGGGCATTTATTGGTATCAAACGATCAAGGGTCGACATTATTTTCCACCTCCAATGAGATCCATTACGGAGATTACATTAAGAGCGACTTCAGACATACGTTGGCTTCTATCCATAGCTAATTTTCTTAATGCTGTATAAGCAGCGGCTTCATCACAGCCTTGATGTTTCATAATCAACCCTTTCGCTTTATCAATTAACTTACGATCTTCTAATTGTGTTTTAACGGTTTCTAATTCCAACTTTAAGGCTTGAAATTCACGGAACCGAGCAATGGCGACTTGCAGAATAGGCTTAAAGCGATTTGGTTGCATGCCATCAACGACATAAGCACTCACGCCAGCCCGAATAGCCGCCTCCATAGAGGCTGACTTATCTTCTTCAGCAAACATGACAATTGGACGAGGGTTATTTTTTGTTAATTGAGACATGTTTTCGAGCATGTCTCTATCAGGAGACTCAATATCAATGATGATCATGTCAGGAAGACTTTCCTGAACAGCTTGAGTAAGGTGCTGGGTATTTTCCAATCTCCGAATCACTTTATAACCGTTATCAATTAAAGCCTGCTCAACAATAGCCGCTCTCGCAGGCTCATTATCAACCAACATAACCGTTAAAGGAGAGTGTGATGTTTTTTGATGCATCGTATAAATTGCCTAAAAGGAATAACCTATCAACTAAGCAAATTGCACGCCTATTCCTAAACATTAAAGGCAGAAAGAAGAAAATAAACGGATGATTCCATTTAATATAGTAGAATGCTTTAAACATAATATTAAATGCTAACAAGAAGATGGTATGATTTATTGAACGAATAAATGGCCGTGGGTATTTGACTAGATACAAAAAAAACAGCGCATCGGATTAATGCACTGTATGGACTTTCTGCACCAAGATAGACAGGCCTAATCTGTCTTTTATATTGGTTTTTTTGAATATGTTTGTCATATGTGACTTTACCGTTCGATCACTAATCGACATTTCAGACGCTATTTGTTTATTACTTAACCCTTTGCTTATATAGACAGCCACTTCGCGCTCTTTTGCAGACAATAACTCGAACGACTCTTGAGAAGCCAAGTCGTCGATATTAATATCCATCGAATTAGCCGTAATCAGTTGATCAATGAAGGATTTA
Source organism: Marinomonas algicola (assembly GCF_014805825.1). Taxonomy (NCBI): domain Bacteria; kingdom Pseudomonadati; phylum Pseudomonadota; class Gammaproteobacteria; order Oceanospirillales; family Oceanospirillaceae; genus Marinomonas; species Marinomonas algicola. The sequence continues at coordinate 2,629,543 of NZ_CP061941.1, forward strand.
CCGACCCAAATCTCCCCCATAGCAACAACGGATAAAACCGTTTCTAGCTGCTTTTTTCCTATATAAGGACTGCATTGCCCATTAATACCCTGAGACAACAGTCTCAAACCGGCCGTTTGGCTTGGCTTGTTAGGGAATGTAATGATTTTTAAACTAGGGTACTCGCGTCGTAAAGTAATAGCGCTCTCTATCATTTGATGAAAATGTTCATGGTCCAAATATATGAAACAATACTCAACGTTATCTGGTTTACTTTCATCTAATAAGCGCTTTAGTTCATCCATTGATAGCACCCTTACAAGCGACTTATCAGAAGGAGCAACGGTTAGCCAATGTTTCCATACAGATTCATTTATATTCAAACAAAGTATCTTCAAAATCGTCCTCGATATCATAAATCATAATGAGTGATTTTTACAAATTATTACAATAGTGTCTGTAATGTTTCGTAATAAAATCAATTATCTGTGTAAGTTTTTATAACTACCTTTCCCTTAACGCATTTTGCTGGGCTTTTAAAATTGGTTTGAGTAAATAATCCAACAAGCTCTTTTTACCAGTTAACACATCAACGGTTGCTTGCATTCCCGGAATAATAGGAAGAGGAACTAAATCTGTGCCTAAAAAGTTTTTATCTGTTCTGATACGAACAATATAAAAACTATTACCTTCTTCATCTAAAATAGTATCTGCCGTAATATTTTCAACCTCTCCCTGAAGCCCTCCATAAATAGCAAAATCATAGGCCGATAATTTAACGACCGCATTCAAACCCGGTTTAATAAAACCAATATCTTCTGGTCGAATTTTAGATTCAATCAATAATGAATCCTCAAGCGGTACAATCTCCATTAAACTTTGACCTGGCTTAATAACACCGCCAACAGTATTGATTTGCAATTGCTTAACAATCCCTTTTACTTGAGATCGAACTTGCGTCCTTTGAACTTTATCTTCCAGAGACACATTCACTTCGGCAATTTGATCCAGTTTACTTCTTACACCCGTAAGATCTTCCTGAGCTTCAGCTCGATACTTAGCATCGCTCTCGATCAACTTGGTTTTCGCTTCAATTAAAGCCGATTCTGCTCGAGGTAATGCAAGCTGCGTCGCCTTCATATCACCTCTCATCTGGTTCACTTGACGCTCTAACTGTAACAATTCAACTTTAGAGACCGCACCTTCATTAAAGGCTGGTCGTGTCAATCGTAGTTCTTCATTTGCTAATTCGAAACTTGTAATCAGGTTATTTAACTTCGCTTCTAGTTCTATAACTTCTTGTTCTTTCTGCAAGACTTGTTGCTGAAATACCGTTTGATTAGCACGTAAAGATTCCCTTCTATTTTCATACAATGACATTTCGCGCATAACTACATTTGGGTAATTTATCCGAGTTGATTCGTCAAAATTTGGTCTTTCTCCTGTCGCTTCAGCGGATAGCCTAGCGGCACGTACCAAGAGACCCACATATTCAGCTTGCCTTTCCCTCAGAGATGATAAGGCCTCTGTATTTTCGATCGTCATTAGAAGTTGATTCTTTTCTACAGTTTGACCCACTTCAATATGAATCTCTTTTAAAATACCACCCTCAAGGTTTTGTACTATCTGGACTTGACTAGAAGGTATCACCTTACCTTGACCAACAGTTACCTCATCAAGCTCGGTATAATGAGCCCATAAAAGCCCACAAAAAACAAATACAAAAATACTCCATAGAATGATTCTTCCTCCTCTTGGAGAACGTAGCATTATGGCCGCATTCCTGTTAGAGAGATAATCTAAATCAACTTGCTCAATCTTATTAAGCTCTTCATTTTTATTACTTGGTGGGTCTTCGAGAACACGAAATGGCTGTTTTACCTTTCCTTTCACTACAGAAATCAGGCGACTAATTGTCTTTTCCAGAGAAGAATATAAACATTTCTTTTGTTTTGTAAAGTCGGTAAAAAACGGCTGAATATCATCAGGTAAAAGAAATAACCAATACTGAATTTTTCTTTTAAAAAATGAACGCATATTTTTCCTTTTAACTTTTAGATAAAGAGATAAGAAAGTAAATAAATGCCCCATCTTTTCTTTTAGCAATACAAATAAAGGTTTATTTTTATCTAGCTGATAACTCATATTAACTTACCTTCAATTTGCCTTGGCGAAGCGCTTCATGAACTTGCTCTTTTGGCCCATCTGCAATCAAACGCCCATTATCCATAACAATGAGACGATCAACCATATCAAGCATAGAGGCTTTGTGGGTAATTAAAATTAGTGTTTTATCTTTACAAGCATCCATCAAACGGCGTTTCATCCGTGTTTCCGTTGTATTATCCATCGATGCTGTTGGCTCATCTAAAATAAGAATCGGCGGATCAAATAACATCGCCCGAGCAATAGCCACACTTTGGCGCTGCCCTCCTGAAAGCAAAGCACCTCTTTCTCCAACTAAACTGTCAAGCCCGCTTGGTTTACGATTAGCAAATTCAGCAACACCGGATAACTCAGCCGCTCTGATAATAGCGTCATCTTCGACATACGGTACACCTAGAACAATATTATCTTTAATACTCCCGTAGAATAAAGAAATATCCTGCGAGACGGCCCCGACGTTTCGCCTCAAATCGGTTGGGTTAATTTGACGTAGATCGACTCCATCAATTCGAACCGCGCCTTCTACAGGATGGTACAACCCTGTCATAAGTTTACCTAGCGTTGACTTCCCAGACCCTATCCGTCCAATGATTCCAACTTTTTCACCTTTACGTATCGTAAAACTGATATTACTAATAGCCGCTTGCTCTTCGTCTGGATACGCAAATTTAACAGCCTCAAACTGAAATTCACCATTAAAGGTCGAGCGATGAACGTATTTCACACCTTCAGGACGCTCAACGTCTGAGTCCATAATTTCTTGCAAAGCCGAAAAGGCAGACTTAGCTTGATTATACTTAGTCGCCAAACTTGCCACTTGAGCCATTGGACCAAGTGCTCTACCTGTTAGCATGACCGCGGCAATCAAGGCTCCCATACTCATTTCTCGTTCAGATATCTGATAAACACCCACGATAACGATAACAACCGTCGTTAACTGCTGCACAACCATGGCAAAATTAGAACAAGACTGAGCTAACTGACGAGTCTTCACCCCCCAATCCGCAATATTACCAACGGCGTCTTCCCATTGTTTCTGCTGAACACCCTCGGCATTATTCAGCTTAACACCTTCTGCGTTAGACAAGCTTTCAATTAAAACGGCATGTTTTTGTGAGGCGGTTTTAGAACTCTCTGTAATCGAACGTTTTAAGGGCACTTGTATAATTAAGCTGTAGGAAACAATTAAGAAAATAGCGATCAGAGGAATATAAGCAACAGGGCCGCCAATTAGCCAAATAACAGCGACAATCAAAAACATAAATGGAATATCAACAAGCGTTGTAATACTGGCTGAGGTAATGAATTCGCGAATACTTTCAAACTCTTGTAGGTTTTTTGCAAACGCCCCAACAGACTTAGGTCGAGAGGCCATATTGATATGATTTACTTTTGCAAAAATAGTAGACGATATTAGTATTTCAGATTTTTTGCCTGCAATATCAATAAAATACGCCCTAAAAGTCCGTAATAAAAAATCAAACCCATAAACAACAATTGCACCTATCGCCAGTACCCACAGAGTATCAAAAGCGTTGTTCGGAACCACTCTATCATAAACATTCATGACAAATAAGGGACTGGCCACAGCAAATAAGTTAATCAATAAAGAGGCAAAAATAACATCTCTATAGATTCTCCATGACTGTGTAATCGTTCCCCAAAACCAGTGCGTCTTCTTCGCTTCTTGATCAGACGTTTCTTCTGAACGTTTATCAAAACGATACTGTGGTCGAACAAAAAAACAATACCCAGTATAACTGTTTTGCAAATCATCCATAGTAATCGACACTTCGCCTTCACCTGATTCAGGTAAAAACACTTTCGCCACTTGCTTAGCGGTGTCTACTTCTAATAAAACACACGCTTGCTGGTCTTTTAAAAGCAAAACGGTGGGTAAAACAGCAAGGGGAATTTTATCAAGCGATCTTTTTACAAAGCGTGACACTATGCCAATTTTCTTTGAAGCTCGTTGAAACATCTCAGGCGTCAGCAGATCATCTGTCACAGGAAGGCCTGCTCTTATGGAATCCGCTGTGTAAGGGTTACCAAAAAACTTACTGACTAATACAAGAGAATCTAAGAGCGGGTTTGGGTAGTTTAAGCTGACGCCACCTACAGACCATTGTTTTTCAGGTATCTTTTCATCCAATTCAATCTCTTTTGTACTATTCTCAATGGTATCGTTATTTTCTGAACGAGTATTAATGTTTGAAGTGTCGTTATTTCCTGCAGAATCGTTCAGAGATTCAACGCCCGTATTTTCGGAGTGTGGCATGCCATATCTCTCTTAATTTAAATAACTTATTTCTTTATATTACTCTTTATACCTAAGAAAACGAATAAAATTCAACATAGAATAGTTCTTCTTAGATTAATTGAAAAGCTCTGTTACAATTAATTATTACATTCATATCAAGGAATTAGTCATGCTTTACGCAAAACTGGACCAACATGGAGTCATTATTGATGTTTCAACGGAACAAAGTGATGACTATAAACAATTAGTGGCGCCAAATGACCCTAATGTCGCTCAGATCCTAGAAGATAAAATAAGTAATAGCCAAGCTAAAGGGATCTTAACAAACTCAGATTCAGAGATGATGAGGGTTCTGGAGGACTTGATCGTTCTATTAACAGAAAAACATATAATTCAATTTACAGAACTGCCTCTCGCGGCACAGAAAAAGCTACTCAGTCGAAAATGGGTTCGTGGTCTAAACGCCTCAAACGATGAAACCTTAATTAATGAAGACGTTCCTGATGATAATGATTCGTTTATTTAGTTATCTACGCTTGTTGTAAACTGAAAAGTCATTCAAAAAAAGCGTAGAAACAGTGAAAACCAAGCTTACATGTCTTCTGCTCGACCTAAAATATAGCCTTGAGCGCCATATATATCAAATCTCTGCAATATTTCTAACTGCTTTTTGCTTTCGACACCCGTTGCAATTACCTGCACATTTAAGCTATTAAACATCTTGCATAGTGTATGCATGAAGAACGACTCGGATTCTTTGCCGACAGCCAATTTAGTATAAGAAGGATCGACTTTGACATAGTCTGGCATCAAATCTTGTACATATTGAAACGCCGAAAATTGCTTACCAACATTATCAATGCCAAAAGTAACACCATGCCTTTTTAGTAATTTAGACAAAAGCAAAGCGTGATCTTCAGTAGATAAGACACTCTGCTCAGAGACTTCAAATGACATTTTTGATTTTATGTCGTCTTTCAAATCATCTAACAGCCCATCTAACCAAGTAATAAAAGCGGGTTTGACATACGCCGATGCTGAAAGGTTTATTGTAAGAAGCGTTTTAGGATGGTTATTTTTAATATAATCAACAACCAAATTAATAATAACTTGGTCTACTTTTTCACCTAAATCGAACTGTTCGGCTAGACCAATAAAATACCCCGCATGATATTGCTGATCTTGATATTCAAGGCTAGCAAAAACCTCTTGTTGAAAAACATTCTCTTGATTAGACACTTCAGCAACACTCTGTTTTCTCAATCTAAAAGACTTATTTTCAATGGCAAATTCAAGCATTTCTTTCCATGCAAGACGTCCAATTGCCATGTTTTTACCGACATCAACATCAAACACCTTAACACCATTGAGCCCTAACGCCTTGGCTGATCGAAGGGCCGCATCTGCCTGGGCCATTGCTTTCGATTTCGTTGTTTTTGAATCTAACACAACAGCCCCAATACTCGCCACAAACTCGGAGTAAGGCACCCTTGTTGCTAACAGCTCTTGCATTGATGACATAATTTTATTCACGGTACTTTCAAGACGATCTAAATCAATATGAGACATTAAAATAACAAAGTCAGCACCGGAGAGACGTGCCACGACAGTAGAAGACACACTCCATTTAACTTGCTCAGTTAAAATTTCAGCCGTGTATTTAATAAAAGTATCAGCGGCTTCATAACCACGCTCATTATTTAACTTAGCTAAGTCGGCCAGGCTTACTAAAATTAACCCATCCATGGTTCGATCATTATCGGCAAAATGGGCCGTCGCTTGGCTTTCATAAAAGTTACGATTTCCCAGCCCGCTTACTGGGTCTTTGAATGCCTTAGCCTGAAGCCATTGCGCCGTTTCTGCTTCAGCAGCAAATTCTTTTTCTAATTTTTCTGCCATCCTATTCATTGAAAGCACAACAGAACGCAGTTCACGCGTTTTAGGTAAGTATTCCATTTTCACGAACTTTCGTTGCTGTATGGCTTCTGCTTGAGCCTCAACAGCGGCCAAAGGCTTAAACAATTGTCGTAACGCCATCATTCCAACCAATAATGTGAGCGCTCCGATGACTAAAAATGAAATAACAAGATCCCGTGTAGCCAACCACAACTGATGATATCCATATCCAGCACTACCTGTTATATAAACCTGCCCAAGCTCATTCCATCCATTTGAAATCACCGCATTGGCAATAGGTTCATCAAATTCAATTAGCTCAATAAACCATTCAGGAACACCTTCAATTTGATTAGAATTTATTCGTGCAATGTTCTTATCGGTATCATACACATGCACTCTGACTTCTGAAAAATACCCACTGTCAAATACAGCCTGCACACTGCTATCAACTGAAACATAATCCTCTAACTCCATAAAGTCTGAAATAGACATACTAAGAGAAATAGCGGAATCCTGAGTGGTTGATTCGAGTTGACTAACAAGAAAACCCTTAGTTGTATTAAAGTTAATACCCATTACAACTACTAACATTAAAGAGAATATAGCGACAATCGTGATCATCAACTGCTTAAAAAGCGTCATTATTTTTCTCCGGTTTAATTAAATGCCGCCAAACGACTATTTAAATCTGTCCACAAGCTCAATTTTGAAGATCCACCAACAAGGACGCCTCGGCCTTTTGCCTTTGATAGCCATAAGTTCTTTGCGTTAAAAGAATAAATGGGCAACAAGTCTCTTCTCTTTGAAGCGGGCTTCAATTGTTTATCTAAGTTATCCAGCAATACCGGCACGCCTGTTGGTTTATGATAATAGGCTAACACCATATGATGCTGATCTAACTTTAATGCTTTAACATACACCAAACGCAGTTTTTCATCCGGTACACCGAGCTCCCTCAGCGAGAAATATTTCGCAATAGTGAAATCCTCACAATCCCCTCCGCGAGTGCCTAAAAACTCGATAGGCGTTGCCCAATAATCATTTTTTCCCCAATGCTCAATGTCATCGACAAAGTCCATTTGGTTAAAAAAGTCATTCACCGCAACCAATTTTTCAAGATCGGTGCCGCCCTTCACTCTATTAATCACTTTTCGCCAAGCCATCACTCTTTTTTCCGCTTCAGAACCATATTTCAAAGCAACTTTTCTGGCTAACTGTGCATCTTTATCTGAAATATCCGCAGACAGTAACCCTGCCATCACAATCAAGGAGGCACTTAGAAAGATCAGAAACCCTTTCCGGATAGCCATCTAAACCTTACTCTTTACACTGCAATGGCATAGCGATCATTTTCCATTTTTTTGTTGGAATTCAGCAAGCTGCTCAGGCGTAGCCTTTTTTTGATACTTTGTTTTCCAATCATCGTAAGGTTCACCGTAAACGAATTCACGAGCTTTTTCATAATCCATTTCGACCCCTCGTTCATTACACTCAGCCATATACCATTTACTTAAACAATTACGACAAAAATCAGCCAGGTTCATCAGTTCAATATTTTGCACTTCTTTATGGTTATCTAAGTGCGTTAGAAAACGCTGTAACACGGCGGCTTCAATTTCGTTTTGTTTATTTATCATACTTTATTCCAATTATAATTTAACGAGTAATTTGACTGATATAGGGATTCCGTCGCCATTGCCATTGCTGTACTTGAGAGAAAAAAACCTTTAAGGCCGAAAGGTCTAATTTTTCAATGCATTCTAAAGTATAGACACAGGCTTCAAAAGTAGAGAGTGCATTTTCTTTTGATGTCTTTCTAATAAAATAGTTCCCCTTTGGAGGAGATAAGAAATGCTTAGTCGCCATTTTTTCAAATTGCTGGCAGGTATGATACATTGAAAATGCTTTTCGCCACGTGGCATCTATTAACAAAATACCTTCATAATTATCTAAACTTTGCTTCGTCTCGATTTCAATCGGGGTCGACTGATCGCAAGGGTAAATCAAGCACCATTTAGTCAAATCCAATAAATTTAACTCTCTTAAAATGTCTTCTTGCGAAACGACCGGGATAACTTGAATAGAAGGCATCGCTAAGCGCAATAACCTTACGGTATTCTTCGGGTGTTTCGCTTCTTGAAGACTTTGAAAGACAATCACTTTCAGATCAGTGTGTACGTTTGGAATAAAATGGCACACACAATTCTGCTTTAAAAAGAAACACTGCGCACAGACGGCTCTTGGCATGTAAAATACCCTTAAAAAAAGGCCTATTTTTCTAATATATTTAAATACATTTTTATAACATTATCCCAACCAAGATCTAAAGATTCAATTGTTAATGCATGACCTATTGATACCTCTGTAATAAGTCCGTTTTCACAAAACTTACCCACATTTTTTAAATCAAGATCATGCCCAGCATTAACATCTAAGCCAGCCTCTTTTGCCGCAGCGGCGGCCTCTGTATATTGAGTTAAGCATTGACTCTCTGCTTCTGTTGCAAACGCATTGGAATACGCTTCGGTATACAACTCCACCCTATTAGCACCAATATTTTTGGCCATAATCATATTTTCTGGATCTGGGTCCATAAACAATACAACTCGAATGCCTTTATCTTTTAATTTACCAATAATAGGCCTGAGAACATCTTGGTCTCGACCCAAATTCCAACCATGATCGGAAGTAAGTTGGTTTGGGTCATCAGGCACTAATGTGCATTGATCTGGTACAACATCCAATACAACTTTCAGAAAGTGATCATCAGGAAAGCCCTCAATATTCAACTCTTTACCCGGATAACGAGCCACCAGACTTTTCAGGTCATACGCATCTTGATAGGTTGCATGACGCTGGTCTGGGCGGGGATGGATTGTCAAACCGAATGCACCAAGCGATAGGACACGCTCTGCCATAGTGACCATATTAGGGTAATCACGTCCACGAGAATTTCGTAACAACCCGATTTTGTTAAGATTTACACTCAAATGCGTCATGTTTCACTCTCAAATAAATTTCCGCTAGTATAAAGTAATCTTCTAGATAATTTTAAGCTCTTTCTATTATCATACCCCTTTATCTTAAAATCAGGTTGAAAATCATCAATTTTAACCGCTTAATTGAACTATCTGACAAAGGTATTATCTTACTTTTTTTAAAACCTACTAAACAGACGAATTCATCCATGAAAATTTGGTTTATCATTATTTTATGCCTTGCTTTAAGCGCTTGCTCTAGTCAGAAAAGTGAGATTGATAAAAACGCTGAAATTGCTAAACGAGTAGCACAAACACCCAACCTCATCCTCCAGCACACCATTAAAGCTGAGCATTACCAACTGCATTATGTGAGTAACGGTAACGCCACCAAACCCAATATTTTATTTATTCACGGCACTCCAGGAAGCTGGTCATCTTTCGCTCGCTATTTCGAAGATCCTGACCTTATGAGAGACTACAACATAAACGCTTTAGACAGACCCGGTTGGGGGAAGTCATCTTACCCGACTAATCATTTCCCTAAATCCTTGTCGGAGCAATCTGTATTAATAGGCCCTTTACTGAAAGACATATGGGAGAAAAACAATACAAAAACACTCATTATTGGCCACTCGTTAGGCGGCTCTTTAGCGCCAAAATTGGCCGTGGATTATCCCGAGTACATCGAAGGTGTATTAATATTAGCGGGGGATGTAGGCCCAAAACTAGCAGAAGCTCGCTGGTTTAACTTCGCATTGGATATTTTACCTGAACAGTGGGTACCTAAATTTTGGTACAACGCCAATCAAGAAGTGCTTGAATTAATGCCGGAACTCGAAAAATTACAAAATCAATACAGCAAACTGGACATTCCTGTAACCTTCTTACAAGGCACTAACGATGATCTAGTAAGGCCCCAAAATGCCGAGTTTGCGCAATCTTTATTTCCAAGAATTAACGTTGTTTGGTTAGATGGAGCAAGCCATATCATCAACTTAACGCATGAAAAAGAAGTTAAAAAAGCCATCCAAACGTTTTATCAGTAACACTCGTTTGTACAATAGTTCAAATCAGTACATAAAATAATGCTATCTAAGTAGGAAATATGACCCCTAAATATGAGCCTTTCGACGCTATTTTTAATAGAGCCGCGACTAGACATAATGGTGAAGCATTTTTAAAACAAAGCTTATCCTATCCACTAACGTCCAATGAACTCGGTCGCATTAGCGATGATCGCTGGCTCGCGGCCATGACACAGAAAATTTTCCAATCCGGTATTAACTGGCAAGTAGTAAGAAATAAATGGGAGGGGTTTGAAGACGTTTTTTTTGGATTTGACATCGAAAAGATGACGCTTATTCCCGATGAAATGTGGGAAGAGAAAGCGAAAGATATCCGAATCATTCGTAATCTAGAAAAAGTGCTTACTATTCGAGACAATGCCCTAATGATGTACGAAGCACAACAAGAACATGGTTCTTTTGCCAAACTCATTGCCGATTGGCCAAGTTCCGATATTACCAATCTATGGCGTTACTTAAAAAAACATGGCAAACGCTTAGGCGGTAATACTGGACCATATTCTTTAAGAGTAATGGGAAAAGACACTTTTTTACTCACAAGAGACGTAGAAGGCTATTTAAGAAACAGAGGTATTATTTCGACGGGCAGAGACACACAGGCCGCATTATTATCCGCCCAAGCGGCATTTAATCATTGGCATGATGAAAGCGGTCTGCCTTATTGTCAAATTAGCCAATGCATCGCTTTCAGCGTTAATGCTTAGTAAAGCTTGATTTTCAAAAAACCACCCAAACATTAGAGTACAATCTAATTCCCCTTGTTAATGGAGCGCCTAATGGCCGATTTTCGTATTGACATCATTTCTGATTTTGTCTGCCCTTGGAGTTACCTTGGGTACAACCGTTTGAAACAAGCTATTGATCAACTCGGTGATGACTATCGCTTCGAGATAAAATGGCAACCCTTTGAACTACACCCAGATATTGAGACCCAAGGCGTTGAACGAGAACGCTATTTGGGAGAAAAGTTCGGTAGTTTAGAAAAGTTAACGGAAGCCACCCATGCACTCCAGCAAATAGGTATTGAAGAGGGTATTCAGTTTAACTTTACTGATAAAGATATTTTACCGAATACATTTTCGGCCCACAGATTAATCATGATAGCCAATAAAAGCGGCCTAAGTACGCAACTTGCCCTTGCGCTTTATAACGCTTATTTCACTGAAGGCAAAAACATAGGTGATATTGAGATATTAACAGATATTGCCAAAAACATTGGTATGAAGGAAGAGGATATCGAAGAAGCGTTTACTGAAAAGTCAAAGTTAATCATAGAGAAAAAGATCAAACGCTTTCAAGAGATTGATATTCTGTCTGCACCAACCTACGTTATCGATGATAAATTCATGATTCATGGCGCTCATACTCCGGATTCCTTTTTTAAGGTCCTTACGGACATTGCAAAAAATAGATAATAGGCCATTAAAAATGCGATGACACTGTTAGCAAACAGTATCATCGCATTTTTCTAAACATGGCGTAATTCAATTTTTTATGTTAAATCTGAATTGGCTTGAGCGCTCTTACCTTCTCCTAATTTCACTTCAAAAAGATCAACCCGTTGGAACCCTCTAGGTAGTTTCAGTCCTCGTCGTCCTCTTTCACCTCGATACTCTTCAAGGTCTTTTGCTGTCATAGATAAAAACCTTTTACCTGAGTGAGCCAATAATAAGTCTTCAGCAAGGACACTGGTTACTAACTGAACAAACTCTTCTCGCGATGCCGCTCTGACCGCTGGAATACTCAGCATTTTATTCCCTTTACCTTTTGACATCTGAGGTAAAGAACTTGCTTTAAACACCAGCATTCTACCTTCATTAGACACGACAACAATGTCACTATTTTCAGGAGAGGCCACTTTAATTGGCTGTACTACCTGCGACCCAGCAGGTAAGGTCAAGGAGGCTTTACCCGCTTTGTTTTTCGCATGCAGGTCACCTAATCTTGCAATATAGCCATACCCCGCATCACTTGATATCAAATAATAGCTGTCATCAGAATCTAACATTGCCGCCACTATATGCGTTTCTTTTTCTAAGCTTATACGCCCAGTGATCGGTTCACCTTGCCCCCTAGCCGAAGGTAACAAGTGCGCCTTGAGTGAATACGTGCGTCCATTCGACGCGAATAATATCAAGGTTTGGTTTGACCGACCTTTGACAGAAAGAGAATACTCATCACCAGATTTATAACTCAATCCTGCCACATCAAGATCGTGACCTTTGCCTGCTCTTATCCAACCCTGTTTAGATAACACAACGGTAATTGGGTCATTAGATAACAAATCTTCTTCACTAAATGCTTGAGACTCTTTACGATCAACAATCGGTGTCCGCCTATCGTCTCCATGCTGATCAATCGCTTCTTGAATTTCTTTTGTGATCAATTTTTTCAATTTAGTGTCAGAAGACAATAAACCTTCAAGTTGCTTTCTTTCTTTTTCTAATTCGTCTTGCTCAGCGCGAATGCGCATTTCTTCTAACTTAGCGAGATGGCGAAGCTTTAACTCTAAAATAGCTTCCGCTTGAATGTCTGTGATACCAAATCGTGCCATAAGTACAGGTTTTGGCTTCTCTTCAGTACGAATAATCTCTATTACTTCATCAATATTCAGAAAAGCGACTAACAAACCTTCTAAAATATGCAGTCTGTTATTCACTTTATCCAATCTAAATTGTAAGCGTCTACGGACCACATTAATTCTAAAACGAAGCCACTCAACAAGAAAAGGCTTCAATCCTTTCACTTGAGGCAAACCGTCAAGACCAATTACATTCATATTTACACGATATGAGCGCTCTAGATCGGTCGTTGCAAATAAGTGCGTCATAACCGCTTCAGTATCAACACGATTAGACTTTGGAACTATAACCAACCTGGTTGGATTTTGATGGTCTGATTCATCCCTTAAATCCACAACCATTGGCAATTTTTTAGCCTGCATTTGTGCTGCAATTTGCTCAAGTATCTTATTGCCAGAAACTTGATGCGGCAATTCATTGATAACAATATCACCCTCTTCAAGAGAGTACTGCGCTCTTGCTTTAATTTGTCCTTTACCCGTTTCGTATAGCTTTTTCAGATCGGCTTTGGAAGTGGTTAACTCTCCTCCCGTTGGAAAGTCAGGTCCTTTTACAAAATTAAGTAAATCATCTAACTCAGATTTAGGATTATTTAATAAGTGTATACAGGCATTACCCACTTCCCTCAAATTATGAGGGGGAATGTCTGTGGCCATACCCACCGCGATTCCCGTTGTGCCATTTAATAGAAGATTCGGCAACCGGGCTGGTAATACGGAAGGTTCGTTGAGCGTTCCATCAAAGTTAGGTACCCAGTCCACCGTACCCTGTGCGACTTCTCTTAATAACACATCAGCGTACTTAGAAAGACGAGACTCCGTATAACGCATGGCGGCAAATGATTTAGGGTCATCTGGTGCTCCCCAGTTACCTTGACCATCGACCAGAGGATAACGATAGGAGAATGGTTGAGCCATCAACACCATTGCTTCATAACAAGCACTGTCACCATGAGGATGAAACTTACCAAGTACATCACCGACCGTTCTCGCCGATTTTTTATACTTAGCAGAGGCTTTTAAGCCCAACTCACTCATAGCGTAGACAATTCGTCTTTGCACTGGCTTTAAGCCGTCACCAATATGTGGCAAAGCCCTATCTAAAATGACGTACATAGAGTAATTTAAATACGCTTTTTCGGTATAATCACGTAACGAAAGCGTTTCGTTTTCTTCAAAATTTTGCAACTCAGACAAGGACTTATCCTTTTTCAATTTTCTTTATATCTATACTATAAAGAATGCCACTAGATAGCAGCAACTTTAATATAAACTATATCAATAACGAAGTGATTGAATTCATGTTAAACAACATGATTCAATAACCATTCGGACAACCATCAGGTTTAAATGCATGTATGCCACCCATAGACCCTAAAAACGCGCCTGCCCACAAAACGACAATAATGAATCCAATTGGCCAATCAGGAACTAAAAACCTATTATGCCATTGTGAGAGCATGAACATCTACCAAGAACATTTCTTTCAGAATGAAGTGCAACAACGCTTTTATCGTTTTACGACAGATTGCTACTTATTTGTGCTTGATGGTCAAGCATTTCTTCAAAACCAAAACCAAGAATGTACCATTAAGCCGAATCAAGGGGTTTGGTTAGAGGCCGAAAGTAATAACAAGCTGGTACCACTCAGTAACCAACTCAATTGCTTACTTGTCAAAGTGAGGGGGGCTCCACTCGACACGCCATTTAATGAATACATGAGAGTTCAATCTACCGGTACAGCCAATAAGTCTCTTACGGCATCAAACAACAATCAATGGGTCCTATCTGAACACCCTAATGTGAAAATAGAAGTCGAATTACTGCCTGAACAGCATAATGAACCATTACACTATCATCGTTTTGCTCAACAGTTTATTGTTAGCCTAACCGACACAATAACAATAACGCAGCCAGAGCGCGAAACCACCTTGTCACCCAAAGAGGGTCTACTCATATTGGCCAAAAGCAAACATAAAATAGTCAATAACAACGCTCATTCGGCTCAAATTTTGAACGTTTATTCCCCCAGAGCCAAACACGATAAAGTACTTGTTCTAGGCAAAAAGCATACTCCAACATAAAGTAAGAGCAATCTAGTCTTAGTTTATCTAAGCGTTAATGCAGTAAGAATGTGATCTTCCCAATTACCTGCTATTTTCAAGTAATTACGTGCCTTACCTTCTTCTTCAAACCCTAGACTACGAAGTACCATCGCACTTTTCTGATTATGTGGCATATAGTTCGCCATAATGCGATTAATGTTCATTTCTTCATTTAGGTATTTTATACCTGCGGCAAGCGTTTCCTTCATATAACCTTGACCTTGGTATTTTTCACTAACACTGTAACCAAGGTGACATGCTTGAAAAACCCCACGAACAATTGCAGAGTAATTACTGTATGCCAAAATTTCAGACTCACTTTTATCCAATAAACACAATACAAGCCCTTTATCTTTTCGAAAGTCTTTTTGCATTTCTGCAACCCTTAATTCCGCCGTTTCCATACTGTAATAGCTTTCGTGCCTCAAAGGCTCCCAAGGCTCAAAAAATGCTTTGTTCTCTTTTACATAGGCGTGTAATAGGGGCGCATGCTGCTTTTCTAATAACATCAACGTGCCGCGATTGGTGGGCATCTTCGGTATTTTTTGCCTTAGTAGGTCGCCATCTAAATTTTTAAAGCCATATTCTCGCTCAACTTTTACTACCTTGACATCATAAGACTCATACCAAAATTCTTTACTCATTGACTGCACACGCGCATGAAAAGTATGCTCTTTCCATGCACGAATGCTCGCTAAATCTTTCCAATAAGAAATTAAAATTTGAATATCATCGGTAGCCGTCTCAACGCCTAAAAACCCTTCTTGAATCGATGCCAGATCGATCATCTTATCAAGTAACACACTGTGCATAAGTTCAGATTGAATCAGTTTACTTGTGAAAATCACGGCATAATAAGGCAGGGGTGGTTTTTCATTATATAGTGTCACTGTGATGTCCATTCAATAAAGTAAATTAACCTGTTACAAACAAAAAACACTTAACATCATCAAAACCGTTGTGAACCTACAATACGGTAAGCCCACAACACTTTAAGATGTTAAATCTCCCACGTTTGTCCTGACCCTGCAACAATGGAGTCATACTTCTCTGGTCTTCTATCCCGGAACAAACCAAAAGAGCGTCTTTCATGTTGAATGGCTTTAAGGTCATAAGACGCATATAAAATGGTCTCTTCTGAACGGCCTGCCTCAGCAATTTTCTCGCCCGTTCCATTGGTCATAAAGGATGATCCATAAAACTCAATAAAGCTGTCCTCTCCGAACTCTTTACCAACTCGATTTGCCGCAATGACAGGCGTCATGTTGGCAGCGGCATGTCCTTGCATAGTTCGCTGCCAGTGATCCTTACTGTCTAAGTCAGGATAAGGTGGCTCAGAACCAATTGCCGTTGGATAAAAAATCAGTTCAGCCCCTTTTAGCGCTAAAGTACGAGCCAGCTCTGGAAACCATTGATCCCAACAAATACCACAACCGATACGACCAAACTTAGTATCCCATACTTTAATTCCTGTATTACCTGGTGTGAAATAGTACTTTTCTTGATAACCAGGACCATCAGGAATATGTGTTTTACGATACAGATCTAATAGACTGCCATCCGCATCAATCATAACTAAAGAGTTATAGAAAGCCTGCCCATCTCTTTCAAAAAAGCTAATGGGTAAAACAACCCCCAGTTCTTTTGCAAGCCGTGACATTCTCGTTACCACTTCACTTTCTTTAAGCGATTCCGCCCACTCAAAGAATTCTGGCTTCTGATCAATACAAAAGTAGAACCCAGCAAAAAGCTCTTGCAGTAAAATAATATTGGCTCCATTTGTTGCCGCCTCACGAACTTTACTTTCAGCTTTTGCAATATTGTCTGATTTATTGTTGCTAACGGACATTTGAATGCATGCCACTTTAACTAAAGAGCTCATGTTATTCCTCCACATGTTCATGTAACGCAGGCTGCTGCATGGTAATACAATGGATTCCACCGCCACCTCTAAAAATTGGCAAAGCAAATACAGGCACTATCTCACGCTCAGGAAAGACGTCTCTGAAAATAGCCAGTGCCTTTTCATCATTAGGATCATTGAAAATAGGAACAATAACCGCGCCATTAGCAATATAGAAGTTTATATAAGATAAAGGCAATGGCTGCTCGTTCCATAATTGCGGCGTTGGTTGCGGAATTTCGACTATCTCTAATGAACGCCCCTTAGCATCTACGGCGTTTTCCAAAACCGCTTTATTTTTCGCGAATACAGCGTAATTAGGATGATCTATATCCTCTGTTGACATAGTAATAACCGTTCCGGGCTTTACAAACGCAGCGATAACATCGACATGGCCATCCGTATCCACATCACCATAAACTCCCTCTTCTAACCAGACAATTTTCTCGGCATTAAACGTTTGCTTTAACATTAACTCGATTTCATTTTGAGAAAGATGAGGGTTACGATTTTCATGTAACAAACATTGCTTAGTTGTTAGCAATGTTCCCTCACCATCAAAATGCACACTGCCTCCCTCCAAAATCATATCCATCGATTCAAACGAATTAATTTGATCATTGATCTTTAACGCTTTCATAACATGTTCAGCAATCTTTTGATCATATGTATAAGGAGAAAACTTCTCTCCCCAAGCATTAAAATTCCAGTTAATAGCGTGCAATTTTTCATTGGCCGACACCATAAAGAGTGGCATAACGTCTCTCGCCCACGAGTCATCAACTTCTTTTACAAAAAAATCGATCTTGGGGGCCATATCGACAAACCGTTGAGAGACTTCGTCAAATAAGTCAGGCCTAACAATTATGGTTACAGGCTCAAAGCGCACAATCGCACGAATAACATCTTCGTAACTTTTGTTCGCTAATTCTTCCTGCCCTTCCCATATTTCAGCTCTACAGGGCCAAATCACCCATGTTCTTGAGTGACGTTCCCATTCGGCAGGCATTCTAAAACCAATCATAACAACCACCAATGATTAAATTAAGTAGGTATAACCTTTTAGCACTTTCTTACAAGTGATTAAAAATGCGTCTTGATCCGATGCATCAAGCTCACTTGAGCCAATTTTTTCTGTATAACGTTTTATTAATTCGTTATCGTTATAACTAACGTAACGTAAAACGTCTTGAACACTGTCTCCCATAAGCACATGATCTATTTTAAAACCATCATCGGTTAGATAAACATCAACCGAGCTGGTATCACCAAACAAATTATGTAAATCACCGAGTGTTTCTTGATATGCTCCGACTAAAAAGAATCCCATTAAGTAATCTTCTCCTTTTGGAGGCGGTGGCGGTAAAGGCAAAGAACTCTCCAACCCTTGGCCATCTACATAACGGTATAAACACCCATCTGAATCACAAGTAACATCTTGTATTTTCCCTCTAAATGACGGCTCTTGATCCAAACCTTGCAATGGAATAACAGGGAAAACTTGATCAATACCCCATGCATCCGGCATCGATTGAAACACAGATAGGTTAACAAATAATTTCTCAGCCAGTCGTTCATTGAGCTCATCAATTACGGCTCGATGTCCTCTGTTTCGATTATCTAACCTTGGCAGCAATAGACGGCAAGACGCTAAAAATAGATTCTCAGCTAAAGCTCTTTGCTCTAAATTAAGCTGCCCATGAGTATACAAAGACAAGGCATCATTAAAATCATCTGAAAGATCATGGTACAACTCCACCAAAGAACGCTTATCTTTTCCACCAGACTCAAGAATTTTTAGCGCATCCCACAAACGAAGGATTTCTAATTCGCTCTCAGCATGAGGCTGACTAACCGTTAAAAGCTCTGCTCCAGAAGAAAAAACATTAGCAATCATCATAGCATGATGCGCGGTAACGGCTCGACCTGACTCAGAGATCAAATTAGGGTGAGGCAGATTATGTTGCTCACAAATATTATGAAAAGCAAACACCACGTTATTCGCATACTCACTAATACTGTAATTCGCTGAATAAGCACTTTGGGACCGAGTTCCCTCATAATCCACGCCTAAACCACCGCCAACATCGACCCATTTAACCGGCACACCCATTTGATGCAATTCTGAATAATAGCGAGCGCATTCTTTTAGACTGTTTTGAATATCACGAATTCGCGTTATTTGTGAACCCAGATGAAAATGTATGAGTTCTAGGTAATCAATTATGTTGAGCTCTCTAAGTCTATCAATGGCTCTCATTAACTGAGAGGTTGTTAAACCAAATTTAGATTTTTCACCACCACTGTTGCCCCAATGAGTTGAACAAGTCGAGGCTAAACGAATACGAATGCCAATTCTTGGCTTTACATTTATTTTTTCGGCCTCTTCCAGAATCCAATCAAGTTCATGAAGTTTTTCGACCACTAAGAAGACTTTATGACCCATTTTCTCTGCCATTAAGGCAAGATGTATAAACTCCCTATCTTTATAGCCATTGCAAACAATAATACCGCTTTGACTTTGATGCATGGCCAATACAGCCATCAATTCAGGTTTACTACCGGCCTCTAAACCTACCGATAATGGGTTCTCTGGTTGAAATCCAGTAATTTCTTCAACGACACGACGCTGCTGGTTTACTTTAATCGGGTAAACAATAGAGTAGTCACCCTGGTATTTGTAATACTGAATTGCATCTTGAAAAGAACCTGTAATTTTCTCAATTCTCGAATGCAAAATATTTGGAAACCGAACCAGTGTAGGAAGTGGAATATTCTTTTCTTTCAGTGACTGGGTAAGCTGTGTTAGATCAATCTTTCGCTCTCTGTCAGGCAAAGCAACCACTCGCCCCTTATCACTGATTGAAAAAAAACCGGCACTCCAATGATCCACATTATACAAATCAATAGAATCTTTTACTGACCACTTTGACATAATATGTCCTTTAAGCATACGAAACAGAAATTACGCCCTGTCTCCAAATGATAAAAAACCCCTAATCTTAAACTCAAAGATTAGGGGTGTATAATTTAAACCGATGTACCGAATGATTAATTAAAAAGCATCCAATACATATTGTGGTAAAGAAAACGCGGCCTGATGCAAGTCCGGCGTATAAAAACGCGTTTTCATTCCAGAAGCGGCAAAACGCGCTCTTAATTCTTCTGAGCTCAATTGACGTAAAGCGTCGTTATCTGTTGCCCAAGCAAACGTCATAATGCCACCAACGTAGGTTGGAACGGCTGCAGAATAGAAATGCACATCATTAAAGTAAGGTCGTAAACGCTGTGCTGTTGTCGTAACTTCATGTAGTTGCATAAAGCTCACACCATTTTGAGCAACAAAAACACCACCTTCATTTAAACAGCGTTTGCATCCTTCATAAAAACGAGAACTAAACAACACTTCACCCGGACCTATAGGGTCTGTACAGTCAGAAATAATGACGTCGTATTTTTCATTCGTCTCATTAACATAGTCTACGCCATCAGCAATCACAACATTTGCCTTTGGATGATCGTATGCACCAGCAGAATGCTTCGGTAAGTATTTAGTACACATATCAATAACAGCTTGGTCTATTTCAACTTGAGTTACTTGCTCAACCCCTTCATGGCGAAGCACTTCACGTAACATCCCGCCATCACCACCACCAATAATTAACACTCTTTTCGCATTACCATGAGAAAACATAGGAACATGAGCCATCATTTCATGATAAACAAATTCATCGCGTTCTGTTGTTTGTATCACACCATCTAAAGCCATAATGCGACCAAACTGCTGGTTTTCAAAAATCACTAAATGCTGATGCCCAGTATCAAGCTCAAAAAAAACGTCATCTACTTCAAAATTTTGACCATAACCCGCATGCAGGGTTTCAGCTAAAACTCTTTTATTTGTCATCTGTTCGTCTCCAAATACTGTAGGGATATCGGTGAATTATAACCGATACGCCTAAAAAAATTAGGGAAAGCGCTCTACGCGCTTTCCCATTCATAAACCTATAAACACATTATTTATCTAAGAAACTCGCTCGCCATGAGCTTGCTTATCAGCATGGTATGATGACCTAACTAATGGACCACATGCTGCGTGTTTAAAACCAAGTTCTTTTGCCACTTCTTCATAGCGTTCAAATTCTGCTGGCGGAACAAAACGGGCCATAGGAAAATGATGCTTTGATGGTTGCAGATATTGACCGATTGTCAGCATGTCCACACCATGAGCACGAAGATCTTTCATCACTTCAACAATTTCTTCAAACTCTTCACCCATACCAACCATAAGACCTGATTTCGTTGGCACATCTGGGCAACGTTCTTTGAAGTTTTTCAATAAATCAAGTGACCATTGATAGTCTGAACCCGGTCGAACTTGACGATACAGACGTGGAATAGATTCCAAATTGTGATTAAACACATCTGGTGGGGCAAGCTGTAAAGTATTAATTGCCACTTCCATGCGTCCTCGAAAGTCAGGAACAAGGGTTTCAATTTCGATTGAAGGGCTTGCTTTACGAGTTTCAGTAATACAATCAACAAAGTGTTGTGCACCGCCGTCACGCAAGTCATCGCGGTCAACCGATGTAATAACGACGTATTTAAGCTTCATATCGCGAATAGCAGCCGCTAATTCTTTTGGTTCATCAACACTTAATGCATTGGGCCTGCCATGAGCCACATCACAAAACGGACAACGTCTTGTGCAAATATCCCCCATAATCATAAAGGTAGCCGTACCATTACTGAAACACTCGCCTAAATTAGGGCAATTGGCCTCTTCACATACAGAAGAAAGTTTGTGCTCTCGTAATGTTTTTTTAATACGTGCTATTTCTGGCGACGCTGGCATTCTCACTCTCAGCCAATCTGGCTTACGAGGAATTTCTTCTGTAGGAATCACCTTCACTGGGATACGAGCCATTTTGTCAGCGCCACGGAGTTTCTCTCCTTTAACGACGCGTTTTACTTCTGCTGTCATATTAATTCCACCCTTTTTGGATAGTCGGATGTTCGTGCCCAAGTAATTCAGATAACTGATTTGCCAACTGAATAACAACGTTTTGATAAGTAACGTTTGGATTTAAACGCACCATATCAGTCATTTCTAACCCTTGATATCCACAAGGGTTAATACGATTAAATGGCGACAAATCCATATCCACATTCAACGCTAATCCATGAAAAGAGCAACCTCTTCTTACCCTTAAACCAAGAGAAGATATTTTCTTTTCATCTACATACACACCCGGCGCATCCACTTTGGCATAAGATTCGATCAAATTTTCTCTAAGAGTTTGAATCACTGTATTTTCCAACACAGTAACAAGCTCTCTGACACCCAATTTAGAGCGTTTCAAGTCAATCAGAACATAAGCAATCAATTGGCCCGGCCCATGGTAAGTAACTTGACCACCTCTATCAACAGGGATAACAGGTATGTCTCCCGGAGCAAGCAAATGCTCCGCTTTCCCAGCTTGCCCCTGGGTAAAGACTCGAGGGTGTTGCAACAACCAAATTTCATCCGCTTGTCGTGAATCTCGACTTTGAGTAAAAGTTTTCATCCTCTCCCAAGAGTCCTGGTAGTCCACCAAACCAAGATCTCGGCAAATCAGCTCCCCCTTCATTACATGACCATCTTAACATTGGGAATCGACATTAAATCTTTATGCAATGCGGCTAATTGCGCTTCACTCGTTGCTAAAATTCGAAAGGTAAAACTAATGAACTTACCTTTACTTGACTGATTCGAGCCTACGTTTTTTTCGTCGACTAAAGGCGCATGTTTTTTAATCTCCTCTAAAACGCTTGAAAAAATCAATGCATCCTCAAGAGCAACGACCTTGATCATGTAATTTTCACATGGGAATACTATTTTAGGGGCATCTGTGGATTTATTTTCCGCTAGATCACCGTTTTTTGTAACTAATGCCATAACGCCTACTGTATTTATCGAGTCAAAGAACTTGCTATTAGAACAAATTCATAAAAAAGAGTTTGATTTTATCTAATAAACGTTTAAACAAACCACCCTCTTCCACGGCTTCTAGAGCGACTACGTCTCTCTCAAGCAAAACATTCCCTTCAGATCCAACAACAATTTTACCCAGCACATCACCGACAGCAATTGGTGCTTCAATAACAGGCTGCAGATCCAGAGTTGCTGGCAGAGCATCAGTCTGCTGGCGAGGGATGGTTACCAATACATCTTCAGCGAAACCAATTTTAACAGATTCATTTTCACCGCCCCAAACCTTTGCTTCATTAACAACTTGACCACGACTATACAACTTGCGGGTTTCAAAGTATCTGAAACCGTAATTCAACAACTTCTGTGTCTCAGCCGCTCTTGCCTCGTCACTTTTTGTCCCCATAACAACAGTAATCAATCGAGTACCATTTCGAACAGCTGATGCGGCCAAACAATATCCAGCCTCATTAGTATGACCTGTTTTTAATCCATCAACGGTTGAGTCTCTCCAAAGCAACTTATTACGGTTAGGCTGTTTAATACCGTTATACGTAAAATATTTTTCTGAATACATGGGGTAATTTTCAGGAAATTGAATGATTTTAGCCCTTGAAAGTAACGCTAAATCAAACGCGCTTGAAACATGCCCCTCTGCAGGAAAACCGGTTGAATTTATAAAGTGACTGTTCTTCATTCCAAGAATTTGTGCGTGCTGATTCATCAAGTCTGCAAAAGCAGATTCACTACCGGCCACATGCTCTGACACAGCGACACTTGCATCGTTACCAGATTGAATAACGATGCCTCTCATTAAGTCTTCCAACGACACTTGCGTGCCTTCACGAATGAACATGCGTGAGCCTTCCATACGCCACGCTTTTTCACTGATGTTAACCTTGTCATCAAGTGAAACGTTACCACGCGCTAGTTCATATTCAACAATGTAAGCCGTTAGCAGTTTTGTTAAACTCGCTGGAGGCAACTCCTCATGAGAATTATATTCTACTAAAACATCGCCAGTATAAGCATCCATTAAGATGTAACTGCTAGCAGACAATTGTGGCGGTGCAGGGATCAGAGACGGGGCGGCTGTCACTGTTAGAGAACAAAAGCCCAATAGGATAGTAAAAAGTAAAATTAGATTTTTCATAACCAACTTAAATCTTTTAATGAAAATGAACGTGAATGATACTAAAGGGAGAACGCAATCTCTAGCTTAATCCTGAATCTAAGGCAAAAAGGCTACTCTGATTGGACGAGAAAAACCCGCCGCTTCAATTTTAGCACTCCATAAATCAAGATCGTTTAGCGATGTATATGGGCCAACAAAGACTTTATAAAGGTTATCACTCTGTTTCTTTACACTAATTTTAATTTGAGTATCAAACTTTTGAATCAATTTGGTTTTTAAGCGATTCGCAGAAGCCAGTTTACTGTAAGCACCCAATTGTAAATGCGTAAAGCTACCCTTTGATAAAGCCGCGGAGGTCGAGCTTGATTTTGTCGCGGGTACGACAAGAGGGGGATTTACAATAGTCGTTGGTAATGAATATGTCTCACCCTTTTCAGGCGTGATAGCCTCCACTTTTACTCTTGCCAGACCTTTTTTATGATAGTCCAAACGCGCCGCCGCCGCATAAGACAAGTCAATTAAACGGTCACCATGAAATGGCCCTCGATCATTTACCCTTACAATAACACTTCGACTATTATCAAGGTTCGTCACTTTCAAATAAGTAGGCAATGGTAAATTTTTATGGGCAGCGGAAAAACCGTACATATCATAGGTTTCACCATTTGAGGTCTTATGTCCATGAAATTTATTGCCATACCAAGAAGCGGTTCCAATTGCCGTATAGCCTTTAGCGGAATTCATAACGCGATACGTCTTACCCCAAACCTTGTAGCTTGATTTATTGCCCCCTCTACTCTTGGGCTCCCAAACAGGCACTAAATCAGGTAAATGATCAACGTTGATATCACCCGTCGGAGCATGATCCTGAAGAATGGAATAACGACCACCACCAGACGCTTTATCGTAATCTACAACCGTCTTGGAAGAGGATTGGTTAATGTGCTCGGTACTTGTACAGGCGGATAATAAAAGTGCAACAACACCAATCAGAATTATTTTCATTTGACTCCATTATCGTCATAAATCAATCTGGATAAATCAATAACAGCCATGGTGTAACGTCTACTTGGGTTATAACTCATCAAGGCAAAAAAGTTACGATAGGCCAACCAATAATCAACGCTATTTTCGCTAGACTGCAGTCGAATCAAGCCAGATGATAGTTTAGGGAGTGTGGCGTATGTTTCAACGCCCATTTTTTGCCACGTTGATGGGTAATGAAACGTTTTTCGCTGTTTATTCGACCATGACTTAATTTCTTTACTATTGTGCCGCGTTTTCAGAACAGAAACCTTATCAAGAATAGGTTGATTTGCTTGCCAACCATGATGTTTCAAATAGTTTGCAATGCTTCCTATTGCATCGGCTGAAGATCCCCAAAGATCGACGGTACCATCTTTATCAAAATCAATGGCTAACTTCTGATAATTAGATGGCATAAACTGAGCCATGCCAAGCGCCCCACTATAAGAACCTTTTATACTACTGATTGGCCAAGCTTTAGCTCTTGCCAATAACAGATAAGCCTCAAGCTCACTTCGAAAATAATTTCCACGTCTTGGGTAATCAAATGCCAAGGTAGATAAGGACGTCAATACATCTTTATTGCCGGTAATGCGACCGTAAAATGTTTCTACTCCGATAATAGCAACAATCACCTCAGCCGGAACACCAAACGCCAACTCGGCTTTGTCCAGCCAAACTTTATTTGATTTCAAAAAGTCCTTACCAGCCTCTACCCTAGCATTTCCTAAAAAACGCGCCTTGTACTTATAATAAGGCGTCATTACTTCAGGTTGATTGTTAGATTTGTGAATTACTTGCACACGAGGCGTCATATTATTAAATGCATTAACTAAGAGCGAGTCATCATAACCATGCTTCGCTTTCATGTGCACAACAAACTTCTGGACCTCAACTTTATCCATAAAGGTCGGTATTCGATCAGATAGTTCCGCTGAAGAAGAGATCTCTACTGCCCCCTCTTTACTGCTAAGACGGCCGCACGATACAAGAAGAAAACACACTATAACCGTCCATAAAAATTTCATGATCATCTCGCTTTTTTATGTGTTTGAATCGACATTAAAATACCAAATGTAGCCATAATAGTAATAATCGAAGTTCCACCATAACTAATTAGAGGTAATGGCACACCAACGACAGGAAGAATCCCTGATACCATACCAATATTAACAAACAAATAAACAAAAAAGGTTAAGGTTAAGCTACCGGCAAGCAAGCGAGCATAATTATCTTCAGCCATTGCAGATATATACAAACCACGAGCAATAATAAGCAAATACCCGACTAAAAGTGCAATGCACCCAACCATTCCAAACTCTTCAGCTAATACCGCTATAATGAAGTCAGTATGGCTTTCAGGTAAAAAGTCTAATTGGGCCTGAGTTCCATCTAACCAGCCTTTGCCATAGACACCGCCTGAGCCAATCGCGGTTTTAGATTGAATAATATTCCACCCCGAACCCAATGGGTCACTTTCAGGGTTTAAAAAGGTGAGCACCCTTTGCTTCTGATAAGAGTGCATAACCTGCCATAAACTAAAACCAGCAAGCGGCGCCAACGCAAATGCACCAATAATGTATCGCCACTGAAGTCCAGCCAAAAACAAAGCAAACAACCCAGAGACAGCAACCAATAGCGAGGTTCCTAAATCAGGCTGCCTAGCAATCATTAATACAGGTAACATAATTATAAAAAGCACAATCAAAATATGCTTCAACTTTGGGGGCAAGTGACGATCTGAAAAAAACCACGCAACGGCCATCGGCATAACAATTTTCATTAATTCAGAAGGCTGAAAACGAAACCCTCCTGGCAACTCTAACCAGCGTTGCGCGCCTTTCGCACCAACACCAAAAAAAAGCACCGCGGCCAATAAAGAAAGCGCAAAGAGAAATAAGATAGGAGAGGACCTTCGCATGTATTTTGGCGGCAATTGTGCCAACATTATGCAAGCCGCAAAGCCCAAAGCGAGACGTATCACTTGCCTTTCAACCATATCCTCTCGTTGACCAGAGGCAGAATATAAAACAACCAACCCACCCGAAATAAGTAACAGCAACGAAATCATCAAAAGAATATCAATATGGGCAAGCTTCCATAACCTAGCATTGGTAAATGCCACTACTCTTGAATACAGCGGAACATTCATAGATTAGGCCCCTTTAAATAATCATACTCCGCTGGGTATTCATCTAATAAATACGCATCAAATAGCTTTTTCGTCAGGTCAGCAGGTTTAGAACTACTACCACCATTTTCAAAGATGGCAAAGACAACAATCTCAGGTTTCTTAGACGGTGCAAACCCTATAAACATAGCATGGTCATGTAGGCGGGTTTCCAACTTATCGGCTTCGTACTCTTCGTCCTCCTGCAAACTAAATACCTGCCCAGTACCGGTTTTACCGGCAATCTTATAAGGCGTTCCCTGAAGTCGCCTTGCCGTGCCTTTTCTATCTGAAATCACTTTTTCCATTGCTACAACCACTTTTTCCCAGTTGCGTTTATTTTTCAAACTGATGGTTCTTGTGGTCTCAGTTTCTTGCAAAGATTCAAATTCTTCTCCACCGATTTTCAGCGCCATTCGAGGAGAGTGCAAAACCCCTCTATTGGCAATCACGGTAGTAGCAGAAGCGACTTGCAAAGGCGTTGCCACCATAAAGCCTTGACCTATCCCAATATTAACCGAATCACCCGGATACCAAGGCTCTTTATATTTTGCTTTCTTCCATTCATTAGATGGCAACAACCCATTACTGGCCCCATTTAAATCCAAAATTGCAGGCGATCCAAAGCTTAATTTTTTCAAAAAATTATGGATGGGTGTAATCCCCATCTTTTGAGCCAACTGGTAATAATAAGTATCCACTGACTCAATGATTGACCGCTCCAAATCAACCCAGCCATGACCACCCCTTTTCCAGTCTCGATAGCGTCGTCCATTAGGATTAATTTGATAGTATCCTCGAGCAAAATAGCGCTCATCCCAGCTTGAAAAACCATTCTCTAACCCTGCTAAAGCCATAAAAGGTTTGATCGTTGAAGCCGGTGGATACCCTCCTCGTAACGCCCTATTAAATAGAGGCAATTTGGGCGAGTTCCGCAGAGTCGCATAATCTTTATAGGATATTCCACGTACAAATAGGTTTGGGTCATAACCAGGCTTACTAACCAAGGCCAAAACCCCCCCTGTATTAGGGTCAATAGCAATTACTGAACCTTTATAGTTACCGAGAGAATCATAGGCATATTGCTGTAAGCGCGCATCCAAATGAAGGTGGACATCGCTTCCGGGAGTTGGATTTTGGCGCTCTAATTCGGACATAATTCTTCCACGCGCATTTACTTCAGATTTGCTCAGTCCAGGGATGCCAAATAATTCTTTTTCGTAAAAATCTTCAACGCCAGACTTTCCTATATACAAAGCACCCTGATAGATCTCAGGTTCAACGCGCAAAAGGTCTTTTTCGGTAATCCGTCCAACGTAACCTACGGCATGAGCAAACGCCTCGCCATAAGGGTAATATCGTGTTAACTGAGCTTCGACTTGAACGGCATCCCACTTATATAGGTTAACAGACAGTTTTGCCCATTCTTTATCAGTAAGCTGTTGCTTTAACGTAATGGATTGGTAAGGGCGGCGATAGGATTTTCGCTTGTCATTAAATGCATCCCATTCTTCCGGAGTGATATCCAAAATTCCATCCAACTCTTTTTTAAGCGATGAATAGCTCTCAACTCTTTCAGGAGTAATAGTTAAACTGTGGATAGGACGATTATCAGCCAGCACCAGTCCATTTCGATCGTATATCAATCCCCTAGGTGGTGGCTCAGGAATCAGCATAACTCTGTTTTCATTGGCTTTAGTTTTATATCGATCATACTCTATTACCTGAAGATAAAAGAGCCGACCAATTAACACACCCACAAGTATCAATACCAATATCCCAGAGACAATAATTCGTCTCTGAGTTAAAGATTGCTCTTGACGGTAATTCCTAAAGTATTGCTGACCTTGGCCCATCTGCACATACCCTACCGATGGTAAGGGTGGTTATTCATCAATGTCCAAGCACGATAAATCTGCTCAGCAAGAATTACCCGGACAATTGGATGAGGGAGAGTAAGTTTTGATAAGGACCAACATTTATCCGCTTTTGCCGTGCATCTTGGATCAAGACCATCTGGCCCACCTACAAGCAAACAGAGATTACTGCCTCCCATACGCCATTCTTCAGCTTGATCAGCTAGTTGCTCTGTTGACCACTCCTTACCTAATACCTCCATAGCGATGACTTTTTCGTTAGGAGAAATGGCATCTAACATGGCATCTCCCTCTTTACGGATGGCTTTAGCAATGTCGGTATTTTTCCCTCTTGGTGCCATAGGGATTTCTACAAGTTCTAGAGAAAAATCTTTAGGTAAGCGTTTTGTGTAATCAAGAAAGCCTTCTTGAATCCACTTAGGCATTTTTGTACCAACAGCAATCAATCTTATACGCATAACTAGACATACCTATAGAACTTCAGGAGTAATGTTCCAAAGTTTTTCTAAGTCATAAAAGGAGCGCGCTTCATCTGTCATCACATGCACAACAACGTCATGAAGGTCAACCAACACCCAGTCGCTGCCCATACCTTTGCCTTCAGCGCCTAATGGTTGTAGACCATTCTTTTTCGCATGCTCCACAACATTCTGACCTAATGCATTCACATGACGCTTAGACGTACCAGTACAGATTATCATGTAATCCATCATATCCGTATGAGCCTGGACATTTAGCACAGTGATCTTATCACCCTTTACATCTTCTAAAGATTCAATTGCTAAAGCAAGAATTTGATCAGTGGTGTAATTTTGATCGCTCATGTAGTTGTATTTTCCTGTAAATAAAGTTTGTTTTCATCAATATAGTTTCGTACTGAATCGGGTACCAAGTAAGCAATAGATCGATGGCTTGAAATTAACCTTCTAATCATACTGGAAGAAATATCAAGCGGAGCCAAAGCTTCGAACCAGATGCGACCTGAGGGGGCGCATTGTAACTCAGCTATAGAGGAAGCACGATACTTTTCATAATAGTTATTTAACTCATCTGAGAACGAAGGGTGCCATCCAGGGCGAGAAACCACAAAAACATGAGCATAAAGAGTAAGCTCTTGCCAATCTTTCCACGAACACAGAGACAAAAAACTGTCCATGCCAATCACCATGACAATAGAAACAGACTCACCAAGCTCTGACCTTAATTCTCTTAAGGTATCGATACTGTAACTTGGTTTAGAACGAATAATTTCACGATCATCAATCGTTAATCTTTTATCGGATTTAATAGCCAGTTTTAACATCTCAAGCCGATGCAAAGTCGAAACAATAGGCATGGACTTATGAACTGGCTGCAAACAAGGCACCAATTTCAGTTCATTAAGGGCAAACAAATCAGCCACTTCTACCGCAACTCGTAGGTGGCCATTATGGATAGGACTGTAAGTCCCACCCATAATGGCCACAATATTTAACCCTTCATGGCCTTCATGGCCTTCATCGCTAGACACTGATAACACTCTTAATTATCACGTATATGACCATCACCCAAGACAACAAATTTCTGGCTGGTTAATCCTATTAACCCAACAGGACCACGAGCATGAATTTTATCTGTTGAAATACCAATTTCGGCACCAAAACCGTACTCAAAACCATCTGCAAAAGCCGTCGATGCATTAACCATGACAGAGGAAGAGTCTACCTCAGTCATAAACATACGCGTTTTCGAATAATTTTGGCTAATAATGGCGTCTGAATGATGTGATCCATATTTATTAATATGAGCCATCGCTTCATCTATATCGTCAACCAACTTAATGGATAATTTTGGTGCTAGATACTCTGTATACCAATCGTCCTCTGTAGCAAGACCCATTTCGGAAAAGTATTTTTGACTGCCCTCACAGCCGACTAGCTCAACACCTTTTTCTGTATACAACTCACATAAACGTGGCAAGACTTTGTCAGCCACCGCCACATGCACTAATAAAGATTCCATGGCATTACACACACCATAACGCCTTGTTTTTGCATTCAAAGATATACGAATGGCTTTATCAATATCCGCTTCATCGTCTATATAGACATGACAATTACCATCAAGGTGCTTTATAACAGGAACCTTAGCGTCTTTTGAAATTCTCTCGATCAAACTCTTGCCACCACGCGGAACAATAACGTCTACATAGTCTGGCATAGTGATCATTTCACCAACCGCTTCGCGATCCGTTGTATTAACAATCTGTACAGCGTGCTCAGGAAAACCCGCTTTCTTTAAACCAGTAACAACCACATCCGCTATCGCTTGATTAGAGTAATAGGCTTCACTCCCTCCTCTTAAGATAGTAGCATTACCTGATTTCAAACATAGGCTTGCCGCGTCAATAGTAACATTTGGGCGAGACTCATAAATGATGCCAACAACGCCTAGAGGAACACGCATTTTACCAATTTGAATTCCTGATGGACGATACGCCATATCGGTAATTTCACCAATTGGATCAACAAGGTTAGCCACTTGAGTTAATCCTTCCACCATCCCAGAAATTTTCTTATCATCTATCAAAAGCCGATCAAGCAGGGCTGGGCTCAACCCTTTACTTTTCCCTGCATCCATATCTTTTTGATTCGCCAATTTCAATTGAGGTCGAGCATCATCTAAAGCAGCAGCCATAGCAAGCAAAGCATTATTTTTATCTTGTGTAGACGCTCTCGCTAGAAGACGTGAAGCTTGACGCGCTTGTTGACCAACTTGTTGCATATACATTTTTACTGACATTTTAGACTCTCAACTCATTTTATTAAATTAAACGTTATCGCAATTCTATCCAGCCGTGACAATATTGACGTTATACTATCATATAAGCATTTATTCTTTTTAGCATTTACACGGGGTTTTCTGTGAGCTTTCACTCTAATTACTCATTTAAAACAATTGGCATCATTCATTCCTGCTACACGCAAAAGTTTGGCATCCCTCGCCAGCCAGGGCTAGTGAATGAAGCAACAGCCACACTAGAACTCATTCCTCCCTTTAATAGAATGGATACGCTAGACGGGTTAGATCAATTTTCACACATTTGGATACAATTTATTTTTCACGAATGCTTAAAAGACAATTGGAAGGCAAAAGTTCGCCCACCAAGACTTGGAGGCAAAGAGAAAGTGGGCATATTTTCCTCTAGGGCCACCTATCGCCCTAACCCATTAGGCCTATCTGTAGTAAAAATCGGAAAAATCTACCAACAAGATAACAAGGTATTTATTGAATTACATGGAAGCGATTTACTAAATGGCACACCTGTTGTAGACATAAAACCGTACCTACCTTATGCAGACATCATACAAGAAGCGCAAGGAGGCTTTGCACCCGCACCACCGTCACTCAAAAAGGTCATTTTTTCAGAACGAGCACAAAAACAATGCCTAGACTATAAAAACAATACGGGACGTAATCTAGCCACACTCATCACTGAGATTTTATCTCAAGACCCTCGCCCCTCTTATTTACACAAAAATAACCTAAGACAATATGGCTTTCAGCTATGGGATTTAAACATTCGGTGGCAACCAGAAGAAAATCACTTCGAAGTTATGCATATTGAACCAATGTCGAACTCTAAAGAAGAGGCCTCCGATGATTTCTAAAAAAGCGTTTTTAAAAACCTACCAAGACATAAAAAAGCTCAATAACCAAGAGCCCGATCACAACCCTATCTATCGTTCAAAAAGAGATGAAGAGGTAATAAAAGAATATCATTTTGCGAAATTTAAAAAAAACGCACAACAATTATCAGAAAGTAGCGAATTCAAGGACTTATTAGAAAAAGAAAACTGGACAAACGAAGACGTTCAGCGATTTTTATCACAATTAAAATGAAAAACATTAAATATCAATAACTTAAGGGTTTTATATAGACTTTTTGCCCCTATACCCAAAGTTATCCACACATTTTGTGCATAGTTTTATTGTCAATAGAAATATTGAATTTTTCCAACAATAAGCATTAAATTTAATACAAAAAAAATGCGGACATAAGGTCCGCATTTTGGGGTATTTAAAAAAACAAAATCTTAGTTTTGGTTTTCTAATTGTGCTTTGATCAAGTCACCGATCGTAGTTGGACCACTAGCTTCTGCTTGTTGTTTCTCAGAATGAGACTTAAGAGCAGCCTTTTCTTCTGTAGCATCTTTCTGTTTGATAGAAAGAGCAACAGTGCGAGCTTTACGATCAAGGTTAATGATCGCCGCTTCAACTTTATCACCTTCTTTCAATACAGTCGTTGCATCTTCAACGCGCTCACGGCTCAATTCAGAAACTTTAAGAGTAGCTTCTACGCCGCTAGCTAGAAGGATAACCGCACCTTTAGCATCAACTTCTTTTACTGTACCTTCAACGATAGCACCCTTGTCGTTTTCAGCCGCGAAGCCAACAAAAGGATCTTCTTCAAGCTGCTTAACACCCAAAGAAATACGCTCACGCTCAGCATCGATAGACAATACAACAGTTTCAAGATTATCGCCTTTCTTATATTGACGAACAGCATCTTCACCCGTTTCGTCCCAAGAAAGATCAGACAAGTGAACAAGACCGTCGATACCGCCTTCAAGACCGATAAACACACCGAAGTCAGTGATAGACTTGATTGCGCCAGAGATCTTGTCGCCTTTGTTGTAAGAAGTAGCGAACTCTTCCCATGGATTAGGAGTACATTGCTTAACACCTAAAGAAATACGACGGCGTTCTTCGTCGATATCTAGGATCATAACTTCTACTTCGTCACCAATTTGAACCACTTTAGATGGGTGGATATTTTTGTTTGTCCAATCCATTTCAGAAACGTGAACAAGACCTTCAACACCCTCTTCAAGCTCAGCGAAACAACCGTAGTCAGTAAGGTTAGTTACTTTAGCTGTTACTTTAGTGCCTTCTGGGTAACGGGCTTTGATTGCAACCCATGGATCTTCACCCAATTGCTTAAGACCAAGAGATACACGGTTACGCTCACGGTCAAACTTAAGAACTTTAACATCAATTTCATCGCCAACAGCAATGATTTCGCTTGGGTGCTTAATGCGTTTCCAAGCCATATCAGTGATGTGTAGAAGACCATCAACACCACCCAGATCAACGAATGCACCGTAATCTGTAAGGTTCTTAACGATACCTTTAACTTCTTGACCTTCTTCTAGAGACGCCAATAGAGTTTCACGCTCAGCACTGTTAGTTGCTTCCATAACAGCACGACGAGAAACAACAACATTGTTGCGTTTTTGATCAAGTTTAATAAGTTTAAACTCAAGATCCACACCTTCAAGGTGAGAAGTATCACGGATCGGACGAACGTCAACCAAAGAACCAGGTAAGAAAGCACGGATATTAGCGATATCAACAGTGAAACCACCTTTGACTTTACCGTTAATAACACCAACAACGATTTCGCTGTTTTCATATGCTTTTTCAAGAACTTCCCAAGTTTCAGCGCGTTTCGCTTTTTCACGAG
This sequence comes from Marinomonas algicola, assembly GCF_014805825.1. Lineage (NCBI taxonomy): Bacteria > Pseudomonadati > Pseudomonadota > Gammaproteobacteria > Oceanospirillales > Oceanospirillaceae > Marinomonas > Marinomonas algicola. The sequence continues at coordinate 2,664,187 of NZ_CP061941.1, forward strand.
ACAATTTAGTCTCACCGAAACCATCTTCAACAGCATCAAGAGCAACTTTTACTTCGTCGCCAACTTTTAAAGTGAATTCACCGCTTTCGGATAGAAATTGAACGCGAGGAATAACACCTTCAGATTTTAGACCTGCATGAACAGTTACCCACTCACTATCGATATCAACGATAATACCAGTAACAATCGAGCCTGGAGCCATTTCTACGGTTAACAGGCTTTCTTCAAACAGTTCAGCGAAGCTTTGAGTCATTGTGTTTCCTTTAATTTAGTACGTTAACGTACTTTAACCATACAACCAGCCTATATGGGGTAATTTTATGATGATGCGAAATAGATTTGGCTGGTCTCTATTTCGACTAAAAAAATGCAAATAGCTTAATTAACTAAGTTATTACGCCACTCCTTTTCTAGTGACTTCAGCAAGTATCATATCGACTACTTGATCAACAGGAGTTGACGTGCTATCAATTACGATAGCTTCTATTGCTGGAACAAGAGGTGCGATCGCTCGATTGGCATCACGCTCATCACGTTCTTTAATAGAATCCACCAAATCTTGAAGATTAACACCTTCACCTTTATCTTGCAATTGTAAAAAACGTCTGCGAGCTCTTTCTTCTGCAGACGCCGTCAAAAACACTTTAACTGTCGCATCTGGAAACACAACCGTTCCCATGTCACGTCCATCAGCGATTAATCCGGGCTCTTGAGCAAAGGCACGCTGACGAAGCAATAAGCCTTCTCGCACAGCAGGTATAGCCGCCAATATAGAAGCTTGATTACCAACCTCTTCCGTACGTATCGCCTGAGTAACAACCTCACCCTCTAATATAATATCCAATCTACCTTCCGCATCCTGCAGAAACTGAATATCCAAATGCTCAGCCAAAATTCTAAGCATATCATGATCATCAATTGACATATCATGATGAGACACCGCAAGCGCCAGAAGTCGATAAAGAGCACCACTATCTAATAGGTGCCACCCCAGTTTGTCAGCCAATAGTTGACTAACGGTACCCTTGCCTGCACCACTCGGTCCATCAATTGCGATTACAGGAGCTAGATTTATCATATTACTTCCTCTTTCAAAACTACTGCACTACAGAACACTGGACACCCAGTGAAGCGGTAATGCGCTCAAACTCATGAAACTCTTCAAATAGCCCAACACAATCGTGTACTTTTATTGCACCGGAACTTCTTGCGCCCAACGCAATTTGCGCCATGGCCAACAAGTAATCTCCAGCACAATCAAGCTCCCCTCCACTGGGAACACCACCTTCAATCTCTACAAAGTCATTACCTATGACACAAGTAACACCCACTTTAATCAAAGAATCTATCAAAGCCCTTAGCCTTTCCTCACACTCAAATGGCAACTTATTAATACCATCAATGCGACTCCTGCCTTTTGCAAAGACAGCCGCCACACAAAGAAAAACCAATTCATCTCGAACCATAAAGGCCTCATTCTCATCAATATTAAATGAGACCAATGATGAGAATTGCACCAAAATAGTCTCTGATAATTCAGGCGTATATGTGATCGAAGATAAGGTCTCAACACTCGCTCCCGCTCTTTTCAACACAGCCAAATACCCAGTGCGTGTATTGTTAACAAGAACATTCTCAATTTCCAATCTCGATCCAGGCAACACACTCGCCAGCAAAACCAACCAAGCTGTTTTTGTAACATCCGCCGGTAGTGCGACATCAACAGATTTAAGCTTTCTATCGTCAGGATAACAAAGAACCCTACCATCTTCTCGCAAAGAACACCCAAATGCAGACAACAAGTTCTCAGTATGATTTCGGCTACATTTAGACTCACTCAAAACCACATTGCTTGACAAATAACATCCCGCAATAAGCGCGGCCATTTTGACCTTAGAATACGCCCCCTGAACGACAACATCAGCTTTAGGCAATTTATTTGGCTTTATATGAACAGGCAGACCAGAAGAGGCAGAAGCGGACACTTTCGCACCTAACGACGCCAGAATTGGCAAAACATCATTTAAAGGAAGTTCAAGTATACTTCCCTCGCCAACCAAGGTTACTTCAAAATCCTGTCCAGCCAAAACGGGAAGCAATATATGCAAAGTCGTTGGAGAGTTACCAACATTAATTGGTGCAATAGGCGCTTTTAACCCCCTTAAACCAACCCCGTGGATACGCAGCTGCCCTTCACCAAACTCTTCTATTACAACTCCCATATCCCTAAACGCTTGAACAGTATGCTTTGCATTAAAGCCAATATCTAAATTACTTAAAAAACTTACCCCTTCTGCTAAAGAGGCCATAGCAATTGCCCTATGAGATAGCGACTGATCACCAGCAAGAGAGACCGCACCTTTAATAGAGCTCATAAGAGGAAAAGACACAGCGATTGATTCAATTCGCGCATTACGCCCTGCCTCTTTTTCCTTCTGCAATCGCATAAAGTGATCTCTCGCAGACTTAGCTCGAGTAAAAACGCCAAACATCGAGGCACCATCAGCCTCCTCTATAGCCATCTTCATTTGCTCAAGACGAGCCATAAATTCATTAAGAACAACAAGGTTAGCGTCTTTATTTGCCAAAAAAACATCTCGCCACATAACAGGATCACTCGAAGCAATACGAGTAAAATCCCTAAAACCACCCGCCGCAAAACGGAAGACATCCTGCCTAAGCTCGCTGTTCGCCAACGAATCAACCAAAGTATATGCCAGTAGATGAGGCAAATGACTTGATCCTGCCAATACAAGATCATGGTGCTCCACATCCATACTAACCACTTCAGCACCAATAGAAGACCAGAATAAATGCAAACGATCTAATAAATTAAGGTCGCTCGTCACTAAGGGGGTGACGATGACTTTGTGATGCTCAAACAAATTTGGATTAGCCGCCAACACACCACTTTTTTCAGCGCCAGCAATAGGATGCCCTGGAATAAAATTAGCCGGAACACAGCCAAAAACGCGCCTAGCCGACTCGATAACACTTGCCTTTGTAGAGCCAACGTCAGTCACCAAGGTGTCTACGTTCAACATTGGAGCAATCGTCTCTAAAACGTGCTCCATGGCTCTAACTGGCGTAGCCAGCAAAATAATATCCATCTTAGAAATAACGTCGGGGGTTAGCTCTATGGCAAAATCAATTACCCCAGTTGACAATCCAAGAGAAAGTTCAGTATCTCGACGATCAGAACCATACAATGTTGCCAGACCTCGCTCTTTCAACGCCTTCGCAACAGAGCCACCAATCATACCGAGACCGATGACCAGCACATTTCCAAAATTTTGAGTCACTTGTGGCAACGACAACTAGACCTCCACCCAACTACTGTTCGACAACATAAACCAGCAAACACCCTATAAAACAGCTATAGGGTAAGATCCCAGAACCTTTACTTCAGAAGCACAAGCCTGCAACTCTTTAATCAATACTTGAGAAGTCTCATTTTGATAGTGCCCCTCAAAATCAATATAAAAAATATAACCCCATTTACTCATCAAAGAAGGCCTAGTTTCTAATCGAGTCATGCTCACACCTAGACGCTTAAAGGGTTCTAGCAAACTATACAAGGCACCGGCCTCGTTTTTAGCGCTTATCAATAAAGACGTTTTATCATGACCACTTTCAGGAACATCTTGATGCCCGACGATCAGAAAGCGAGTGGTATTATCCGGTCTATCCTCGATATTTGATGATATTTTAGACAAACCATAAAGTTCACTGGCAATCTCACCAGCAATAGCCGCAACAGCACGACCGTTACGTGCCGACTCAGAGACCATTCTTGCTGCTTCAGCATTCGAATTAACGGCAATTCGCTCCACATGTGGCCAATATCGATCCAACCATGCTCGACATTGCGCTAAAGACTGTTGATGCGAGTAGATGTGGGTCACCTCATCCGGATTCACAGAGGGAGAGACCAACAAGTGATGATGTATACGCTCTTCAACCTCACCACAAATTTTCAACCGTGAATCTCTAAAACTGTCTAAAGTATGATTAACTACGCCTTCCGTAGAGTTTTCAACCGGAACCACACCATAGTTTGCCGCACCAGACTCGACCTCCCTAAATACTTCATCAATGGCGGCCATCGGCGCACTCACAATAGATTTACCAAAATGCTTAATAGCCGCTTGTTGAGTATAAGTGCCTTCAGGGCCTAAAAATGCAATGCGCATTGGTTTTTCTAAAGCAAGACACGATGACATTACCTGACGAAAAATTCGCGCCATTTCCTCATTACCTAAAGGACCTGAATTTCTTTCCATCACTCGCCTTAACACCTGAGCTTCTCTTTCTGGGCGATAAAAAACAACCGAGTCATCACCCTGATCAGCCAATTTCACTTCAGCCACTTTTTGGGCGCAACGAGCTCGCTCATTAATCAACTGCTGTATTTCGTTATCAATTGAATCTATACGATTTCGTAGTAACGGCAAAGTATCAGGAATATCCATTTTTTTATCAGTCATGCTAAATTACCCGTAACGTTTTTCAAACGACTTCATAAAATCAACCAGCGCCTGAACACCTTCTATTGGCATCGCATTATATATACTCGCCCTCATACCACCAACAGATCTATGACCTGCCAACGTCTTCAATCCAGCCGCCTCAGACTCCTCTAAAAATGCTTTTTCCAACGACTCATCCGCCAAAATAAACGGTATATTCATACGAGAACGAGAAGCGACATCAACATGATTAGAATAAAGCGCACTTTCATCAATGGTCCTATACAAAAGCTCAGCTTTCTCAATATTGATCGCCTCCATTGCCGCAACGCCACCACGCTGCTCCAACCATTCAAAAACAAGATCAGCAAGATAAATAGCAAAAGTTGGAGGCGTATTAATCATAGAATCATTTGCGGCTAAATTAGCAAAATTCCAGGTTGTTGGGAGAGAGCCCTGGCTACGTGACAACAAGTCCTTACGCACTATACAGATAACAACACCCGCAGGACCAACATTCTTCTGCGCCCCTGCATAAATCATCCCATATCGACTGACATCAATTTGACGCGACAGAATCGTAGAAGATAAATCAGCAACAATAGGCAAGTTAGTTTCAGGTAAGTCAGCAAATTCAACACCACCAATGGTTTCATTGGGCGTGATATGCAAATAGGCAGAGGACTCATCAATCTTCCAATCAGAGAATTGAGGGACATGGCTATAGTTATCACCCTTAGAAGAAGCAACAACACTCACAGCGCCATATTTACCTGCTTCCTTAATGGCTTTAGTAGACCATACACCGGTATCTAGATAACTAGATGAACTAAAGCCAGTCATCAAATTTGCTGGAATTTGCGCAAACAAAGATGAGGCGCCACCTTGAACAAACAAGATTTCATAATCATCATTGATATTTAAAAGTCTTGACAAGCGAGCTTTCGCCGAATGAAGAATCGAAACAAACTCATCACTACGATGGCTCATCTCCATTACCGACATCCCCATACCATGCCAGTCCAACATCTCTTTTTGCGCTTTAAGCAGAACTTCTTCAGGAAGCGCAGCAGGACCAGAACAAAAATTATAAACTCGACTCATTGCAACAAATACCTCTAAAAAGGAACACACCCCAAACTAACAAAAATGCGGCTCCACAGCCGCATTTTTAACTTTATTCGCTGTCCGCTTGATCGCTTTCAGCGGCATCACTATCTGGTAGATTCCGCTCCTCAGGAACAGCCACCTCACCATCAGCCTCTATTAGCTCTTCATCATCCTCCAAGCCCTCAAGGCCTTCACCCTCAACAACCCTTTCTAGGCCAACTAGGTGTTCACCTTTAGTAAGTCGAATTAAAGTAACACCCTGAGTATTCCGACCTTGACACGACACTTCTGAAACACGAGTCCTGACCAACGTACCTTGATCTGTTATTAAAATAATTTCATCGTTGTCATCAACTTGTTTCGCACCAATAACAGGACCATTACGCTCGGAAACCTGAATACCAATAACCCCTTGCCCACCACGTCCATAGATAGGGAAATCATCAATCGAAGTACGCTTACCGAAGCCATTTTCACACGCGGTTAACACACTCATACCTTCTTCGGGAACAATCAATGAGACCACTTTCGCATCGTTAGCAAGCTTAATACCACGCACACCTGATGCTGTACGACCCATGGCACGAACATCCGTCTCTTTAAAGCGAATCGTTTTACCCGCCGAAGAAACTAACATAATATCGTTTTCACCGTTGGTTATTGACACACCAACCAATTCATCCGTCTCATCTAAACCCAATGCAATCAGACCTGTCGAGCGTGGGCGCGCAAAGTGTGTCAACGCCGTCTTCTTCACGGTTCCGTTGGCTGTTGCCATAAAGATATAATGACTGGACGTTTCTTCCGTTTCAGGTACATCTGAATCCGCCACAGATTCATCTTCAGAACCATCTTTAGATGGAATAACCAAAGGCAATAACGCCGATATTGACTCACCCTCACTTAAAGGCAACAAGTTCACAATTGGACGACCTTTAGCATTACGACTAGCTACAGGAATCTCAAACACCTTGAGCCAATATACCTTACCGAAATTACTAAATAACATAATAGTGTCATGACTACTGGTAACCAGAAGATGATTAATGTAATCCTCATCTTTCATGCTGGCTGATGACTTGCCACGACCGCCACGACGTTGAGCTTGATACTCAACTAGCGGCTGAGATTTCGCATACCCCGTATCCGATATCGTCACTACCATTGGCGCTTCTTCGATCAAATCAGCAATGGTCAAATCTTGTCTAGAAGTTAAGATTTCAGTGCGTCTCTCGTCCCCAAACTCACCCTTAACGGCCTCTAACTCTTCACGAATCACTTCCATCAGACGAGTAGGATTGGACAAAATATTAAGCAGCTCACTAATCAATTCGATTAATGCTTGATATTCTTTTAATAATTTTTCATGTTCCAACCCAGTTAAACGATGCAAACGTAAATCAAGAATGGCCTGAGCCTGATCCGGAGACAGGTGATAGGATCCATCATGGAAACCGAATTGAGCTTCAAGATTGTCTGGACGGCACGCATCTGCACCCGCTCTTTCAAGCATGGCCATCACATCACCAGGCGGCCAACCTTCAGAAATCAGCTTCTCTTTCGCTTCTGATGAACTTGGGGACGTTCTAATTAATTCAATAACACGATCAATATTAACTAAAGAAACAGCCAACCCTTCAAGGATGTGCCCTCGCTCTCTGGCTTTACGCAATTCAAAAATCGTGCGTCGCGTTACGACTTCTCGGCGATGCTTAACAAAACACTCAAGAATTTGTTTAAGATTCAATAATTGAGGGCGACCTTCAACTAAGGCAACCATATTAATACCGAAAACAGACTGCAGCTGCGTCTGAATAAACAGATTATTTACAACAACATCCGCATTTTCACCACGACGTAACTCGATAACGATGCGCATACCGTCTTTATCAGATTCATCTCGAAGTTCGCTTATCCCTTCAAGCTTTTTCTCTTTCACTAATTCGGCAATTTTTTCAATCAATTTTGCCTTATTTAGCTGATAAGGTATTTCAGTGAATACAATGGCTTCACGATTCGCTTTGTCCATTTCTTCAATATGATGGCGAGCTCGCATATAAATACGGCCACGACCTGTTTTGTATGCTTCAACGATTCCCGCACGCCCATTAATAAAAGCTGAAGTAGGGAAATCAGGGCCTGGGATAAACTCCATCAACTCGTCAATGGAAATGTCAGCATTATCAATAACAGCCAAACAGCCATCAATAATTTCACCTAAATTATGAGGTGGGATATTGGTCGCCATACCAACGGCAATACCAGCTGACCCATTTACAAGCAATCCAGGTACGCGAGATGGCAACACTTCTGGCATGAACTCTGTACCATCATAGTTTGGTACAAAATTGACGGTTTCTTTTTCAAGATCCATCAATAAGTGGTGAGCAATTTTCTCCATTCGGATTTCGGTATAACGCATTGCGGCGGCATTATCACCATCAACCGAACCAAAGTTACCTTGACCATCAACAAGGGTATAACGCATAGAAAATGGTTGCGCCATACGGACTATAGTATCGTAAACGGCGGTATCACCATGAGGGTGATACTTACCAATTACATCACCAACAATACGCGCGGACTTTTTATATGGTTTATTCCAATCATTTTTAAGTTCGTTCATTGCAAATAGAACTCGACGATGCACTGGTTTCAATCCATCTCTTGCATCTGGCAACGCACGCCCAACGATAACGCTCATAGCATAATCGAGATACGAGCCCTTCAGTTCATTTTCGATACTGACTGGAATGATTTCTTTGGCTAATTCACCCATAGGTACAACCGATCCTTATGACGTGGAGTTACACAAACCCCATGAATATCTTTTTATAAGCGCGGCATTGTATCACAAGCCTTTGCAGAACTCCCATATATCCCCCTATGTTTTCCGGTAAAATAAAGCCTGAATCAATCTAAGCGCATTTTTTATACAATTGGCTCTATTTTTCAATCATTTAGTCTTAAGAAAACAATTCCTAACCTTGGTAGAATTTCAATGAAACGCTATAATCAATGAACACTCTCAAAGGCTGTATTATGACTAACCAATTGAATACCCTCTGGGTTGATAGCATCGTGTCTCCTGAATGGATCGCAACAGCGTCCTCTCAAGCCTTGCTGTCAAATTACAGTATTGTGATAGAGAAAGGGGTTATTCTAGACATTTTACCCACTGATATATGCTCAGATCGCTACCAAACCAAAAATCATTTTATTTTAGGAAACCAAATCGTCACCCCTGGCTTTATCAATGCCCACGGACATGCAGCGATGACGCTTTTAAGGGGTTATGCTGACGATCTCCCTTTAATGACATGGCTTAAAGAGCACATCTGGCCTACTGAAACAAAATGGCTGTCAAAAGACTTTACTGTTACCGGCTCTGAACTGGCCATAGCAGAGATGATAAAAAGTGGCACCACTACTTTTAGCGATAATTATTTTTTCTCTGAAGATGTTGGGGTAACCGCTCAAAACATAGGCATTAGAGCTCAACTTTGCCCAACGATATTAACCATGCCCACAAAATGGGCCGGCTCGATGGACGACTATCTTAGTCGGGCCATTGACACTCACCTAAGATTCAAAGACTCAAAACTGGTAAGTGGCATTCTTGGGCCACACTCTCCATACGTCCTTTCAGATGATGAACTTGGCAAAGTTGTGCAGGCCTCACAGGATCTGAATTGCATGATTCAAATGCACGTTCATGAAACGCATTCTGAAATCACTGACTCTCTAGAGAACTATTTTTGCCGACCTTTAGCTAGACTAGAGCGTATTGGCATGCTTAATAGTCAGCTTCAAGCCGTACATATGACTCAACTAACTGAACATGAAATTGAACTGATCGCGGAAAACAACGTCAAAGTGCTCCACTGCCCAGAGTCAAATTTAAAGCTGGCCAGTGGTTTTTGTCCCGTTCACTCATTACAAAAAGCAGGGGTAACGATTGCACTCGGAACGGACGGCGCCGCAAGCAACAATGACCTAGATATGCTTGGTGAAATGCGAACAGCCTCTTTACTGGCAAAAGCCGTTGCATCTGACGCCACAGCGCTAGACGCCGAAACAACGCTACGCATGGCAACCATAGAAGGTGCAAAGGCTCTAAACATGGATCATTATACCGGATCAATAGAGCTTGGTAAGGCCGCCGACTTATGTGCAACATCATTAGATGAGTTTGCTAATATGCCAATATACAACCCCCTTTCCCAGTTGATTTACACAGCAACTAGAGAACAAATAACTCATGTTTGGGTAGCAGGGGAAACCTTATTAAAAGACAAACAACTCACTACAATTGACTCTGACGAACTTAGAATTAAGGTAAGCAAATGGCGTCAAAAAATTAACACTCAACATTAGCCATCTTTAAGTTACGACGACTCTTTTAGCTAAATAGGTATTTATAATGACAACTGAATCACAAAATGTAGACGCACATGAAATTGCCAAGTTTGAAGCATTGGCCAGCCGCTGGTGGGATAAAGAAAGTGAATTCAAACCTTTACATGAAATCAACCCCCTAAGAGTCAATTACATCAATGATGCAACCAATTTAAAGGGTAAAAAAGTCATCGATATTGGCTGTGGCGGTGGCATATTATCAGAAGCAATGGCCAAATTAGGAGCTAACGTCAAAGGTATCGATATGGGTGAAGCTCCCTTAGGCGTTGCTCGTCTTCACCTTCTTGAAAGCAAGCTCGACATCGACTATGAACGCATCACAGCCGAAGCCATTGCCGAGCGAGAAACGGAACAGTACGATGTAGTAACCTGCCTTGAAATGCTTGAACACGTACCTGATCCTTCCTCGATTGTAGCCGCATGTGCAAAATTGGTAAAACCAGGCGGACACGTTTTTTTCTCAACCATTAACCGTAACCCGAAAGCCTATTTATTTGCCGTCGTTGGTGCTGAGTACGTATTAAACATGCTTCCAAAGGGCACTCACGATTACGCAAAATTCATCCAACCTGCCGAATTAAATAACTACGCACGAAACTCTGGCTTGGAAGTGGAAAACTTAATTGGCATGACTTACAACCCCCTGACCAAGATATATAAGCTAAATGAAAAAGACGTATCAGTAAATTATCTTATGAGAACGCATAAGCCAACTTAAGATAAGTATAATCGCATCAACTCTCTCAAAAGAGAGTAAGGAAAATTTATGCTCGACTATCAAGCTCCCAATGACTTACTTAAAGACAAAGTTATTCTCGTAACTGGCGCAGGAGAAGGCATAGGTCGCTCTGCGGCCTTACATTATGCTGCCCATGGCGCAACGGTTATTTTGTTAGGTCGAACAACCAAAAAGCTTGAAGACGTTTATGACGAAATTGAAGCTCGAGGCTACCCGCAAGCCGCCATCGTACCTTTAAACCTAGACTCCGCAGCAGAACATGATTACATTGAAATAGCGAACACCATACAATCCGAGTTTGGCCGCATTGACGGCCTTCTTCACAATGCAAGTATACTTGGAGACAGAACGGGACTGGCAAATTACGAGCCAAGTACCTTCGACCAAGTTATGCGGGTTAATGTATCAAGCCAATTTTTACTAACTCAATCGCTAATGCCATTACTGCTTGACGCGCCTGAGGGATCAATTATCTTCACTACCTCTAGCGTGGGTCGCAAGGCCAGAGCTTATTGGGGAGCTTACGCTGTTTCTAAGTTTGCCACTGAAGCCATGATGCAACTTCTTGCAGATGAGCTAGAAAACACCTCGAATATTCGAGTTAATGCCATAAACCCCGGGGCAACACGCACCAATATGAGAGCAAGAGCCTTCCCTGCCGAGAACCCATCTTCAGTTCTTGCACCTGATGAACTAATGCCTCTTTATTTATACCTCATGGGCCACGACAGTAAAGATGTCAATGGCCAATCAATAGACGCCCAACCAAACCGCAAAGCATCCAATTAGATAGGCGGGTTCCTAACATCACACTTGTTTCTTTGATGTTAGGAACCAACCCCATTCTATAAACCCCCTTTGTTTGAATAATCGGATTAAAAACCCTCACTTTCTTTACAAAAAAAACGACAGTAGATCTACACAGCCTAAGATCATTACTGTACCCTAAAAAAATGAAAAAACTTTACGCTTTTACCTCTATCATCTTAGTTTTGCTTACTTTTGTTTTTGCAAATCAAAACTTAGCAATCGCCAGCAGCCTTTCGACTGAAACTCAGAACAACATGACTCAAATTTCAAAAAGTAAAAACGACAAAAGTCTCTACAAAAGTCTAGTCTTAGAGAATGGCCTACGGGTTCTGTTGGTTTCGGACCCCATTGCTGAAAAATCATCCGCATCACTGTCAGTGAATGTGGGTTCTTTCCAAGACCCGCACCAACAAGAAGGCTTAGCTCATTTTCTCGAACATATGCTTTTTTTAGGTACAGAAAAGTTTCCAGATGCCTCTTCTTACCAAACCTTTATTACGGAAAATGGTGGCGCCAATAATGCTTACACAAGCAGTAATACAACAAACTATTACTTTGATATACAGGAAGACCATTATTCAGAAGCATTGGATCGATTTTCTCAATTCTTTATCAGTCCACTTTTTAGTAAAGAGTTTGCTGACAGAGAAAAAAACGCCGTACATTCAGAATACCTTGCAAAAATAAACGACGATTCAAGACGTGTTAACCAAGCGTTTAAGACACTTTTAAACCCTCAACACCCACAAAGTCGTTTTAGTGTAGGCCGCTTAGATACCCTTAAAGACAGGCCTAACGCGGATTTACAAACTCAACTTAAAACACTCTTTGATCAATATTACAAAGCAAACAACATGGCACTCACTTTGATTTCAACTTTACCTATTAGTGAACTGGAATCGCTCTCCAAGCTGTTTTTTACCGATATAAAAGGCCATCCAGCGCCAATTATTGATACGATTCCTAAGACAACTTTACTGCAAAACCAAACCCCAAAAATGCAATTTGTGGAGCCTATTGCTGACTTTCAAAAAATAAAGTTTCTTTTCCCGATACCAACACAACAGAAAAACTATAAAAGCAAACCAGGGCAATACCTGACTTACATTCTCGGACATGAAGGTTCTGGCTCCTTATTGTCCTATTTAAAACAACAAGGATGGGCAAATGCTCTGGGAGCAAGCACAGGATCGCCTATTGGCAAAGAACAAATCTTTAGCGTTAGTATTCGATTAACGGATGACGGCTTAAATCATATAGATGAAGTCGTTGGGGCATTTTTTTACGCACTGACTATTTTAAAAGACAGCCCTATCGACCCTCTCTACCTGAATGAAAGTAAGATATTAAGCAAATTGGCGTTTGATTATTACGATTACATCCATCCTATTCGGTTATCATCAATCTTATCCAGTCGACTATTGCATTATCCAGCTGAAGACATTTTATCATCATTCAAAATCACCAACCTTGCGAAGGAAGACGACATTCAATCTCTAATGTCTCATCTCACTCATGATAATATGTTGGTACAACTCATTAGCAAAAAGAACTTTCCAACGAACTGGCATGATGACGACTTAATCTGGGATAAAGAGACCTGGTACAACACTAAGTATACAAACTTCCATGCAAACGACTATTTTAAGAATTTATTCCTGCACCCACCTAAACACAATGGGATATCACTCCCTGAGGCCAATCCGTTTTTACCTGAAAACTTAGACACTATTAATGAATTCGATGAACATCCACGTTTAATTTTTCAGCAACCAGGACTTATCTACTGGCACCGGTCTGACAATCAATTCGAAAAACCAGCAAGCAATCACTTTCTGGCCATTCGTTTTGAAAATGCAGCCGACACACCACAGCACTATCTATTAAATCGCTTATTAACAAGGCTGTTTGACGAAGCGATGAGTGAACAAACCTACTTACCTTATGTAGCAGGGCTTGGGTATCGAATTTACCCCCACTTAAATGGCGTAACCATAAATACTAGCGGCTATTCAGACAAACAATTCTACTATTTAAAACAGCTACTAGAAGCGTTTTTACGCTTCAAACCGTCAAAATCACGCTTCGAAGAAAATAAAAAGCAGCTTTTAAAAGATTTATCCAATCAAATAAACACCCCCCCCTATCAATTGGCTATTTCAAAACTTTCAGACCTAGTAACCGAAGAGAGTATTTCAAACCATCAAATGATTGATGCACTCCCTTCGCTAACATTCGAAGACCTTATTCAATTTATGGAACCTAGACTGTCATCCTTTAATCTTGTGGCCTTCAGTAATGGCAATGTCACCAATGAACAAAGCCTAGAGTTTGCGCAAACACTGCTTTCTTTAACCACTCCCTTTTTAAATACACGCGAAAGCGTTGACAATGATCCCGTTAGTTTTGCGCCTACAGACAGGTTAACTCATGAATTTACGGCAAGCAGCAAAGACAACTCTGTGCTATACGTTATCAGAGAGCAAACCGATTTGACGTTAGATGACGAACTTAGAAGTAAAATGTTTTTTGCCATACTTAATCAATTATTTGCAACCGAGTTTTACAGTTCTCTAAGGACAAGACAGCAGTTTGGCTATATTGTCAGTACACATAACTTTGTCATGCAAAACATTCCAAGTCTCGCCTTTACCGTTCAATCACCAACTCGGAGCACGACAGATATACAACAAGCCATAGAAGCATTTATTAACAATCAAAACACTCGCATAGAAGAGCTGAGTGAACATCGTTTTAATAAAGCTAAAAATACCATTATGCAAAGCCTTTTGAGAGAACCCAAAAGCCTTAAGGAAACAACAGGAAGAGATTGGCGAGAAATTGCCAAATTAGCACCAGACTTCAAAAGAAAAGAAAGGCTGATTGACACTCTAAAAACGTTATCGATGGATGAATTTACATCCTTCTACAAGGATAAAGTAGTGAATGGCCACGCCACTCGTCTGTTAATTCATAATCACCCTATAACACTCAATCAATCAAACGAAATAAAGTGGCTAAAAATTTAGCCACTTACTACTTTGTAAGCACATCAAGTCAATAATAAGATACTAGTTGATGCGGTCTGAGCGCTTGGGACAAGCGTGTCAAGCAAACAATATTCGTCTTCTGTATGCATTTTTGCCCGATAGGTTCGGTACCGCATAAAGCCCCCCCCTTTAGAAGAAGTAAACATTGGCGCCCAATAAGCTTCTTCTGTAATGATTTTTATGGCTTCACTGTAACTCTCTTCACGCACTTTAGGATTAACCTTCGCCTGTACTGGCTTTGATGCATCCAGATCATCCTCCTGCCGTCAAAGTGTTTCTAGACTATCTTGTTGATAAAATGAAATCGGAAGAAAATCTAGAAAGAGCGAAGTCATAGCGCGGATGCGCATTCTACAATCACTGAGTTAATACAGCGCTTTACCATGAGCATAATACTTTTTTCTTTCTTCTTCAGGCACCATGTCACCACCTGTCGCCCACATAATGTGCGTTGCGTGAGACATTTTATTGTCCAGTTGATGCGCCTTTAAATACTCCTGCCCCTGATTCATCAGCCTAATAACACCGGCCAACCCTGCCGTTGCTGAGGGCTCTACCTGAATGTTTTCAGCATCCACCAGCATGGCCAAATAACGATACAGATTTTCATCAGATACCGTGTATACGCCGCTTAACAAAGCGTCCATCATGGGACCGACAAAAGCCGAGGGCCTACCAACGGCCAAACCATCGGCGCAAGTAAGATTGTCTATACCCAGGTCTTGCACAGCGATCTTATGGTGTAATCCCGTTTCCATGCCCAATAACATGCAAGGCGAATGGGTTGGCTCGGCAAAAAAGCAATGCACATGATCACCAAATAGCTGTTTGAGACCAAAAGTAATGCCACCCGGTGCGCCACCAACGCCACAAGGAAGGTAAACAAACAACGGATGATCGGCGTCCACCACAATATTTTGTGCTTCCAGTTGCTTTTGCAAACGCAAGGCCGCCACGCTGTAACCTAAAAATAAAGAGGCAGAATCTTCATCGTCAATAAAATACGCGCGGTCATCTTGCTCTGCTTCTTGGCGACCTTGTTCTACCGCCACACTGTAATCCGCCGTGTGCTCAACGACATTCACACCCTTGCTTTTTAATAGGGCTTTCTTCCATTCTCTGGCATCCGACGACATATGAACCGTGACTTTGAAGCCCAATTTTGCACTCATAATACCGATGCTTAAACCAAGGTTTCCTGTCGAGCCGACGACGATTTGATGAGTCGAAAACAAAGCTTTAAAAGCGTCCGAGTCAAACACTCGATACGCATCGTTGCCTTTTAATAAGCCATTCGCCTGCGCCAAACGCTCTGCATGCAATAGCACTTCGTATATACCGCCTCGCGCCTTAATGGAACCCGCGATGGGCAATTGGTTGTCACACTTCATCAGCAAACGACCCGTAATCGGTGCACCTATTAATTCGGTTAAGGTATTTTGCACCACCGGAATGGCGACAAGCTCTGATTCAATTATGCCCTGACTGGCCGCTGTTTCAGGAAACACATCCGCGAGATAAGGTGCAAAGCGAGACAAACGATCTGCCGCATCCAACACATCGGACATTTGCAATGACAAATCATCTTGAATGGAATGAAATACGGCTTTCTTTGGGTTAAACCAAGTGATTTCTTCTAACGCACTGACACATTTAACAACGCAAGATTGAGCAACGGAACTAGCAATAAACTCAGACAAAGGACATTCCTTCCATGACAAATAAATAGGTTACTGGCCTAGTATCGGATAATACCAGTCATTTTAAAACCCAATAAAACCCTCTACGTCTTTTAGAGAAGGTGAACAAGACAGCAGAACCGCCCGAAGACCCCGCGGCAGAGCGTGTCACGTCAAACGGGTTGGCGGTAACTCCGTAAACGGCGTTACGAGTGTTGCCACCGGCGCTCCATTCTGGATTATTGGTTTTCCCTAACGGCAAGGCGCCAGCACTTCTTAACAGCGCGATCATAGGGTCATCCGAAGTCGCCATATTGTCTTTAAAAAGGGTGCTACCAAAGATAGTCGGAAAGCCGGTTAAATCGACCATGTCTTTTACACACAATGGCAAACCATGTAGCGCGCCTAAGGGCTCGCCTTTATCAATGGCTTGCTGAGCTTTTTTGGCTTGTTTGAGTAAATCCTCTGGGTCACTGCAGATCATCGCGTTAACGGCATGATTCACTAAGTTCATTCGGTCTATACAGCTTTGCGCCAACTCCGTCACTGACAACGACTTTCGCGCCATCAAACGTCGCGCTTCGGTCGCATTTAAATCGCACGCCTCCATGATTTCCCCTTAATAGTATTTTCTCGTCTTTTAAGTAAGATCTAATAATATTAAGCATATGAAAAACTTAAAAAAGCGTCATTTTTCGATGACACCTTTGCCGATAAAGCAAAGCGTTATTTGAACCCACGATAAAGTACAGTGAGATTCAGGTTTTAATTTAAACCAAGGCACTCATGCTCATGAAGGCAATCCCGCCCAAGTGGATTACGATGTCCTTGTATTTCACAAAATGACCTAGAGAAAAACGTTGATACTCTTTCTTGACAAACCAGTGACCATTTATACCTTGCTCAAAAGTAGAAACGCGCTCAAATTGGTTAACCTATAACGTAAAACAAATAAAATGTGCCCTTCTCCCATCCATGTCAATGAGAAGGGGCGTCAATTAAAACAATCTCTGAGTCATCCAAAACAGTAAAACGAACACTTGCCTCTTTAGTTACTTCTGCTCCATCGCCGGTATTTAAGATAACTGTCGCATCGTCCGTAATGACCTCAAAACGCCCACTGGATGCCAATATATAAGCTTGATGATGTATCTTATGCTCAAAAGTAGACCCCTTTGACACTTTGCCGCCAAAAACACGAGCCTCTTGATAAATAAAAAGAGCGTCATCTTGATCTTCGGGATAGCCAGAGACTAATAAGCTCAAACCATCATTTTTATTGTTATTTCGAAAACGTTTTGCTTCCCACCTTGGCTTGACATTACGCTGATTTGGCTCAATCCATATTTGGTAAATGGTCAACGGATCTTTAGAAAGATTGTATTCTGAGTGAACAATACCGGTCCCTGCACTCATTACTTGAACCTCTCCATTTTCAGTGACGCCTTTATTACCTTTATTATCTTCATGGGTCACCGATCCACTCCTCACAAACGTAATAATTTCCATATTATTATGGGGGTGGGGTGGGAACCCTTGACCGGGCTCTACCCAATCATCATTAACCACTCTTAGCGTCCCAAACTCCATACGGCTAGGATTGTAATAATGAGCAAAACTAAAATGATGATTGGCTTTAAGCCATCCATGATCCGCTTTGCCTAGCTGTTGAAACGGAAAATGCTTAATCATACGAATCTCCTATTAAAACAAAGTTGCTCTATTATGCGGCAAGTCAAATGACGGCAATGGACCTAATGGCACGACACCCGTTGGGTTAATGGTTTTGTGACTCGCATAATAGTGTCTTTTGGTGTATTCCAAATCCACCGTTTCAGCAATACCTGAGATTTGAAACAGCTCTCTGAGGTAATGACTCAGGTTTTCGAACTCAGATAACTTATTACGATTACATTTAAAGTGACCGTGGTAGACCGCATCAAAACGAACCAAGGTGGTAAACAAACGCCAATCGGCTTCTGTTATACTATTGCCAGCTAAATAACGTTGCTTAGACAAACGTGCTTCCAACCAGTCCAAACTATCGAACAACTGAGTATAAGCAATATTGTAAGCGTCTTGAGTGGTTGCAAAACCGGCTCGATAGACGCCATTATTTATCGTGTTATAAACCCGTTCATTAACCGAATCAATTTCCGCCCTTAACGCGGCCGGATAGTAATCATCATGATTACCTGTAAGCTCATTAAAAGAGGCGTTCAAAATTCGAATAATTTCGCTGGATTCATTATTAACAATAGTGTTGGTTTTCTTATCCCAAAGCACTGGAACGGTCACTCGCCCTTCATAATCTGGAGCCGATTTAAGATACACTTGATAAACGTAATCGAAACCAAATAATGGGTCGCCCTGCTCGCCAAACTCCCAGCCGTTTTCAAGCATTTCAGCCTTAACTACACTCACCGTAATATGTTGCTCTAACCCTTTTAACGCCCTAAAAATCAAAGTTCGATGCGCCCAAGGGCAAGCAAGAGAGACATACAAATGATAACGTCCGCTCTCAGGTTGGTATAGACTGTCTTTTTCAGAAGAGACAGAGTGCCTAAAACGACTTTCTTGTCTCTCAAAATTGCCTTTAGATGCTTTGGTACTGTACCACTGGTCAACCCACTTACCTTTAACAATTAAGCCCATGATTCACTCCCCAAAAAAGTAAATTAAATTAAAAAAACGTCTATAACCAAAACAGAGACACAGTCATAATAATCGCTATTTGTTGCTTAACACCGCATCAATAGAAAACTTACCGCCACCTTGGAAAACCAACGCCACACTCATGGCGAATAAAGCCAGTGCAAACTCATAGCCATTATTGGACATGAATAAACCGTTACTAATGTGCACTGTCAAGATTGCAACCACCATAGTAGCCGCCAACGCTAAAGCAGCAGGTCGAGTAAATAGTCCTATAATAAGTAAAAGACCACCAAAAAATTCTGTACTACCAGCCAGTAAAGCCATCAAATAACCTGGTGCCATACCAATGGACTCCATCCACTGCCCTGTACCTTCAAGACCATAACCACCAAACCAAGCGAATAACTTTTGAGCACCATGAGCAAAGAAAATAATTCCGGCAATTAAGCGTAATGGTAAAGCCGATAAGGTATTTTGTGTTTTCATAACATTCATTAAAATTGATGCGTTCATAAGGTCACTCCAAGAACAAATTGTTCTAATTAATTTAAGATGTGCCCATTGTAGTTATTGTATAAATTTTTAATAAGCGCTATTTTTAGATGGAATCGTTCAAAAAAATTGAACAATTAATTTCTTTATTATAAGTCGTGCCATCACCCTGAAGTATTCATTATGAACACATCGTTGCTCACACTTGAGTCATTACTGGTTTTAGATGCTATCGAAAGAAGAGGCAGCTTCGCAGCCGCGGCTGAACAACTAAATAAAGTACCCTCGGCTTTATCATACATAGTCCAAAAACTGGAAGAACAATTAGGTGTCACCTTGTTTGTAAGACAGGGCAGACGCTCCGTTTTAACACCGGCGGGTCAGCACTTACTCGAAGAAGGAAGAAAAGTACTCTCAGCGGTCAGCAAAATTACTGAACAAACACAAACCATTGCCCATGGATGGGAACCGAAGATTAGAATTGCTATTGATTCTATTTTGGACAATAAAAAAATATTTGATGTCATTGCGGATTTTTTATACGAACATCCTTCGATTGAGATCGATATAACCGAAGAAGTTATGAACGGCACTTGGGAATCACTTATCGATGACGAAGTCGACTTAGTCATTGGCGCGCCAGAGCCAACGCCTAACCAGCAAGGGCTTCGTACAGTCAAAATAGAGACTCTTAACCTATTACTGGTCGTAAAAGCCAACCACCCAATATTGCAATATGAGCAACCATTAGGTAAAAACGATTTGCGTCAATTTAGAACAATAGTGGTACATGACTCTGTCAAAGGAGAAATTCCTCGCTCAAGTAATTTAATCGAAGACAGTCAGCACTTCTTTGTCTCGTCTGTTAACCAAAAAATAGACGCCGTACTTGCAGGGATAGGAATGGGTTTTCTCCCCGAAAATCGCATTCAACCCTACTTAGACAGTAAGCAATTTGTGTCTTTAGATTTCCCCGAGGCTGTTAAGACGTGCGATTTATTTATGGCTTGGAAAACAATAAATCATGGGAAAGGCTTGAAAAATTTAAGCGAGCGATTAGAAAAGATATTCCTCAGCACTCAGTAGATAAGATCAACCACCAATCAATCTTTCTAACATAGCTTCGTCAGAGTTATCATTTTGAGTGTCAGCCTCGCCTGTACCAAACACTTGCACACCAGGAATATTTTCTGGAATAAAGCCATCGTCTTTTAGTTGGTCTTTTTGGTTTGCAGCTTGGTCTTTTTCCAACTTATCCAGTTGATCTCCGAAAACACCCACTTCTGGCATTAACTGCAATCGCTTCGCCTGTATTTCGGCAGGAATATTGCCTGTAAACAACACGGTAAAAGGGGCTTCTTCCGTTCTTCGGTTCACTTCGCTGTAAATTTCATGTTCACGCTCTGCAATGGCAGACATTTCAAGATAAGAACGACTGTTCTCTTTAGCGCCAATAATCACATTAGGCCCTAAAGCAAATTCTTTCTTTTTTTCTGCAGGGACAATACCGACTTCAGGAGGAGAAGAAAAGACTATTTGATGTTTGCCTCTAATCACCTCGTTACCATAGATAACATCAATATCTCTTATCTGAATTTCTTGAGAAAAAGCACTGGATAGATTGGATACACCGATCAAAAGACAGAAGATCAACCCCGCCTTTTCTTTTAAAAACATCAAAACCAAAGACCTCATCACAGCAATACTCAATAAAACACTCATAGAATAGTAGGTGATCTTTAATCAATAAAAAAGGAGTAAGCGGACACCACTTACTCCTTTTTTTGTAGCGTAATGTTAATTAAAGTGAAATCACATTAAAGTCTACTTCAGGACTCACATCCGCTTCGTAGTCCACACCTTCAACACCAAACCCAAAGAGCTTCAAAAACTCATCCTTGTACAGTTGGTAATCCGTCATTTCAAAAAGATTTTCTGAGGTTACTTGAGGCCACAAATCACGGCATGCCGCTTGAATGTCTTCACGTAACTCTAAGTCATCCAGACGCAAACGATTAGACTCATCCGTTAATGATTCCGGGGTTAAGCCATTGTAAAGACGCTCAGAGAACATACGGTAAACTTGCTCCATACAACCTTCATGAACACCTTGCTGACGCATGATTTTAAAAACCATCGCAAGATACAAAGGCATGACAGGAATCGCTGAAGAGGCTTGAGTCACTACAGACTTCAAGACGGCCACATTTGCACCACCACCGGTTTGAGACAACTGGGCATTAATTGCTGTCGCGGCACGATCCAAATCTTCTTTCGCTTTACCCAGTGCGCCGTGCCAATAAATTGGCCAAGTTATATCTGAACCTATGTAAGAATAGGCAACCGTTCGAGCACCTTCGGCCAACACCCCGGCTGATTGCAGAGCATCCATCCAAAGCTCCCAATCTTGACCACCCATTACCACTTTAGTGGCTTCAATTTCTTCTTCTGTTGCGGGTTCGATTTCCGCATCGATAATAACATTTTTATTCGTATCGATCGCGGTAGAACGGTAGGCCTCACCAATAGGCTTTAATACAGAACGAACCACTTCGCCTGTATCCGGCAATTTACGGACTGGCGATGCCAAAGAATAAACGACCATGTCGATTTGACCAAGATCAGCTTTGATCAACTCAATGACTTTTTCACGCGCTTCATTTGAGAAAGCATCACCATTAATGCTTTTCGCATAAAGACCCGCTTCGTGTGCGTATTTCTCAAATGCGGCGGCATTGTACCAACCCGCCGTGCCAGTTTTCTTTTCCGTTGCAGGCTTTTCAAAGAACACACCTAAAGTGGCCGCACCAGATCCAAAAGCCGCCGCAATTCGTGAAGACAAACCATATCCACTTGAAGAGCCAATAACGAGTACTTTTTTAGGGCCGTCTTTAATCTGACCTTTTTGTTTCGTCAGCTCAATCTGTTCTTTCACATTTAAATCGCATCCAGTTGGGTGCGTCGTCGTACAAATAAAACCTCTGATTTTAGGCTGTATTATCATAAAAAATCTCTCGCATTTTGTGTAGTAGATGCCATACCTGAACAGAAAATAACCGACAAACACTTTCAAGTAAGCACTTCAGATGAGAATAATACAATAGTGAAAGTAAGATGTCTCAATTTGTCGTTTCAGAACAGAGTAAAGACATCTGACAGGACAATCAATTCAAAGCCGGGGATACAATAAACGCTGTCCAATGACCTTAACTGGCGATGTGCCCTATTCTTCCGATTCTTCCTCTACTAAAACCACCACTAACTCTTTTGGTCCATGCACACCATACGCTAGGGTTTGCTCAATATCCGCCGTTTTAGAAGGTCCAGAAATAAGCAAAGCATTGGTCGGCATACCCTCTGACCATTTTTGGTGACGTAAGAAATGCCAAAAGGTCGGCTGTATCTGACTTTCGTACAAAATAGCAATGTGAATCGGTGGTACCAGAGACATAAGACGAGGCTCGGATACACTTGGCCACAATACTAAAGTACCGGTTTCGGCTATCCCACCCAAGGTTGATGTAATCGACGCCTCAATGTCGTTAAACAACTCACTTTTCCAGTTTTCGATCGCTTCATCATAAAGCCGAGTTTCGTCAAGAAACGCATCAAAAGACTGTATGTAAGGACTTTCTGGTGACAGCAGCAATCGTTTAATGTTTTTTTCTCGAAGTACGGCTTGAACCGTTTCATCCAGCTTGCCTTGGGAAGTACGAATAACCTCACCTTTAACCTTAGATATCATGCTTTCAAGTTGCTGACTCAATGGCCGGTGACCTTGATAGTCTCTGTGCATTACTTTAAAGCTAGGACGTTCTGGAATGGTATCACCATTACTTATTCTTATTGCTGAAGCCTGTTGTAGTGCATTTAAGATGGCATCACGAGCACTCATAGATCACCTCTTTTTTTCATTTTTTTGCGCGCGCATTCATCTGTTGATGAAAGGTTTTTTTGGCTAATTTAGGTAAGGTTCTTGTATTCGTCCAAGGCGATAACGTACCGGGTTGCAAAAAACGCAACCTCGACAAAGTGGTTGTCATCAATCGATAACGAGTGCCTCCTTGATGCCACCAACGCCACATAGACCAAATAACGGGCTCCATCCCTCGACGTTTAACGCCCGCTCCTTTTACATTGCTGCTCTGTGCATTCGGATGATTCGCCTCTTCCCTTAAACGAACTAATAAATCAGGAATGGGAATTTTAACAGGGCACACTTCAGCACAGGCACCACACAAGCTGGAGGCCGTGGGTAATGATTGGGTTTCATCCAGACCTTCTAAATGCGGCATTAAAATCTTACCGATCGGCCCAGGGTAAGTAAAACCATAAGCATGCCCGCCTATACGGGTGTAGACAGGACAGTGGTTCATACAAGCCGCACAACGTATACAGCGTAAGGTATCAAGCAACTCATCATCTTGATACATCTGTGTTCTACCATGATCAAGTAGCACTAAATGCACAGACTCTGGACCATCAAGTTCATCTTCTTTCCTAGGCCCTGAAATCATATTAAAATACGTTGTGATTGGCTGCCCTGTCGCGCTGCGGGTCAATAAACTTAATAATGGTGCTGTATCTTCAAGCTTCTCTACTACTTTTTCGATTCCCATTATAGCAATATGCGTTTTTGGCACGGTCGTAGTGAGTCGTCCATTTCCTTCATTCTCGACAAGACATAAGGTCCCCGTCTCAGCAACGGCAAAGTTCACTCCAGACAAACCGATGTCTGCTTCCATAAAATTTTGACGTAATTGAAGCCTTGCTTGTTCCGTCATATAAAGCGCATCCTCTTTGCGCTCTATACCGGTTTTTTCATGCAATAAATCAGCAATTTCCGCTGTATTCTTATGAATGGCGGGCATCACGATATGAGAAGGCGTTTCTTTGGCTAATTGAACAATGTACTCACCAAGATCTGACTCAAGACATTCAACGCCGATTTGCTCCATTTTATCGTTCAAGTGAATCTCTTCTGAGACCATAGACTTACCTTTAATGATCTTAGTGGCTTTCTCTTTTAAGGTAATGGATTGAATGATATCAACGGCTTCTGTCGGCGTTTGTGCCCAATGCACTTGAACACCTTTTTGGATTAACTTCGTTTCTAGTTCGACCAATAATTCAGGTAACTTCACTAGAGAATTTTGTCTTACTTGAGCGCCTAATATTCTTAATGCTTCTAATTGAGTTTTGTCGTCAAAAGCAAGATCGCGTTTTTCCATCAAGCCATTCATAGCCGATAAAAAATTAGCTCGAAGTTTCTTATCTTTTACAGCGGCTTCGCTGCGCTCTTGAAAAGGGTCTGTTGTTGTATTCATTACTCACTACCTCCCTCAATAAGCCCTACTCTTCGAGCCACAAAACTTAATAAATGCTCCCCACTTCTCAACGTTAAAGCGCTCTTATCTTTTTCGGCTGCGCCTTTAATATTCATTAAGCAACCGCAATCAGAGCTTAAAAAAGTATCCGCTTTGGTATTCGACAAATGATCCAATTTGTCTTTCACCATAGCATTGGAAATCTCAGGATGCCTTACCGAAAAAGCCCCTCCAAAGCCACAACATTCCGTCACTTTTTCTGGCTCAACCAAATTCACATTTTTTAGCTGCTTCAGCAATGCTTTACCTGAGTCGGTTGTTTTCATTTCGCGTCGACTGCTACATGACGTATGTAGGGCAATCTTAGTCTGCTCACCCTGATCCACTAAAGGTAAATCACACACATGCACCAAAAAATCGGTGAGTTCATAAATTCGCTCAGAGAATTCCTGGGCTTGTTGGTCGTATTCCGTGCCCTCAAACAATCTAGGGTAATGCATTTTCATCATGCCTCCACATGACCCTGAAGGTACAACAATGGGATACTCTTCATTAAAAAGAGACATCTGAGCCAGCGCAACCGACCTTGCTTCCTCCTTGTAACCCGATGTATAGGCGGGCTGCCCGCAGCA
Source organism: Marinomonas algicola (assembly GCF_014805825.1). Taxonomy (NCBI): domain Bacteria; kingdom Pseudomonadati; phylum Pseudomonadota; class Gammaproteobacteria; order Oceanospirillales; family Oceanospirillaceae; genus Marinomonas; species Marinomonas algicola. Next base: position 2,689,572 of record NZ_CP061941.1, read on the forward strand.
AGTTTGGTCTTGTGGAAACAATACCTCTACTCCCGCATGCTCTAATAAAAGCACCCCCGACATGCCTGCCTCTGGGTAAAACAAATCCACCAAACACGTACCAAAAACATACACTTTTTTTGGTTTGGATGGATACAATTTTAATGGACTCGATAGATCATCAGAAAGCGAATCAACTAGCGAATCATCTGGAATAAAATGATGGACAGGCATGGTATTTCCTCAAATGCAAAACCTCATTATTCAGTCAACAAGCCAATAACAGAGAAGTCACATTGACAGTCAAAATGAGATTGATTTTTATAATTATGTATATTGGTAATACCAGTATTACCAATATTTCTTTTATTTTAGACATGCCATGATCATAAAATCAACCAAAGACTTAATTTACGGAGGAAAAAGTATAATAAGGCTGTTTTTTAATTGAAAAAAATGGTCTTACCAATTACGATTTCAGTATTCATTTTAGATACAGGCTTCACTATGTCACGCTCACTTCCCTCACAAGGAAAACTCTCTGACCTTATTACCAAAGAGTTAGAAACCATGATGATAGAAGGATTACTTAAACCAGGAGACAGGCTACCACCAGAAAGAGAATTAGCAGAACGCTTCGATGTTTCCCGACCCTCCTTAAGAGAAGCCATTCAAAACCTTAAAGCAAAAGGCATGGTGGTCAGTAGACAAGGTGGCGGCAACTACATCAGTGAGGATTTAGGCAGTGAACTACGTGACCCTCTCTTACAAGCCATGTCAACTCATCCAGAATTCCGTTATGATTTACTCGAATTCAGAGACGCAATGGAAGGTATTTCAACCTACTATGCGGCGATTCGTAGTACAGATGAAGATAAAGAAAAGCTAACGAATGCCTATAATGAACTGATTAATGCAAACCAAGAAAAGAACCCAGCGCTTGAAGCGAAGCTTGATGCCGCCTTTCATTTAACCATAGCCGAATGCGCTCATAACGCGGTCATGTTGCATACCATGCGCGCTCTATTTCAAATGCTTGCGCAAAGCATTGCGGCCAATTTAGATTATTTATTTCAACACGCTGAAGCTCGTGGCAAAGTAATGGAACAGCATACCGCCATTTATCAAGCCATTATGGAGAGCGACCCTCAAGCCGCTAAAAATGCGATTCATAGTCATTTGTCTTATGTTGAGGATATCTTGCTCGAAGTCAGTCGACTTGAATCACGAAGACAAAGGGCCCTTAAGCAAGCCAATCTTCTTCGATAACTCATATAAAGTCGGTTTATTTTTTATTTTATTAAAAGAGTCCATTGTGAATATTCTAGTAATCGGCTACGTATGGCCAGAACCTAACTCTTCTGCGGCAGGTAGCCGTATGATGCAATTATTAACCAGTTTTAGAGATCAACATTGGAATGTCACTTTTGCCAGCCCAGCGCAACAGTCCGACCATATGGCCAACCTTGATGAACTTGATATTCAATCTGTCTCCATTGAGTTGAACAACAGCAGTTTCGATGAATTCATTCAAAATTTGGTCCCAGATGCTGTCATGTTTGACCGTTTTATGATGGAAGAGCAATTTGGTTGGCGAGTGGAAAAACACGCCCCAGATGCATTGCGCTTACTGAATACAGAAGATTTGCATAGCCTACGCCAAGCGAGGCATCACGCCGTAAAACAAAACAAAGAGTTTGATATTTTAGACATGCACAACCAACATACGGTTAGAGAAATAGCCTCTATTTTTCGTAGCGACCTAACCTTAATGATTTCAGATAAAGAAGTAGAGCTTTTAAAAACGCACTTTCACGTCCCTGAGACACAACTCTATGTGCTTCCTTTCATGCTAACTCTGGAAAAGGATGTCGAACGACAACAATCCACTCCCTTTGAGTCTAGAAAAAATTTCATCAGTATAGGAAATTTTCGCCATGCTCCTAATTGGGATGCGGTATTACAACTCAAAACTGAAATCTGGCCGCTCATTAGAAAATCCTTACCTCAAGCAGAAATGCATATCTACGGTGCTTACCCGCCACCAAAAGCCACCCAATTGCACAATCCAAAACAAGGCTTCCATATAAAGGGTTGGGCTGAAAACGCCAAAAGCGTCGTCCAACAAGCAAGAGTATTACTTGCCCCACTTCGGTTTGGAGCAGGTATAAAAGGTAAACTTGTCGAAGCAATGGAAATGGGAACCCCCAGTATCACTACCATTATTGGTGCCGAAGCCATGCACAATCATCTTCCCTGGAATGGAAAAATAGTAGACGATCCAATGGTGTTTGCAGAAGAAGCCATCGCGCTTTACCAAAACAAAGCGCAGTGGGTAACCTATCAACAAAATGGCTATACTATTCTTGATGAAAAATTCGACAGAAAGACATTAGAACCTGCATTTATAAAGAAGTTAATGCAACATAAAAAGGAATTGGTCGCCATGAGAAAACAGCATTTTATGAGCATGATGTTGCGCCACCATAGCCTTAAAAGCACCCAATATATGTCTCAATGGATCGAAGCAAAAAATAAAAACATTATCCACGAAACAGAATGAATTATTCTTGCCTAATGTTGAGAAAAGCAAATAGATTAGTTTTTCTCAACTATATGCACAATATAAGTCGTTTGTCTTAATGCCCTTAGATTCTTATTATACACCTACTGAAAGAAACAACGAAAACCCAAAAAAATCTAGGAGCTCCATCATGAAAACTCAAAAAACGCTTATCGAATTATTAGACAACATTGACTCAAGCTATATGTCAGAAATCGAAAAAATCGAAATGGCTGCTCGTGCTCAACGCGCTGAAGCAATCAGTAACTCAATTGTTAGCATCGCTCGTTCGATCAAACAATTTGCTATGAACACAAGAAACACTCTTGCACAACAAGAAGCACCAAAAGGTCATCAAGCCTAAGTATTCAGCTTAAGCAATAAAGAAGGGTACAGCGAGATTTTCTTTAGAGTTCATCATTAGAAAATGACTTGCTTTACCACTAGGGCAAAAGCGCAAGAATAAGAATATCAACGCGCGCCTCCCTCCCCTATACACACTCCTTGTAATACTAACCTCATAAAATCAAACAGCGAAAAAAACAGTAGACTTTCCTCTCGTTAGCGTTATTCACACGCTTCATCCTAAGATTCCTTCACAATTCTAATTATCAGAACACATATTCTTAAACATCTCATCCAGCACCCATTTCACTGGAACATAATTCAAATAAAACCCATTGAATACTTTTCAAATACCTATAAAATCGTCGCATATTTTTAAGACTGTAAGGACGTAATATGACTTCTCTAACCATTTTAGACGGCGGCATGGGTCGTGAACTCGCTCGGCTTGGAGCGCCCTTCAAACAGCCAGAATGGTCAGCTCTTGCCATGATGGAAGCACCATTAACGGTCAAAGAAATACATAAATCCTATATCAACAGCGGTTCTCAAGTTATTACCACAAACAGTTACTCACTGGTTCCTTTTCATATTGGTGAAGATGTATTTAAAGAGAGAGGCCGTGAGCTCACTACTCTTTCTGGCAAAGTTGCCCGTGAAGCCGTTGATGAGTGTCATTCTGAAGCAAAAGTCGCCGGATCCTTAGCACCTCTATTTGGTTCATATCGCGCTGACTTATATCAACCTGGCCGTGTAAAAGAGCTAGCCGTTCCGTTAATTGAATCTCTCAACCCTTATGTAGACCTATGGCTATCTGAAACACAAAGCGTGATTGATGAAGTAACACGAGTAAAAGCATTGGTTGATACCATTGACCTTGAGAAAAAACCATTCTGGGTTTCTTTTACTTTAGAAGACTCAGAGCCAACAGAAGTCCCCATCCTTCGTTCTGGAGAAACGGTTACCGAAGCGGTGAAGGCAATGCATGCCATTGGTGTGGATGCCATTCTTTTTAATTGCAGCCAACCTGAAATCATTGGGGAAGCGATCGTATTAACTAAAGCAACACTTTCTGCATTAGGCAATGATGCCATTCAAATTGGTGCTTATGCGAATGCCTTCCCTCCTCAACCGAAGAATGCAACAGCAAACGAGGGCTTAGATGAGCTCAGAAAAGACTTAACACCTCCAGATTATTTAACATGGGTCAAACAGTGGCATGATGATGGAGCGAGTCTCATTGGGGGCTGTTGTGGCATTGGTCCAGAACACATTGAAGCCATTACAGAATATAAAGCGAGCCTAAAATAACCTCATTGGTTCTGGATAAACCAAAGCACTATTCGCAAGCACAAAAATAGCAAGTACAACAAAATGCCATTAGTTAGGAATATAATGGCATTTTGTTGCGTTATACATAAGATCACCTAGCCTACGCATGACGTAGCAACAAGCCTATCCTAATAACTATTCAGTAAATTCACCGCAGTAATTTATAGACCATTTATCCTGTATACCTTGATAAGTTTCTCCTTTTGCAAGTAACCAATGTAATTTGCAAAACGCCGCTTCTAAGGTCATGTCTTTTCCACTCATGACATGCAATGCGTTTAACACAGAGCCCGTTGCATAAGCTCCTTGCGTGACACCACCATGTAAACATTGACTCAGATTAACCACATTTTTCTTTCGATTTACGGCCTCAGCGATAAAGGCTAAAAAAGAAGGCATTTGATCAGGAATATTACCGGCCCCATACGTTAATAAAATAATCGCTTGGCAAGATTCATCCTCTAATAATGACTGATACAAGGTACTTGGCTGACTTGGATGAATGATTAAAACCGCCACAGCACCGGCGTTAAAACAGCCCATTTGTTTCTCAAATTGATTATAATGCGCGTTTTTAACGAATGGCAGCATGCGCTTTGGATACAGTTGTACATTAATAGATAACTCCCCTAGTAGATCATAATTAGGGGTTTGAAAGGCATCAAAACGGCCGCTACTGATTTTCTGAATACGATTCCCCCGCATTAATTTTCCATCGAAAACCAAGCTAACATCCGTAATACGATGATACGTTGCCAAAGACAAAGCGGCTTGCAAATTATCAGTGGCATCACTTCTGTTCATTCCTAATGGGATTTGAGACCCCGTCAAAAGGACATTTTTCCGACAAGCTCCCAACATAAAAGACAACGCAGAGGCTGTATAAGCCATGGTATCCGTCCCATGCAATACGATAAAGCCTTCGTACTCTTGCCAATGAGTTGACAAGGTATGCATAAGCTTAGTCCAATGATCTGGCGTAATATTCGCACTGTCAATTAAGGGAGAAAGTTCTAGCACCTCAAAGCTAGGCAGTGTCACTAAGCTTTCACCCATGGCTTTTTCAATACGCTCTTGTAATCCAGAAGCGGGAGCAAGACCCTTTTCAGTTTGTACCATACCTATGGTACCACCTGTATAAATGATGAGTATTTGAGCGCTCATATAACCACCTTACTGGGTGACAACATAGATTCTGGACTCAATAACAGATTAAGCTGTTCTTCAGATAGCAACTGCTCCTCAATAATCAGAGCCTTAACTGTGTTTCCCGTATGCAATGCCGTATTCGCAATGCGTGACGCATTGGAATAACCAATATAAGGGACCAGAGCCGTAATAATACCAATGCTATTCTCAAGATGCGCAGCACAAACAGCTTCGTTTGCGGTAATCCCCTGAACACAACGATGCTCCAACATACGGCATGCTTCTTTAAGCATTTTTAACGAGTTAAGCAGGTTATAAATAATCATTGGCTCCATTGCATTAAGCTGCAGCTGTCCCGCTTCGGCGGCTAAAGTCACCGCAAGGTCTGACGCGATAACTTGATACGCTGTCTGGTTCATGGCTTCAGGAATAACGGGGTTGACTTTGCCAGGCATGATCGAAGAACCCGGTTGCATTGCTGGTAAATTGATTTCACCTAAACCCGTTCTGGGCCCACTCGAAAGCAAACGTAAGTCATTACTCATTTTGCTTAATTTGATCGCTAAACGTTTCAATATTCCAGAGAAGAAAACAAAAGCCCCCATGTCCGAAGTGGCCTCCACTAAGTTTGTTGCTGGTGTTAACGGTTTCATGGAAATGATGGCTAGTTTTTCAACCACTCGCTTAGCATAACCTTCTGGCGTGTTAATACCTGTGCCAATGGCCGTACCACCAAGATTCACCTCACAAAGTAATGCGCACGCCTCACTGATACGCTCAATGTCTTCACCAAGCGTTACCGCAAATGCATCAAACTCTTGGCCTAACGTCATAGGTACGGCATCTTGTAATTGAGTACGTCCCATTTTCACAATATGAGAAAATTCTCTCGCTTTCCCTTCCAACGCCTTTTTTAGAGACGCCAGACTTGGTACAAAGAGATCCGCGGCAAACTGAATAGCAAGACACGCCGCCGTTGGGTAAGCATCATTGGTCGACTGTGAACGGTTAACATCATCATTGGGGTGTAGGTATTGATACTCTCCTTTTTCATGCCCCAACTTTGTGAGCGCGATATTCGCAATGACTTCATTGGCATTCATATTCGTCGAGGTACCCGCACCGCCTTGAATAACGTCTACGATAAATTGCTCATGATGTTGACCCTCAACCAAATCTAGACAAGCAGACACAATGGCATCGGCCTTTTCGTCTGTTAACAATTTCAATTCTTGGTTGGTTCTTGCTACCGCGGCTTTTACCATCGCAAGTGCTTTGATTAACTCCGGAAAATGAGAGATCGGCACGCCAGTAATAGAAAAATTCTGTGCGGCACGTTGTGTCTGGATGCCATAAAAAGCATCCGCGGGGACGTCCATATTCCCCAGTAAATCGTATTCAGAACGAGTTTTCATAATAGCGTTACCTAGGGCCTCATCATAGGGTGGATAAGGCGTTTAACAAGTGGCGTTGATTTTTATCTTCGTTTGGCAAAGACGTGTGATCTCAGTTCAGATCGGAGCAACGGTCAACCTCAAATAAGGAGTCGGCTGACCTTTATTGCGTTGATCTTCAGACCCTTTCATAACCTGTTTGGTCATCTTGAACACTGGAGATAGAGCAAATACATTCGCTAACGCTAACGGCCTTATACACATGTCAGTCAAAAGAGATAACATAGATAACGCCTAGTATTAGATTGATTGTTACGATTGAACTTTGATCTGATCGTCTGATGACATATTTAACCGAAATAGACGCATGAAAGGGAGTTCGTAAATCGACTCTAGGAGATGCTATATAAAGCTAAATTAGCATCATATAGCATCAATCTTTAATGTTTATTTGTTTCGTTATTGGCTACACTTGTGAAGACATTAAGACAAAGAGTAAACCGCTATGACGGAAGATTTTTCTGCGAATCTAAGATTACTGTGCAGTTACTATAAATCCGTTGCTGAAGTGTGCCGACGATTAAATATCAATCGAGCCCAATTCAACCGCTACCTTAATGAAACGACGGTACCCACTAGGAGTACACTTCGACGTATTGGTGATTTCTTCGGCGTTGAAACGAATGAAATTATGCTACCACACGCACAGTTCGTTCGGCTTGTTCAAGCACGACCTATTCGATCACAGGAAGATCAGCCTAGCGTTACGCCTGAACAACTTGCCTTTAATGATCTTAGTCAAGTAGGCCAACAAGGCCTGGTTCGGTATTGGGGATATTATTTTGAATACTATTTATCCATGGCCTGCCCCGGAAAAATTTTGCGAACCTTGGTAAACATAGAGTCACAAGGAGACAAAACCTATTACCGTCGTATTGAAAGACTAAATACCTCGCTTAGTAAAAAATCTTTTCATGGCATTTACAGTGGCGCGGTTCAGTTGTTATCCGACCGTTTATTCTTAATAGACTACGAGAGTTTAACTCATGTTGAAATGACACAAACAATCCTTTACCCCTCTTTTCGCAATCGAGTGGAGCTGCTAACGGGCCTTCGGCTTGGCGTCTCCGGTCGAGGAGAACGTGTACCTTGCTGTGTCAGAGTGGTTTATGAATATTTGGGGAAAAGTATAAATAAAAAGAAAGTCATTACTCAATGCGGTTTATATGATATCGATAGTGAAGACATTGCCGAAGAGATACGCCATTCCATCATAAACGACATACAAGCAGGTGATTGGCACTTTAAAGCAAGGGTTTAATGCGGTTACGTCATCAAACCGAGAAAAGAGCTCACTATTCTAGAGTATTCGATTCACAGACCGTCTTAGAGGTAATATTTAGGTATTCTCATTCCAGTTTCGAGTGTATAAATACCTTGTTACACAATGAGGTAAAATGCGTTCGTCTAATGATAGTCCTATGCCATTAAAGTGAAGGGCATGAATCATTAAATAGAGCCCAGTTTAAACAGATTCTTAGGCATTTCTAAGACAAACGAATAAAAGCGATAGAGCTCACCAAATCATGCCATTAACAACGATTGAGAATACACCCTCTAACGAGGAATCGGATAAAGCCAATGACACCAAGACAAAAGGTAACAGAGAAATGAATGAACTCGTCATTGCTGGAGTCAGCATCAAGACGGGTGAAATAAAAAAAATTGAGCTGCCGATGCCGCCTCTCTACACAGATACGCATATGTCAATCCCTGTGTATGTTCATCGAGGCAAAAAGCCCGGCCCTTGTCTTTTTGTCAGTGCCGCTATCCATGGTGATGAGCTTAATGGCATAGAAATTGTCAGTCGATTGATCAGCAGCAAATCCATTAAATCCTTACGCGGCACCTTAATTGCTGTACCAATGGTTAACGTATACGGCGTTTTGAATCAAAGCCGGTATTTACCCGACCGACGAGATCTCAATAGAAGCTTTCCAGGCAGTAAAAAAGGTTCACTAGCAGGACGAATTGCCAATATTTTCCTAACGGAAATCGTCTCAAAATGTGATTATGGTATTGATCTGCATACCGGCGCCATTCATCGTAGTAATTTACCTCAAATACGCGCTGATTTAGACGACCCAATAACACTAGAGCTCGCAAAAGCCTTTGGTTTACCCGTATTACTGAATTCAGACATACGAGAGGGATCACTGCGCCAAGCCAGCGCCGACTTTGGCACCAAGGTGCTGTTGTATGAAGCAGGGCAAGCATTGCGCTACGATGAGTTCTCCATTCAAGTTGGTGTGAAAGGCATTATCAACGTTATGCGGCAAATTGGCATGCTGAATAAACGCAAAACCAAAGGCCACTCCATTGAACCTTTCATCGCTCGTCAAAGTGGTTGGGTTCGAGCCAGCGAAAGCGGCTTTGTGAACCACCTAGCAAAACTCGGAGATCATGTGGCAAAAGGAGCACCTCTCGCCTATATAAATGATCCTTACGGCCTGACACTAGCCACCATATACAGTCCTTCAGAAGGCATTGTCATTGGCAAACAAAATATTCCTTTAGCTCAAGAAGGAGAAGCCATGTACCACATCGCGTATTTTAAGGCGCCTGATTCTGTCGCTGAGCATGTGGAGTTTCTTCAAGACAATCTGATGCTGGACGAAAACAACTTGGACCTAGATTAATGGTTAGAAGGGTTAATCGTTGAATACATAAAAAGTTAGCCATGGGGCAACTTTTCAATATCTTAGCTCCCAGCGACCTTTCGCTGGGAGCGTCTGACTCTTAGCGCATACCACCAAGGCAAAGATATTTAAGTTCCATATATTCATCTAGGCCATAGCGGGATCCTTCACGCCCTAAACCACTCTCCTTAATACCGCCAAAGGGCGCTACTTCGGTCGATATAATCCCCTCATTTATACCAATCATACCGGCTTCAAGAGCTTCTGCGACATGCCATACACGATGAATATCATTGCTATAAAAATAAGCAGAAAGACCAAATTCCGAATCGTTGGCCATAGCAATAGCCTCTTCTTCAGTTTCAAACCTAAATAACGGAGCTACCGGACCAAATGTTTCCTCCTTCGCAATTAACATATCCTGATTTACTTCAGTAAGGATGGTTGGTTCGAAAAAAGTACCGCCTAGCGCATGCGCCTGACCACCTAAACCAACTTTAGCACCTTTAGATAAAGCATCAGCTATGTGTCGTCTTACTTTTTCAAGCGCTGCTGGATTTATCAAAGGTCCTTGATGAGTTTCGCCCTCAAGTCCATCACCAACAACCATTTTACTCACTGCAGTCTTCAGCTTTTCGACGAAGACATCGTAAACACCAGACTGTACATATACACGATTCGCACAAACACAGGTCTGCCCCGTATTACGGTACTTGGAAGCCATTAATCCAGAGACAGCCGCATCAAGATCCGCATCATCAAAAACAATAAATGGAGCGTTTCCACCCAATTCTAAACTGACTTTTTTAACCGTATCGCTCGCCTGACGCATCAAAAGCTTACCGACCGGTGTGGAACCAGTAAAAGATACTTTTCGTACAATAGAATTACCTGTTAACTCACCACCAACCGCCACAGCATTGGATTTTGAACAGGTAACAACATTAACAAGTCCTGCAGGAACACCCGCTCGCTCCGCCAAGGCGGTAATTGCAAGTGCAGATAGCGGTGTATCTTCCGCTGGCTTAACAACAACAGAACAGCCAGCGGCTAGAGCTGGCGCGATCTTTCTAGTAATCATGGCTATTGGAAAGTTCCATGGGGTAATGGCAGCAACAACGCCCACAGGCTGTTTAATAACAACAATACGCTTATCCTTACCAGGACCAGGAATAACATCGCCATAAGCCCGTTTGGCTTCTTCGGCAAACCACTCGATGAAACTCGCGCCGTAAGCAACTTCTCCGCGTGACTCGGCAAGAGGCTTACCCTGTTCTGCTGTCATAAGTCGCGCTAAATCTTCTTGATTATCCATAATAAGTTGAAACCATTTACGCAGTATATTGGCCCGATCCTTAGCAAGCATGGAGCGCCAGGATGGCAAAGCCTTATCTGCCGCTTCGATAGCTAAACAAGTATCGGTTCCATCCATGTCGGGAACACTGATTAAATGCTCACCGTTAGCTGGGTTAATAACATCAAACGTCTTGCCAGAAATCGCTTTCACCCATTGCCCACTGATATAAGCTCGATCGCGTAACAGTGCTGAATTTTTTAATTCAATAGACATAATTTACCTCAGTATAAAATAGTCGTAGCCGAACAAAAACGGCTTCGTCCTAAAGAAAAAGTGAAGGTCCACAAAGGGGCCTTGGCTTTAAAAAACGGCTCGATATATTGCCAGTATGTCTTCTTCAGCTAACTCTTTTGGATTATTTACTAATAACCTAATCTGCTTCATCGCTTCGGACGCCAGGGTAGGAAGATCCGACTCACTTATCCCAACCTCTCTTAGAGTTTGCTCTAGTCCTAAATCTAAGCTCAATGCCTGAAGGCAATTTATGAATTCGTCCACTCTGTTCGCCTCTGGAACCGACACCAGTCTGGGAAAAACATCCAATGCTAAGGTGGCATATTCATCTCCACAAACACTGGCGTTAAATCGCATAACCTGAGGAAGCACCAGCGCATTCGAAAGACCATGCGGCACATGGAAAATACCACCAATAGGGTAAGCTAAGGCATGCACTCCCGCTACTGGCGAGTTAGCAAACGCTTGTCCTGCAAGCATCGCCCCTAACAGCATATTAGACCTTGCCTGAATATTTGTTCCATCTTTTACAGCAGTCTCTATATTTGCCCCTAAAAGTCGTAGCGCTTCTCGGGCAATAGCACGAGAGACTGGATTATTATTCGCCGATGCAGATGTGTAGCTTTCAATAGCATGAACCATCGCATCAATGCCCGTTGCAGCGGTTATCAATGCGGGTAAACCTAAAGTTAACTCCGCATCTAACAGTGCAATATCTGGGAGAAGTTGATGCGTTACAACCCCCTTCTTCTCAGACTCACCAACAGTAATAATCGAAATAGGAGTAACCTCAGATCCAGTACCTGCTGTTGTCGGAATTTGGATTAACGGAAGCCGCTTTGCTTTAGATTGATCGACACCGTAAACGTCCTCTAGATTTTCCTCACCACCAATCAGCAGAGCTACTAGCTTCGCTACATCCATTGAAGAGCCTCCACCAAAGCCGATAACACCATCGATATTTGCAGTCTTAGCTTGCACAATTGCAGCCTCAACGATCGATGAAGACGGGTCTGCTACAACATCGCTAAAGACGCAATAATCGACACCAGCCTCACTTAACGAGTCAGTAGCTGAGCTAAGTAAACCGGCTTTAATTAGCCCCAAATCGGTAACTAACATTACCTTCTTACCAATATGTTCGTGTACGATGGCACCGAGACGTTTAATTGAGCCCGGTTCACAAATGACGCTTTTAGTCGTATTGAAAGTAAATGCTTTCATGAGTTTACTCCTAGGTCCAAGAAGCGAGCGGCTTAACACTGCCACGCTCGATCTGAAACGCCTTATCGATAAGGTCCGCTGAATGAGACTGGTCTGATTCAGAAAGCAACACTGTCAATCCTTCATCTTTTAATGCACTTAAAACACTGGCGAGGCGTCTTGAAAGAGCAGGAGCGACACCTTCAAAGGGCTCATCAAGCAGCAATAAATTAGTGCCTGTCATCATGGCTCTAGCTAAGGCGACTAACTTTTGCTGACCTCCAGATAGCTGTAAAGCGCGGCGTTCTGAAAATGCCTCAACTTCTGGCATCATTTCATAGATCCAAGCAAGCCGAGCCTCGGAATTTTTTAGATGACAGGCCCAAGCTGGTGCCAATATGTTTTCTTCAACCGTCAAATCAGGAACTAAGCGGCGATCTTCAGGCATGTAACCTATAGATAGACTAGCGCGCTCGAATGAACCCTGTTTTACCATATCTTTACCATTAATTATTACCTGTCCTGACTTAGGTTTTAGTAACCCCATGATCGAACGCAGCGAGGTTGTTTTGCCCGCACCATTACGACCAATTAAGCCAACCATTGAGCCTTTCTCAACTGAAAAGCTAACATCCCTAAGAATCGTAGTTCCCGCTATCTCCGTAGTAACATTTTTTAGTTCAAGCATCTCTAGACTCCTGATTATTTGAGGGCATTTGATTACTTAAATCAAGATGATGGCCTACCACTAACGCCTGAACTTTAGGGTCTGATAAAACCTTATGGGTAGGGCCATCAGCGAGTACACGACCATCGTAGAAAGCGAGCACTCGATCGGCATATCGCAAAACAACTTCCATATCATGCTCTACAAAAAGAGTAGCCGCCCCACTCTTACGCACGGCCGTCATCACCGTATCCATCAAAATAAATTTATCCTCGACAGCCACACCGGATGTCGGCTCATCTAGCAACATCAGACTAGGACTCGACAACATGGCCATTGCGATATCAAGCAATTTACGAACACCCTGAGGAAGCGTTGATACAACCTCGTCAGCGTATTTTTCAATGTCATATTCACGTAGAACCTCAATTGCTTTTTCAATTTTTTCAGTCGATCTTAAAGGCTTTAAAAAGCTCAGTTTACGATCAACAGAGAAACCAAATGCAATCAACATATTGTCTAAGACTGTCAGCCCTTGAAATAGTTGGGCAACTTGGAAAGAGCGTCCGACACCAGCCAGCGACACCTCCCGAGTTGACTTTCCAACGATAGATTTTCCCCTCACTAGGATATCGCCACTAGAAGGCTGAATGTATCCAGTTACCATATTTATAAATGTGGTTTTTCCCGCACCATTGGAACCAATAACGCCAACGATTTCGCCACTATTGAGCTCAACATTGATATCAGTGGCCGCCGTAACGGCGCCAAAGCTTCTTTCGAGATTTACGGTTTTTAATAAAGCACTCATATCGTTTTCCTCGCTTTCTTCTTGAACCGCTCTACTAAAGACCAAAGGCCTGAAGGTAAGAACACAATGATAGCCAACAAAACAACACCAAGAATCATTTGCCAAGTATAAGGAGACACTGCAAACGCATAGGTACGAAGGGACTCAAATAGAACAGAACCAATTAATGGCGCAGCTACATGCCCAGTCCCTCCCATTAGAGCAATGAATACAAACTCACCAGAAGTTGTCCAATAGGCCATTTCAGGGTCAACATGACCACTTACGAGCGCGGTAATCGCCCCTCCCATCGAAGCTAATCCCGCTGCTATTAAATACTTAACGTAAATCACCTTAAAAACAGATCCGCCTAAATATTCGAGGCGAATCTCATTTTCGCGAACAGCTTCTCCGCCATATCCGGAGAGTGAGTTAAGATAACGCCAAGCCATAATACCAAGGGTAAAAACCAGAAATATCGCTACTCCTATGACTAAATTAGAAGCACCGTCTGGTCCTGGATTCCAGCCTAGTAAGCTCGGATTTGCTACATTAAAACCATCCGTTGAACCTAGCACTTGATTACGCACCAGTAATCCATACAGAATCATGGAAAACGCCAAAGAAAACATGGCAAAGAAAATTTCTCTATAACGACATAGTAACAAACCTATCATCGCAGCAATTAGAACACCTATCACCACCGCCGCCAGCAATATCAGTACAATATCAGTTATTCCTACAAACTGAGTCAGTACACCTGCGACATAAGCGCCCACGCAGTAATAAAGCCCTTGACCGAAGGATACTAAACCCGCTCTCATCAACAGAACCAAGCCAAGTACAACCAAACCTTTACCCATAGCGATGGTCACTAAATATGACATCCATTGAGGCAAAAGAAGACAAACAACAAGAGTGGTGATACCAAGAATTAGTAGTAATGCTTTAGATCTTGTTCTCATCAGATTTTCCTCGCACTAGCAATGGCAAATAAACCTTGTGGACGAAATGCTAGGACCAACCCCATCACCGCATATATCACGAACAATTCAAGTTCTGGATATAGATGCACGGCTGAAGCACGCGCCATACCAACGATCAATGCCCCAACCAAAGCCCCAGTGATGCTACCCAAACCACCAATGACGACGACAGCAAAGGCCAGAACGATCACCTGAATACCAATACCCGGTACAACAGATAAAGCGGGAGCCGTAAGAGCGCCAGCTAATGTGCCTATGCTTGCACCAATTAGAAAAGTTATGGCAAAGATTTTAGAGACGTTTATTCCTAATGCACCGGCTATTTCACGGTCATGAATAACGACTCTAAGTAACTTCCCGTTACGTGTTCGGTTAAGACCATACCAAAGAACAAGACCAATCAAGACACTTACGCCGATCAATAAAAAGTCGTAGTTCGCGAAAGAAAGACCGATGAATGATGACCTACCTAAAAGCATGTAGGGCTGAAATGCAAAATAAGGCTCAACACCAAAAATGAGCTTTATAGAGTCTTCCATAATCAATAGAATGGCATAGGTTACGAGAACCATAACAACTTCATCTCGGCCATACATAAAGCGAAGAAAACCTCTCTCTACAATGAAACCAACAACTACACCGACTGCTAATGCCGTACCAATCAAAACAAAAAAACTTAACCAAGGCGCCGAGCCAGTAGAAAAGTACCAGCCAACCATGGCCGCTCCTGAATAAGCGCCTAACGCATAGAAACTTCCGTGGGACATGTTAAGAATGCGCATCACTCCGAAAATCAGAGTGAGACCCGCAGAAATTAAAAATAGCCAGGACGCATAAACCGAGCCATCCACTAGGATTGCAATAAATTGTGTCATCTGAATATTTCCGATACTTTGCTTAACCCTTGATAATAAAGGTCAAAGCAGGGATGAGAGACCATTAGACAAATTCACTGAAGGCCTTTACAACTACCTCCAGTGAATTTCACACTTGGATGAGACTATCAGTCACAAGTAGCGCCAGGAAATCCTGACTGGATCCAAGTAACGGTATCCGTACCATCAGGCGGGTTAACACAGTCTGCGGAATAGCGAGCTATGTCAGTGAAGGTAATTCCACTATCGCCCTGCTTAACACGACCATAAACCATTTCAGTAGCCGCTTGGTGACCCTCACCTCGGCTCATAGCCACCTTCCCACCAGGACCTTCAAACTCCAAGTATTCAAACGCTTCAATAACTTGCTCAGTCGAAGCGCCTATACCAGCTTTATCTTGAGCAAGTTTGAGACCGATTAGAGCATGTGCCATATGGTATGCAGGAAAGGTAGGAGGTGTACCGAAACGTTTAGTGAACTCAGATTGGAACCAAGTATTTAGTTCACTTTCAGGTGCAAACGGGCCGAAAGGACCACGAGCGCCAATGATGGTTCCATCAGGCAGATATTTTCCTAAGCTGTTCAACGCAGTTTCACCAGCTGTAAAAATTAACTGGTTATCCTCTAGCAAACCACGAGCCGCGGCTTGCAGAACGAAAGCATCGGTGTCACCACCCCAAAACGAGGTATGTATAACATCAGCTGAGTTAACTTGTAATGCTGAAATTTCAGTGCTGTATTGTCCAGCAAAAAGTTTAGGGAATTGCTCGGTTGTAATCTCGATCTCATCATTACGTAAAACTTTTAGCGTTTCAGTGAAATCACGCCAACTATCATGACCCCAAGAATAATTCTGATTGATTCCTGAAACTGAAGTTAGCTCAGGCACATTATCGATAACATATCGTGCAGCCGCGATGTTATCCATACTTGCCGTAGAATGAGTTCGGAATACATATTTATAATCCGCTTCTTCGAAAACACGTGGCGTTCCACAATCGAAAAGGACGGTCAGCATCTTAAGCTCCTCAGCAACTGGCGGAATCGCTAGACAGTCTCCTGAAGAGATATAACCGACAACTGCGTCAACCTGATCACGCTGAGCTAGATTACGAAACTCTGAGGTTTGCTTAGTAGCACCGCCAGCTTCGTCTACAAATACTGGTGCTATCATGCGACCGTCAATACCTATACCTTCAAACGTTCCTGGTAAGGTACCTTCATTCAACGCATCTATTATCAGATCCGCCGCGTTTTTAGCAGGAATTCCGAACGGGCCGGATGCACCGCCTGATAAAAAGGTGACTAGACCCAATTTATATTCTTCGGCAGCGTGTACATTTAGACTTAATCCGCCTGTTGCCATTGCACAAGCTACGGTTGCAGCGAGCAGAGAATGTTTCATTTTGGTTCTCCAAGTTATTGTTATTATGCTTTTGGACGGACAACCAGCTTTCATGGTTTCTGGTGCCCTACCGACGATCACTCAATCGTAGGTAGCTTTACTAAGCAGAACTCGTACCAAAATGATATTTTTTTTAAACAACTGATTTTAAACAAATAATTTTATTTAAAAAGAGAACGGCAAAAAAAATGAGCGATTTCCGCTCATTTAAATAAACATCACTGAGCGAAAGGCGCTCAGTTTCTTCTACTTGTCTCTCCCTCCAGTTGGTCTGGGTAATAAATATGCCAGTTACCGAGCATCACTTTTGCTGGAGGGTACCTGTCATCAAGGACCGTTTCACCAATGGCCATAACTTGTCGAATCTGATGGGAGTTTGCATCCATTGAAGATTGAAATCCTTCAGGATCCTCAGGGACTGTTAGTCCAAGCTCTTCAAATGCCTTTATAATAGCGCCAGAGTTCCGATGGTTAGTACCGACTTTTTTTAAGACCTCCGAAATAGCAACAATCCCTGTGAAGGCCCCTTGTGCTCCTGATGATGGGAAATATCCAGCTTCACGGTGAAACTCTTCGACAAACCACTGGTTAAACTCAGTATCAGGCCAATTATTATGATGCCGCGACGACAAGAGAAGTCCGAGAGGCATTTTACTGCCTAGCTCTGCAAAAATTTCGTAATCCCCCCCCTTCTCGAAATTAGCAAAACGTGATTTTTCGAACAATTCAGTGTCCGTCGCTTGAGTTACAAATGCGACAAAATCACCTCCCCAAAGGCTATTCAGTACGATATCTGGCTTCTGCCTGATCAATTCATTGATATAACGACTGTAATCAGGCTCACTGAGCCTTGGCCAAAGAACGCCTATTATCTCATACGCTACACCTAATCGATCCAATGCTTCTCTAAAATCAGCCCAGACTTGATACCCATATTCATAATCAGGACCAACATACGATATCCGTAGAGGTTTTTCCGCCAAGTGATCGGAAAAATAGTCTTGGATAAATAGAGCGCCTGCCGTCATTGACTGTCTTGTGTCATTAGTGACCCTAAAATAGCGATCATGTAAAAATTCGCCCGTTAATCTCGAAGAAGCATGATCCGTCCCGACAAAAAACACACCGGCAGACTTTGCTATCGAGGAGACTTCAATCGCGACGGATGAATTGACAACGCCACATAAAAAGCTAGCCCCTTCCACGTCGATAAAACGCTTAGCCAGAGCGGTAGCATTGGATAGTTTTGACTTGGTATCACCAATAAGAACTCGCAAACGAGGTCTGTCTGACGACAGTTGTGTTTCAAGGTACTTCATCGCAAGGCGAACACCCAAAACTGAATCACGCCCTAATACACCAGCACGACCTGACATAGGAAAAAGACAGCCAATAGTAGTGTCAGATTCGCTTTTAGATAGCCCTAACTCCTGCGCATTCAGTGTTTTAAAAGGCGTAAGTAACGTAAAAGCACCTATGACAGCAAATGCAAAAAACGGCCACCAAATTGTTCCTCGTTTAATCAACAATCCTCTCCTGTAAGTCCTAGTTTTTGCATCCGACGTTTTAGTGCATGCCTCGAAATACCTAAAGAACTTGCGGCTTCACCTTTACGTCCTCTGAACTGAAGAAGGGCTTCACGAATACATTCAGCCTCACGTTTATACATTTCGTTAGCCAGCGAACTATCGTTTTTAACTTCGTCAGGTTTAATATAAGACACGGTTGAAACCGATGTCCCACTTAAGCTAGCAATTTCAGGAGGCAGGTGCGTAGGTAAAATGGTTTCTCCCGCATGCAGAATGGTTAACCGCTCTATTGTATTTCTAAGCTCCCTTATATTTCCAGGCCACCGATATTCATTAAAAAGAGTGAGTGTTTCAGGTGGAATCATTATGGGGCTACCCCCTTCCTGCAGAGTCAAGTCAATGACAAACTCATCAACTAGTTGAGGGATATCTTCTTTACGCTCTGCCAAACAGGGAATATTCAGTGGCATAACGTTTAATCGGTAGAAAAGATCCTCGCGGAAGGTTCCTGATAAGGCTTCAGCATGAAGATCTCGGTTACTAGCGGCAATGACCCTTATATCAGCCTCTATCTCGGCTTGCCCTCCAACCGACCGAAACCGATGAGTCTCCAGAAAAGTGAGCAGTTTAGCCTGTAGGGGTAAGGGCAACTCACCAATTTCATCTAAAAACAAAGTTCCGCCATTTGCTAACTCAACTAAACCTGTGCGTCTCTTATCCGCACCGGTATAAGCCCCTTTTTCCGCACCGAATAACTCCGCCTCCAACAGGTTTTCAGGCAAAGAAGCACAATTTAAAGCAACAAAGGGCGCACTCTTATCTTTCACGCCATGAAGAGCCTTGGCTATTAACGTCTTGCCACTTCCAGAGGGACCTTGTAGTAGGATTGTACGTGCTGAGCTTTTACCAACCCGTTCTACCTGTTGAAGCAAGGTTTTCATGGCATCACTTGTACCAATTAAACCATGTGTATTTACTTCCTGCCCCCTGCGGTAAGCCACTTCCTCACTCAACTGCCGGTGTTTATGATTTCGTTGAATAAGTAGAATTAACTCATCAAGGTCAAATGGTTTAGTAATATAGTCCTGAGCCCCCTTTTTAACAGCCTCCACCGCGGCGCGAGTATCTCCATGAGCTGAAATCATGATAGTAGTTGGCGGTGACGTCATTACTTTAATAGCATCAAGAATATCGAAACCCGATTGGTCCGGTAGCTTGAGATCCAGAAGCACTAGATCGGGTGTTTTAGTTTCAATGGCAACTAATCCGTCCTTCCCAGTATACGCCGCGTCAACTGTCATTCCTTCTTCTTCTAGTGAGAAAACTAAACTATTAACAAGATTTTTTTCATCATCAATAATAAGAACATTAGGCATACGCATAAAATTATTCCGGACTTGAATTATTCAAATAGAGAGGTAGCTGTAAGGTTACTGTCAAACCCTCGCCAGAAGCGCTTTGAAACCTTAAGGCGCCCTGATTCGCTTGAGCCAACTGCTTACAAATGGCTAGACCTAGCCCCGTACCATTAGTTTTGGTTGTGAAAAAGGGCTCTGTCAAATGACTTAAATGATCTGCACTCACTCCTGGACCGTTATCGATGATAGAGATATATACCGAGAGTCCTTGCTGCCTGATCCGAACCACTACTTTTCCACCAATACCATCAAGAGCCTGAATGGCATTCATTACAAGGTTCATTACAATCTGACGAACTTGGAAAGAATCTGCAAAAGAGAATACCGTAGAATGATCAATCAAAATCAACTGCACTCCATTACGATAAGCCACAGAATCAGCTAAAATTTTAACGGCTTTCACCACGTTTAAAACATCAACTTTACCAGCCTTCGACTCCCTAGGACGTGCGTAGTCCAACAACAGCTGCACAACGTCGTTTACACGATCAATTTCGTTATCAACGGCTTCCATAAGTTTCTGGCGTTTGGGGTCGGTTTCTTTTCTGGATAAAGCCTGAATTGTCGTCTTTATGGTTGCTAATGGATTTCGAATTTCATGAGCTACTCCAGCAGAAAACTGCCCTAAAATAGCCCGTCGCTCTACTTCTACCATTCTTTTTACTAACCGTTTAAGTCTCAGGCGCATGCGTTCAAGTGCAAATGAAAGATAACCTATCTCAGCCGTACCATCTTTTATGTCCAACGGGGTGTCAAAATCACCGCTTGCTACCCTTTCAGCTCCCTGAATAAGTGGGGTAATTTGCCTTTCAAGCCGCGTAGATATATGACGAGACAACACGATAACGCCAAGTGCAACTCCGACGGCTAAAAAAATTAATCCGTATCTAGCAAATTCAAGTGGACCAAGGAGAGGGTCACCTAACCACAGCAAACGAATATGCCAGCCAGGAATAAATTCACTGGAATCAATATCTTTTTCTGAGGTATAACTCGACACCTCTAAATTACCTAACGAGTTCAGCAACACCTTCTGAGGCGGAATAATGACAGGCACCTTGAAACCGGGCAAAGTAAGATCATCTATCTGTTCAGTAAAGCTTGCAAGCCTTATGACTAAGCCAATCCACGCTTTCGGCAGCGGATTAAACCCAGCTGGATTTAGACGAAGTACTATCCAGCCAGGCCTATCAGATATTGGCAAAGCCGGCCCCAACAGCTCCGAACCAGCAAAAGACGTGACAGGCAAATCACGCCAAGAAACGTCTTTAAGCAACCCCTGAGTCATGTGCCATTGCGGTTCATCAAAAAGAGTAGGCTTGGTTACAACGCCATAAATATAAGGACTGTCTAGTTGCTGACGTAATTGAGCTAGCAGCATCGAACTAGGTTCATCATCAGGTTCGGCCGAAGAGAGCCATTCCAAAACTTCGGGACTATCGGCCAGCCCTTTTAGCTCATAAGCCCTTTCTTGCAAAAAGGTTTTTAATAAATTGACAGCGCCAGAAAGCTTAGCGTTAGTACCACTTTCAGTTACTTTTTCAATCGCTCGGACGTATTGGGTATCGTATACGATAGCCATCAATCCAAGCGGGATCAATGCAATCAATAAAGCACTAAATAGATACCGTCTCGCTAAACCATTGCGCTGTAAGGTACGTAAGATAGGTGGGGTGGAAGAATCATGTTTTATTATACTTTTCATTCTACAAACATACATGTAAACGTATTCTGTGCCTACTACCAGATAACGATAAATTTGCCAGATACAGCGTTATATCACTCTGTTAATTCTCAAACTAAAATACGATCCTAATCGATGGAATACACTCGCAATGTGGTCTTCCACTGGTATTGCTTCCCTCATAGGAAAAGCCCTCCGCTTTCGTTCATGTTACCTTAGGAACAAGAACGGGCAGAAAGTTTTTACCATTCTCTTTGAATAAGCTTTCGTCAGTGGTCTTTATGCTTTCGAGTACTGTCCTCATAGTACAAACCATATTTTACTCTGTTAGCGTCGTTTACAGTTTCCAAGTAGGATCTTGTTGATCAATTAAACGCCAGAGCGCGGGCATTTCAGGGTGTCTCACTTTAGCACCAGCTTGAGCCGAACCGCCTTCAAATTGATCCCTAGTATGACGCATAACGGCTTCATCAATTAAATTAAGGTCGCCTGACGCCATGGCTTTCAACTGCACATCGGCATTACGAATAAAAGCAAGATGGCGAACCAAAGCCCATGTAGGTGAATCACCAGCTGTAATTAGGCCGTGATTTTTCAGCAATAGCGTATGATTTTCAGTGCCTAAAACGCGTTTTACTCGTTCCTGCTCTTCTTCATTTAGAACAATGCCTTCAAATTCATGATAGCCAACACGTTGATAAAACTGACACCCTTCTTGGGTAAGTGGAATTGACTCAGTGGCTATTGCCGCCAAAGACTGAGAAATGGGCTCATGCGTGTGGAGAATACAAGTCAGGTCATGACGCGCTTTATGAATCGCTGAATGAATCAAATAACCAGCTTTATTCACGGGCCAATCACTCTCACTGCGCTTATTACCCTCTATGTCAATTTTGATTAAGTCACTGGCTCTAATTTCGTCATAACGCAAACCGAACGGGTTAATCAAAAAATCATCCGTTCCGGGGATACGGTAACTAATATGGTTGTACACCACACTCGTCCACCCAAAATGATCAACTATGCGATAACAGGCGGCCAGCTCTAAACGAGCGTCCCATTCATTTTGACTCATGCCAGCCGGTGGTTTCGGATAATCGATTACAAACCTTTCTTCACCCATAACAACTTCATCCTATTATTATTTTTCTCTATGAAAAACACGACATCAATAATCATGACAACCATCAAAATAGTCGCCATACTAAAAATACTTATAGGATATAGAGTGCTTAATAGATTAGAGCAAGTCAACAATACTTAAGCGACGAACTAAAGGTAATAACAGTAATTAACTAATCAACAACAGCGCCTTTCGATCTATTGCATGGAGGGCATAAAAGCTGAAGGTTCGACACATTATTGGTTAATATTTTTTTAACCGAATACTCTTTTGTCTTATTAGGCCCCAATTGAATGGTGATTGTATTATTGTCTTTCTTTACATAGAGCAACATTGTTCGTCTTAAGTTTGAATAATCAATAGCCTCTATGTGGCCTTCTTCTTTAATTTTCCAACTGGCGCCATTCACCGTTTCAAAAGAATTTTTTTGATGTGTCACAAAGTTCCATGTGAATAAAGACTTAGGAGAGATGTGATCCACATCCGCAATATCGATAGGCAAAATACGACCATCGCAGCGGCCGCCACACCGAAACGTTTCCCATAGATGTACAGAACCGAACCGCTCTGGGTGTGGAGAGCCTCCCGTATCAGAATTACGTATTTGAAGGAACGCTTGCCAATTATGTCTCAGCATGGTTTGTGTCGTTCCCCAATTAATGCCCCCGCCAGGGCCAATAACAACCAACATAATGTTCCCCTATTGATAAAAGTACCATTGAAGTGCCTCCTTTTACACGTAGGCCAACCGTACTTTCAATGAAGTACACCTAAAGTTAGGTCAGCAAACGAGAGATTACATCCAAGTATTGTATGAGTTAAAGAGTAAACCGAATCCAAAGAAGAGCAATTACTCGATAGAACACGAAAGTAGGATAAAAAAATTATCAATGACTATTTTTAGGTGATCTGAGAAAAGGTGTCATTTTTGTGTCCGCTTTTTGTGCTAAATATGATTGAATAGCCGCCTATTTTATTTGAGCCTATAGAAGCTGATTATGACAAAATTGACCCTATTAGATGGCGGAATGGGACGTGAACTGAAACGCGTTGGTGCCCCCTTCTCCCAACCCTTGTGGAGCGCTCAAGCGCTAATAGAAGCACCGCATTATGTTACTCAAGCACATACACGTTTTATTGACGCCGGAGCCGACATCATTACCGTCAATAGCTACGCCTGTGTCCCCTTTCATCTTGGCGATACGCTATATCAGCAACGAGGAGCCGAACTGGCTGAAGCCGCCGCCGTGCTGGCAAAACAAGCCGTCAAAAGCACATCTAAAGACATACCCATCGCCGGCTCGCTGCCTCCAGCACTAGGGTCTTACCGACCCGATTTATTTGAAGCCGACCGTGCGTTTGACATTTTAACGACCCTGTTTACTGCCCAAAACGCACATGTGGACTTATGGATTGCCGAAACGATATCAAGTATTAACGAAGCCCTAACCGTTAGCCGAGTATTTGAAAAGACAAATAAACCTTGCTATTACGCGTTTACTCTAAATGATGAGATAAGCAGACCAAGCGCACTTCGCTCAGGTGAGTTGGTAACGCATGCGATTGAAGCCATTCTAGAAAAAAAAATCGATGGCATTTTCTTTAACTGCTCGATTCCTGAAGTGATAGAACAGGCTCTAATAGAGACCAATAAGGTCCTTGAAAAACATCAGATTTCATTTACTACAGGCGCCTTTGCTAACAGTTTCACCCCCATATCGTCAGTGAACCAAGCCGCCAACCTCAATATTCAAAGCTCACGTGATCTCACTCCGGAGGAATACATCGCCTACGTGAAAAAGTGGCATCACCTAGGAGCAAGTATTATCGGGGGCTGTTGTGGCATTGGGCCAGAGCATATTGAAGCAATGGCTCAGTGGAGAAATAAGCTTGGTGAAAACTAAACGTTGGTGAACGTTATAAAAGACAACGTAGACAGTGTTTAAACACTCAAATGCGCCTGAATGATCAAGCCAGCAATTTGTTCCTACATAAGCTTACTGTCTACTACTTTAGGGGCAACTTGCTTAGGAGCCACTTGTTTAGGAGAAAGGCCAAAATGCTTGTGAAAGCGGCGACTGAAATGACTTAGGCTGACATAGCCGACTTCATAGCTAATTTCAGTGACAGAACAATGCTCTTGCAACCTTTGATAGGCGCGATTCATTCGGCGTTGATGTTGATACTCTAAGGGGGTACAGCCCATCTGACGTTTAAAAGAATCATAGAACCGGCTGCGACTCATGCAGGCTATTTTAGCTAACTTCTCCGCATCCAAAGGCAACGCTAGGTTCTGTTCTATCCAATGTAAAACACTCGTCAGGCCATTCGCATCAGGCACATTGAGAGTAAAATGCAACAAAGCATCTCGACCATGATGCCTTAAAATTCGAGTGACCAATTCATTGACCCCAAAATCCACCAGCAAATCTCTGTCTGGATCATTCTGAATAAAATCACTGGTTAAACGATCCAGTACTTGTTGAGTCGCCTGTGTATGGAGCGTATGCAAAGGTTGATTAGGATCGATGACCGTACCCGCTGGTAAAGATTGTGCCAAAATATCGTTCATTCGGTCACAAATTTGCGCGACCCTCTCTTTCGATATTTCCACGGTCAAACAGGTTGTCGGCGTCTCTAATTGCGCTTCAGGAAAGTCGATAAAGACTTCTTGTTCAGGGGCTAAAATAAACGATTCATGGGGCAAAAATGAGATGTCTTTTTGAAATTCTGTGTGCATAACCTTGGAACCCGTTACCATGCCACAATACAACAAAGCATCGGCTTTTAAGCTGACTTTCTGCGCTTGTTCGTACGTATCGTAAATGCTCAGTTCAGCATGAGGACCCGCAAAACAGACACGATTCTCAACCAATTGAGTAGGCATGCGTTTTTGCCAAATCATCGAATTTTCAGTAGACATAGAGCGACTCATTTCCACACCTCTTATCGTTTTTATTTAGGGTGATGTATTTGTGTACTGTTTTTATCATCACTCTTAGTGGGCCTTGGGTCAACACAAATACTGGATAGTCAGACAAATATCATGGACTGACAGGCAAGTCTTTCTCGCACATTATTTATAGAGTGTAAGCAGAGGTTAACCTCTCACATAAAAACAATAATGGAGAAGCGATATGATTTATGCAAAACCAGGCAGCGAAGGCAGTCTCATTACTTTTCAAGCAGAATACGGAAATTTTATTGGTGGAGAATGGGTTGCACCCGTTAAAGGTCAATACTTTGACAACATCAGTCCTGTTAACGGTGAAGTATTTTGCCGAATTCCTCGCTCTACTGAAGAAGATATAAACCTAGCGTTAGATGCCGCTCATGCCGCACGTGCCGCATGGGGAAAAACATCCGTGACAACACGTTCAAATATGCTGTTAAAAATAGCCGATCGTCTAGAGCAAAATCTTGAAGCACTGGCTGTTGCAGAAACATGGGACAACGGAAAAGCCGTTCGCGAAACCCTCAATGCCGATATTCCTTTAGCCGTGGATCATTTTAGATATTTTGCAGGTTGTTTAAGAGCACAAGAAGGCTCAGCCGCCGAGTTAGACGAACACACCGTTGCCTATCATTTTCACGAACCTTTAGGTGTTGTGGGTCAAATTATCCCTTGGAATTTCCCTATTTTAATGGCCGCATGGAAACTGGCTCCAGCGTTAGCCGCGGGTAACTGCATTGTCTTAAAACCAGCCGAACAAACGCCGGTATCCATTCTAGAATTGGTAAAAGTGATTCAAGACTTATTGCCGCCGGGTGTACTCAACATTGTTAACGGCTTTGGTAAAGAAGCCGGTGAAGCACTGGCAACCAGTAAACGCATCGCCAAAATAGCCTTCACAGGATCGACGCCTGTTGGCTCACACATTTTAAAATGCGCGGCAGAAAACATCATTCCTTCTACGGTTGAGCTGGGTGGTAAATCACCAAACATTTATTTCGCTGATGTAATGAATCAAGAAAAAGAGTTTGTCAGCAAATGCGTAGAAGGGTTAGTACTGGCCTTTTTCAACCAGGGTGAGGTTTGTACTTGTCCATCCCGTGCGTTAGTGCATGAGTCCATTTACGATGAATTTATGGCCTTAGTCATTGAGCGCACAAAAACCATCAAGCGCGGTGATCCATTAGACACAGAAACGCAAGTGGGTGCCCAAGCATCGAAACAGCAGTTTGAAAAAATTCTAAGTTACATCAATATTGGTAAAGAAGAAGGTGCCGAACTGTTAATTGGTGGGGAAATCGCTCCTGTAGAAGGGTTAGACGGTGGTTTTTATGTCCAGCCTACGCTGTTTAAAGGCTCTAATGACATGCGCATTTTCCAAGAAGAGATCTTTGGCCCTGTTGTCAGTGTCACCACATTTAAAGACGAAGCGGAAGCACTGGCTCTTGCCAACGACAGTGAGTTTGGTTTGGGGGCAGGCCTTTGGACAAGGGATACCAACCTAGCCTACCGCATGGGGCGTAACTTGGAAGCAGGTCGAGTTTGGATGAACTGCTACCATCAATACCCAGCCCATTCGGCTTTTGGTGGCTATAAAAAATCCGGTGTCGGCCGAGAAACCCATAAAATTGCCCTAGAGCATTATCAACAAACAAAAAATCTTTTGGTTAGTTATGATGTTAACCCTCTGGGATTTTTCTAAAACAACGAAAAAGATAGCACCATACAAAATGACGTAAGTTAACCTTGTCATTCTAAGAAACAAAGCCAAAGGCAACCCACCTTTGGCTTTTATATACATGACTAAAACGAAACGGGCTATTTTCCAAAGACGGTTAAAACGGATAAGAGACATAACCCAGTCAATAGCATTGAGAAGCAACCAAGTCTGTTTGTCGTACCCTTCCCATTTATATAATTTACCCACTTCGCTTATCCCTTGATCTAACGCAAGGTTTCCTCTGAATCGCTGCTTTATAATTTTGTTTTATAGTCGTTCTTAAATAAGTTAGGGACTCTGGTAGACGTAAGACAACAAGAGCACTGCAAGAAACAGGTGTCTGCAAGCGTCTTTTTCTCAATCAAATGAATGGGTTGAAGTCATATGATTAACGAAGCTGTAGTGGAACTCTCGCGGTTTCAGTTTGCGCTCACTGCTCTGTACCACTTTTTATTTGTGCCGTTAACGCTCGGAATGGCGTTCTTACTGGCGATCATGGAATCGGTTTACGTGATCACGGGTAAGCAAGTTTACAAAGACATGGTGAAGTTTTGGGGCAAGTTATTTGGTATTAACTTTGCGCTGGGTGTGACAACCGGTTTGACCATGGAATTCCAATTCGGAACCAACTGGTCTTACTACTCACACTATGTCGGCGATATTTTCGGTGCGCCGTTGGCCATCGAAGGTTTAATGGCTTTTTTCCTAGAGTCAACCCTCGTTGGTTTGTTCTTCTTTGGTTGGGAACGACTCAGTAAAGTGAAGCACTTGATGGTGACATGGGGTGTGGCACTGGGTTCAAACCTATCGGCATTGTGGATTTTGATTGCGAATGGATGGATGCAAAACCCTGTCGGCTCAGAATTTAATTACGAAACCATGCGAATGGAGCTGGTGGATTTTGGCGCTTTATTGCTTAACCCAGTGGCACAAGTGAAATTTGTTCACACTGTGTCAGCGGGTTACGTGACTGGTGCCATGTTTGTCTTGGCGATTTCAAGCTATTACCTAATTAAAGGCCGTGATCTTGCTTTTGCTCGTCGTTCATTTGCTATTGCGTCGGCTTTCGGTTTGGCGTCTGTCTTAAGTGTTATCATTCTGGGGGACGAATCAGGCTACGAGCTAGGCGAAGTACAGAAAGTGAAATTGGCGGCGGTTGAGGCTGAATGGGAAACGCAAGAAGCCCCTGCGGATTTCACTCTCATCGGTTTCCCAAACCAAGCACTTGAAGAAACCGAATACGCTATTAAAATACCCGGTTTAATGGGGATTATCGCGACCCGTTCTTTAAGTGAAGAAGTCACGGGTATAAAGGACTTAAAAGAGCATAATCGCCAACGTATCATCAATGGTATTTACGCCAACCAACTGCTTGAACAACTTCGTGATGGCTCTTCTGATCCAGTCGTAAAAGAAAACTTCGAAAAAGTGAAAGGCGACCTTGGCTACGGTTTACTCGTCACCGCGTTTAACGAAGACATCAACCGCGTAACGCCTGAAGACATCAACATGGCCGTGGACTATTCCATCCCCCAAGTCGCACCTTTATTCTTTGCCTTCCGTATCATGGTGGCGTGTGGCTTTATCATGCTGTTCATCTTTGCCGTGGCGTTTTATCAAAATGCGCGACGTCGAATAGGCAATAATCCATTATTCCTTAAATTCATCCTACTTAGTTTGCCGTTACCTTGGATCGCCTGTGAAACCGGTTGGTTTGTGGCTGAGTATGGTCGTCAGCCGTGGGCCATTGGTGAAGTATTGCCAATACATGTCGCGGTTTCTAGCTTAACGGCGGCCGAGATTTGGACAACAATTGTTGGTTTCACTGTGCTTTATACCGCATTCCTAGTGGCTGAAATGTACTTGATGATCCGCTTTGCAAAACAAGGTCCTTCTAGTTTACACACAGGCCGTTACGCATTAGAAAAAGAAACTGACCAGCTAAAAGCGCAGGAGGTTTAAGATGGATTACGAACTATTAAAAGTCATTTGGTGGGTCTTGCTTGGCGTTTTGCTGATCGGCTTTGCCATCACGGATGGGTTTGATATGGGTGTCGGTAGCTTGTTAAAAGTGATTGGTGGAGACGACTCAGAGCGTCGCATCATGATTAACGCTATCGCGCCGCATTGGGACGGTAACCAAGTTTGGTTTATTACCGCCGGTGGGGCGCTATTCGCGGCCTTCCCTGTGGTGTACGCAACGTCTTTCTCTGGTTTTTACTTTGCGATGATGTTGGTACTGGCGGCGTTATTCTTCCGTCCTATTGGTTTCGACTACCGTTCTAAACTGGAAAACTCAACATGGCGTAATAGCTGGGACTGGGGCATCGTCTTCGGTTCAGCGGTGCCACCGATCATTTTCGGTGTGGCCTTTGGTAACCTGTTACAGGGTGTACCATTCCAGTTTGATGAATACATGCGTGTCACTTACACAGGTTCATTCTTTGCCTTGCTTAACCCCTTTGCGATACTTTGTGGTTTGGTCAGCTTAATGATGTTAATGACTCAAGGCGGCGCTTGGCTGCTCATGAAAACCGAAGGAAACTTGTACCGTAAAGCCCGCTTAGCAACAACTGTAACCGGTGCGTTAGCCGCTGTGCTGTTTATTCTTGCGGGTGTTTGGTTGGCTTTTGGGATCGACGGTTATGTGATTACCAGTGCGATTGACGGCAATGCGGTTATGACACCGCTAATGAAAACCGCCGAAGTACAAGCGGGTGCGTGGTTAGAAAACTATACCAAAGTCCCCGCTCTAATGCTGGCACCTTTGTTAGGCATTGCAGGTATGTTAATCGCAGCACTGGCTGCTGTCATGAAGAAAGGCGGTTTGGCTTTCCTTGGGTCTTCTATTGGTATCGCGGGCATTATCTCTACCGCGGGTGGCTCTATGTTCCCGTTCTTGATGCCATCTTCTAGTTTCCCAAGCATGAGTTTAACCATGTGGGATGCAACCTCCAGTGAATACACCTTGATGATCATGTTTGTGGTGGCCTGTATCTTTGTACCGATTGTCTTAGGTTACACATTGTGGAGTTACTTAGTGATGTTCGGTCGTTTGACGAAAGAGCATATTACTAAAAACAAACATTCACTTTATTAAAACGGTTACTCACAAAAAAAACCTATTCACAAATTACAGCGAACAAGGAGATTAACGCCTTGTTCTGGAGGAGACATTATGTGGTATTTCGCTTGGATCTTAGGCATTTTATTAGCCTGTTCTTTTGGCATCATTAACGCCGTTTGGTTAGAATTTAACGGTTATGAAGGTGAAGAAGAGCAGTTGTAAGCCTTATGCCGAAAAAAGCAAAGCCGAGACAAGAAAAAGACGCTAAAAGTAAAGCCAAAACGCCGAGACGATTTCAATCGTCTCGGCGAGTAAACACCCCAGAAGCTCAATTTTTAGGGGAGTTAGCCAACCACCAGTCAAACAAGTATCGTATGGCGCAAGGCTTTGGTGTGTTGTTTGCTGTGTCCTTAGTGATGCAAGCTTGGGCATTAGCCAATGTGTTTTCCGACATGGCGTTGCATCAGTCTTTTTCGTTGTCGCTGTTGGTAATGGGGTTATTGGCGTTCCTTATGCGTGCTTTGGTAAACTTTGGCCGAGAACGTATTTGCGCCGAAGCAAGTCGAAATATTCGTTACGATTTGCGCCGTAAACTCTTGTCACACCTTACTCATCTTGGGCCTGCACGCCTAAGAATAGACGAAGATGCGGCACTGTCTACTCGTGTTTACGAGCAAGTAGACGCGCTAGACGATTTCTTTAGTCGCTATAAACCGCAAGTGTTTATGGTGACCCTGATTCCTTGTGTGATCCTACTGTCCGTTGTGTCGGTTTCTTGGATCGCCTTTTTTGTTTTCATGATGACCGCGCCCTTGGTCATTATCTTCATGATTTTTGTAGGCTATAAAGCCGCGCAAGCCAACCGCCGCCAATTTAGTGTGTTGGCCATGCTATCCAACCAGTTTATGGATTTAAGCCAAGGCTTGGCCGAATTAAAACGTCTCGGGCGCACCCGCGAAGCAAGAAAGCGCTTATCAGAAAGCGCTACTGCGTACCAAAAAACCACCATGGGCGTATTGATATTGGCGTTCTTATCGACCGCCACCTTAGAGCTTTTTGCTTCTCTTTCGATTGCCATGATTGCCTTGTATTTGGGACTGGGCTTATTGGAAGTGCTACCTTGGCAAGTGGGCAGTTCTCCCGTTACCTTGACCCAAGCCATGTTCCTATTATTACTGGCACCCGAATTTTATTTACCTTTACGCCAATTAGGCAACGACTATCACGCCAAGCAAAAAGCCGAAGCCGCGGCCACGGATTTGCTGGACATACTGAATACATCAAACGATCAAAGCGCTAACAAAACTGACTCTACAGAGGATGACTCTACTGAGGTCAAGGCCACAGAAAAAACCGAAACGCCATCCGAGACGGTTTCGGCTCAACAGAATAATGGCTTGATTCACTTTGAAACGCTCAGTTGGACACAAGCGGGTCGTTCTCGTTTAGCGTCGATTACTGGGTCTATTTCACAAGGCGAGCGAGTTTGGTTAAGTGGGGAATCGGGCGTGGGGAAATCCAGCTTGTTGCACCTTTTACTGGGTTTTGAACAAAGCTATCAAGGCCAGTTTTATATTGAGAATACCCCTTTTGGCGAGGTGAATTTAGCGGATTGGCGCAACAAATTGGCATGGCTGCCGCAAACACCAGAATGGGTCAATGGCAGTATTCGTCGTAACGTATTGCTGGGCCTTGAAACGCAAGGTTTGAGCGCACCAAGTGAAGACGACATAAAGGCCGCTTTAACCAAAAGCCGGTGTGATGATTTCATTCAAGCCCTACCAGAAGGGCTAGACAGCAAACTTACAGAGTTAGGTTCCGGTTTGTCTGGCGGCCAAATGCAGCGATTATCGATTGCCAGAGCGCTATTATCGCAAGCCAATGTGTGGCTATTGGACGAACCGTGCTCGGGTCTGGATGAAGAAACTGCCGACGCCGTATTAACCACGTTAAACCAAGCCTCTCAGGGGAAAACCTTGCTGGTGGTGAGTCACGACACGCACCCTATCGCATGGGCAGACAAACATTGGGTTCTTACCGAGGGAGGTTTGCATGAGCAAGGTCTCTAATTCTTCTCGTCAGCCGTCTTCTGGCAAACTGACTTTAAAGAGCTTATTAATGGTGAACCTGTGGGGCTTTGTGATTCCCGTTACCGTAGGCATTATGGCCAGTTTAGCGGGCGTTGCCTTACTGGGTATTTCGGGCTGGTTTATTTCCGCTACCGGTTTGGCGACCGCCATGGGCGTTGGTTTGGTCTTTAACTATTTGACCCCAGGGGCCATTGTCCGACTGATGGCGATTCTGCGCACCGCAGGCCGCTATGGCGAACAAGTCACCGCCCACAACCACTTATTGAGTTTATTGCGCCTGCTTCGGCTTTGGGTCTGGGACCAGCGTGTCGCACAAGACCCGGCCAACCTTCACAAACAAAGCCGTGGCGATTTACTACAGCGCCTTGTGAGCGACCTTGACCAAATTATTCGCTGGCCCTTAGTCGTGTTTTTGCCTTGGATTTACGCCTTATTGGCGTACATGGGCGTGTCTATTTTGGCGTACGTGATTTCACCTGTTTTACTGTGGCCGATGGGCATCGCCGCGGTGTGTCATTTGATCATCGTACCTTATATCTGTGGCCGCTTTGCCAGCCATGCTGTGCACGTTGGACAACTATTGGGCGTGCACCGTCGTAGTCGTTTTATCAGCGTGTTTTCGGCGTTAATCACCTTAACCATTCGTGGTCATTGGCAAGACTATTCGCAACGGTTAACCCAGTTGGACGAACGTCAAAAACGCATGGAAATACGCATTCAACAAGCCATTATCCTAGGGCGACTCATCGCCTACACAGTGACTCTAGTATTACTCGCAAGCTGCTTTTATCTGCTCAGTGATGACCAGACTGAGCTTGGAAAATGGACGTTATTGGAAACCGTGCAAGGTACGTGGGTTGTTGCCTTGGTGTTGTCGCTATTGGCGGTCAATGAACTGGTCTTGCCCCTAGCGCAATCCTTTGTTGCCCAAGGCCAATCGCAAGTTGGGCTGCGTCGTTTAAACCAACTACACCAAAATGACAGCGGGAAAAATTCGGAACAAGCGACTGAACTCGTAGAGTCGATTCACCAAATCACCTTAAAAAACTGGCGGGGTTATCATGCCCCCAGCGGCATGGGTCACCAAACCATTAATTGGACAATAGAAGCAGGGCAAAAAATCTGGATTCGCGGAGCAAGCGGTTCAGGGAAATCCACCCTACTCGCCTCGTTAGCTGGGGATTGCTTAGCCACAGGCCATGCCTTCATTACTCAACGCGAGCGTAGCCAGCCAATCGACTTATATGGCAACCCCGCCTATCAATCGCAATTAAGCTACTTGCCTCAGTCACCTTATATTTTCCAACAAAGCATCGCCGCTAATTTATTGCTGGGGGACGAAAATGCCACCAATAACCAACTTTGGGCAGTGTTAGACGCCGTCGCCTTAGGCGACTGGACAAGAAGCCTACCGAACAAACTCGGCACCTTACTCAGCTCACAAGGGCGAGACCTATCAGGCGGACAACGCAAACGACTGGCACTTGCTCGTCTACTGCTGCGAAAGTCACCCATCCTACTGCTAGACGAACCCTTCGATGGACTCGACAAAGCCACCATAGAAAGAATTTGCAACAGCTTAAATGGCGACTACAAACCGCACATGCTCGTGTTTGTCAGCCACATCGAAAGCCAACTTGCAGACGACGCAAAGGTTATAGCGCTGTAGTTCTTTGTCTCTTCCCCTTATCTTTGTTACCTGAAATAAGAAGTAAGGGGAAGACGGAAGATGGTTTTGCTCCTGCATCGCTAATTTTAACCAACTGATTTTTGTCTCTGATTGAGGCGTTAGCTGAAACTTTGGCTTTAATGATGGCTTCTTTGTTGTTGATAATTGGAAGGTGTCATTTTCATTTTTTGTTTAAAAAGTCGGCGAAAGACACTATCGTCGGAATAACCTAAAGAAAAAGCGATTTCTTTCACTGGTTTGTTGGTGGTGACCAATAATGTACACGCATGGCTTATTCGAACTCCGTCAATAAATGCTTTGGGCGTTTCACCTGTAAGTTCTTTTAGCCTGCGATTTAATGTGCGCTCAGAAACTGCCATTACCTTGGATAAATCCTTAGTACTCATCATTTGATAGTGCGCTTTTCGAATGGCGTATTCAGCTTTTGCTAAAAACGGGTTTCTTGACGTTTGATATCCTTCTGGGACATACAAATTTTGAGACTTTGGTATTGCATCGATGACTGAAAAATCAGCCAATACCCTTGCTACTTCGGTACCAGCCAATTTTTTAACGATATAAAGTGTAATAGTCACCCAAGAAAGTGGGCCACCAGCCGTAATGATACCATTGTCATCGATAAGCTCACTGGCCCACTCTGCTTTTGCCTTGGGAAATCGTTGTTTTAACTCATCATGCAACCACCATGTTGTAGTGCATCGTCTGTTATTGAGAACCCCTGCTTCGCCGAGTGCAAATACCCCACTACAAGAGCCACATATAAGCGATCCTTGCTTGTGACGCGCACTCAACCAAGACTGCGTTTTCGAGTTGGTAATCGTTTGGGGGGGACAACCTTCTCCATTTGGGATAAAACCAGGCACTAAAATAGCATCACAGTGGTCAATGGAATTTAGATCAGAGTCAACCTCAAAAGTTCGTCCGTGCCCATCTCTAATAGGCTTTCCATCATGACTAGCTAAAATGACAGTTGGGTTCCATTCTACCTTGGTAAGTGCATTATCTTCGGATTTGTGGACAAAGCTCAAACCACTTAATGCCATCACATCGTTTATGCCCATTAAAGCTGATGGCAGTGCGCCATTAACAGAAAGAATCACAATGGTGGTCATAAATTAGGGGTTATCCATGTTTGGCAAATATTGCACGTATAGTGTCTTTTTTGCCTCTGCTGGTCAAGCGGTTTGGGAGCATAGAATAGCGTTTCAATTACAACATGAGGTCAAAGAGATGAACGTACCGAATCAAATGCGTAAAGCGAGCCTTTATTTAGCAACATCTCTATTCATGCTAACGAGCGCATCTGTATCCCATGCCCAAACCACAGAAAAACAGGAGTCTACAATGAAAGAAGCCACTTATATCCCATTTGCAGCCAAGTCTGAGCAAGACAAAAATCTCGCTAAATTTCTCTCTGAAGGAGCAAAGCTGGTCACTAAAACAGAGCCTAATACCCTATATTGGTATGCACTGAAAAAAACAGACGGCCGCTTTGGGATTTTTGATTTTTTTCCAAATGAAGCCGGTAGAGCGGAGCACTTTGCAGGTCAAGTAGCATCGGCATTGAATGCCAACGCAGATGCTTTGGTTGCTCAAGGCTGGGACAAAGGCGTTGTAGCTAATATCACAAACTCTGCTGTTTTGTCTTACAAAGAGCCTAGTGAAAGCTCAGCAAGTGCAACACAGGCGACCTATATCGTGCTCAATGCGCAAGCAGGAAAAGAGCAGGCATTAGAAAATCTGTTGACAGGAGCGGCTTTGGTGATAGATCAAACTGAACCAAAAACATTGCTTTGGACATCGCTTAAACTCAATAACAACACTTTTGGTATTTTTGATACGTTTACCGATGAAAGTGGCAGAGATGCTCACTTTGCCGGTAAAGTTGCTGCTGCACTCAAAGCCCAAGCAGACGATCTCGTTGTTGGAGGTTGGGAAAACGGTGTTCTAACAAACATTCACAATTTTGAAGTTATTGCAGAAGCAGAGCACTAATTTCTGTCGCCTAATTTGTTCAGTTCCAATATACCTAACGAGTTAATTATGTGGGACGCGCTAAACGCGCGCCCCGCATTAAGGCTATAGCTCCATCATGAGAAAAATTTACGTTATCGGAGGATTTATGATTACAGAAGATAAGAAACAAATTGTGTTCAGCGCGTTGAAAGAGGCAAGTGAAAAATGGAAGGCCGCATTTAACATAGGAAATGCTGATGGGTGCGCATCACAATATGAACCAGATGCGGTAATGACGGCTAAACCGTTTGGTACATTTAATGGTACAGAAGAGATAAAAGCTTTTTGGCAAAAGCTCATTGATGATGGTTTCACTGATGTTGACTATATTGATCCAAAAATTGAAGTCGTTGATGAAAGCAGCGCTGTTTTATCATCAGGGTGGAAAATGAATAAGGCTCAAGGTGTGATCACTAAAGAACTTTGGGTATTGCAGAGTGACGGTACTGCAAAATTACGCATTGATGAATTTGAAGCGCAGAGCTAGCAATTAAAGGGTTTGAACCCTTTAGTTGCCATTCAAATGTCTTGTATAAATATACAGTTTATTTTTCAGAAAAGCTGGTTTCTTGCTCGTTTAGCCATTTTAAATGGCCCAATTGTGCGCGTTTTGTACTGGCAGTAAATAGAAAAGTCTTTTAGTATCAATGAATAAGAATATCCGCATTGCGCTCTTTTTTAGGTATGACGCGCTGTGGTTTCCTAAAAAAGAGATGTGTAAACGCGCATGCTCATTTTTCCAGTTTTGTTTTTTGTGAATAGGTTTATAAAAACATTATTTTTCAGTTGTTTATAAAGGTATTGGTGAGATTTTCGAATTGCCCAAATAAGCATGCGTACTATTAAAATGTTGAACTAAGCCGCTTCGCGGAGCGGTTCATTGTTTCCTTTCTAATTCTATTATTTGTTACCAAACTTAGTTCTCCACTCATAATTGGAGGATTCAGTGATGACCCCATTACGTCAAAAAGTCATTGATCAGATGACATTGCAAGGCCTCTCAGCCGCCACTCAAAAATCTTATCTATATCAGCTAAAAGAAGTCGCTAAGTATTTTCATCTATCTCCTGATGAGCTCAGTGATACAGAAATTCAAAGTTATTTACTTTACCTTATTCGTGATCGTCATTGGTCATGGTCAAGTTGCCGTCAAGCCTTGCATGCGCTTAACTTTCTTTATCGTCATGTTTTGAATAAGACGTTAGGCCAGATGGCTTTACCACATTCCAACAAGAAGCAAAAAATTCCGGATTTACTGTATCCCGATGAAGTATTAAATATCATTCGTGAATGCAGTCATTCCAAGGCGCATGCAGCCATTGTTATTGCCTATTCAACAAGCAT
Source organism: Marinomonas algicola (assembly GCF_014805825.1). Classification (NCBI taxonomy): domain Bacteria; kingdom Pseudomonadati; phylum Pseudomonadota; class Gammaproteobacteria; order Oceanospirillales; family Oceanospirillaceae; genus Marinomonas; species Marinomonas algicola. The sequence continues at coordinate 2,727,185 of NZ_CP061941.1, forward strand.
GCGGATCAGTGAGATTAATGCGCTAAGAGTGGGAGATTTAGACGGCGAACATAATTGCATCAAAGTAAGGCAAGGAAAAGGCAGTCGAGATCGTTATGTTTTGTCTCCAGAAGGATTAAAAAGTGTATTACGTCATTACTGGAAAGAGTATAAACCAACGGATGTTGTGATTTACGGTCTTGATAAACACCGAGCGCTTCACAGTAAGTATCTACGTTTAGAAGTGAAAGCGGCCGCAAGACGGGCTGGTATAACAAAAACAGTACGTTTTCATAGTTTACGTCATGCTTTTGCGTGCCATCAATTACTGGCTGGCATGCCATTACCTAGGCTCCAAACTCTTCTTGGGCACAGTCAATTGCAAACTACTTTTCGTTATCTTCAATGGATTGCCATGATGGATTTGAGAAGTAATATTAGCGAAGATCTCTTGCGAGATCTTCGGAGCCCGTCGTGAACGGTTTAGGGTTAGTAATACAGGCCACCCATAACGTTGTTGATGTTTTTTTGATCACGGTCTAAACTAGAAAAACAAACTCAAGGATGAGGAAAAAATGATGCCAAGGGCCAGAAGCCAACAAGTCAGTTTGTCTGATACACCTTACTATCACTGTATTTCTCGATGTGTTCGCCGTGCTTTTTTATGTGGTGAAGACTCTGTCACCGGAAAGAGCTTTGAGCACCGTCGTGGGTGGATCGAGGCGCGAATTTTATTCTTAGCTCAACTCTTCTCTATCGATATTTGTGCTTATGCGGTGATGAGTAATCACTTGCATATTGTGCTGCATGTTAATGAAAAACAAGCCAAAAATTGGTCTACTTATGAGGTGTTGAGGCGCTGGCATGCGTTGCATAAAGGCACGTTATTTACTCAACAATACGCCCGCGGCGACACTCAACCTGCTTATGCCATTGAATTAGCAGAAAGATCGGCGGAAGCGTATCGAGAAAGGTTGTCTGACATCAGCTGGTTTATGCGGGAGTTAAACGAACCGATTGCTCGGCAAGCCAATGTTGAAGATGGCTGCACGGGACGATTTTGGGAGGGGCGCTTTAAATCTCAGGCGTTGTTAGACGAAGCCTCTGTTTTAGCTTGTATGGCGTATGTTGATCTTAATCCTATTCGAGCTGGTGTAGCTGAGACACCGGAAACATCAGAATTTACCAGCATCAAGAAACGAGTGAAAGCGGCGGGTGAAGGCGCTCAACCTAAAGCTCTGTATCCCTTTATCGGGAATGAGCATAAAGAGAAAAACGAAGGGATCTTATTTAAGTTAACGGGTTATCTTGAACTGGTTGATATGACAGGCCGTATTGTTCGACAAGACAAGCGAGGCTCGATTGACTTGTCGCTTTCACCCATTTTACAGCGCCTTGGAATATCATCTGACAACTGGCTAACGATCGCGATTAAGTTCGAGCAAAATACCCATGGAATAGTGGGGCAAGAAAATAGCATTACTCGTTACAAAAACGCCCAGCCTCGGTCTAGGCCAAACAAAAGGTGTTGCCAGTTATTGGCCTAGTCTAAGTCGAGAATATAACTCCAACCTAAATTAGAATTACTCAATAGTAAGTAATTCTGCTCGCCTGATGTATGAAAAACCCTCTCAATTAATCGTTTGCTATCAATTCACTGACTTCAATGTCTCTTATTGCTCTTGTATTACTCGTTGTTTGAATTAAAGGATTGTTTATTATTTCATATTTATAAGATTGGATGTCCTGCAGTTTGGCAGTTTGCCCTCGCAAATGCATAAAGCCACGCCCTACTTGCCGCCTATAAAGTATCTAGGAGGGAATGGCCGGACGCTTACGATGGTATTAATGATCTGCTACCATGGAACGTCAAACACCACTAGACGGGAATGGCCGGGCCAGACGCTCACCTTTGAATGGAGTTTCAATGAACAAAAGAGTAATTGGATTTGATCTTGCTAGAGCGTTAGCGATATTTGGTATGGTCATTGTTAACTTTAAAATTGCAATGAAGGCTGAAACCGGTAATGCCTTGTTGATGAGCTTTGCTGGGCTTTTTGAAGGCCGTGCATCAGCCTTATTCGTCATTCTAGCGGGAATTGGCGTAACATTTATAACCAATAAAGCTCGGTCGTCCAGTGATAGGTCATTTATACTAAAGACTCGATTATTGATAGTAAAGCGAGGAGCGTTACTGATTGTGGTCGGTCTTGTTTTCACCCCCATATGGGAGGCAGATATCCTCCACTTTTACGGCTTTTATTTCTTGATCGCTGCGGCCATATTTACGGTTAACGACAAAACATTGTTATGTTTATCGGCACTTATCATGGTGTTATTTCCAGCTTTGATGCTTCTTTTTAACTATGATCAGAACTGGAATTGGGAAACACTGACTTATGAGAACATTTGGTCAGTCGATGGGATGATTAGACATATCTTATTTAACGGCTTCCACCCAGTGTTTCCCTGGTCGGCCTTTTTATTCTTTGGGATGTGGCTAGGACGGCTGGATTTATCTCAAGTATTTTTGAGAAGAAAACTGTTTTTTGGGTCTGTCATCATTCTGCTTATTACAGAAGGTAGTTTTTATTTAATAAGAGCCATTATCGGAGCAGACGGTACACTTGGAATGACATCTGAGGAAGTGACACTCCTGTTTTCAACATCCATTATTCCCCCTTTACCTCAATATATCATCTCAGCGGGTAGCTCCGCCGTTATTTCCTTGGTTACTTGTCTATCTATTTCAGATAGGTATTCTAAAAGCTCTATTATTCAGTGGCTGTCTCAAACTGGGAAAATGTCTTTAACCTTGTATATTGCTCACGTCATTATTGGTATGGGCGTCCTAGAATCTCTCGGGATGCTAGAAAATCAGACGATAAACGTTTCACTATTTAACGCCTTGGTATTTTGTTTTTTTGGGATAATATTTAGCGTCACATGGATTAGGTTTTTTAACATTGGGCCATTAGAGTGGCTCTTTCGTAAAATTGGGCGCTAACAACGCATTACAGTAAACGAAGCGCTAAAAGCCGGGTTCGGGCGGTAGTAATAATATCTCTTTTTAGGCCATGGCCATGAACATAAAGACAAAAACAACAAAGTTGGTGGAATTTAAAATGTCTTCTGTACCAAGGAATAAGGATGAATTGGTGTTAGCGATTAAGTCAATCTTCCCCAAACTAATGGCTGACTATCGCTCAATTCCAAAGAGTAAAGTTCGCAAACCCGCTATAGAGGGAAATGTGAAAGATACCCTTATTAGCATTAGTGATACGGTGGCTTATTTGATAGGTTGGGGGAAACTCGTTCTTAAGTGGCATCACTTAAAATCTAAAAGTCAACATGTAGATTTCCCTGAAACTGGTTATAAATGGAACCAACTGGGTTTATTGGCCGAAAGCTTTCACGAAAAATACAGTGGTTGGAAATACGAGGACCTGCTTGCTGAACTCGAGTCTACTGTTAACGAGATACTTTTGCTCATTTCCCGTTTAAGTAACTATGAATTGTATGGAATAGCATGGTATGAACAATGGACTTTAGGTCGCATGATTCAATTTAACACCTCATCACCTATGAAAAATATGCGTACAAAAGTTCGGCGTTTCAATCGAGAATTTAGCTAGAAATGAGGTAAACGTTATCGTTTATTACCATAATGGTCCCATTCCATTATTATTCCTGCCATCTGTTTGAAGTAAACTCCTTTACACAGCCTTATTCACATAACAACTTATTAGAGTAACAAGGTAACCAACATGTTGAAAGTATCACCGGTTCGCCTATTTCCGCGTCTATTTAACATGAAGGCCACAGAAAAGGTGATTTACGTTGAACAATCATCCTACAGTACCATTATGGTGGTTGATCATGGCGACCTGCGATGCCTTAAATTCAGTGTCAATACAAAAAATGTTTTCCAAAGTTGTTATTACAAACGCGCACCTAGAAAGCTTGTACTGAATTACACTAAGCTACTTTTTTCTGGATTACTGATTAACGACAGCCCCAAGAACGTCCTTATCATTGGATTAGGAGGTGGTATCCTGTCAAACACCCTCCACACACTCTACCCAGAGTCCAAGATTACCAACGTAGAAATCGACCCTGTGATGACGAAAGTGGCTCGAGATTACTTTAATTTTTTTGAAAGTGACGAGGTTATATCGATAAACCAAGACGGTCGCCTCTTTGTACAAACGGCACAAACCAAAAAACAAACGTTTGATTGGATAATTTTAGATGCCTTCGATAGTAATTACATCCCTGAACACCTGGTAACAAAAGACTTTCTCGAAGAAGTTAAAAGCCTGTTAACCAACGACGGTATTTTATCAGCCAACACCTTTATAAACAGCGCACTCTACGACCGTGAGTCTGCTACCTACCATTCTGTATTTGGCGACTTTTTCAACGTGAGAAATGAAGACAGGTATAACCGCATTATATTAACTAGTAAGCAAAACTTACCGACTAAAAACGAATTAACGCAAAGACGAAAAACACTCGAAAAAACGCGAGACCTGTCGGTTTATGATATCAATTTAAACGACCTTGAAGGGTTTCTCACCTCAACCAAAGAACAGCATGACTGGCCAAAAAACACCTTGATACTCACTGATAAACACCCTCCTATAGGCACAGGTTGACAACAGGGAGAAATTCAAATCTGAGTTGATTAACGTCAGTACCAACAACGAATATTCATCAATTCACATTGGCCCAAGACGACAGCAACATGACTTTAATACAAAGATAAAAAATCACGTTATTCACAGTAAACACCTTCTTAAACGAGCGCCAAGTAAAAGGATAAGAGTATTAAAAATTCATAATGGCTATAACTCCTTTTAATGTTATGTTATAACATATTATTAATTTTTAATAGCCATCTGAATGGAGGAAGTAAATGATTAAACATTTAAGAAATGCGAGCCTATTGACGCTGGGGCTGATGTCATCGGTAATAGCAAACGCACATGATGACAAGAATGATGAAAGTGTCACGCTTTACAGAGTGTTTGTGGGTGATCATAAAGCACCTCTTATCACCGCATTTGATCTAAAAGAACCCTCGCAACGATGGACATTTGAAACGGCAGGACAGGCCAAACTTTACTCAGTTGCAGATCATGGTGTGGTCGCTGCAGTACAATCAGATGCGGATCAGGTTGACTTTATCGCATCAGGTGTGACGCTACATGACCATGGCGGACATGCTGATATAAAGACCTCTGACCCTAAAGCCATCACTGAACGTCTAAAAGGAAAGAGACCGTTTCACTTACTAGAGCATAATGGCTATGTGTCAATCAATATGGATAAAGGCGGTTATGCGGTGGCACTTGATGCCCATAAATTAAGTAAGGGAGTCATGGAAAAGCAACGTATTGAGCAAAATCACGCTCATCATGGCGTTGTTGTGCCGTTAAAAGATACTTGGCTATCAAGTGTCGCAGCGGATCATGCGGAAGAAGGTAAAGCGCCGCCTCGCATTGGTATACGATCGGTAAATGTAGATGGCAGCGCGGCAGGTGAATTAGCCACTTGCACCAACTTACACGGAGAATCATTCTCTGGTAACTATTTAGCGTTAGGTTGCAAAGAAGGTGTGCTCACTGTCAACACGTCACAAAGTGACCTGCAATACATAATGCATTCTTACCCAGAACACTTCCCCAAAGGGGAAATGACAGGGCATTTAATTGGAGCAAACTCATTTCAAACATTTTTGGGTAGCTATGGTGCAAAAGGAATGGTTGTTATTGATCCAACAGAAAAACCAACGATGCAATTGGTCGAATTACCTTTTCGTCGAGTAGATTACACGCTGGATCCGATAAAAATTTACAACTCGTATGTATTAACCGAAGATGGTCAGCTGCATCAAATCAATTTATTGAATGCTGAAATTGAAAACAGTGCCCGAGTCATACAGCCTTATAGTATGGATGGTCACTGGAACGACCCTCGTCCTCGCCTAGCGATGGCTGGGAATGAGATTTTAATAACCGATCCTAAAGCAGGCTTAGTTCATCGTATCAATAGCGAAGACCTCTCGCTCATCGACTCAATCAAAATAGAAGGTATCCCTTACAATATTACGGTCATAGGAGGAAGTGGACTTACTCATTAGCGATCAAAACGCGTCGGGGTTCATCATTATGCATAGCCCCGACAAGTATAGCCTCCTACCCATTTACTTAGTTTGAGCCTTCCCTAGATTACAGAGGCTGAACCTTGACCGTGTGTTCTTGAGAATGATAACGTAAAATGGCGCCACTAATAAGTTACCTAAGAATTTGCTTAAATGCGGGTTGAAGGTACAGGGCCAGCAAATAAAAATGTAACGCCCCTGTTCTGCAGGTTTACATGAGGATCGAAAATTATGGATGAAAGAAGCCAAGTTTACTTAAATACGTATTTAAACTCTTTACCGAATGAGATTGCGAAACAACATTCTTCGTTCAGTGCTGATTACTTCTGCTCTGATGAATACAATGCGAATGTCTGTGCAGACTTAATTTTGCGTGGAGAGAAGCGCGCATCATGCAGCATGGCTCATTGGTATACTCATGAGGGGGAAGCGATGCCAGAGGTTGGCCATCTTCAAGTTGTCACTAACTGGAATGGCGACCCCATTTGCATAATTGAAATAACCTCGATAAGACAATGTAAATACAGTGAAATAACGGCTGACTTTGCCGCGGAAGAAGGTGAAGGGGATAAGTCGTTAGAATGGTGGAAAGAAGCTCATTGGGCATTTTTTAGGCTCGAGTGTGAAGAGCTGGGCATTGAACTAAATGAAGACATTCTGTTGATATTAGAGCACTTCAAGGTCGTCTATAAATAACCAGTGGAAAGTCAATTTATGAACCTTGTTCAAGCTAAACGTTCATAACTCGACTTTATTGCTCCGGCGAAAAATAGACCATAACCCATTTATCGAGCCTTTTCCCTGTGACAAATGGGTTAAAGAGAGTATCAAACAATACAAAAATGAAATTTCAATTTAGTATTTTTGATAAAACAACATACTCACCATGATGTAAAGCCTGGTTAAGAGGCTTCTGAATAAATTCTGCAACCATATCGTTCGTATCTGAAATGGATAATAGCTCAGCATTTACTTCGGATAAAAAACCCGACATTTCTTTACTGTCTACAACACATTGAAGAGGCTCACCAATCATTCGTAAATACAACTGAAGAAGCCAAGGCGTATTGTTCTTTTCAGATTGCACTGGTTCTAAGCAAGTAAAACAAAATGTACATTCTTGTTGTATTAATTTACTCATAGAACTAAATAACGAACGTATGTCGCTTTCACTTAAATACATTAAAACACCTTCCGCAATGAAAAGAGTCTTTAAATTTGGATTAAATGCCGAGTATCTCTTGAGCTCCTCTTGTAAGATCTGATGACTAAAGTCAACCTCAAGGAAATGAAAGTTATCCGTATCAACATCATTTTCTAATGCCGCTTTTTTATACTTACTGGTTGTTGGATGATCAACTTCGATAAAATTTACCTGTTTATATTTATCGTGTAGCTGCCAGAGTAGGCAATCAAATCCAGCGCCTAAATTAATGACTTGAGTACAACCATTATCAATAGCTTGCTTGGTAATCTGTTCAATTTTACGTTTTCTCAAAGCATAATGCAGACGAATTCCGGGCAACAAAGCCCACTCTTGAATATTGGCTATTTTATGGTAAAAAACACTTTTACATTGAGCTAACCTTTTAGAACCCACCTCGGACATTGACATGATTTTTTGGGCGTTTAAGCACGTTTCTTCACTGACCAAATATTTATGATCCGAATAAAGCCCCATATAAACCAAGCCTTGTAAGACAGTAAAGGCGGTTGAACTAACCGATTTATCACTCATTTTTTTATGTACCTTTTAAAAATTTTGATTATAAATTCAATCGTCAAACTTTGATGATAATGCCATACCCAAATGCTTATAAAGCGCTCTAAAGTTTTTGGGCATGTTATCGGCTAACTCTGAAATCCTGCAATAATATGGCGCTCTCATACCATGGTAATCAATTTCTGGACCGATTTTCTGAAATGTAAAGCCCACTGAAGACAGCCTTTTGGCAAGTCTGGGTTCCATCATCACAAAAATATGTTCTATATTTTTAAATTGGCAGATATTACCGGCCGCCAAATACACTGCGAGAGAGATTAATGGAAAAGTGCGCAACTCTTTTTCCGTAATAAGATCGGCTTCAACACATTCATCAAGATCAATGCGAGCCTCTTTTTCATGTTGTCGTCGGCGAAATTGGGAATCTACGGCTAATCTAGAAATTTCCCCTAATTGGTCACGAGGAAAATCATTGGGTTTAATAACACATTGCTCTAATAACTCTTTGCAATGCACTTCTATAGGGAGGAGATTAGCCGTTTCTTTTGAATGGACGATACGTACTGTCCCTGCACATACGTCGCTTGAGATGTGCTTTATAAAACAATGATAGGAATGATGATCCATTTCATCCTGCTCAATTTTATCTGACGACAAAGGTAGAAAATTCATTTCATCACAATATACCTTATGGCGCAGCTGTTGACTTACGACCAACTCACTGTGACTTTGAACAGCAACAGGTAAGAAATATTGACTAAAATGCCGAGTAAGCTGAACCGTTTTGTAATTAACAACCACTTGCTTTACTGACTCGACCATAGGCTTAACGAAGGAATGTCGAACAGCTCGCTTAATAAATTTAGAGGCCATTAATGGTGAGTCCCTACTGTTTGATAATGAAATGGTCGTTTCAAATTATTATAACAAACCCATAAGATAACTTATATTCAAAAATAATTAGAATGAAAAAAACCAACCAAGGGTTTTGATATTTTCATTAAATATAGGGCCTCAGTATTATTGAGTAAAAGAGAATGAATCAACTGTATCGGAATCCTAGAAAACCAGTTTTTTTTGCTTAATGCTGAAAAGCAAAAATAGTATTCTTTACTTTGATTAAATTAATATGAAAAGCGATCCATGCTCAGTTGTAAATCGCTATAAGAAAACCTATTAAACGATTATAGAGTTAAGAAAAAAGAAAACGGTTTCCTTTAATAAATCACCTTCCCATTTTTTAATAAAACCGTAGCCAAATTGACTTAGAAGTGACATTTTTCACCATTAGCATAAATGAATCCCATACGCAGTATTTGGACCTTTTTGAGGCTAAAGGAAAGTAAAATGCAAACCCGTTACCGCTCTGTATTTATCTCAGATGTTCATTTAGGCACGCGTGCCTGCCAAGCAAATCACCTGATCGATTTTCTTAATAGAGTAGAATGCGACACTTTATATTTAGTAGGTGATATTATTGACTTATATGAAATGCAGAAAAAGGCGTATTTTACCGATGAACATAGAAGGATTATCAGCCTAATCATGCAAAAAGCTAAAACAGGAACAAAAGTCATCTACATACCTGGTAATCATGATGCTTTTTTTAGACAGTTAGCAGGGCAAAGTATTGCGAGTATTGATATTAAATTAAACGATATTTATACCAGTGTTGATGGTCGACGTTTCTACGTTAGCCATGGCGATGAGTTTGATCAGGTGGTTAAAATCAGTCCTTTGTTATTAGCGATTGGCGATCGGGCTCACGGAATAATGCTCAAGTTAAACAACACGATCAATTGGGCGAGGAAGTTAATTGGTCTCCCCTACTGGTCTTTTGCAAACTACATCAAAAACCACATAAATAAAGCAAAACAATTCATTGGCCGTTTCGAGCAAGCCGCCTTAAAGTCAGCTGAGCATCATCATGTAGATGGCTACATTTGCGGTCATATACACTACGCTTCTTTTCGCCAACAAGACGGCAGACTTTATTGTAACGACGGTGACTGGGTTGAATACTGCTCAGCCCTGGTTGAAAATGAACAAGGTGTTTTCAGCTTACTTCATTGGTCAGAGAACCCTCATATTATAGCCGAAGAACCAAAACAGGAAACCCATTGGGGCACAACCCCAAATACAAGGTCTCGGCCAATCAAATACACATAACAACACAGTGACGAAACCCGATATCAATAAGGTTCCATCTTTTACTCCCACACACGTGGGTTACAAAGCACCGCTTAAGCTCAAAAATGCCAAAAAAAAGCAGAGAGTAATAAACGAAAGTGGCCATTACTTGAAAAAAGAGTGGCTGTTGCTTGAGAAATGTAAGACAACTAAGCCTAAATGCAGAATATCAGTACAATTTAAAGGCGTTTTAAAACTGGATTTTGGATTCATTTAAGCCTTTCAGCCAATGTTCTTAGACAAATTAAAACCTGTCACAACAAAGCCCACTTCTTTGTATAACTTAAGTGCTCGTTCATTATGGTAAGCCACTCTTAGTTTAATTTGGGTGATACCTTTGGCTTGCAATTGTTTTTCTAACACCGACATGGCTTCCTTACCTATCCCTAATCCTTGGTACTCGACTGACACATAAAAGTCATAGATAAAGGTAGACTTGTCGGCGACATTAACAGAATGCCAAAGATAACCTACATGGCGTATCTTCTCACCCATTTCAGCATCAATGCACAATAATGAATGCTCGTTGCCAGCAAGACCATTGGGAAAGCTACGGTCAAGATCTTTTTTGGCTATATCAATAGCAAGTGCTTTAGAATGCCCATAATTTTTAGAGATTTCCCTACTGTAGTCATCAATGAAATACTCGCAATACATAGGGTATTCTTGCTCGCACATGTCCCTAAGCACAACCATATTCATACCTCCTCATTTGATACATTGAATTGATAGAAGGGTTGCTTGCGACCACTAACAAGGTCTCTAGTCTAGGCCAAGTTAGCAAATCGATTCACCCTCTTGATCAATAAAGTCGTTAATTAATGGCGTTTTTTTGGGCCTTTTCGAACAAGATCTTTGCCAGAATCAAAAACATCTTGTGTGACCCAACGTCCTAGTAATAACTGGTGATTGTCATCTAATACCGCAACAAAAGGTCGACCATTAGTATTGTTGGTCGCCAAAGCAATCCCACCCACATTATTTAAACCTAAACCACCATTTTCAATTACCAAAAGAAACGCCTCTAACTCTTCTAGCGTTTCAATTACTTCATTATCGTTGATCATTCACCTAGTCTCATTCGCATTGTAAACGGCATAGGATACCTGTTGTCATAGCTAGGTTAAAGAAACACTAGGCTTTTTTAATCGATTTAACGTGAATCATCATAATGTTCAAGAAACTTCATCCCACTAAGACAAAGGTTTTTTTATGTTCAAATGGAGTATGACGATAGTAAAGGGTTTTATCGGCCTGAAGTCAGCACCTTTTGTGAACTTAAGCATGGCTAGAGACGGGATTGACAGGAAGGTGTGACCTAAACAGAGCCTTCCCCTTAGATAAAATAAGGGAAAAGCATCAATATAGAGTTCTTGATAGCATTACTGAGAGATTTTGACTCGGATGCGGCTTTTATCAACCATGGCTTCGTGTAAGTTCGCAATGGCTTTGCGAGCTTGATCTTCATTTGGCATTTCAACAAAAGCAAAACCTTTCGATTTACCTGTTGTTTGGTCTAATACTAAATCGCAAGCGTCAACGTCGCCATATGCGGTAAATAGATTACGGATTTCTTCTTCGCTGGTAGAGCGAGCAAGGTTGCGAACTAAAAGTTTCATAATGAACCATTGGTGTGTGAATACGATCTGAATTGTCTCACAAATTCTCTACACACCAAGTCATTTTTATGTATTTTCTGTAAATTATTAGCCTTCCCACCACCTAAAGATAACTAATGCCCCGAAAAAATCCCATAATGGCATATTGGGCAAATGTCTAACGTATCACCCTTTTTTTCAATTTCTTGCTCATATTCACAGGACAAACAAACATAGTTGCCAATTTCAGCTCTACTGCCTGCAATATAGCACTCAGCCAGAGGCACAGGGTTCTGATTAATATTATCCACCAACCAAAGCAATCCTACGTCCTCAATTTCGTCAATCTCTTCTTTGACGTGCTTGCCTTGGGACATAATGGTTTTCCAGTTGGCTTCAACCCACGCCTCCATATACGCCATTTTATGATGCCAATAATTCTTCATCAACTCAGCGTCTTCCAGCAACCAATCTTTCGCTCCGACTAAGGTTTTTTTCGTTTCTTCAACAAAATTGCCATTTTCTGTATGGTTATGGTCATCTTTTTTACCTGAATTCATAACTAGCCCCTTATCTGCCTTCTCATTAGTCACTCATCCCTATAAAATAGCTCTATTTTCAATCCTGTTGTCTATTACACTAAAAGCTCTTTATATAGTAGAGTCTAGAACAATTTAGCGTAAAGTCACTTTATTAGTCGTTCATGGGAATAAATTAAGATCATGCAAGAACAGTATAGTCCTCAAGAGATAGAACAAGCCGCGCAATCCTTCTGGGATGAGAACAAAGTATTTAAAGCCGTCGCAGACGTAAACAAGGAGAAGTTCTATTGCCTGTCTATGTTCCCCTATCCAAGTGGTCGACTGCACATGGGTCATGTTCGTAACTATACCATTGGTGATGTCATTTCCCGTTACCAGCGTATGCAAGGCAAAAACGTTATGCAGCCAATGGGCTGGGACGCATTTGGCCTACCTGCTGAAAATGCGGCCATTAAACATAAAACCGCACCAGCAAAATGGACAACAGAAAACATTGCCTACATGAAAGGCCAATTGAAAGAGCTTGGCTTCGGTTACGACTGGGATCGTGAAGTCGCAACTTGCACACCAGAATACTACAAGTGGGAACAATGGTTCTTCACTCAGCTTGTTGAAAAAGGGTTAGCTTACAAAAAAACCGCGGCAGTAAACTGGTGCCCTGAAGACCAAACGGTTCTTGCTAATGAACAGGTTGAAGAAGGTGCTTGTTGGCGTTGCGGTACGACTGTTGAGAAAAAAGAAATCTCACAGTGGTTTATTCGCATTACAGATTATGCTGAAGAACTTTTGAATGACCTAGACCAATTAGATGGCTGGCCTGAAAAGGTTAAAGCCATGCAACGTAACTGGATTGGACGTTCACAAGGTTTAGAGTTTAGTTTTGGCATTGAAGGTCGTGATGAGCGAGTTTCTGTTTATACAACACGTCCAGATACCATCATGGGTGTCACCTATGTGGCGGTTGCCACGCAACACCCACTTTCCCTTGAAGCATCAGAGTCAAATGCAGAACTAGCCAACTTCATTGCTGAAAGCAAGCTTATGTCAACGACAGAAGCCGATATGGCAACAGTTGAAAAACGTGGCATGGATACGGGCTTTAAGGCAATTCATCCAGTGACAGGTGAGTCTGTCCCTGTTTTTGCGGCCAATTTTGTTCTAATGGATTACGGTTCCGGTGCCGTCATGTCGGTTCCAGCGCATGACCAACGTGATTTTGAGTTTGCTAAAAAGTACGACTTGCCAATCAAACAAGTGATTCAACCCGCTGACGAAGACGCCTTTGACATAACACAAGCGGCCTTTACTGAAAAAGGCGTACTCTGCAACTCTGGTGAGTTTGATGGTTTGGATTTTGAAGCGGCTTTTACCGCAATTTCAAATTGGATGTCTGAAAAAGGCTTAGGTGAAATCAAAGTCAATTATCGCCTACGTGATTGGGGTGTAAGCCGCCAACGCTATTGGGGTACTCCAATCCCAACCATTAATCTAAAAGACGGTTCGGTTGTCCCTGTTCCAGCCGATCAATTGCCGGTTGAATTGCCTACAGACGTGATAATGGATGGTGTGAACTCACCGATTAAAAACAACCCTGGCTTCTCCTCTGTTTTATACAATGGTGAAGAAGCTGAACGTGAAACAGATACTTTTGATACCTTCATGGAGTCTTCTTGGTATTTTGCTCGTTATTGCTGCCCGGATTCAACCGATGCCATGCTAACGGAAGAAGCAAACTACTGGCTGCCTGTTGACCAATATGTAGGTGGTGTTGAACACGCTATTCTACATTTATTGTATTCACGTTTTTTTCATAAACTATTGCGTGATGCAGGCTTAGTGAACTCTGATGAACCATTCAAGCGCCTGTTGACGCAAGGCATGGTGAATAAAGATGGTACTAAGATGTCTAAATCTAAAGGCAATACAGTGGATCCTCAAGAGATGATCGAACGCTATGGAGCCGATACAGTACGTTTATTCATTATGTTTAGTGCCCCCCCAGAACAATCTCTTGAGTGGAATGATTCCGGTGTTGACGGGGCGTCGCGCTTCTTACGCCGTTTGTGGGCACTTTGCTATCGCCACACAAATGCTGGAGAAGTAGGCGCTTTAGATAGTGCGTCGTTATCCAGTGATCAAAAAGCAGTGCGCCGTAAAACACATGAAACCATTGCGAAAGTGACGGACGACATAGAGCGTCGTCAAACATTTAATACGGCTATTTCTGCGGTTATGGAACTGTGTAACGACATCAATAAATTTGAAGATACATCAACGCTTGGCTTAGCGGTTGTTCAAGAAGCCCTAGAGTCAGCGGTGTTGTTATTGTCACCTATCGTGCCACATATTGCGCATCAACTTTGGTCTGAATTAGGTCACGATGACAACGTAGTGAATGTTGACTGGCCAACACTAGACGAAGCGGCATTGGTTAAAGATGAATTAACCATCGTTGTGCAAGTTCTCGGTAAAAAACGCGCTGAAATGACCGTTTCGGCCAGTGCGGATAATAAAGAGATTGAAGCCGCGGCTTTAGCGCACCCAAATGTAAGCAAGTTTATTGAGGGTAAAACCGTGCGTAAAGTTGTGGTTGTTCCTGGTCGATTAGTGAATATCGTCGCTAACTAAAACACGATTTCACACCTTTACGTTAGGCCATTTTATAAGCCATAGAGAGTCTTACTCTTTATGGCTTATAAAAATTCAATAGTAGAAATACCAATAACGACTCATTATTACCACTGGAATCATCGTATGACCTCTATTCGCCTCCCCGCTTTATTAGCCTTTGCTTTCATCATAACAGCCTGTGGTTTCCAGCTACGAGGGTCGAACCCGATCTCCCCAGCGTTACAAAATATCGTTATTAACTCCCAGAGTGGTTACATTGCTTTTGACCAAGCGCTTAATAGTGCTTTACGTCGCGCAGGCATTAATGTCATGGATAAAGATACTCCTGCAACAGGTAACGTTCTTGAGTTAAAGGTGAATCCACTATCATCACAAGAAACGATTCTTGGCACCGCCAGTAACAATGATGTGCTGCAACTAGAACGACAATTGTTAACCAACTACTTTATTCGACAAGCGGACGGTAAATCGATTTATGGCCCTCGACGTATTTCAACAAGTAAGCTTTTTACAGAACAAGATGCCAGCGTAAACACAAAAGAGGCTTCAGACGCTGATGCCCTCAACGATATGGCAGAAGAGCTTGCCGAAAAACTCCTCTTAGACTTGTCCTATGCGCCGCTTTAATTCATACGTGATCTCTCTACACTTATTCCTGATCATCCTAAAAAATGAGTACAGCAATCGATGAAAGTTCGAGCGGATCAACTGGGTAATACGCTGTCGAAACAACGTCACCCTATTTATATTATTGCGGGGGATGAAGTCTTACTTTGCCAAGAAGCGGCTGATACCATTCGACAGCACCTTATGGGTGCGGGTGATATCGAAGAAAGACTTCGGTTTATTGCTGATAATCAATTTGATTGGCAAGATGTCATTCAAGAAACGCAAAGTTTGTCGTTATTTTCATCTTGTCGACTGTTCGATATTCAAATTGAAAAGATGGGTGAAAAGCACACCAAGGCACTCACTCAATTAGCACAAGAACTATCTCAAGACCAAGTCATACTATTGACCTTACCCAAATTGGATATGCGAGCGCAAAAAAGCAAATGGTTTACCTCTCTTGAAAAGCAAGGTGTCTTTGTACAGATTTGGCCCATCGATGCAAATCGCCTCCCTCAATGGCTTCAGCAACGCGCGAATACGTACAGCCTGAATCTATCAAGAGAAGCGGCCACCTTATTGTGTGAGCGTAACGAAGGTAATTTATTGGCGCTGGCTCAAGAACTCGAAAAGCGGCTTCTAATACATGGTGAAAATGCAAAACTGACACTTGATATGATTGTTGATTCCGTTGCAGACAGTAGCCGCTACTCTGTTTATGATTTAAGCGACAGATTATTGATGGGAAAAGTGAAAGAATCCTTACATTGCCTAGATAACCTATTAGCCGAAGGGATTGAAGAAAATATCTTACTTTGGTTAATAAACCGTGAAGTAAGTACTTTAGCTCAATTGATGGCCGACTCAACTGAAATGAGCTTTCGTCAAGCGTGCCAAGCCCAGAAAATTTGGGATAAACGCATTCCATTTTATGAATCGGCTTACAGTCGCCATAACCCAACGACTTTGAATTATATGCAGAACTATTTAGCGTTAATGGATCAAAAAATCAAAGGCTTAGATGGACCGGACACCACTACAGGCTTTCGCAATTTGGTGCTGATGCTATGTGGACATAAGCCCGTCTTCACTGAACTTGATATTGTGTAATACTGTCAGGCGATCTATCCCTGAGCTAAATCATTAAATCCCTTTAGGGCGAGAGACATTCCCCATACTTTGTTCTATTCTATTGTTATCCATGAAATTATATAAAAATAATCTGCCTCAATGGAGTCCTCTATGTCTTGGTTTAAACGTAAAGTGGAAAAACAATCCAACTCTACCAATAAAAATGAAGGCCTCAAAATCCTTCAATTAACGCATTCCGAACTGTCCGAAACAAGCTTATCCGCCTTAAAATTCCCAGACAATAAAACACAGCTGATACTTGCATTTGTCTCGTCAAATCTCGATTTTGAAAGCACGGTAGAGAAAATCCAACGCTTCACGCCTTTTTGCGACAAAGTCGTTGCCGTAATGACTTCCGGTGAGCTGAACAGTCAACAAAACCATTTTTACCAAAGCACGGATGGAAAATGGGATTCTATTGTCTTTCAAAGCTACAGTGATGAGCTGCTTGCTACAACAGAGATTAAAACCATTCCATTACATTGTGAAGATTTAAAGCAAGGCAAAGTCTCAAAAAGCAAACACGATAGAATTCGCTCAATCCAGTCTGAAATAGAAAAAATCAACATTAATATGGCCATTAACTATCAAGATACCCTCGCCATTACCTTTATTGACGGGTTGTCTTCCAGTGAAAACTTTTTTATGAAAGCCTTATATGATAGTAAGCGTTTTCCTTGCCATTTTATTGGTGGCTCTGCTGGTGGTAAGTTAGACTTTAAACAAGCTTCCGTTTATGACGGCCATAAAGTGGCTAATAACTGCGCTGTGGTGATTTTTACTAAACTTGCAGACAATATTCGTTACGGCATTCTAAAAACACATAATTTCCAAAAAACGTCCCGTTCCTTTTACATTGCTGAATCTGACCCTCAAAAACGGACTGTTACTACGGTTATTTCCAAGTCGACAGGTAAAATTGTCAATATCGTCGATCACCTTTGCGATTATTTCAAATGCCAACCCGCTGATTTAAATACCAAGCTTGGAAAGCACTCCTTTGCGGTTGAAATTGGCCATGAACTCTTCATACGTTCCATCTCAAATATTGATGTGGACAACAAAATCATTCATTTCTTTTGTGATCTTGATTTTGGGGATGAACTGATTTTAGTCGAGCCAAATGGTTTTGCAGACAGTACAAAACGCGCTTTTGATGAGTTTATGAAAGGTAAACCTCAGCCTGTAGCCATGCTGGCGAATGACTGTATTTTACGCCGTTTAAATAACGCAAAAGCCTTGCAAGAATTAACGGCATTTCAACAAATCAACGCCGCAGGGTTTTCAACATTTGGGGAACTGCTGGGGGTCCATATGAATCAGACTCTCACGGCGCTATTTTTATTCAAAGTAGCGAAAGGTGACGCTTTTTCTGACCCTATTGTCGATAACTTCCCCATTCATTACAGCTATTTCAAAGAGTTTTTCACTTTATCTAGATTGAACAGTTTAATGCAAATTAACCGCTTGCAAGCCGATCTAATTACTTACCTCTCTGAATACCGCCCATTACTTGAGCAGGTTATGCTTAGTTTCAATCAAATAACGCAATACTCTCAACAGACCGAAGCGATTATTAGCGATGTCAGTGGTACTTTCCATGACCTAAGAACAGACATCAATGGACAAGAAGAAGGCCGTCAAGCACTCAGTGGTAATGTGCGTCAATTAAAAGACAATTCGGAACAAGTTTTGGCTATTTTAAAGGTTATTTCAGGGATAGCAGAGCAAACTAATTTACTGGCGTTAAACGCGGCCATAGAAGCGGCGCGAGCAGGAGAAGCCGGTAGAGGTTTTGCTGTGGTTGCAGACGAAGTTAGGCAACTGTCGAAGAACACCCAAGACAGCTTAAACAAAACGGGAGAAACCATTTCCTCTGTCACCAAATCAACAGAAGCCATCAGTCAGTCTATCGAAAGCATCGAGCAGTTTATGTCGCGACTCACCGACAACACTGGCGAGCTAACGTCTCAAATACAAGCATTAGGTGAAGCCTCTAATATGGCGAGTAAGGACGTTAATGAAAGCGTTAAGGCCATTCAAGACATGAGCGCTCGCATGGCGGAAATTGACAGTGAAGTATCGGTGATTGAAAGCTTAAAACAATCTCATAATCTGTAGATGATCAATCGGTAAAACTTAAAGTGGAGCCGCTATTGGCTTCACTTATTTAAATAGGCTGGTATTATGCGCCCTCACCACCCTGCGCTAGGTAAAAAAAATGAATAATGAATCCATCGTCTTGGAAGAAATCAATGTTTGGACAACCCCCCTATTCGTCACACAAATGCCAGATCATGATTTTTTAAAAGACGCCCTCTTAAATGCGGTCTATCAACAAAAAGCCTCTCAAACCACAGCGATTCAAAGCCTAATAGCACCTAAAGCAAAACATGCTTTACATGAAAGTACATTAGACTTTTTAGAGCTTGCCGATGCCAATGTGATGGAAGCAAAACGCGCATTAGAAGAACTGGTTTTAGAGATCGCTAAGTCAGTAAACTATGGATTTTGGCCAGACGAGATCGAAACTGATGCTCATATAATAGAATCTTGGTATCACGTTACACAGAAAGGCGGTTATCATGACGCCCATTCACACCCTAATTGCTCATGGTGTGGCATTTATTATCTAGAGCCTGGCGATGCTAATATAGAAGGCAATGGAGGTCTGAATCGATTTTATGACCCAAGAGTCAATGCTGAACACTATGCTGATTTGGGTACGGCGTATCTTGGTGGTCATGGAGTATGGGATTTTGTTCCAACGGAAGGGCAAATTATCATTTTTCCTTCTTATCTAAAACATTCCGCCTTACCTTACTTCGGTGATAAAGATCGTGTGGTCATTGCCTTTAATTGCATTGTTGAGGCTTACTAAAGCCAACTAACAGATGGGGTTCTATTTATAGGTTAGCGCGGCGCCTACACTTCAGGCGCCTACACTTCAGGCGCTAACCTTTGCCAACTAAACTTTGTTATTAAACGGAGTCTGTCATTCGATAACGTAGGCTTACACATCATCCGCTTTACTATAAAACGTTTCCATTAATTCGGTGTGATTCCAAGACTCTAATGTCACATCAAACCCCCACAGTCGATGAAAATGCTTTAGCACTTCTTTAGTATCATCGTTTAAAGGACGCTCAGAGTCCATGATATGACGCAATACAAGACGGCGATCTCCATAGATATTGACCGTCTGAACTTGAATATTTGGCTCTCTGTGACTCAGGTTATACTGCTGCGCCAAACGCTCTCTTAATTTGCGATAGCCGGTTTCATTATGAATTTCTTTTACTTCCACATAAGAGTCCATTGCATTATTTTCCAAGCCAAATAGACGAAAGTCTCGCATCAATTTGGGTGATAAAAATTGCAGAATAAAGCTTTCATCTTTAAAGTTTTTCATAGCGAAGTTAAGCACTTCTAACCAAGGCTTACCGGCAATATCAGGAAACCATTGCTTGTCCTCGTCAGTAGGTTCCTCACAGATTCTTTTAATGTCTGTGTACATAGCAAAGCCTAATGCATAAGGGTTAATGCCTGAATAATAGGGCGAATCAAACTCAGGCTGTGCTACAACATTTGTGTGGGATTGTAAAAACTCAAGAATAAAACCATCCGTTACCAGCCCTTTATCGTACAGGCCATTCATCAAGGTATAATGCCAGAAAGTTGCCCAACCTTCGTTCATTACCTGAGTTTGTCGCTGAGGGTAAAAATACTGGGCCATTTTTCTCACAATACGAATTAATTCACGCTGCCAAGGTTTGAGTAAAGGCGCGTGCTTCTCTAAAAAATACAATAAATTTTCTTGAGGCTCAGAGGGGAAGCAAAGCGCTTTTTCAGATTCAGGGATGATTTTAAGCGCCGACGGAACGGTTCGCCATAAATCATTAACTTGTTGTTGAAGAATGGCTTCTCGTTCTGAAACCCGATTACGTTCTTCCTCAGCGGATAATGGCAAGGGCCTTTGATAACGGTCCACACCAAAATTCATTAATGCATGACAAGAATCTAGCGTTAATTCCACCTCTTCAATACCGTATTTTTCTTCACAGTCTTGCACGTATTTTTTTGCAAAGACCAAATAGTCTATAATGGCGGTGGCGTCTGTCCATGTTTTAAAAAGGTAATTGCCTTTAAAAAAGGAATTATGACCATAACAGGCGTGAGCAATCACCAGTGCTTGCATCATCATATTATTTTCTTCCATAAGATAAGCGATGCAAGGGGACGAATTAATGACTATTTCATAAGCCAGTCCCATTCGCCCCCTTTTGTAGTTCTGCTCTACATTTAAGAACTGTTTTCCATAGGACCAATGATGGTATCCCAAAGGCATGCCAACCGACGCATAAGCGTCCATCATCTGTTCCGAACTGATAATTTCAATTTGATTAGGGTAAGTGTCTAACCCATATTCAGCCGCAATTTTGCCGATGGCCTCATCGTAAATTTGAATTTTTTCAAAGGTCCAATCGGCCCCTTCAGACAATAATTTACTCTTTTTTGACGCTTTGGCTTTTAATAAATCATGCATGCGGCCTCCTTTGAAATAAATCGCGGAATACAGGGTAAATATCAGCTAACTCCGTAATATGACGTAAAGCAAAAGACGCTTTATGACGAGCCCCAACTTGCTCATAGGCATACCAAAGACTTTGATGATCGCGAGGAGTAATTTCTATGTAAGTGTAATATTGCATGTGCTGAATAAGCTTATCTTCCATTAGGGCCATGCAAGTACTTGAATCGTCGTCCCAATTATCCCCGTCGGAAGCTTGCGCACCATAAATATTCCAAGCATTCGCGGGATAACGTTCCTTAATAATATTTTCCATCAGCTTTAGTGCACTCGAGACTATGGTACCGCCGGTTTCTCGTGAGTAAAAAAACTCTTCTTCAGACACTTCTTTCGCACTCGTATGGTGACGAATAAAAACCAAGTCGATTTTTTCGTAGCGACGTTTTAAAAATAAATACAGCAGGATAAAAAAGCGTTTGGCTATATTCTTGGTTTCTTGTGTCATGGAACCAGAGACGTCCATGACACAGAACATAACCGCTTGCGTGCTGGGTTTTGGCTCTTTTATATGATGGTTATAACGTAAATCATACGTATCTAAAAAAGGGGTTCTGGCGATTTTTTGCTTCAACTCCTCCGCTAATTGTTCTAATGTGGCCTCTTTCTTTCTATCTCTTAAAATAGCCTCTTGCGTCTGCAATTGAATCAGCTCTTGCTCTACTTCATGTAATTTTTTTCGAGAACTCGCACTCATGACCAAACGCCTTGCTTGGGCGTTTCTCATTGATCGTACTATGTTCATTTTAGACGGAGTACCATCTGCGACAATACCCGCTCTCTTGATCTGATACTCAACCACTTCTTTTAATTCTTTTGCTAGAAGGTTTGGTAACTCAAGGTCTTCAAAGACAAAATCCAAAAACTCTTCTTGAGAGATTTGAAAAACAAAGTCATCGTCACCTTCACCTGAATCACTTGCACTGCCATTTCCTCCCTGTCCTTGCCCACTTTGTGGCTTGGGGATACGATCACCCGATTGGAACTCTTTATTACCAGGGTGAACAACGGATCCTTTCCCGCCTTGTCCATGGCCAAAGACAGGCTCATGAATATCCCGTCTAGGAATCGTAATACTCTCTCCACGATCCAGATCTTGTATACTGCGAGAGTTAACCGCTTCTTCAACCGCTTTTTTAATATGCGTCTTATATCGGCGTAAGAAACGTTGACGGTTAACACTGCTTTTATGCTTTCCATTTAGGCGGCGGTCAATAATATAAGACATAAGCGCACCTCCTTTTGAGTGGTGTAAAGTACTCTATTGAGATTTACGAACTCTTAAATACCATTCGGATAGAAGCCGTACCTGTTTTTCTGTGTAGCCTCGCTCAACCATACGGTTAACAAAATCATTATGTTTTTTTTGCTCCTCTTTGGACGATTTTGCACTAAAAGAAATCACTGGAAGTAAATCCTCCGTATTTGAGAACATCTTTCTTTCAATCACAGCACGAAGTTTTTCGTAACTTAACCAGCTTGGGTTCATGCCGTTGTTATTCGCTCGTGCCCTTAATACAAAGTTCACCACTTCGTTGCGGAAATCTTTAGGATTACTGATGCCAGCGGGTTTTTCTATTTTTTCAAGTTCACTATTAATAGCAACTCGATCCAATATATCGCCGGTTTCAGGGTCTCTGTATTCTTGATCTTGTATCCAAAAATCCGCATAAACAACATAACGATCAAAGATATTTTGTCCATATTCTGAATACGACTCTAAATAAGCCGTCTGAATCTCTTTACCGATAAACTCCACATACCTAGGGGCAATGTATTCCTTCAAACTTCTTAAATAACGATCGTGAGTTTCTTGAGCAAATTGTTCTTGTTCGATTTGCTGCTCTAAAACGTACATTAGATGGACAGGATTGGCGGCCACTTCGGTTGGGTCAAAGTTAAAGACACGGGACAGAATTTTAAATGCAAAACGGGTAGATAACCCATCCATGCCTTCATTTACTCCGGCTGCGTCTTTGTATTCTTGCAAGGATTTTGCTTTTGGATCGATATCTTTTAAAGATTCACCATCATAAATGCGCATTTTAGAGTACACACTGGCGTTTTCAGGTTCTTTTAAACGTGACAATACGGTGAACTGCGCCAGCATTTTTAGCGTATCAGGAGCACAAGGTGCCGTATTAAGAGAGCTGTGCTCCATCAGCTTTTCATAAATAGACGTTTCTTCCGATACCCGAGTGCAATAAGGCACCTTGACGGTATAAACTCGATCAATAAAGGCTTCGTTGGTTTTGTTGTTCTTGAAGGTTTGCCATTCTGATTCATTCGAGTGCGCAAGAATAATACCGTCAAAGGGAATACCTCCCACCCCTTCAGTCCCGTTGTAGTTTCCTTCTTGAGTGGCTGTCAACAGTGGATGCAAAACCTTGATGGGGGCTTTAAACATCTCGACAAACTCCATTAAACCTCGGTTACCTCGACACAACCCACCCGAGTAACTGTAAGCATCGGTATCATTTTGTTCGAAAAACTCCAGTTTACGAATGTCCACTTTACCGACTAGAGCAGAAATATCTTGGTTATTTTCATCCCCAGGTTCGGTTTTCGAAATGGCAATTTGCTTTATAGCGGAAGGGTAAATTTTAATCACTTTAAATTGTCGAATGTCACCGTTGTATTCAATTAACCGTTTCGCGGCCCATGGAGACATACTGTTTTTTAAATACCGTGTCGAAATACCGTACTCATCTTGCAGTATGTCACCGTCTTCATGCGCGTCAAATAATGACAAAGGTGATTCAAAAACGGGGGAATCTTTAATGGCATAAAAAGGTTGGGCTTGCATCAGCTCTTTTAACTTTTCAGCAAGCGATGACTTACCGCCACCAACAGGGCCCAATAAATACAAAACCTGTTTAGACTCTTCTAAGCCTTGGGAGGCATGGGTTAAAAACGCGACGATACGCTCAATGCACTCTTCCATTCCATAAAAAGATTTAAATGCAGGGTACTGTTTAATGACTTTATTGGAGAATATGCGACTCATTCTAGAGTCTTTCGATGTATCAATTAAAATTGGATTGCCAATGGCTTTCAACAACCTTTCTGCTGGAGACGCATACGCATCTTGGTCAGATTTGCAGAGCAACAAATACTCATCAAGCGTCATCTCTTCTTCTTTTTGAGCATCGTAGCGTGACTGGATATGATCAAATATACTCATGATAACCCCCCAAGCCGTTGCGATACATGGGTCTCACATTGGCCTATATAGATCGAATTCTGCTAAAAGCACAACAGAAGAAGCAAAAGAGGCATGGCTTTGATACTCACCTGCTTTATTCTATTTAGCTTTTATACAAACCACTTTATAGGTGTAGCACACAAATAAGCTTACTCAAGGATGGTTTTTTTATAGGATCAAAGAAAAACATCGATTCACTAATCGCAACTAATTGTCCTGTAATCATTTTAATGCATCGAGAGCACAAACTTAAAAAAAGTAAACTTAACAATTGTTTACGTCATATGGATACTAAAGTTAATCTATCAATACCCATTGATCTTTTTATGCAGATGAAGAATAGTAATTACTGACGTTTTATTTAGCCTATACGATGGAATAAGAATATGTTTTTTGATTTTGACAATTTAACAGCAAATCAGCGCTATCATTTGATAACCCAAACCATAACGCCTCGACCAATCGCGTGGATTTTGACCAAAAATGATTCAGGTAGCATTAACCTAGCCCCTTTTTCTTACTTTAATGCCATTGGCTCAGATCCCGCTTTGCTTGTTGTTTCTATTGGTAATAAATCTGAAACCATTGGCAAAGATACTAAAGTCAATCTATTAAGAGAAAAGGAATGTGTTTTGCATATTCCTTCAGAAGCCTTAGCGGAAGCCGTTAATATGAGCGCCTCTTCTTTGCCCTATGGTGAATCAGAAATTGACTTATGTGAGCTCAGCTTAGCGCCTTTTAGTGACTCTCTTCCTCGAGTAGCTGAAGCAAAAGTCGCCTTACACTGCCGTCTTTACGATGTTCACACTGTTGGAGATTCGGCATTTGAAGCATTTTATCTAGAAATTATAGGAATGCATGTTGAAAACGACATCGTCACTCAAGAAGGACATCATACATTTATAGACAGTACTATGCTTAAACCGTTAGGTAGACTTGGCGGAAATGACTTTGCGGCATTTGGTGGCAAAATCACAATAAAACGACCTTCTTAATTTATAAGGAACCTGTATGGATGTTGCAAATATTGTTAGACAATTACCTTTTTTAGAAAACACGTCTGAATCCATTATTGAGCGAATTATCTCTATGGCAAGGTTAGTCACCTTGACTAAAGATAACGTGCTTATTAAACACTCTGATCAAGGTAATACACTGTACTTTTTAGTTGAGGGAAAAGTGTCTATTTCGATTCCTTCCAAAGAGACTAAAGAAGAACATGAAGTTGGCTCAATCAGTGAGACAAACACTCCGATAGGTTGGTCTGCGTTACGTTATCCTTCACGCTATGCCACTACATTCACCACCTTAGAAGACACCACTTTAATCTCTTTGCCCATAGTAGACTTAAAAACACTGCTTGATAACGAACTTGAATTCGGCAACCAATTTTTACATTTTGTGTACCAAACTTGTCTTTCTGTATTGGCCGATATTCAAAATAAAACCAAGCCATTTTTTTCTAATGAATCATTAGCTTTTGAAGAAACTCGCCCTTTTATTAAAGACGATTTAAGCAACCATAACTTTGCTAAGGCGAAAGAGATTCTAGACGCTTCCTCTTTTTTTGAGAGCTTTACCGAATCAGATATTACATTATTCGCTAAGGCATCCCAACAACTCTTGGTTCATCAAGGTGACATCATAAGCCAACAGAATCAATACGCCGACGGCCTTTATTTTCTTCTAAACGGTAAGGTTATTGTGAGATATCAAACCGAAACCGGAGACATCCTTACCACTAGAACGATTTCTCGAAAAAGTGCGCTTCTTGGTTGGTGTACAACAGATAAAGACATTCTAAATAGAACCTCAATGATCGCCTCAAGAGACAGTACTATTTTGTATATATCGAGAGAAGATGTCAGACAAATATTACTGGCCAATGCGTCGCTTAATATAAAATATTGGTATCGACTCATATGGTTAGTAGGTACACATTTACTGGCGGCTCGAATGCGTTACCTATCACAAACATCAAATAATGAAGTTTTTGCGGTAACCAATGTGGTAGAGCAAAATGCGGCATTACTTCCAGTAACGTCCCCTTTGTATAAAATTGGTGAACTGCTAAAAAGCCCCGTTACAACCGATGAAGCGTTCGGGCTCCTCTACAAAAGTTTGCATTTTGGAAATATGCTTGAAAGAACCATTTCTGGAATGTGTTTAGACATTTTAAGAGATGTACAAAGAGAGAACGGTTTCTATAGACATCTACAACGTGCCTACGATGAAATCACTCAATTACCAAGTGACACTCCAGCTACGGACGTTCGTCGTAAAAGTGTCTCTCTCTTTGAGCAGGCGTTTCATCAAGTGCCATATGTGATAAAAGGTTTAGAGAACTTACCCAAAAAGCCCGGTAGTTTATTCATCTATAATCACTTAAGTCATTCCTCCAGTACTTGCCTTCCAAATGGCTTTCAATTCCCTCTAGATGCTCAGTTTATCAGCAGCATGATATTAGATAAACAATATGGGGTGGCGGGTGTTAGAGTGGTCAGAAGAAGTCAAAAAAATGAACTCTGGAGAGATGATTATTACAAACGCTTTGGTAATTTGTTTGTCAATTCATGGGAGTCATTGGACTCAGATGAGGAACTAAACCAACTCTTCCTTCAAGCCGGTCAAGCCGTGATAAAATCCAATACACCTTTGCTCATTGCCCCTGAAGGACGATCCTTTAGTACGGATGAATCACCTGGCGAAATGCGTTCATCCATTTTCGAGCTTGCGGCCTCAATGGGAACGGAAGAGCCTTGGATCGTCCCCATTGCCGTTGCACACTTTGATAAAAGAGTGGATCACACTGTCTATTCTGTCGTCATTAAACCTGCATTTAAGCTTTCAAGTAGTATTGATATAACCAAGCCTGATGCCGTGCAGACCTTTGTTCAAGACTATAAAACCACCTTTAGAGGCTACGTAGAAGAAGCGATTCAACTGGCAGCAGAGATCAGCACAACACCAGATTTAAGCTCTCAAGAAGGGTATCGCTCAAATGTCAAAAAACTAAATCAATTAGAAGTTGAGTTTGAGTCAGATGTACGTGAACTGGAATTCCGCTTATCAAAAAATCCAGATGATGCTAATCCAGTGGCATTTTATGGTTCAACTACCATACGTAATTGGCCCGATCTGTCTTCTCAGCTTGGGCGTAATGATATTGTTAATCTAGGTTTCTCAGCCGCAACGCTTGAAGCTTGCGTTTACTATTTTGAACGAATTGTACTGCCTCAAAAACCCCGTTCTATCGTGCTATACGCTGGCGATAATGACATTGGTAACTTACATAGCAGTAACCGAGTATTAGAACTTTACATTGAATTATTGCAGAAAATAGACTCTCACTTGC
Source organism: Marinomonas algicola (assembly GCF_014805825.1). Lineage (NCBI taxonomy): Bacteria > Pseudomonadati > Pseudomonadota > Gammaproteobacteria > Oceanospirillales > Oceanospirillaceae > Marinomonas > Marinomonas algicola. The sequence goes on from NZ_CP061941.1 coordinate 2,754,902, forward strand.
CACATATCCCAGTCACCATTATTAGTATAAAACCGAGTTTATCACGATCACCACAATACGACACCATAACCAAAACCAATGAGGGCTTAAGAAGATTGGCAAAAACAAGACCAAACACGGAATATTTAGACTTATTTTCATTGCTTTTAGATCGCTCGGGCACGATAAAAACCAATTTATTTGAAGATGATTTGTTGCATCTCAATACACGAGGCTACAAAATTTGGTCAAAACAGGTAAAATCATTACAACATTTTATTTTTGATCGCATGACAGAGTAAAATCTGATGCATGACAATACTACATAATAAATTTAATCTTGGAAAAACTATGACTGACTCCAAATTTAGACTGGTAACCCGCAGTGATTTCGATGGCCTTGTTTGCGCTGTCCTTTTGAAAGACCTTGATTTAATTGATGACATTTTATTCGTTCATCCGAAAGACATGCAAGATGGTAAAATAAACATTACTTCAAACGACATTACAACTAACTTACCTTATGTGCCAGGTTGTCACATTGCATTTGATCACCATTTAAGTGAAACGGTTCGTAATGATAAAAATATATCAAATCATGTAATAGACCCTAATGCCCCATCAGCGGCCAGAGTTGTCTATGATTATTACGGCGGACTAGAACGGTTCCCTAATATTTCTACGGACATGATGGATGCGGTAGATAAAGGGGACGCCGCCCAATTTTCTGAAGAGGAAGTATTAAACCCCACTGATTGGGTATTAATGAACTTTATTATGGATGCCAGAACCGGCCTCGGTCGCTTTAGAGAGTTCAAGGTATCAAACTATCAATTAATGATGCATTTAATTGATTGTTGTAAAGACATGGACATCAAAGAGATCTTGCAATTAGACGATGTCGCTGAACGTGTAGAGCTTTATAACAAACATAATGTGTTAGCAAAAGAGCAAATTGCTCGTTGTGCAACACGGCATAAGAACCTAATTGTCTTAGACCTTACACAGGAAGAGACTATTTACGCAACGAATCGTTTTGTCATTTATGCCATGTATCCCGACTGCAATATCTCCATTCATAAAATGTGGGGGTTAAAACAGCAAAATACGGTTTACGCCATTGGCAAATCTATCTTAAACCGTTCTTCCAATACAAATGTTGGTGAGCTTTGCTTACAATACGATGGTGGAGGCCATTTAAATGCGGGGACGTGTCAGGTTGACAACGATAAAGCCGACTCGGTGTTAATAGAACTCATTCAAAAAATTAACGCCGACGGATAGTCTTTTTATGGAAGCAAGCTCATCGATCTTGTTGAGCTTGCTTGTTATTACACTTCCTTGTCCTGATTTCTTTTTAGTAACTCATAAACCTTATCACTTACCATCGGCCGATAAAAATAATAACCTTGCAAGTAATCGCAGCCAAACTCTTTTAACATTGACCATTGCGCTTGATTTTCAACACCTTCAGCCACAACCTTCATCGACATACTGACAGCTAATGCAATGATTGCTTTTGCAACATCGTGGTCAAAATTATCAGTCGTAATACCATCAATAAAAGATCGATCAATTTTCAATACATCGGCATTTAACTTTTTCAAATACCCCAAAGAGGTATAACCTGAACCAAAGTCATCGATAGAGGACGTGACGCCCATTCTAAACAATTGATTTAGCACCAAAGTAGCGTTGTCAGGGTCCATCATCATGGCCGTCTCGGTAACCTCAACTTGCAACAAATTGACTAAATAAGGCTGCTCTTGCATGAGCGCTTCAAACGTTCGCAATAAACTGGGGAGGCTGATATGGGATGCCGAAATATTGATTGAAACGGGGCACAAGCGCAGTCCTTTTCGCTTCCATTCTTTTTGCTGTCTAGCAACTTCATGTATCACCCAATCATCAAGATACTGTATTAGGTTTGTTTCTTCTGCAATGGGTATAAAGTCATCTGGAGGTATCATGCCTTTTTCTGGATGATTCCAACGAACCAAAGCTTCAAGGCTGCGAATGTTGCCAGTACTCGCATCAACAATGGGCTGATAGAATAAAACCAATTGATCCTTCTTAATCCCTTCCCTGAGAAGAGATTCAATTAACATTCTGTCTGGTGTCGCCTCTTTTAAAAATTCATTATGCCAAAAACGATAACACCCTTTACCCGCATTTTTCGCTTTATATAAAGCTATATCCGCATATTTCATGGCGGTAACACAATCTGATGCGTGTTCTGGCAAATTTACAATCCCCATACTCGCACCGACGAAGACTTGATGGCCCTGTAAATTAAATGGCAGAGATAAGGCGTCAATAATCCCTTGAGCCTTTTTCTCGATAACTGGCCGTGAGACATCGCCTTCTAGAACGATAACGAACTCATCTCCGCCTTGACGCGCAACCATTGATTGATTTTGAGTTTCATCTTTTAATCTTCTAGCCACATTGACAAGCAGCTCATCACCAACATCATGACCCAGAGAGTCATTGACGTATTTAAAGCGATCAAGATCAAGGTATATTAATACAATCGGCGCCGGTAACGTTTGCGCTCTATCTAATTTACTGATCAAATACTGTTCAAAGCGAGTTCGATTCGGCAGCAATGTTTGAGCATCGTAGTAGGCTAATTGTTTTAATTGTACTTGAGCTTTTTTAGACTCTGATATGTCACTAAAAATAACAAGATAATTGGTTAATACCCCTTCATCATCAAAATAAGCCTCTAATGAAAGCCATAAAGTTTTTCCCAAAAGGCGCTCATCCTGAAAATTTACTTCTCCTGACCATTTTTGATCTGAGTACACCCTCATCCATATTTCGTTGTTAGACAGCTCATGGGTAAAAACTGAAGATAAACGACTGTTTACATTTTCTGAAAAAGCCCTTTCTTCAAGGTCTAATATCTCGGCTGCAGCCGTATTAAAATCCAGCACATTGTGATTTCTATCCATCAAAATATTCCCTTGAAAAGATGAATGGAAAAATTGTGAAGATAGCTTAATTCGGTTTATCGAGTCTTTGTCTTTGGTGATGTCTTTAAGCAAACCTAGCAATCGTGGCGGCATATGTTGTGTTTTTTTCTCAAAGCCGCCTTGAACACTAACGTAATGCTCTTTCCCTCTCGGAGTGATAAATCGGTGCTCTACCTGAAAAACACTTTTGTAGGATAGTGAATTAGAAATGGATTTATCGACTTTTTCTCTTTCATTTTCAGGGATACAGGATAAATACCGCTCAATACTCCAATGAGAATCATCACTCGGCAAACCAAATAAAGTAAGTAGACCTTTAGAAAGGGTTATCGTATTAGTGGTTAGGTCTAATGACCAAGCCCCCATTTGAGACAACTTGTGGGCCTGCAATAAATCATGTTGAGATTGTTCAAGGACCTTCTGACTTTTTACCAATTGGGTTATGTCATTAATGCAATATAAGCGACCGATATTCTCTCCCTGAAAATATCGAATTCTACATTCATATTCTAACAACCGGCCATCTTTTAACTCTAATACCCCAGAACGATTCTCTGAAGATGACGCATCTTCAAGAACTTTACTTGTAAAACCATCAGGATCAAGAACTAATGCTAAAATATGCTCAACACAACTGACCTGATCGATTTCACCAGCCCATTCTTCAGGTAAACACCACACATTTTTAAATTCATCATTAAAAATAAAAGTATCACTGCCAATTTCCGTCACCAACATGGCGTCTCTAGCCGCATTAAATGTGGCTTCAAATAAGTGATTACTGAGTTCTAACCGCTCATACCGTTGGACCAATTCAGTTGTTGTCAACTCAAGAGAGTTTTTTAGAAAGCCATTTTGTTTCTCTAAATCATCTATATAGGCACGTAATTCTTCTATAAATGCCGTTCGATCACCTAATCCCTTATCCAATAAGTGCTTGTTTAGTATACTATTTAATGTCTCACTCATTAAAAATAACGCCTTAGAGTACAGCTAGAGAAAAAGTCTAAAATAGTATTCATTTTCATCGCCTCATATCAATTTTTATAATAATTTTTTAAGCCAGTCATCATAATACAAAGCATCTCATAATGAGGATTAAAAAAGTACACTTACAGTCAAAAATTAACAACGCCTTTAGACAATTCGATTTAATTATTTTTACATCATTACTTTAAACAAAATAATCTCAAAATCAATTAAAGAATTTTAATTAACATAGTAAATTTGAAGACCTAAAATTAATAATAACACAGCTAAAAATCATCTTACGAATTACAATAAATCATCTAATAGAAACAAGTAAAAATATAAATAATGAAATTAACAGAGAATCTAAAAGCATTAAGTTATTGTTTCTTTTTATCTGGTTCTAGAACGAGATCCGCCTTAGATCTTAGTTTAGTTTTACTACGAATTGCATCAAACGGATCAGATTGTGGCTTTGATGAGTCGTCAGCGGCCTTGCTTAATGACGTTTTGTCTGGAGAAGATGTTTTGTAAAAGAATCGTTTTTTGGACCTAATCTGAGAAGGTTTTTTTGACGGTGACGTTTTAGTTTTGAGAATAGTATTAACAAAAATGAACAGTCCCGCTGCCAGCAGAAATACAACCCATTTGATAATAAACGACACAGCAAGATAGCTTGTATCATTGTTTAATTGGCTGTATTGAACAAAATCCTGATGGATTTGTTCAATCATCCACAGGGAAAAGAGCAAAGCGACTAAAGAAATAATGACACGCTTATATTTTTTCCAAACAAAAGTAACAAAGGTAAGGCGGAAAATTTGATTCATCATAAACTAACCAAAAAGACTGATCCCGAGTAGAGCAAGAACAGCTAAAAGCCCTTTCTCCTTCACTTCAGATTTTATTTTCTGCTCCTCTTCTTGAACGACAACTTCAAGATCTTCCTCACTCATCTCTTCCGCTTTTCTCCCTGCGAGTACAATTCGAGTCTTGGCCCTCGAAATTGCTTTTTCCCGAAGTATTTTTCGATATTTTTTTGTGATTGACGTTAGCATATTGTCGCTCTTGAACAGATTAAACACATACAGTCAGTAAGATACCATAAACCCATCAGCTTTTAAGAATGTAAAAGTAATAAAAAAGTAAAGATTCCCTTGGTACTCTATCTGTTTCCTAGCCGGAATTTTACCGTTAGTATTAAGAAAGGAAGACCGTTCAATGAGTATGATTTTAAACCTGAGACCTAGGTCATTATGCAACCAACCGCCATCGACATTTTAATACTAAACGAAAACTGGGCTGATTTATCAGAGGCGCTCGACAATATTGATCGAGAAAACATGATCGCTCATAGTTTTTACGCTAATAGCATTCTCATCGCTTATGGAAAAGGCACAGAAAACAACCTTCCAAAAGCCATTTTAGAGTTAAAAAAAGCACTTAATTTAGACCATAATAACTCACTCTACAAAACGATTTTATCGACCATGTTATTGCAGTCGAGTGAAGTAGAGGAAGCTCAACGTTATGCCCTTGAAGCGTGCAAAACATCCCCAAAAGACCCAACAACCTATATGGCCCTAGCGCGCTCTTTTTTAGCCCAGAAGCAAAATGATAAAGCCTATAATGTTTTTAAACGAGCGCTATCCTATACACCAAAATCTCATCAGAGTTTAAGGTCAGATATCCAAACAAACCTTCTAAAGCTGCCGGCATTATGGAATACGCCCTTAATCGGAAAGCGACTAACGTTAGCTAGGGTATCAGACGATCACTTCGATTATTTACTAAAGATAAGAAATAATGATGTCTTTAGAAATAAATACAACATGTTCCATAAAACCTCTGTTGAAGCGGTAAATGAAAGCATCGCCCTTTCACAGAAAAGTCCGTTAGAAACAAATAAAATAGAATGGATTATTGAGCAAGACGCTCAGCCAGTAGGACTCGCTTCCTTGGTAGATATTAATTTTTTAAATTCCAGAGCGGAACTTCTTATTGGTTTTCCAGATAAAGGAAATGGATGGCAGTCTCTGGAAGCGACTCTTCTTGTGCTAGAATTTGCGTTTAAACAAGCTGGGCTTTTTAAAGTGTATAGCTATGTTTACTCAGATAATATGAGTAGTCAAAATAACACTCTTCACTTAGGCTTTACTCAAGAAGGAACATTAAGGTCCCATGTGAAGAGGCCGGGGACAGATGAGTGGCTTGATTTAATCGTAAATGGTTGCTTAGCCCATGAGTTTTATAACAATATAAAGCTGATAAAACTGTTTAAACGTGTTCTTGGAAGAGAACTGCTCGAAAACGCATTACCTTAGAGTAAAGAATGCTAACTACAGACGATACCAACCCACATTCGCTCCCACCTGTAATCGCTGGCCCCATACTGCGAAAAACAACATCAAATGAAGTCACTTTATGGCTCGCTACCAGTATCGCATTCACCCCTACCTGTTCTTTAAAGTACAAAGAGGCTGAGCTGTCTGCTGAGAATAAAGCACTGCACGTTACACAAAGGTGTATGCGCCTAGGAAAACATCTTTTCTTACATTTCATCCACATTATTCCAAAAGACTCTTTACCTTACGACACTTGGATTAATTACAATATTAGTTTGCAAGAAACACCATCCAGTAAGATCTATGCCATGTCTGACTGGGCTTCCGATTTGTATTACCAAAACAAAAATGCCTTTGGCTTTATTTTACAAAATACAGTATCAAAACTATTACATGGATCATGCCGTAAGCCGCATTTCAATAGTCATCACAATACCGATGGACTAAAAATAGTAGATGATTTGCTGGCATCGTCAACCGTTAATGATTGGCCTTCGTTGCTTATTTTGTCAGGGGATCAAATTTATGCGGATGATGTGGCTGGACCAATGTTGCATGCAGTACATCAAGTTATTGAAGCACTGGGGTTGTCTAGTGAACAGCTAGAAGGATCTGACCTGTCAGACGATTCAGAACTTCATTCTAATAAAGCTTACTATTACAAAAGACAGGAACTTTTACCTCATTCTAAAAAAACCAAAGACCTACGTAAGCAGTTTTTTGGCGGCGTAAAAAAACCCGTTTTTACATCTGATACAGCCGATAATCACTTAATGACCTTAAGTGAAATGATCGCCATGTACTTACTGGTTTGGTCCCCTACATGTTGGCGTTTTGTCACTTTAGAATGCCCTCAACAAATAGTGTCCGCAGAAGAGAAAGCGCTTTATGATAAAGAAAAAGCCATTATTTTAAATTTCAAAGCAGACCTATTCAAAGTACAAAGGGCAATGGCTCATCTTCCAACCGCCATGATATTTGATGACCATGATGTAACTGACGATTGGAACCTGAATTTAGCTTGGGAAGAATCAGCTTATGAAAATCCACTTTCTAGACGAATAATAGGCAATGCCCTCATCGCGTATTTACTGTTTCAAGGATGGGGGAATAAACCAAGTGCATTTGATGATACCAAAATGAATGCGCTCGACGCTCTTTTTAATGATAATACACAAAAACGGCATGATAACGTTATAACGGAGTTACTCAATTTTGATAATTGGCATTATGAATGGTCTACTTCTCCGCCATTAGTCGTACTGGATACTCGAACTCGCAGATGGGTCTCTGAAAACAAACCGAACCGCCCATCTGGGTTAATGGATTGGGAGGCACTTACTGATTTACAACACACTCTGATCAATAATCAAAACGCCGTTATACTCGTTTCTCCTGCGCCTATTTTTGGCGTTAAACTTATTGAAACTGTACAGAGGGTTTTCACTTGGTTTGGTCACCCATTGATGGTGGATGCAGAAAACTGGATGGCTCATCCTGGTTCCGCCTATGCCTTGATGAATCTATTTAGACACCCAAAAACACCACACAACTTCGTTATTTTATCCGGTGATGTTCACTACTCCTTTGTCTACGACATTACTCTAAAAGGTCGCAAAAACAGCCCTAATATTTGGCAAATCACCAGCAGTGGCATTAAAAACGAATTCCCAACCACATTACTCAACTGGTTTGATCGATTAAATCGCTGGCTTTATGCACCTTGGTCGCCTTTGAATTGGTTTACAAAAAGAAGAGGAATGTGGGTTTCAGCGAGAAAACCCAGCAATGCATCAAAGGGTGAACGGCTGGTGAATCATTCAGGTATTGGTTTGGTGATTTTGAATGAAAAAGGACAACCAATTCACATTAGTCAAATTAGTGATATAGATAACCCAATTGAATTTAAAAAACGATCATCCGAAAAGCAGTTTGAATAATGCAGACTCCTTAATACGGATACCCTCTAATTCCAACGCTCCAACTAGCAAACACAAGATGGATAACTCCTTAATACAAAAAGTAATAATCCTTGGCATGCTATAGAGTTTACGCTGAGTTAAGCAAATCGCCTTCAAACCATAGCACACAATTTTTACCCTTTTTCTTTGACAGATACAGCATCTTATCAGCGGCGCTAAATAGGCTACCAACATCATCACTCAATCTTGGAATATAAGTCACTCCGCCAGCACTTATGGTGACTGTGTTACATTTTTTGTCTTTATTGATAGTATGCGGCAACTCAGAAACGTCCTTTACACATTCAGTAACCACTTCCATTGCGTATTCTTTATCACACTCCGGCAATAATACAACAAACTCTTCTCCTCCATATCGTGCAACCAGATCGACAGGCCGCTCAAAATGATTCGACAAGACTTTAGCCACTCGCTGTAACACCTTATCGCCTTCAGCATGCCCATGCTGGTCATTAAATTTTTTAAAATCATCTATGTCTATCACGACCAAAGAAAGAGGGGATTTTGCAACTAGGGCCTCGTCCCACTTTTTTTGCAGTTTTTCTTGATACTTTCTTCTGTTGGCCAGTGATGTTAAAGGGTCTATATTGGCAAGGTACTCTAACATTCGTCTTTGCTTAGCCAATTGTAAGTGTAAATTAATTCTGGCTTTTATAATTTCAGTATTAAACGGTTTATGAATGTAATCACTTGCGCCTAGCAACAATCCTTTTTCTTCATGCATGGCATCATTTAAAGCCGTAATAAAGATAACTGGGATAGCACACGTTCTGACATCACGGCTTAAAACTTCCATAGTTTCAAATCCATCCATATCAGGCATTAGGATATCAAGTAAAATTAAATCAGGCTTTACCTCAATGGCTTTTCTTATCCCTTGTGCACCACTTTTTGCCAGTGTCACATTCACATCATTGCGTAAAATATCGCCTATAATTTTTAGATTAATTTTTTCATCATCAATTACTAGGACCCGTTGCGTTTCAATCATGGATCGATACCTTGCATTTTATCTAGCAAATCTTGAGCAATAATGGCCGCTCTTTCGTACTCAACTTCCTCCACATTCCAAACAAGCTCACCTACTTGGCTTACATACTCGGTATTAGCAACCAATGAATGTAACGTATCGAAATAATGTTCGGCGGCAAAATCGGAGTTTTTTAACAGTGGTAAGAGTTGAACTAACACCTTTTGAATCTGTAGGGAATTTGACTCAATACAATCAGATTTATCTATTACGTTTAGACTCGGCCCTTCAGGAAATACAGATCTTAATCCTTCTATATGCCTTTGAAGGGAGTACAAAACGGCTATAAAAAAGGCATCTGATCCACTATTATTTCGTATTTCATCTTCTAATTTAGCACAGCTGAATGAAAGCTCGAAGGCACCAACATAAGCAGAGCCAGATTTAAGTGCATGCGCAAACTCTAAAATTTCATGCTTGTCCTTAGCCATTTTAAGTTTAAAAAGTGCATCCAGTTGTTGATTATATTGCTTGAAAAAAAAGTGGACAACATCGAGGTATAGCAAAGGCATGTTCCCCATATTTTGAACGCCCCGTTCGACATCGAACCATTCTATTAAGGACATATCCGATAAAATGGTAGTATCTCTTTCATCGACTTTATCAAGAGGATATTGAGCCAACTTAATTCTGGCCTCTACTGAGGGCGGTGTGAAATTAAGGTCATGATTACTACGCGATAAAAGGTGATGGTGTAGTTTTTCATACAAAACCCGTTTGTCGATCGGTTTGCCAATATGATCATTCATGCCGTTGAGGTAAGAGGTTTCAATGGCTTCTTCATTAACATGAGCCGTCATTGCAATAATAGGCACATTTTCAAGCCTTAGTTCGTTTCTCACTTTTTTTGCAACCGTAAAGCCATCCATTTCAGGCATTTGTATGTCTAAAAGAATCAAATCGTATTGCGTATTTTCAATTTTACTTAGAGCCGCCAATCCATTTGTTGCTGTGTCAATGGCCACCCCAGTCTCTTCTAGATACCCTATTGCTACATGCGTATTGATGAGGTGATCATCCACGACTAGGACACGAAATTTTGACAAGTCAGGGACCCTTGCTACATGGCGAAAAGGCTTACGTCTTCTTTCTTGAGATACTTGTTGAAGGTGAGTACTCAAAGGCAGAGAGACGGTAAATGTCGTTCCTTTTCCCAGTTCACTTTCCAAATGAATGTTCCCACCCATTAATTCACAAAGTTGATTGGAAATAGACAACCCCAGACCAGTCCCACCATACTTACGAGTAATGCTGGTATCCGCTTGATTAAAAGATTGGAATAAATGACAACTCTGTTCTTTAGATATACCAATACCTGTATCAGAGACATAAAAAATCAAGATGACTTCTTGAAACGTACGTTCTTCGCACTTTACGGTTAAGCATACTTGGCCTTTCTCAGTAAATTTAATAGCATTACTAATCAAGTTCACTAAAATCTGCTGTATTCTGAGAGGATCACCAATAAGTATTGCTGGCACTTTTGGGTCAATATGACAAATGAGCTCTAGCGTCTTTTCACTCGCTTTTATCGCATTCATATTTATAACTCTATGAACGGTCTTTTCTACGGAAAAAGCAATTTTTTCAATAACTAATTTTCCCGCTTCCATCTTTGAGAAGTCGAGAACATCATTAACAATATCTAATAGAACCTCACCAGAATCTAAAATTTTTCGTATGAAATCTTCCTGGTAACGATCTAGGTTCGTTTTCAGAATAAGATCACTTAACCCGATAACAGCGTTAATAGGCGTTCTAATTTCATGACTCATTCTTGCTACAAAAGACGACTTGGCCATCAGAGCTTCTTCTGCAACTTTCTTCGATTTCTCTAACTCAAGCGTTCTCTCTTTTACTTTTGCATCTAAATTCTGATTTATCTCTTCTAATGCATAACTGTATTCTTTTAATTTTTCATTCGCTTTTATCGCAACCTTTTCCGCTTCTTTGATTTTTGAGATATCCCGAGTGACACCACAAACAAACCGAGGCTCACCTTTATTGTTAAATATGGGAACAAACAATGTATCAAAATAAATACTCGACCCATCCATTCGAATATTTTGTTGTTCTTTAGAAATAGGCGTCTTATTCTGAATCACTTCTCTGTAGGTTTGATAAAGCTCATTCGCAACATTTTCACCAAACATAGGCATGATATCAAGACGATGAACATTTACTGACTCATCCAAACCCATTACCTTTCGGGAGGCGGGGTTATTATCAAATAAAGAAAAAGTACCATCCTCTTCTAACGCCATGATGAACATGAGATCAGCCGAATGCTTCCACATTTGTAGGAAGCAATCCATCACAATTTCATCATGCTCCGCCGGATCAAATAATTGATTTAAACTCATTAAATCATTCCTTATTTGCCTATCACAAGGTAGAAAACCATTAAATGGTTTTTCTATATAAAGTTATTTTTGTTACACAAGACGACGTCACTTTGCCCAAATCATAACACCATCAAAAACATGTTGAATATTAGTATAAAAAAAGTGATAACTGAATATGTTGCTATCAATGTTATACCATATGCGTTATGACAAACATTAAAAAAATATCTCTAGTAAGATGTAATCGGCCTTGTATTCAAAGCCTTTAATGGAATATGACTTTTATTAGAAAGTAATGATATAAATTGACTTTCATCTAGGAGCTTAAGAATAGGGTTAGGGGTAAAGTGTATCAAAAGGTAAAAAAGACCAGTCTGTTTCATTAGTATAGAAGAAAAGGATATCTTAAAGAATAGTTGCAATTTTCATTTCATTATTATTCGATTGTTGCACCCGAAACTCTCTTGGGGTAACACCTTTTAACTCATGGAATCGACGATTAAAATTAGCAATATTGTTAAAGCCCACTTGAAAGCAAATAGTCGCCACTTGAGAATCCGTTTCTGCAAGCAGGTTGCAGGCTCTGCTGATACGCACACGATTCACAAATTCAATAAAACGGTTACCGGTTGCCTTTTTAAAAAAGCGGGAAAAATGGCTATCCGACATACCGATAAGATTCGCAGCATTAGACAAACTAATGTCATCATTAAAATTTTGAGAGACGTAATCAACAACGGTATTGATTTTACGCTGCTGAACTTCACTCGTTTTTTGATCTATCTGAACAGTTGAAAGTAACCGATAGTTTTGACAGTTCGCTAAAGTATGTAATAAAGACAAGGTAAGCAATAATTTACTTAATCCTTGTGCATCACGTATTTCTTGAAATCGTCTAATCAGTTCATTCAAATCAAGATTAAGAAACTCTATACCAGATTTCGCTTTTGCTAAAAGGGGAAGTAATTCTGAGAATTCAGGTATTATTTTCATACCTTCAGAGAAGGATTGATGATCAAAACGAATGGCCATATCACGCACTTCAACTGGATCTTGATCGTTTTGACACACCCAATTATGAGGTAATCTAGGCCCTACTAATATAATCTGTCCAGGAGAGAATGAACCAATATAGTCGCCTACAAACACTTTGCCTTTGGTTGATACTATTAAATGCAATTCATAATCATCGTGAGCATGCCAACGAACCAAATCGCTAGGAAAACCATGCTCTAGATAGCGAATAGTGTCAATAGTATCACCAAGGATTTCATATTCAGGTGTTTTGTTTTTTGTAATGGACATTGTGATTCCTAAAATATTCAGAGAACGAAACGTCCCCCCTAAAAAAAGAAAACAACAAAAAAAGGCCGTTGTTAACTCATAACATTACCACCATCTACATTATAAGTTTGTGCGGTAATGTAGCTAGCCCCATCAGAAGCCAAAAATAAAGCAACTGAGGCAATCTCTTCTGGTTGCCCCATATAGCCTAACGGAACAGCCTTACCAACAGCTATTTTCTTTTCTCCTAGTGGCAAGTGTTCATATTTTGCAAACAAGGCGTCCACTTCAGCCCACATAGGCGTATCAATGACACCCGGTGAGATCGCATTTACAGTAATGTTATGCTCAGCAAAGGCTAACGCGGCAGATTGAGTATAGCTAATAACAGCCGCTTTGGTAGCACAATAATGCGACACTAAAGCCTCGCCACGACGACCCGCTTGTGATGCCATATTAATGATTCGCCCCTGGACACCTAATTCAATCATTTTCTTTGCGACTTTTTGCATTATAAAAAACAACGCCTTTACATTGATACTAAAAAGACGGTCAAAACTGTCCTCTGTCGCGTCTAGAAGAGGCGCCAAATCAAAAACAGCCGCATTATTCACAAGAATGTCAATTTTTTGAAATGCGTTCAAAGTCTCTGATATTAACTGATCCACTCCGTTAGGGTCACAAACATCACATCCGATATACAACGCTTGATCTGGGTATTTTTCTACTAGTTTAGACAGGGAGTCAGGTCGTTTTTGCGGATAATCCGTTAACATGACCTGAGCACCGTTTGCCAAGTAGGTCTCGGCAATAGCCAATCCAATACCGCCTGCGGCACCAGTGATAAGGGCGACTTTATTTGTTAAATCTTGATTACTTTTCTGCATACTATGATCCTTTATTCTCTGCAAAACATACGTTTACTACCTAGTATGATTAACCAAAATCTATAGGTAGTCTCTCATTTTGTATGGTGTTTCTTATAGGGCGTTTTTAATCGCGTTTGTTAGATCCTGAGTAAATTTCGGATACTCTTCTGGAACCTTTTGCCATAAAAAACGGTCTGTGACAAACGCATTAATTCCGGCTTCGTCATCCGTAAAAGCCGATAACTTATCAATATTTGGTTCATTATAAGTAATCGATAATTTACCTTTAGCCACCTTATTGATAAACACAAACCAACTCGCAATACCTTCAATCGTTTTGTAAGGATTTCCTCCTAAACGATAGATTTCGGCTAATGTTGGGTAAACAAAAATAGCAAATTTCGCATAGCCATCTGTACAGATACGCTCTACGGTATCACCAATATTACGGTTACTAAAACGTTGAGCAATCACGTCATAATAAGCGGGTAGATCGACAATTGATTCCCCAATAGCTGGAATCGAATCTTGTTTAATAAAATCCGTAAAATATTGCTTTAGTTGCGCATCCTGCATCGCTTCATCGAAATACGTAAGCTGTTTTAACGCGGCTTGGTAAGTCACAACAGTATGTCCCGCATTGAGTATTCGAATCTTAGCTTCTTCAAATGGAGTTACGTCCGAGACAAATTCAACACCGACTTCATTTAATAAAGGCTTCTCACCCGCAAAATCGTCCTCAATAACCCATTGAATGAAATCTTCACCCATGACAGTCATCTCATCCGCTACGCCAAAACGTGCTTGAACATCATCGACATGTTGATGACTTGGTTTAGGTGTGATTCGATCCACCATGGAACAAGGGAATGAAACGTTTTCTTCAACCCAATCGATTAATGCAAAATCATTTTTAGCTTGTAGAAATTGAATCAAGCCTGTTTTCAATAACGTTCCATTATGACGAAGATTGTCACAGCTTAGCAAAGTAACCTTAGAGTTAGAGGTTTCACTGCGGAGCTTTAATCCAGCATAAAGAAAGGCATATAACGTATTTCTTCCCGAGGCTATATCTTCCTTAATAAAATGATTATCTAGCATTAACTGTTTGTTTTCATCTAGATAATATCCACCCTCAGTAACGGTAAAAGTCACCAGTTGAATAGTAGGATTAGACATCAACTCATCGACTGAGTTAGGCACAGTCGAACCATCGATAAGCCGCACAATAGAACGAATATGTTCGTACTCAACTCGACCATCGGCCGACATAGTCTTAAGCACGTATTCGCCTTTTTGCTTTTCTAATTGTGAAAAACCAACTCGATCTTGAGAACGAATATTAACACCAACTAGCCCCCAATCTTTGCCTGCAGGGAGTGCTAATAAACGATCAAAAAAAACCGCTTGATGCGCTCTATGAAAAGCTCCCACCCCAAGGTGCATGACACCGGCTGTGATATCATCTCGCACATAGTTCTGTGTCGACATTCTCTCAGCGTTTCGTTCAATTTTGAGAAAATCAGACATCTTCGACTTCCTCAGCAAGAAGAGAAATAACCCGATCACTTTCGTTAAAAAGAATCATTTCATCACGATCAATATTAATATTAACTAACTGACCATCTTTAATATCACTGCGTGCAGGTACTTTCACAATAATTGTCTGATTACTGCTAAGCTGAATGTGTGCGTAGGCTTCAGAACCTAAGTGTTCAATCAGTTCAATGCGCCCATTAAGATCGCCTTTTTCCTCTGACAAACTCATGTGTTCAGGGCGAATACCAAGAACAATTGAACTGGGTATAGGGCCACTGATGCGAGCCGTTGGGAAGCGAATTTCACCATCACCTAATTGGAAAACCAACTCATTTTCTTGACGAATCATGTTTTCAGTTGGCAACAAATTCATTTTAGGCGTACCAATAAATTCAGCCACAAAACGGCTGTTTGGCTGACGGTATAGCTCTAATGGTGTCCCCACTTGCTCAATCGATCCGGCATTAAGAATAACCACTCGGTCTGCCAACGTCATCGCCTCAACCTGATCATGAGTAACATAAATCATTGTAGTACCAAGCTTTTTGTGTAATCTAGCCAGTTCTAAACGCATCTGTACACGTAATGCCGCATCTAAATTTGATAACGGTTCATCAAAAAGAAAGACTTTAGGTTGGCGAACAATCGCACGGCCAATGGCAACCCTTTGACGCTGACCACCAGAAAGCTCTTTTGGCTTACGCTCCAGTAAAGGATCAAGTTGCAATGAAGCGGATACAGATCGAACTTTTTCTTTAACTTCTTCATCCGGTACTTTCGCTAATCGCAAAGCAAAAGAAAGATTATCCGCCACAGTCATATGTGGATAAAGAGCGTAAGACTGGAAAACCATTGCCAAGTCTCGTTTTGACGAAGCAAGCTCTGTAATATCTCGACCATCAAGATTGATCGAACCACTGGAACTGGATTCTAAGCCGGCAATGGTTCTTAGTAAGGTTGACTTGCCACAACCAGATGGACCAACAAAGACAACAAACTCACCTTCTTTTATTGATAAATTAATGCCGCGTAACGCATGGTAACTGTCATAGTATTTTTGTAGTTCAGTAATGGCTAAATAAGACATGATGTAAATTCCTAATTATTATTTTACGGCGCCAAAAGTAAGGCCTTGGACAAGTTGTTTCTGACAGAACCAACCAAATATAACGATAGGTGCACAAGCTAACGTTGATGCAGCGGATAACTTGGCCCAGAATAACCCTTCAGGACTTGAGTAAGAGGCAATCATAGCGGTCAAAGGTGCCGCTTCGGAGGCCGTCAAATTAAGTGACCAAAAGGCTTCATTCCAACAAAGGACAATAGACAATAAACCAGTAGATGAAATACCACCGATAGACAATGGCAGCACTACTTTCATCATTTCATCCCATGGGGTAGCACCGTCCATTCGTGCGGCTTCTAAGATTTCCTTTGGCAAATCTTTAAAGTAAGAGAACAACATCCAAATGATGATAGGCAGATTCATAAGAGTGAAAATAATCACCAGCCCGATTCGAGAATCCAAAAGCCCATTGTCTCTAAACAAAATATAGATAGGGACAAGCACACCTACAGCTGGCAACATTTTGGTTGATAGCATCCAGAGCAAAATGTCTTTCGTTCTTTTTGTCGGCGAAAACGCCATAGAGTATGCCGCTGGTACACCAATAATTAGCGCAATAATGGTGGCGCCAAAAGAAGTAACCACGGAGTTCATAGCGTGTTTCAAATAATCACTGCGCTCTTGAACAATACTGAAATTATCCAGTGTTGGTTCAAAGAAAAGCGTTGGTGGTATTGAAATAGCTTGCAGCTCAGTTTTAAAGGAGGTAATAAACATCCAAAAAATCGGAAAAAATAATAAGCAAGCGACTAACCAAGAGAAAAAGCCAATGATTAACGTTTTAAATTTACGTTGTTGATTAAGCGTCATAATAATCACCTTATACCGTTAAATTCTTGCCAACGGCACGGATTAAAAAGAAAGCCACAATGTTTGCGAGAATCACGGCGAAAAGTCCACCAGCCGATGCCACACCAACATCATACTGAAGTAGAGCTTGGTTATAGATTAAATACGCTAGGTTGGTACTATCATAACCAGGACCACCACCTGTAGAGACAAATATCTCCGCAAATATAGCCAATAAAAAGATGGTTTCAATCATCACGACAACTGCAATAGGTCGAGCTAGATGAGGAATCGTTAGGTATCGGAAGATATCCCAGCCAGTCGCTCCATCCATTGCTGCGGCTTCTTTTTGTTCAGTATCTTGCGATTGTAAGGCCGTAACAAAAACCAATATAGCAAAGGGTAACCACTGCCAACTGGCCATCATAATGACGGACCCCAAGGGAAAGTCGGAGAGCCAATCTATCGGCTCAAATCCGAGTGATTGAGAGATCCATGCAAAAACGCCATACACAGGATTCATCATCATATTCTTCCAAATCAGCGCATTTACTGTTGGCATGATAAAAAAAGGTGAAATTAACAAAACACGAACAATACTTCGGCCAAAGAACGGTTTATCGATTAGCGCTGACAACGCCACACCGAGAACCACTGTGATGATAAGCACGGATAATAAAAGAGTTAAGGTATTAAATATGGCAGGCAAAAAGCCCGGATCCGTCATAAAAAACTCAAAGTTCATCAAGCCAACAAAATTATTTTGTCCTGGATAAAGTAAGTTATAACGAATGGTTGAAAAATAAATGGTCATGGATAACGGAACTATCATCCAAACCAACAGTAAAATGACTGATGGCGCCATTAATAAGCGAGTAATAGAACGCTTCATGGTGAGTATCTCTTATAAGGAACAATTATCGGCAGGCAGCTATATCAACCCAATCTTGAAAAAGCTGTACGCTTCAATGAATTCCGGAAGGCTATAATCCCAAACCTTCCGGAGTATTTCGCTTAGCCACTCATTCTAGTAGTAGCCAGCTTGGCGCATTTGACGATCAGCCGACGTATTTGCTGATTTTAATGCTTGATCAACAGTCATACTGCCTGCCAACGCACCAGAAACCATCTGTCCAGTGGTTGTACCAATTGCTTGGAACTCTGGAATGGCCGCAAACTGCACACCAACATAAGGCGATGGCTTCAGCGTACTGTCTGCTGGGTTAGCTGAGTTAATGGCTTTTAGCTCCGCGTCAGCAAAGACAGCCGCTTCTTGGAATTTAGGGTTTTCATAGGTACTAGTACGTGTACCTGTAGGAACGGCCGCCCAACCATTTTTATTTCCAACTAGCTCTATGTATTCTTTAGACGTTGCCCAGCGAATAAAGGTTTGCGCTGCATCCGCATTCTTAGTCGCAGCAGGAATGGCTAAGGACCAAGCCCATAGCCAATTGGCGCCTTTCTCAGTAACCTTATATGGCGATTGCGCAAAACCAACCTGATCCGCTACTTTACTTTGTTTGGGATCGGTTACAAATGAAGCCGCAATTGTCGCGTCAATCCACATGCCACACTTACCTTCATTGAACAGCGCCAGGTTTTCGTTGAAGCTATTACTACTGGCACCTGGAGGCCCATATTTATTGAGTAAATCAACGTAGAAATTAACCGCACTTTTCCATTCGGCGGATTCAAGTTGAGGTTTCCAATCTTCATCAAACCAACGAGCACCGAATGAATTGGCCATAGTAGACATAAAGGCCATGTTATCGCCCCAGCCAGCTTTACCACGAAGACACATGCCGTAAACACCATTGCTAGGATCGTGTACTGCCGCCGCTACATCACGTATGTGATCCCAGCTATCACGATCGTTAATTTCCATACCCGCATTCTTAACGAGATCTTTGCGGTACATAACCATCGAACTTTCACCATAGAAAGGTGCTGCATACAAAGTATCTTTGTAAGACAGGCCGCCGCGAATAGAGGGAAGAATGTCTTCTACATCGTAATCACCACTCACGTCAATTGCTTGTAACCAATCACGCTCTGCCCAAATTGGTGCCTCATACATACCAATAGTCATAACATCATATAGGCCACTTTTATTGGCAATATCTTGTGTGACATTTTGGCGAAGTACACCTTCTTCCAAAGTAACCCATTTTACTTTGATATCCGGGTGTGCCTTTTCAAATTCTGGAGTGAGTTTTTGCATTTCAATCATGTGGCCATTATTTACTGTGGCGACGGTGATCTCTGTGGCTGCCGCAGCATGAGTTGCCATGATTGCCGTAGCGAAGGAAACAGCACAGGTAACTGTACTTTTAGCAAAGATATTCATAGGTTATTCCCCATTTGGAGTATTTTGTTTTTATAGTCTTACCAAATCTTGGATACATATTACCAAGTGAATTAACTATAGGAGACTAGAGTTAAGACCTCTAATACGGAAACAGAAAATACAGATACTTTTTTGACAGGTTTATCACTAATTTCAGCTCAAGCTGTCAAAAACATATATGTTTAACATGAGATACGACCATGTGAGCAATAGGTAAAAACAAGCAACGACTGTTTAAGGCGCCAACTAGGCTATATAAAAAATATGGAGCTTCACCATAATAATTTTAGTTTTTTATAGTCTATATTTTATTTAACATGTTAAATAGAGACCTTATCTCATAAACATAAAACAGCTTAATAAGAGTATTATCATGTCTTCTACAACTCGTAACTATGATCACCCAACTCGCTTTAACGACGCAGAATGGAAAGCACGCGTTGACTTGGCCGCCATGTACCGTATTTTCGCTCATATGAAATGGGATGAGTCCATATACAATCACATTTCATTGCGTGTACCTGGTGAGGATAATCACTTTCTAATCAATCCTTTTGGGCTTCATTACAGCGAAGTCACCGCATCCAACCTAGTAAAAGTTGACCTTGAAGGTAATATTATCGGTCACTCTGATTGGCCAATTAACCCAGCTGGGTTCACCTTCCACAGTGCTATTCATGACAAAGTAGACGATGCCCACTGTGTTATGCACGTTCATACTACGTCAACGCTTGCCGTTTGTTGTTTACAAGATGGCCTGTCATACAGCAACTTCTACTCCGCTCAACTATGGGATAAAATCGCTTATCATGAATTTGAAGGTATTACGTTAGACCTAGAAGAAGGCCAACGTATTTTAGACAGCGCGGGGGACAAACCATTACTTATGCTTCGCAACCATGGCCCAGTGGTAATGGGTGCCTCTCTAGCTCAAGCGTTTTCCTTAATGTGGTTAATAAATCGCGCTTGTGAAGTGCAGATGGCATCGATGTCTATGGGGCCAGTACGTGAAATTTCAGAAGAAATCTGTAAAAAATGTACCGCTCAATCACTTAATTTCGATCCAAGATTTGGTGCTGGAGAAGATGTATTCGCCGCGATGAAACGCATTATTGAGAAGCAAGACCCTTCTTTTAAAAACTGAGTATCACATTCATTAAAATCCCCCTGTTAACTCAAAAAATAGGGGGGTTAAACGCCAAAAACGAACCTATTTACCTTTATTCTGAAAAAAGCTCAAATATCAAATTTCTAAACCAAACATTTCCAGTATCTTGATGAAAGCGACGGTGCCAGAACATGTTAATTTGCGCAGGTGGAATATCAACAGGGTGAGGCTTTACAATCAGCTTCAAGTTTTCCGCTGTCTGCAAGGCTAACTTCTCCGTAACCGTCGCAATCAAATCCGTTTTCGAGACGATATATGGCGCAGAGATAAAGTGCGGTAATTTCAACTTGCTCACACGAACAATGCCTGTTTTGGACAAGAGTTTTTCGACCCGTCCATGACCTGTATCTTGCGCCTCTATAATAATATGCTCTGACTTAGAAAAATCCTCTAACGTAAGGTTGCCTTTAGAGTAAGGGTGGCCTTCTCGCATTAAACAAACGTAGTCCTGATCGAATAACCGACGCTGATAAAACCCAGCTTCTAATTGAGGTAAAAGGCCTATAGCAAGGTCAACGCTGCCTGTTTCCAGCTCCTCTTTTAATGAATGTCCTTGGTCTCTGACGGTACTGACTGAAATATTAGGGGCATGTTCAGCCAAATAAGCCATAAGCTTAGGTAGCATATAAATCTCACCTAAATCCGTCATATTGATACAAAACGACCGATCACTTACCAGTGGATCAAACCGATCTTGAAAATTTAAACCATCTTGCAGTGTGCTTAATGCATAACCAACAGACTCGGCAATATTATCTGCAAAAGGGGTCGGTCTCATGCCACGAGCCGTTCGTTCAAACAGCTCATCATGTAAAGCTAACCTCAACCTGGCCAAGGCATTACTAACGGCTGGCTGAGTTAAACCAAGATGTTCAGCAACTAAACCCGTTTTCCTTTCTCGATACATTAGTTGGAAAACAATAAGCAAATTCAGATCTATATCTTGTAATCGAATCATATGAGATCTCACCAACGTGAATAATAACTATCAGAGCTATTTTATATCTGAATATTTAAACACGACTTATAGTCACTGTACAGAGAGCACATCGAACAATAATCAAACAACAATAAGTATGAGCGCCGATGGAAATTCTAATCAGACCGACTAACAAAACGATTACGGTATCGTCTAACACCACACTTTTAGATGCCTTTATCCAAAATGACATTGCGATATCCTACAGCTGCTTGTCAGGCAGGTGTGGCACGTGTCGCTGTAAAATTGTAGAAGGATCCGTTTCAGGGCCTGCGGCAGCTGAAGGACGATTGGCGCAAAATGGCCAATACGTTCTTGCCTGTCAAAGTCGTATCGAAACAGATTGTGTTATTGAGGTGCCTGAACCTGATGAAATCATTACCCATCCAACCAAAACCTTAAAAGTGCAGGTGACGGCCTATGACGAACTGTCAAAAGACGTACGTCGACTTAGAGTAAAAACAACCAAAGCATTTGAGTATTCCCCAGGCCAGTTTTCAAACTTAACCTTTTGGAAAGAAAACGGCACCCGTTCCTACTCCATGGCCGGAATAATGGAAGATAACGAATTGGAGTTTCACATCCGTTTAGTGCCAAACGGCCGCGTCACATCAAAGCTCGATGGTCAGATAAACGTTGGTGATTCAATCAAATTAAACGGCCCTCTTGGCGCGTCCTATTTACGTCGTAAAAATCTTGATCCGATGTTGTGTGTCGCAACAGGAACAGGGCTGGCCCCGATTATTTCGATTATCAGAGGGGCGTTAGAGTTTCAGATGAAAAATGATATTCACTTGGTTTTCGGCGCGCGCACCAAAGAAGATTTATACGGTTTGGATTATTTAGAACGGCTTGCGGCCGAGCACCCAACCTTTCAATACACCATTGCATTAGACCACACAGAACCCAACAGCTCTTATTTCAAAGGTTTGGTCACGGATGCCATTACATCTCAGTATTCCGACCTTAAAAACTGGCGCATCTATTTAGCGGGGGCACCCGCGATGGTTGAAGCGGCGTCTCTAGCCTGCACCAAACGAGGCGCTAATATAGAGCAAATTTATGCTGATGCCTTTTACCCAAGCGGGGTCTAAAAGCACGAAAGTATAAAGCAATCGAATCACAAAACACTTTTAACAAGAACCGGCCATATCGCTAAATGGCCAGTAATAAAGACAAAAAAGGTGAATAAAATGAGTCAGGAACAGCGTATTCCAGTCACACCTATTTGGGATCATGAAGACACCAGTCGCATTCCTTTCTGGGCCTACACAAGTGAAGAAGTACACAAACAAGAGCTTGAAAAACTCTTTTACAAGAACCACTGGTGTTATGTTGGCCTAGAAGCCGAAATCCCCAATTCTGGCGATTTCAAACGAACCGTTATTGGCGAGCGCTCTGTCATCATGGTACGTCATGAAGACGACAGTATCTATGTTGTCGAAAACGTTTGTGCACATAGAGGCATGCGTTTTTGCAGAGAAAAACACGGCAATACAAAAAGCTTCACCTGCCCTTATCACCAATGGAATTATGACCTAGAGGGCAACCTTCAAGGTGTGCCATTCCGCCGTGGTGTTAAGCAAGATGGCAAAGTGAAAGGCGGCATGCCAAAGGATTTTAAAACCTCAGAGCATGGATTAACTAAATTAAAAGTGGCTCAACGAGGCGGTGTTATTTTTGCCAGTTTTGACCATGAAATAGAATCCTTCGAAGACTTTCTTGGCCCAAAAATGCTCGGATACTTTGACCGTATGTTTAATGGACGCAAGCTCACTCTCTTGGGTTACAACAAGCAACGCATTCCTGGTAACTGGAAGCTGATGCAAGAAAACATAAAAGACCCCTATCACCCCGGCTTATTACACACTTGGTTTGTCACCTTCGGCTTATGGCGCGCTGATAACCGCTCGGAATTAAAAATGGACGACCATTTTCGTCATGCGGCCATGATATCGACGCGAGGCACCGGTGGAAAAGATACACAAACGACCAATGTTTCAAGCTTCAAAGAGTCCATGCAACTAAATGACCCAAGCTTCTTAGATGTTGAAGTCGAATCATGGTGGGACGGCCCTACCGCCGTCATGATGACACTCTTCCCAAGTGTCATCCTGCAACAACAAGTGAACAGTGTCAGTACGAGGCACATTCAACCCAATGGATACGGTTCATTCGACTTTGTTTGGACGCATTTTGGATACGAAGACGACACCCCTGAGATGACAGAACGCCGCCTACGACAAGCCAATTTATTTGGCCCTGCAGGATTTGTTTCAGCCGATGATGGTGAAGTAATTGAGTTTTCCCAAGAAGGCTTTGAACAAAAACCCTTCCATCGCTCACTCGCCGAACTTGGCGGTACAGCCATTGAAGAAACCGATCACATGGTCTCTGAAACTTTAATCCGAGGCATGTATGACTACTGGCGCAAAGTGATGGGAGTATGAGCATGAAAACGACCAATATGACCAATGAGAATTACCTAAAACTGACTCAGTTCTACCAGCAATACGCCACCGTAGTTGATCAAGCCAATTGGGACCAATGGCTAGAGCTATTTACTGAAGACTGTGTTTATAAAGTACAAGCCCGTGAAAACTATGATCGAAATCTCCCTATGGCGGCACTGTCTTTGACCAGTAAGGGCATGTTAAAAGATCGAATTTATGGCATTACAGAAACCATTTTTCATGACCCATACCACCAGCTTCATATGGTCTCATCGCCTTTAATCGTAAAAGAAAGCGACAACGGCGTGATCGAATCTCAAGCCAATTACACCGTCTTTCGAACCAAAAACGATGGCATGGCCGAGGTCTTTAATGTCGGGCGCTATATAGATCGACTTCGTATCACAAAAGACGGAATTAAGATCGAATCTAGGCTGTGTATTTTTGATAACGAGATGATCCTTAACTCGTTGATCTACCCAATTTAGAAAGCCTAAGCCTACACATCAGAATAAAAAAAGAGGTTCACCATGAGCAACAACTGGATAGATACCATCAACATCGAAGAAGTACCTGAAGACGACGTGATCGGCGTTAATGTAAATGGCCATCAAATCGCTCTTTATAAAGTAGATGACGAGGTTTTCGCGACGGATAACGTCTGCACCCATGGTCAGGCATTACTAAGCGATGGCTTTTTAGAAGATGGCGAAATTGAATGCCCCCTTCATCAAGGTCGATTTTGCATTAAAAGTGGTAAAGCTATGAATGAGCCACTGACTGAAGACATTAAAACGTATGAAACGAAAATAGAAGAAGGGCAAGTCTTTTTGAAATTTCGTGAATGACCAATTTTTCATTGTACTTCGCCTAAGCATCGACAATGAAAAACCTAGCTAGCCAGCAAACAATAAATATAAATTATCTGGAGAGAATTATGAAGAAGTCACTATTACCCCTTATCACTGCATGCTCAATCACTCTTCTATCAGGGAGTGTGTCAGCACAAATTTTGTCTATCGCCTCACCACCACAAGGCTCGGTGTGGAACACCATGAGCAACGGCATTGCAAACATTGGCCGCTCAAAAGAAAATATTAACTTAGTGGTTCAACCCTACAGTGGTAACCGCGCCATGATGGATGCGGTTAATCAAGGGTTAGCTGAATTTGCCATAAATGATGTTAACGATGCCATCGTTGCCGTACAAGGTGATGCGGATTACAAAGGCAAAAAACGCACTCATTTGAGAGTCGCTCTGCGCATCAGCCCCCAGCCTATTGGTATTTTTGTTCGAAAAGATGCCGATATCGATAGCATTGCTGATTTAAAAGGGAAACGCGTTGCATCCGGCTGGAATGCGTTCCCTATAGGGCGCCCTCATATGGAAGCCATGTTAGCTACTGGTGGTCTTACTTGGGACGATGTCCGCAAAGTACCCGTACCCGATTTGATTCGTGCCGCCGATAACTTGTCATCCGGTCGTCTTGATGCCACCTATTTTGCCGTTGGTGGACCAAAGGTGGCGGAAGTCGATGCCTCTGTTGGCGGTGTAAAGTTTTTGCCCGTTAAAACCGATCAAGCAGCACGTGAAGCCGTGTTAAAAATACGACCTGCTTTTTATTTCTCAAACGTGCAGCCTGCCCCCCACCTTGTTGGCATTGAACAAGCAACACAAATGCTGACGTGGGATAACGTACTGATCGTTAACGATAAAGTATCTGAAGATCAAGTATATCAAATGGTTAAAGCCATTTTGGAGAATAAAGAATCGCTCATCAAACTCTATCCAGGGTTTAAATCATTGGCCGTCAATGTGCCAAATAAAAATTACCCAGGAATTGAATACCACCCAGGTGCCATTCGTTACTTCAAAGAAAAAGGCCTTTGGCAAGAATAAGGTAAAACCCGTTTCTCTTTATGTATTTTAGCTAAAGGTGCTTTCAATGAACGCAGATTCCTCAACGCATGAAATAGCGACTCACGAGCCAGCTATCATGTCGGTTATACGCAACGGCCTAGGGATGTTGATCGCTCTGGCGGCCATTGCTTTTGCGGCCGACCTATTCAGTAGGATGGGGATATCCATCTATACCGAACAATACCTCGCGGTGGTTTTGGGTGTTAGCTTGGCGCTGGTGTTCCTTAAGCCACAAACCAATACCAGTAAACGTGCAATCAATGCGATACTCGCATTGATTGGCTTAAGCGCAAGCTTATACATGGCGGTGCAATACCCCGACCTCGTTGAACGTCAACTCGACTTACCTCCTGATGCCTTACTGATCTCAGCCGTACTGTTTATCTTGGTATTAGAAGGGTTACGTCGAGTAGTCGGTATCACTTTGGTGATTGTGGTCATGCTTTTTATGGCATTCGCATTACTTGGAAGCCATTTGTCAGGACCACTACAAACACGTGAAATAAGCCTAGATCGATTGTTTGTTTATCTAGGTGTCGATACCAATGGCATGTTGGGCTTGACCCTAAACGTCGCGGCGACCATCGTCATCGGTTTTATTTTGTTTGGACAACTGCTACTTCGCTCTGGAGGCGCGGACTTCTTTAACGATGTCGCTCTGTCTTTGATGGGAACAAAAAAAGGCGGCTCAGGCAAAATTGCCACGATTGCGTCTGCCTTGTTTGGCTCAATTTCAGGTGTTGTGGTGTCAAATATCGTCGCCACTGGTGTGGTGACAATTCGAATGATGAAGAAAGGCGGATTCAAGCCTCACACAGCGGCCGCGATTGAAACGGTTGCCTCAACAGGTGGGCAAATTATGCCACCGGTTATGGGAGCTGTCGCGTTTTTAATGGCGGAGTTTTTACAGATTAGCTACAGTGCGGTTGTACTAGCCGCATTAGTACCCGCCATTCTGTATTACGCTGCGCTTTATATTCAAGTTGATCTTGAAGCCGAAAAAGAAAAAATATTACCCATTGACCCTGAGCTGATTCCGGCAAAAAGTACCGTACTTAAAAACGGCTGGGTATTTGTTATTCCTTTTGCAGCGGTCATTTTAGCCTTATTTACCTTTAATCAACGTCCTGAAACAGCGGCTCTCTGGGGCGCTCTTGGAGCACTTATCGTGGGCGTTGCAAAGGGATATAAAGGCAAACGTATGGGCATAAAAGACGTTTGGGGAAGCCTAGAGGAAACGGGACACTCCATTGTCGATATTATTATGATCGGTGCCGCGGCTGGCTTCATTATTGGCATTCTAAACATTACAGGATTGGGCTTCGGCTTGACCTATTTCTTAGTTGAACTGGGCCAAGGGAATCTATTCTTATTACTGGTCATCTCCGCTGCGGTATGCATTATCTTAGGCATGGGAATGCCAACCGTAGGCGTATATTTGCTGCTCGCTGTATTGGTTGCACCGTCACTGATCCAAGTGGGCGTCGAACCCATTGCGGCTCACCTATTTATTTTTTACCTCGGCATGATGTCTATGGTGACACCACCCATTGCGATAGGTGCTTTCTTTGCGGCCAGTATTGCCAAATCCGACCCGATGAGAACCGCACTAACCTCCATGAGATTAGGATGGACCGCTTATATTATCCCCTTCTTGTTCGTCACCACGCCATCATTACTATTAATCGGAACGACCGAACAAATAGTGATTACCGTTATGAGCGCTTTAGTGGGGGTTTGGGCTGTTTCTGTTGGCTTTGCTGGCTACTTTAAGAAAAAACTCAACCTTCCTTTTAGACTGAGTTTTGTTCTAAGCGGCGGGTTATTTCTACTGCCTAATTTACAAGGAGGCGACACGCCTATTATCCCGAAAATAGCCGGTGTCGTCATATTAGCTTCCTTGATTCTTTCGGCTTATCTACTCAAAAAGCCTAACTCACAGCCATCACATGACATCAATCAGTCATAGGAGAAAACCATGCAATTATACAATTTTTTTAACAGTTCTACCTCCTATCGAGTACGCATCGCCTTAGCGCTAAAAGGGCTCGATTACCAACATCATGGTGTCAATATTCGAATCGGAGAACAGTCTTCGATAAGTCATAAAAAGTTGAATCCTGCTAAAGGAGTGCCTGTGTTGATTACCAATGATGGGGAAAAGCTGACCCAATCAATGGCGATTTTGGACTATTTAGAACAAACCTACCCAGACGTTCCTTTATTGCCGACGGAAACCTTAGTCAGAGCCAGAGTTTTAGAAGTAGCGAATTTAATCGCCTGCGATATGCATCCAGTAAACAACCTACGCATTTTAGCTTACCTAAAACAACAATTAGATGTTTCTGAGGAACAAAAAGCGCAATGGTACAAGCATTGGGTTCAAGAAAGTTTTACGGCGCTAGAAAGTTTATTAAACGAATACGGTCACGGTACTTACTGTTTTGGAACGCATCCAACGCTGGCTGATTGTTGTTTGGTACCACAAGTGGCGAATGCCTTACGTTTTGGTTGTGATTTATCCGCCTTCACCAAGATTTTAAGTATTTATGACTATTGTCAGCAACAAGCAGAATTTCAAAAAGCGGCGCCCAGTCAACAGCCTGATTTCATCAATTAAACCGCTTAGCCGAGCAACACTGGCGAGCATAATATACGAGGAAACGACAATGACATCATTAGGTACATTAGAGGATTTACCTCAATCCTATCGTGACAAGTTAACCGAGTTAAACCTGGTACCACTTTGGCCAAATATGCGGGCGGTTTTGCCCCATAAAGTCCCAAGTCGTAAAACACAAACATTAAACTGGCACTTTAACGACCTACGCCCCCTATTAATTGAAGCGGGTGACTTAACACCAATGGAAAAAGCGGAACGCCGTGTATTGGTTTTAGCCAACCCAGGACATGGTCTGACAAATATGCAAGCCACACCGAGCATTTACATGGGGTTGCAATTAATCCTACCGGGAGAAACCGCCCCTAATCATCGTCATACACCGAACGCCGTACGCATTATTATTGAAGGTGAAGGCGCCACAACGATTGTCGATGGCGAACCTTGTGTCATGGAGCGTGGCGATTTAATTTTAACGCCCTCAGGTAAATGGCATGAACATCAACACGAAGGTGATGGCCCTATTATTTGGTTGGATATTTTAGACCTACCTTTGATCTATCAACTTGAAGGGTCTTGGGCAATAGAAGGAAAGGCGCAAAATCAGACTCTAAAAAGAGACAAATCGTTTGCCGAATACAGTGCCGCAGGGGTCGTTCCTGAACTGGGTTTCCAAAGAGAAAATACCGACTCGCCTATGCTTCGCTACCCTTGGGCTAAAACGCGAGACTGTCTTGTAGAGATGGCAAAACATTATCCCAATAGCCCATTACGTATCGCTTACGTGAACCCTGAAAACGGTGCTAGTTTATTCCCAAGTATTGGCTTCGGAGCCATGATGTTACGTCCTAACGAAACCTTATCACTACCAAAACGCACAACAGCGTGCGTGTTCCATATTGTTGAAGGTCAAGGGGCTCTCTCCGTTGATACGAATAACGTCATTCAATGGACAGAAAAAGACACGTTAAGCGCACCTGGCTATACAGAGATAATACTCTGGAACGAATCAAGTACTGAGCCTGCTTTTATTATCACCGCTGACGAAGCGCCACTGCATCGTTATCTCGGCATTTTTTAATTATTTTTTATCAAAGGAAAACATCATGACTACTACGCTTTTATTCCCTGCTAAAGAACCTGTTTTGGCTAAAATTGCTGATTCTGAAACCTTGTTCCCCGTCAACCGTATTTTCTGTGTCGGTCGTAATTACCATGCACATGCGGCTGAAATGGGTGTGTCGGTTGATAAAACAACTGAAGAACCTTTTTACTTTATTAAAGACTCAAGCGCTTATGTGCCAAGTGGCTCAAGCATTGATTACCCACCACAAACAACAAACTACCATTATGAAATGGAATTTGTTATCGCCATTGGAGAAGAAGGTTTTAACGTGAGCGAAGATCAAGCTGAAAGTATCATTTTTGGTTACGCTTGTGGTTTGGATATGACACGAAGAGATTTGCAACTTAAAGCCCGTGAAACTCGCCGCCCGTGGGATTTAGGCAAAGATTTTGAACAATCGGCCATTTTATCACCCATCGTCCCTTTTGAAAAAACCGGCGCTATCACAAAAGGCAAAATTGAATTAGCCGTGAATGGTGAAACAAAACAATCTTCAGATATGGGTTTATTAATCTGGAATGTAAGAGAAATTATCGCTCATTTATCTAAATTTTATCACTTACAACCAGGCGACTTAATTTATACCGGAACGCCTGATGGTGTGGGTTCTGTTGTACAGGGAGATAAGATTAATGGCGCTATCGAAGGTCTCGGTTCTATTCAACTAAGCATTAAGTAATATGCATATTAAATAAGGTCGGATTTTAGGTTTCGACCTTGTTTAACAACCTTAATATGTAGATTGACCTCCCCTGAGTAGCAATAAAAACACAGTCTACTCTTAGCAAATCAAGACAATTTTTTTCAAAAAACCTGAGTTCGATAAAAAATGGTGATCGCCACCATACTTTTTAGTGTTTAGCTCTGACCAAACATTACTTAACATGTTATTAATATAGACAAAACAGTGTTTAACAAGGAGACAAAATGAAAGTATGTATTGTAGGAGTTGGAGCTATAGGAGGCTTTATTGGTACGCGTCTGGCCAAACTGGATGGTGTTACCGTTAATGCATTAGCTCGTGGTGAAAGTGTACAAGCGCTAAATACCCATGGGTGGCGTTTAGAGGAAGCAGGAGAGCTGGTTCAACGGCCTTGTTTTGCCTCAGACTCCGCGGCGGACCTAGGTGTTCAAGATATCGTGGTTATTGCTCTAAAAACACCCGCGCTCACCGCCGTTTTACCCAAGTTAGCACCATTAATAGATAAAAACACCTTGGTTATTTCAGCGATGAATGGGATACCTTGGTGGTTCTTTCGAGAACTCGAAGAAAAGTCTCACTTACCTTTTGAATCCGTAAATCCCGAAGGACAGCACAGCAACGCCATACCCTATAACAATATTATCGGTTTAGTTGTGCACGCGGCCGCCATTAGAAAAGAACCTGGATTAATTCAGCATAAAGCGGGTAATACGCTCATTATCGGGGAACCCGAAGGAGGTAAATCCAATAGAGTGCAAATCGTTGCGGATGCACTTACAGGCGCAGGATTTGATTGTACTCAATCGGATAATATTCGATCCGATGTTTGGTACAAACTTTG
This sequence comes from Marinomonas algicola, assembly GCF_014805825.1. Taxonomy (NCBI): domain Bacteria; kingdom Pseudomonadati; phylum Pseudomonadota; class Gammaproteobacteria; order Oceanospirillales; family Oceanospirillaceae; genus Marinomonas; species Marinomonas algicola. Next base: position 2,786,295 of record NZ_CP061941.1, read on the forward strand.
GGGTAACATGACCATGAACCCAGTCAGTGCGATTACGGGAGCCACCGCCGATAAAATCCTAGAAGACCCCCTTGTTCGAAGATATTGCTCTGCCATCATGAATGAAGCGGCTCTTATAGGTAAAGAAATCGGTTGCCATATCGGTGAAGACCCAGAGAGTCGCCATAAAAGCACGGAAAAGCTGGGCGCCTTCAAAACGTCTATGCTTCAAGATGTTGAGAATGGCACACCTATCGAGCTTGATTCCATTTTAGGCGTCATTTATGAGCTGTCTCAAAGACTTGAAATAGAGTCCCCCAACATTGAGTCATTATTTGGGCTCACTCGTCTTTTTGCCACAACCAAAGGCTTATACCAAAAATAGAGTCCCGTTTCAAAAGAAAACCCCAATGGCGAGCCATTGGGGTTTTGATTTTTAAATACGTTAAAGGCGATTAATAACCATTAACGGTATGAACATACCCATATTTAAAACGTTATTTTTTACCTTCGTCAACGTGTTTTCTGAAAGCCGCTAATGCCGCTTCAGCGTCAACATCGCGATCTTCAACCGAATTCACCCAAAAGTCATCAAGACCTTCTGCTAACTTATTCAAATCTTTCACACGCTGGTCGTCTTCACTAAGAATAACCACATTAACACCTTGTTCTTTCGCTTCTAAAATACCATTTTCGTCGGCTTTACCCCATGCCGCACCCGCTAATCGAGATAACCTTTCACCGGAAACACTCATAATGGCGTCTTTGTCTTTTTGACTAAGGTCCGCAAAAACGTCTTCATTCATTACAATACTAAACGCCGTTGAATATAAGCCTTTAGGAAATAAAGTTAAGTCTGTACTGATTTCAGATAAACGAAAGAACTTCTGCTCTTGTGCAGGAAGAAAAGTACCGTCAACAACACCTTGTTGCATCATTTCATATGACTTGGTAGATGGCGCGCCAACTGGAGTCACTTCCAGAAGTTCCGCAAGGTCGTTAATCAAACCGCCACCAATGCGCATTTTTTTACCTTTCAAATCATCTAATGAATTTACTGGAAATTTAGTATGTAATTGCCCAGGGCCGTGAACAAATAAAGCCAGTAAGTGTAATCCATCGTATTCACCAGCTGACTCAAAATGCTCTTTATACGTTTTCCAAAGTGCCACAGAACCATTTTCAGCATCCGTGATTTCACCTGGGATTTCAGCCACACCTGTTAATTTAAAACGACCTGGAACATAAGCATTTACGGTAAAACCGGCATCGTAAACACCGTCTTCAACAGCATCAAAAATGGTTTTTGGATGGCCAGTATAATTTTCAATAACAACGTCTACACGACCTTCTGTTGCTTCTTCAACCCATTGTTCCCACATCGGCCAAACCGTCGCATTTTGCGGGTTTGTTGGTGGCAACCAAGTGGCCACACGAATGGTTGTCTCTGCTGACATGGCTGACGCGGAACAGACAGCACTCGCAATCGCAGTTGCACAAATTAAGCCTTTTTTAAAATTCATCATTTTTATTATATTCCTATTGCTTATGAATTATTTTACAACCATCGCCCTATAATGGCTGCTCATTTTATTACTCTTATTACTTTTAGTAATTCCGTTCTATCTATACAAAAGTTCTGGCAGAAACATTGAAACCTGAAAAACAAATACAATAATCAGCAGCCTAATAATGTCGACGCACCAAAAAGGCGTAACCCCTTTAAAAATCGTACCGGCTTTCACATCCTTCAGAACCGCGCTTAAGACAAACACATTCATGCCCACAGGAGGGGTTATCAGACTAATCTCAGTCACAACCACAACGACAATGCCAAACCACACTAGATCGAAACCTAAGCTGGCAACTAAAGGGTAAAAAACCGGCACCGTAAGTAGCAACATAGAAAGGCTTTCAAACACCATCCCTAGCACAATGTAAATACATAGAATGACAAGAATAACGACAATGGGTGCAAGCTCTAAAGCGGTAACAAAGTTCAACAAAGCATCAGGCAGTCCAGCACGGTTGATAAAATCAGAGAAGATTAATGCACCGATAACAACGCTGAATAACATGGCTGACGTTCTGGCCGTATCAATCAAGGTTTCAAATAAACCACCAAGACTCAAGCTACGACGAGCAAAGCCAATCAATAGTGCACCACCGGCACCAATACCGGCCGCTTCAGTTGGTGTAAAAATACCGAGATATATCCCACCCATCACGATCGTAAAGAGCATTAAAACACCCCAAATGCCTCTCAAAGCGATCATTTTTTCTTTAAAAGACATGCGTTCCCCAGCCGGACCGGCCGCTGGATTTCGCCATACAACATAACGAACGGCCCCCATGTAAAGCAAAATGCCTAACATTCCAGGAATAAAGCCAGCCGCAAATAATTCACGAATACTGGATTCGGTTAATAATCCGTATATCACCAGAATCACACTTGGTGGAATCAATATGCCTAATGTGCCTCCTGCCGCGATCGATGCCGTCGCCAAGCCATCAGAATAGCCAAACTTACGCATTGGAGGCATGGCAACTTTAGCCATGGTTGCTGAGGTGGCTAAACTAGAACCACAAATGGCCGAAAAGCCACCACAAGCCAAAACAGTCGACATGGCAAGACCACCTTTACGATGGCCTAGAAACGCATAGGAGGCATTATACAACTCATGGGATAAGCCGGATCGGGTAACAATATTCCCCATTAAGATAAAGAGTGGAATAACAGATAAACTGTATTCTTGAACCGTTTCGATTACTCGACTGGACGCTAAGGTAAGCGACGCCGTCCAGCGAAATGAAAATAGATTATCCAATCCTAGCCCTTGCAAAATGGCAAAACCAAAAAAGCCAACAATGCCCATCGCAAAGGCAATTGGCATACGTAAAATTAGGATAAAAAATAACAGTACGGCAAAACCAATAAATACAACTGACACGTTATTCTCCAACCGATTGTGAGACGTTTTTATCTGTAAACACTCTATAAGCGCCATACGTCAACATGCATGCCGCCGTCACCCAGCTCATCACAGCAATATATTGTGCAATATGACCAGCAGGCAGGCCTAGATATTCGGTTAATTCACCTCGACGTAAAGAGCGTTCCGCCAATTGATAAATTCGTACCGCTAAGAAATAAAACGACGTTGAAATAATAAAAACAGAGAAAATGCCAAGAATTTTGACAATACGATTCCCCAGAACATGATCTAAAAGGTCAACCACCACATGACTGCCGCGCCATGTAATAACGGGCATTTGCGCAAATACCATGATAGCCAAACCAATCTGAGTTAACTCTACGGCACCATCAATCGAATTATTAAACAGATAACGACCCGCTACATCAAAGCAAGTCAATAAAACGAGCAGCAATAGAACCGTTGCAGCAATTCCTTCTAAGGTCACGCCTATCCATCGGTAAATATTAGGTTCTGGATAATGCTTTTCTATCCATCCACTCATACCAAACTCCCAAAATTAATTTATCAAATTATTATAGTTATTCTTACTATTTCAATTCTTGCTATAAATTTAGTTATCATGTTAATTAAATAACATTGAGGATAAAACTATTTACGATCAACATCAAATCAAAATATTTTATCGTTTATAAAACTTCAAATAACGCCAGTTCGACCAAATCGGGTCTACGTATTCCAGTCCCGACAAAAACACGCTCTGTAATCCATTGCATAGACTCAGAACTGGTTTCAAATACTGGATTACAACGAAAGTAAATAAGCTCAGGGTCAACAGGAATGCCTGCTTTTATCTTTTCTGTTGCGTCAGCTGAAGCCACTCGAATCGCTCTATTGTGAATATAAATCAGCGTACCGTCCTCTAATTCCACAACATAACGAGCATCAAGATGAGACAGAGTTGGGGAAACAATTAATTGGCAATCGGCACCGCCTCTCAGTACCTTTCCTTGCCAACCATCGGCTTCTATTGAACCACCAATAATAGGAATGACTCGACGCTCTCCATGAACAGAGACACCGACTTCCTGTGGTGAATCAATTTCTACTTTCAACGTTGCAAAATGCTTTAGCTCTGGTGCGGCTATCATGTAAAACCTCCTACAGGAAAATTCACGTTACAAACGGCTTTTACCGTAAGTAAATGTACCATTCTCAACCGATGCTTGAGGTTTAGGAACGGCCTCACCTGTTTGAGGTGATACAGGAAAAATAGCGTTAATTTGTCCAGTACCGGAAGCGCCGAAATAAGGAGTTAGCACTTCTACTTTCTGATCGTAATCAGACCAACCCAGAGCACCGAGCAGCATCGCTGTGTCATGCATAAAGCCTTCACCATGACCTTTAGCCGCGTATTCTGGTAACATTTCGCAAAACGTCTTCCATTCTGCGTTTTCCCACATTTTCACTACAGATTCATCCAGAGATTCTAAGAAAGGGCTCCAAATTTTATGCGCGAAATCTGGCGCACTGCCATTTTGGGCAAAACGGTGCGACAAAGAGCCACTGGCTAAAATAGCAACGTTACCATCGTAATGTTTTTCAATGGCCTCTCTCAATGCCCAACCAAAACGCGCTGAGTCATTTAAATAGTGTACCGTTAGCAAAGCCGATACTGAGATCACTTTAAAATGCCTATCCGCATTCATATAACGCATAGGAACCAAGGTGCCGTATTCAGGAGCTAAAGTCGTATCGTGATGAGCCAGTGTCTCTACACCCTGTTCGTTGCAGACTTGTGCGATAATCTTACCCAATTCAGGGTTACCATCCACCTCGTAGTCCATATTCTTAATAAAATGAGGTAACTCATTACTGGTGTACGAACCTTCAAAGTGTTCAGCACAATTAATGTGATAATTTGCGTTCACCAACCAGTGAGTATCAAAAACGATAATAGTATCGACATTCAGCTCTTTGCAACGTCGAGCAATTTCATAATGACCATCTATGGCTGACTGACGAGTGCCTTTTCTTGGACCCTCTAACTCAGAAAGATACATAGAAGGTACATGCGTAATTTTAGCGGCTAATGCTAGCTTACCCATCGGTATAACCTCTTAATTTGACCCACTATTTAAATAGTGGGTGTATATTATTTTTATTAAATTTTAGAACGGGATGAAGTTCAGTTAATTCAAAGGAAATTTGGCAATAACCTGTATCCGTAATAGGCTTCATCCAATTACAGAGTATCTCGAAGACATTCTCTGCAACTTCTTGGCGTAATTCCATACTGCGACCATGACCAATTTTTAGCGTCAAATTAACCAATGCAAACTCTTCTCTTCCATCGGCTATACGGTAATCATCACAACGAATCGCTCGACTACGAACACCACCAAGTGGAAAAGCGCCAGTGGAGACAACGTACTCATGAAACGCTTTAAATAATGGCTGGAAATCCAATCGATCTTCTAAATTAGCTGAATATTCAATAATAAAATGTGGCACTTATATCTCCCAAAAAAGAGGGTATCTCTTCTTTCAAACAACAAAAAAATAACCGGAAGATACCTTTATACACCCCATTTCGGAATATGATGGCTCCCCATACTAATACACACATTCTTTGGTTCACAGAATATTTCGTAGCTGTATGTTCCGCCTTCACGGCCAGTACCGGACGCCTTCATTCCACCAAATGGGGTACGTAAGTCGCGTACGTTTTGGCTATTTACAAACAACATGCCCGCTTCAATTTGACGAGCAATACGATGCACTTTGCCGTTATCTTGAGTCCATAGGTAAGAGGCCAAACCATAATCATTGTCGTTTGCCATACTGATCACATCCGCTTCATCTTTAAACGGAATCAAAACGGCTACTGGACCAAAAATCTCTTCACGAGCAATGCGCATGTCATTGGTTACATCACGGAATGCGGTTGGACGAACAAAATGACCGCCTTTAAGGTGATCAGGTAATTCTGCTGTTGGCTTTTCAGGGCCGCCAGCGATGAGTGTCGCGCCTTCCTCAATGCCTGTTTTGATGTAGCCAGTGACTTTTTCCCAGTGCTGCAGGCTAATAAGTGAGCCTACTTTTGTGTTCATATCAGTAGGGTCACCTACTTCAATCTTATTCGCACGGGCGGCGAAATCAGCACAAAATTTATCATAAATTTTTTCTTGAACGAAGATTCTTGAACCGGCTGTGCAGCGCTCACCATTGATGGAAAAAATACCAAAAACCGCCGCATCGAGAGCCCGCTCGTAATCACAATCGTCAAAGATCATAACGGGGGATTTGCCACCTAATTCCATTGAGAATTTTTTCAATCCCGCCGTTGAAATAATGTGCTTGCCTGTTGACGTGCCACCCGTGAAAGAAATCGCCGCCACATCAGGGTTTGTCACCAAAGCGTTACCCGTTGTAGAGCCAAAACCGTGGACAATATTAAATACGCCTGCAGGAATACCCGCCTCCAGAGACAATTTACCAAGAAAGTCGGTCGTTAGCGGAGACAACTCAGATTGCTTCATTACCGCCGTATTACCAAGGGCCAAGCAAGGCGCTGTCTTCCAAGTCCCCGTCATGAATGGCACATTCCAAGGTGAAATAAGCGCACAAACCCCTGTTGGCTGATACAAAGAATAGTTCAGCATTTGGTCGTCCATAGGATAAGTATGACCATTCATTTGCTTTGCCATTTCAGCAAAGAAATAGAAGTTGTTAGAAGCTCGGGGAACCAGTGCATTTTGCGTTTGATAGAGAGGTAGACCTGTATCAGCGGTTTCCATTTGGGCTAACTCTTCAACATTGTCAGCAATTAAATCACCCAATTTCGTGATGATTTTTGAACGCTTTGCCACTGGCATATTGGCCCAAGCCGGAAAAGCGGCTTTCGCTGCCGCCACTGCTTCGGCTACTTGTGCATCCGACGCATGTGCGACTTCCGCTAGCACTTCACCTGTAGCAGGGTTCACAGTTTGAAACGTTTCTTTACTTTCTACCCATTTACCATTGATCAAATTTTTTATCATTTTTATAACCTCTCATACCAAAGGGCGATGTCTGTTTTCTGGCGTATCAATCTCCTGTCAATTGTACTGCTCAGACTCAAATATTGTTAACATGTTAATTAAATTATTACGTCAACTTCATTTTGTCAAGCCAGATAAATATTTAATTGATAAAACTCAATCAAATCCGTGTTTATAAAAATAGACAAAAGGCCATAAAAAAATGGCTAAACGCGATTAGTACTCGATTAAGTTTGCTCAAGAAAACGCATTTTTCACTTGATTCCAGCTCCGATTAACATGGGTTTTTCTTTTTTGAGTTGACACTTCAAGATTATTAAGCAAATATAGTTAACATGTTAAGCACATTAGGATGATTACTCCATGTATAGCTATAGAATAAAAAAAGACGGACAACCCCTCAGTCAACAAGTAAAAGAAGCGTTTGAAGTTGAATTAACAAATGACTTATTACCCGCTACAAATGGCGCCGTTATTGGCGTTGCATTGAATGACAAAGTACTTTTTGACTCGCTGGAAAAACAATTCAATGAAAAACCTCATGTTAATCCTCCAAAAACACCTGTTTTACACATAAAAACAGATAACACCCATATTGGTTACGGCGATACCGTTCGTATTCCAACTAACATGGGAACGGTTTTCTCCGGTCCTTCTCTTGGTATTGTCATCGGTAAACAAGCCTGTCGAGTCAGTGAAAAAGAGGCTCTTAACCACATCCAAGGTTACACCATTGTCAATGAAGTAAGCCTTGAAGAAACCTCTTTCTATCGCCCTGCGGTAAAAGCAAAGTGCCGTGACACTTTCTGTCCCATTGGCCCTTGGGTCCTTGATAAAGAACACGTTGGTAATGCACAAAACTTAACAATATCCACCTATGTTAACGACGTTCTTTGTCATACAACCAACACCAACCAAATGGTGCACAGTATTGAACAGGTCGTGGCTTATATTAGTAGCTTCATTACCCTAGAAGTGGGTGACCTCATCATTGCGGGCACACCATTACGAACCGATAATCTAGCGGTAAAAGACGGTGATGTTGTCATGATTGACATTGAAAACATTGGTCGTTTAGTGAATCCAGTGGCAGCAGAATAGGGAGCGATTAAAATGAAACGCGCAAAAATTTTACACAACGAACAAACGCTAAACGTAACCGTTAACAAGGCTGGCCAAGTCATTACGGCAGAGGGTTCGGTCTTAGAAGAAGGTAGCTTTACTTGGTTACCCCCTTGTGAAGGTAAAGCCTTTGTATTGGCGATTAACTACGCTGACCATGCCGCTGAGCTGTCATTTAAAGCCCCTGATGAACCTTTAGTCTTCTTAAAATCAAGTAATACCTTGATTGGTCATGATCAGAAAACCTATCAACCTGACAACATAGATTATATGCACTATGAGTGTGAATTAGTGGTGGTGATCGGCAAAGAAGCGAAAAACGTTTCTCTTGAAGAGGCCATGGACTATGTTGGTGGCTATACTGTTGGTAACGACTACGCCATTCGAGATTATTTAGAAAATTACTACCGCCCTAATCTTCGTGTTAAAAGCCGTGATACTTGCACTCCGATTGGCCCATACATCATTGACGCAGCCGAAATACCTGATCCGCATAATCTCACCATTCGCACCTTTATTAACGGTGAATTGAAGCAAGAAGGATCAACAAAAGACCTGATATTTAATGTGCCTTACTTGGTCTCTTACTTAAGCAACATTATGACACTTACACCGGGTGATATGATTTTCACAGGCACACCTGAAGGTCTTGCTCATGTGTATCCTGGTGATGAAGTCATTGTCGAAGTGGAAGGCGTCGGCGTATTGAAAAATACCATTATTTCAGAAACAGAATACCTAAATAGCCTTGCCAATTAATCGCGATAAAAGAACGCCCTAACGATAGTAAAACGCTCGTTAGGGCGTTCCTAAAATAATAAATAAGGAATTAAGCATGCTGTCACCTGACATTCTTAAGCAATGTGCTCAACGTTTAAACAAAGCCGAAAAAGAGCGCGTTCAAATTCGTCAAATTTCACTAGACTTCCCTGAAATTGAGATTGATGATGCCTATGCCATTCAACGTGAATGGTTAAACATCAAACTGGCTGAAGGTCGTAAGATCATTGGTCATAAAATTGGTTTAACCTCTCGCGCCATGCAACAAAGTTCTCAAATTGATGAACCAGATTATGGAACATTGCTGGATGACATGCTGTATCACGATGGTTGTGAAATTGAGACAGATAAATTTATCGTTCCACGAATTGAAGTAGAATTGGCCTTCATTTTGAAAAAACCACTAAAAGGTCCGAATTGCACCCTGCTCGATGTTTACAATGCGACCGATTATGTGGTTCCAGCACTTGAACTGATTGATGCTCGCAGTCAATCCATCGACCCAGATACAAAACGTCCACGCCTTGTTTATGACACGATTTCTGATAATGCCGCGAATGCCGCCATCATCTTAGGTGGGCGCCCAATAAAAATAGATGAAATGGATTTGCGTTGGGTATCGGCCATTATGATGCGTAACGGCGTTATTGAAGAGACTGGCGTTGCCGCTGGCGTATTAAACCACCCTGCCAACGGCGTTGCTTGGTTAGCCAACAAACTAGCCCCTTTTGATGTGGAATTGGAAGCGGGTCAAATCATTTTAGGTGGCTCCTTTACCCGCCCAACACCAGCACGTAAAGGCGATACCTTTACCGTTGATTACGGCCCATTAGGCACAGTGTCCTGCCACTTTAAGTAATCAAAGCATCCAAACTGTCGTTAACCAACTTGATTCCATAGCACTTCCCAAGTGATCGAATCAAGTGGTTAACAAGAACATACACATGCACATGCACATGAGGATAATCACCATGAGCGCGCCAAAAAATGAATTCAAAGTGGCTCTTAGAAACCGTCAAACACAAATTGGCCTATGGCTTGGACTAGCAAACTCCTACACAGCTGAGTTAATAGCCTCAGCTGGGTTTGATTGGCTATTAATTGATGGTGAACACGCACCAAATACCTTGCAAACCATGGTCACACAATTACAAGCCATTGCCCCATATAAAAGTCATCCTATTGTACGCCCTGCTTGGGCAGATCATGTCAGCTTAAAGCAGATTTTAGATTTAGGTGTGCAAACGATTCTTGCACCAATGATTGATAGTGCAGAGCAAGCCGATCAAGTGGTTAAAGCCACTCGCTACCCACCCCAAGGTATTCGTGGTGTAGGCAGTGCGTTAGCTCGGGCGTCTCAGTTCAATCGAACACCGAACTATTTAACCACTGCAAACGATGAGATTTGTGTCCTAGTCCAAATTGAAACATTAGCAGGCGTAAACGCTTTAGATGACATTTTAGACGTAGACGGTGTCGATGGCGTCTTTATTGGACCCGCTGATTTAAGTGCCTCTATGGGGTTTATAGGCCAACCAAACCACCCAGAAGTTGTCACTGTTATAGAACAAAGCATGGCTAAGATTGTCGCAAAAGGCAAAGCCCCAGGCATTTTGATGGCAGATGAGAAACAAGCAAAACGCTACATCGATCAAGGTGCGTTATTCGTTGCCGTAGGCAGTGATACAGGCTTATTGATGAACAGCACTAAAGCCCTAACCAGTAAGTTTATGCAACAAGACGAAGCCGACTCTGATCAAGGCTGCTCTGTTTATTAAGCCTCTATTTGAGTACAACCCGATGACAAAAGAATGGATTCCAAACCTTAAATTAGGACAGGATTACGATAAAAATTATCGTGATGCTGACATACATTTTGATCAACTTGGCGCCATGGCCGATTTTTTTGGTCGCGATATGCCGGTTCATATGCATGCTGATTATTGTCAAATCCATTTTGTCTTATCGGGTAAGACTCAATTTAATATCGATCAAAACCTATACAAAACAGCAGGAGCGGCCATATTTTATACGCCTCCCGCTACGCCCCATGCATTTTTAACTGAAGCGGATGCACCGGGATACGTGCTCACTCTACATCATTCAATTATAAGTAACATAGCCGACGACTTGGACTCCATCAAGCAAAGCCACTTTTTGATTCTACCAAGCTGCATTGACAATGATGCTATTAATCCTGTGAATAAATTCGCTTTTGATTCCACCATTGCATTGATGGAACTAATCAAGTCGGAATGGAAAAACGAACTGTCCCATAAAAGTGATGCGCTATTAGGCTTGATAAAAGTATTACTGCTTAATATTTTTCGATTGTCCACGGCCGACGAGAAAAGCAACAGTCGTAGCCGTCATGAAGTAGAGATTTATAAGAACTTTAATTTACTTATCGAAGAGAATTATAAAGTAGAAAAGAGCATTACATTTTATTGTAAGCAACTTGATATTAATGAAAGTCGCTTAAACTACGTTTGTAAAAAAGTCTCAGGCTCCCCGCCGAAAACCATTATAAATAACCGTATTATTTTGGAAGCCAAACGACACATTATTCATGCCAATCAGAGTTTAAACGAATTGTCGTATTACCTTGGCTATTTAGACCCCTCTTACTTTTCGCGTTTTTTTCAAATTAAAACGGGATTTACGCCAAGTGAATACAAAAAACTCAATAGCCAAGGATAAACTCATGCACAACCTTATTCGTCAGACCAAAGAGATTGATTACGAATGCGCTGTACAAATGTGCCTCACCGCCATTTCTCAAGCCAATGTTTTTTCCGCCGCCGTTGGCGTAGTCGTACTCTCGCCAACAGGCATTGAATTAGCGGCGGTAAGAATGAACAACGCGCCATTACACGCATTTAATATTGCCCGTAAAAAAGCCTTCACCGCGGCCAGCTTTAAAGTGCCTACCTATTCGTGGCAAGAAAAATTAAAACAAAAGCCTAATACAATGAATGCACTCTTACGAGAAGAAAACTTTACGTATTTAGGTGGTGGTGTGCCTATCTACTCAGAAGCAGAGGGGAAAGGTGAATTGCTGGGGGCGATTGGAGTATCTGGGGCGACGGAACAACAAGACATTGAATGCGCTGAACATGCGATAAATCAACTATTGAATACCTTATAAAAAATTCACTCAAAAGAAGCGTACGCCGGCTCTTAACTTGAAATCGTCTTAACGGCATTCCTGTGAAACTAAAAATAAGCATCACTTACTCTTGTACAAGGCTGTTAACATTGTCCGATAACCACTTTTCACTGTCAATCAGAGCATCGAGGAACACGTTATGACTCTAACTAACTCCCCATCGCAATCAAAATGGATGATCCCTCTGCTCGGCTATTTGGTTTCTTTTGGTCCACTTTCTATTGATATGTACTTACCTAGTTTGCCAACCATCGCGAATGATTTGGGCACGTCTCAAGTGACGATTCAGTACACCATCACAGCGTTTTTATTCGGTATGGCCATCGGTATGTTATTTTTTGGTCCCATGTCCGATTTGATGGGGCGCAAAAAACTTTTATTAATTGGAACCGCATCCTATGTTGTCAGCAGTATAGGTTGTGCTCTGGTTAACGATGGTGAATCGCTTATTTTATTACGTTTCCTACAATCTCTTGGCGCGGCATCCGCAGGCGTACTGGCTCGCGCTTTAGTAAGAGACCTCTTCCCACTCGACAAAGCCGCTGGAATACTTTCCAACATGCACATAATCTCTATGGGGGTTATGTTACTGTCACCCATTCTCGGCGCGTATATTGTCACCTGGTTAAATTGGCGTTGGATATTTTATTTTCTTTCTGCCCTCTCCTTTATATCACTGGTCGCCATCTTCCTTATTATTCAAGAACCAGAAAAAACGAATACGAATACAACCAGTTTAAAAGGGTATTTATCTGTTTATGCCGATTGCCTTGCTCATAAAAAAGTCGGCTTCTATTTATTAGCAAACGGTTTTGCTTTCGGTGGCATGTTTGCCTTTATTGCCGCCTCAGCTTTTGTTTACATTGATTATTTTGAATTTTCTGAAACCACATACGCCATCGTTTTTTCCTCTAATGTATCCATGGTGATTGCGGCCACCTTTATCAATAAAGCTCTAGTGAAACACTTCAGCGTCCTCACGGCATTGAAAAGCACATCCAGCTTATCATTGGCCGCATCATGGTTGATTATTGTCACGGCGGTATTTATTTCAAACAGTTCCATCATGTTCATTTTTGTTACCATGCTTTACATCAGTGTCACTGGAGCCATTGGCGCAAACAGCTTAGCCTGTTTATTTGATTTGATGCCTTCAAGAGCCGGAACCATGGCAGGATTGCTTGTTTCCATTCAGTTTATTATCGGCGGCATTGTGAGCTACGTCACCAGCTTAATCTTTGACGGCACATCAAGTTCACTTTTGGTTGTGATGGGTATTTGTGGCTGTCTTAGCTACTTATTTCACCGATTATCACAGAGATAACAAATACTTCTATAGGTACTCTTAACGTCTAAGTCATACCTAATCTCGAAGAAATCGCCTCGTGAGAACCTTTGCTCACTGTTTTTCCGCAAAAAAAAGGGCGCCTAGATCAGGGCCCTTTTTGTGCACTTTGTGATGATCATTAATAACGTTTTTACTTACTCTTTTCTATCGCTAGACGCTTAACAGCCCCTTCACGTAAACTGTCGAGTTGGGCTTGGAAAGCCTCAGGATCGACCATTGGATGAGGATCCCCAGCACCGCGTTTTGCTAATAACGCGGCGGTTTCAGGTAAATTATTAGAGAACCCATGAGTCGATAAGTGCACTTGCAAGGGGTTCTTGGCACCTTGTACTAACTCAGAGATTTTATCAATACTGTGAATAAAATCTTCTACTTGAGAAGGACCTTCTATCGCATTTAGTCCCAAGCCGCCGACAGTAAAGGCCTGGTAGCTGTTATCACCATCTTTTACGGTATAGCCATAAGACGCGGTACCATGAGTGTGCCCCGGTGTCTCATAAACCGTAAAGGTGCTATCACCTAGAGTGATCTCATCGCCATCTTTTACCACGATATCACGATCAATCATGCTCCAAGCTCGACGACCGCCTTGGCTCTTAGCCGCACCTTCTTCAGCTTCTTCATACCCCTCTTCAGTCATGACAAAACGTGCGTTAGGTAACAGCGCTTTCAGTTTATCAGCACCACCAACATGATCAAAATGGCCATGCGTCATCAGAACGTATTTAATATCGGCTAAATCAACGTTCATTTTCTTTAAATTATCAAGCAAGACATCGACAAACGGCCCATAAAGCGTATCAATCAGAACCGTTCCTTCCGAAGTGTTAACCGTCCAAGCCGATACCCAACAAATCCCAACGTAATTAACATTATCAAACGCTTTATAGGGCTCTACGTACTGCGCTTCGGCATTACCTAACCAAGCACCTAGTTCTCTGGGCATTTTGCCTGTTTTACCAAACTCCTCAAATTTTTCCAAAATAGGAGCCGATTGACAGCCTTCAATTTCAGAGGCGACGGCAGGTAACGCAAGCGCCCCCAATGAGCAGGCCGCTAATGCCGTTACAAGGGTTGTTTTTTGCTTAACGTAATTTTTCAACATTGATTATTCCACCTTTTGATTCATGAAGTGACGACTAAAACAGAGCATCTATTCTGAGTTTAATCGTAACTTCAAATGGTTTTGTTATTGTTTTAAAGGAGTAAATCCTTTGTTTATATTATCTATTGTTTATTATTCAAACAATGGACTAATCCAGAAATTCCTACAAAATTGAATACCATCAAAGCAAATAAAAAACATTATTTTTCTAGAAAAGTACTAGAAAATAGCCAGTATCTACATTCCTTTTAAGCGCGCTAGCTTAGATACTTGATGCATCCGTTGTTCGCCTCATCAGCGAAAACAATCACATAAAAAAACAATAAGAGTATGCCCAAATGAAAAGAGCGAACCCTTTACTTAAACGCTTACAAGAAATCTTACCAAACATTGCCCAAAATGCTTCTCTAGCCGAAGAGCTACGTCAAGCACCGCAAGAGAACATTGATTTACTCAAACAAGCTGGATTACATAAAGCCTTTTTACCTGAGGCCTATGGTGGCTACGAAGTCTCTTTACCTGAATTTGGTGATTGCATTGCCGCACTTGCAGGCGCTTGTGCCAGCACAGCTTGGGCTTTTAGTCTGTTGTGCACACACAGTCACCAAATTGCCTTGTTCCCAAAGCAAGCACAAGAGGATGTCTGGAAAGAATCACCTGATGATCTCGCCAGCAGCAGCATAGCGCCTTTTGGCAAGTATCAAGAAACAGACGGTGGCATCATTTTTAATGGTGACATGCGTTGGAGCAGCGGCTGTGACCATGCGCAATGGGCGTTGTGCGGATTTCTACGAGAAAACACTGCAGGCACAAAAGATCATTGTTTCGCGCTGATTCCTGCCACCGATTACACCATAGATGACGACTGGCAAGCCGCCGCAATGAAAGGCAGTGGTACAAAAACACTGGTTGTTCGTGACAAATTTGTACCAGAACATAGAATACAAAAAGCCAAAGACATGATGGAAGGAAAATCTGGAGGGTTTGGTTTATACCCTGACAGTAAGATCTATTATGCCCCTTATCGCCCTTATTTTGCATCTGGCTTTTCAGCGATTAGTTTAGGCATTGCAGAGCGCATGTTGGCTTTATTTAAGGAAACCACCCAAGGTCGTATTCGAGCCTATACCGGTGCAAAAGTTGGTACGGCCACCCCCGCATTGCTGCGCATAGCCGAATCCTCTCATCAAGTAATGGCGGCACGCGCTTTTCTCGAAAAAACCTGGGAAGAGCACGCCGAATACGCTGAAGCACACCGTTATCCAGACCGTGCAAAACTCGCCGAATGGCGGACTAATCAAGCCTATGTTGTGAAAATGTGTATTGATGCCGTAGATAGATTATTCAGTAGTATGGGAGCAAGCCATTGGTATTTGGATAAAGAGGCACAGCGCCTATTCCGCGACAGCCATGTTACCGGCGCTCATGCCTATACCGACTACGATGTTTGTGCACAAATATTTGGTCGAGAAATTATGGGCTTAGAGCCAGATCCATCTTTACTTTAATGGGCTATCTAGCACGCTAGAATGAATCAGAGTAAAGGCATTCAACACGATGTAAAACGCCTTTCTCTGACCCTATGATAAAAAGTTTATTGAACATCATGATAAGCACCATAACGAAAATAATAGAGCTAAAATAATAGGACAACCACATGTCATTCGATACCAATGAATTCCGCAGAGCATTAGGCAACTTCGCCACAGGCGTAACAGTCATCACGGCCCAAGATGAGCAAGGTAATAAAGTGGGCGTAACCGCAAACAGCTTTAATTCTGTTTCTCTTGATCCACCATTGGTTTTATGGAGTCTTGTTAAAAGTTCAAGTAGCTATAAGGTATTTGAGCAAGCTAAGCATTTTGCTGTTAACGTATTAGCGGCCGATCAAATCGATACATCTAATAACTTCGCAAAGCCAAGTGACGATAAATTTGCTGGTATGGAATTTGACCTAGGGGTTGGCAATAGCCCTATTTTAAAAAACACTACGGCCTGCTTTCAATGTGAACAACATCAAATAATCGATGGTGGTGATCATTGGATTATGCTTGGTAAAGTAGTGTCATTCGATCACGTTGGTCGTAATCCTCTGCTGTATGTGCAAGGAAGTTATGCCGGAGCCATCCCTTTTACGGCTTCTACCGCAAAAACAACCAAACCTCAAAATGCACTTAACTCATTAGACAGGCTCAATAACAATGCATTTTATCTGATGAACAAAGTGCTGCAGAAAGTTCAGGAACACTATTTCCCAAAGCAATCTGCGACAGGGCTCAACACCAGTGAAGCACGACTGTTATTAGTACTGAGTGACGCAAAAGGCATAACTCTTGATGAATTAAAACGTTTGGTTACGATACCCTCTACTGATGTTGAATCTGGAGTAGAGCAACTTATTCAAACGGGCTTGCTCTCAAGCGAACTGGCACTCACCTCAAAAGGTCACGATATGGCCGAACGATTATGGGACATTGCCAATAAACAACAAGAGGATATTTTTGGCGACTTCAGTAAAGAAGAATACGACAACTTCAAAAAATTACTGCAATCCGTATTAAACCAATGACAGTAATACCAAATGTCGTCCTGAATTGAATCACCCTTTGATTAGCCACGTAAGGTATTTTGGCTAATAAAAAAGCAACGCCCTATTAATAAATTTGGACGTTGCTTTATTTTTAACAAGGCCATACATCATCAAGACTGGCTTAATAATAGATGTTAAGGCGTCAATAGCTAATTGTTGTTAATAACGTCTAGCGTGAGGTTAGCGATACTTTTAGCAGTTTCCCTGAGTCCGTTCCAATATACAAGGTACCGTTGGAATCTTGGGCAATAGAACGTAACCTCTCATTCAACTCTTCTAAATAACGGGTTTCTGAAGTGTCACCTTTACCATCAAGGTGAACTCTATTGAGGTGGCGCAATGCCAGCGCGGTAGAAACAAAGTCACCATTCCAGTGATGTCCCGGCTCACTGCGATAACGTAAGAGACTGCCCGGTGCAATTGAAGGTATGTAGACTTTTATAGGGCTTTCCATACCCGGCTTATCTTGCCCTTCTCCGACACTAATTGGACCCCAGTATTCTTTGCCGTGAGAGACCACTGGCCAGCCATAGTTGGCCCCTGCTTTTATTTGATTAATCTCGTCGCCACCACGCGGCCCATGTTCATTCGACCATAAGGTTTGCGTTTCCCGATCGAAAAATAAGCCTTGCGGATTTCTATGGCCATAACTCCATATTTCGTTTTTTATTAAATCAGTGCTAACAAATGGATTATCGGCTGGCACGCTGCCATCTAAATTTAAGCGTAAAATACTGCCCGCATGATTGGCACCATCTTGCGCGTTCTCACGTTTTCCCCTTTCACCCACTGAGAAAAATACATGATCATCGCCATCAAACGCGATGCGGCTGCCATAATGCTTGGTCGTTGAGCTGGCTGAGTCTGTAACCAACAGATCTTGCCAATTCCTTAACTGGCTTCCATCGAGCTGTGCTCTAGCAAGTGTCGTCGCCGAACCACTATTTGTTGGTTTTGCATAGGTGAAATACAGCCATTGTTCTTCATTAAAGTTGGGGGATTTCGCAACATCTAATAACCCACCTTGGCCTCTAGAATCGACGCTTGGCACCCCCTTTACGGCGTGCTTATTCCCATTCAGTAAATTTACTTTGTAGGCATCACCTTTCTTCAACGTAACAATAGCACTCTGATCATCTAACAAGCTCAAACCCCATAAAGCACCATCAAACTGCGCCACAGGGTCGACTTTTACTGAATCATCGATAGTCTGACTTATCCCCTGAATACTGAATGACATCAAAATCGTAAAACACGCTGTCTCTTTTTTCATTATCAGTTACCTCGTCAGATAAAATGCATTGCACTAAAAAGTATTCCTATAAAATAATAGAGAAGTAAATTTAAAGAGAAAAGACACCTTTGTAAAATCTTACAATAACGGCCAGAATTGAAGCTAGAACGAAAAATGCACTAAAGCACATAACTTACTTTAGCTCATTGTATCGATCCAAACACTCGCGACTTAACTAGGTTGTTGTATACGGCTTGCTAAATAGCTAAACAGAACACCACAAGAACATATAATGAGCACCAAACTGCTGAATCCAGTAATACCAAAACCGGTAATAACGGCGGCAAACGTCGGCGGACCTAAAGTAGCACCTAGATTCCCAAACTGAGCGATTAACCCATAACCTTGTGCTTGTTCAACAGGGTTACGAGCAAGAGAAGGAATCATCGCTAAAGCCGCTCCCGGTATCATTCCAAGGCACAATGTGGTGGCAGCAACAACAAGACTAAAAAATACGGTTTGAGCAATCAAAAAAGGCAGCATAAGTGCCGTGATTGCGACACCAAAATACGCGATAAGCGCCACCTTTTGAGGACGCATAAAATACTGTCCTAACGCGCCAGCAAGGAAAGTACCGCCCGTACTAATAAGCGGCAATACCACCAGCATAGACGCACGAATGGCTTCATTTTCAACAAAGCGTGGTATGTAAGTAAGTAACGATACCAAGGTGCAGGTATAAAAAACAAAAACCAAACTGGGGTATAAGGATCGGGGATTACGGTAAATACTTAACATTTGAGCCAGCAATCTACTTTGCCCCCCCGCTACAGGCACAAAATCCAAAACAGGATTCTTTCTTAATAGAAAATGCAACACCACACCAAAACCACTGATTAACAACGCGTGACTCAAGAAGAGCCCATGCAACCCCAATTGATCCAACGCGCTTTTTCCAAGCCAACCCGTAATAGCGAAAGCCACACCAAAAAAAGTCCCCCATAGTCCCATTGTTAGTGATCTATGTTGAGGGGCACTTAATTTTGCTATTAAGGTTGGTGCCGCCACGACCACCCCTAACTGGGAGAAACCTTCAAGCAGACGAGTCAATAAAAAAAGACTAAAATGAGGCAATAAAGACTGCAAAAAAGACAACACGCCCCCTAAAAATAAGGCACCGACCAACACCTTTAAATAGCCTATCCTATTTGCAATCATACCAGCGAAAACACCAAAAATAAGACCCGCAATACCCACTACAGACAGCGTTAACCCTGTCAAGGTGGCTCCGGTTTGATAATGCATCATCACAGCATCGTAAGAAACGGACAGCTTTGCGAATTGCATGGCTGCACTGACACCAGCAAGCCACAAGAAAATCACTTCCAGCCACTGGGTCTGAGTATTGGGAACAGATTGAGTCATGCCATATCCTTAATGAGTTTGGTCGACAATTTTACAATAAAAAAGACCTCATAGGGATAGTAAACCTGACCTATTGATCAGCTACTGCTTTTCAAACAGCGCTAACATGCCTTCTGCAAATGCCTGTTGCCAACTAAAGTAATCGTGTCCTGCTGCGTACTCTTTATAAATCACATCGTATCCTTTTGCATTCAGTACGGTACGCAAATGACGATTACTTTCTAACAGACCAATACCACTTCCCTTACCCGACTCGAAGACCCCTGCACTTAAGAAAAAGCGTATGGGCTTCGCCTTCGTTGACGCAACCCAATGCGCTACGTACTCTTCGTTTTCTGGCGACGTATTTGCTGGTGACCACCAATAAGAACCCGACATAGAAAGCACATTGCCAAAGGTCTCAGGATAACGTAATGCCACGGAACTGGAAGCCAGTCCACCATAGCTGGAGCCAGCAAGAACGGTATGCTGTGCATCGATACTAATACCCAGTTCACCTTTCGCCCAAGGCAAGACTTCTTCCACCAAGGCTCTAGCAAAGACAGGGTTATCAGGCAGCTCTTGCCCCCGAGATTGGCTGCTTGCGTTATCAACGAAGATCGCTGCTATAGGAGGCAATCGCTTACTCGCCACTAGGTTATCCAAAATAACTGGAATAGGTACCTTGGTGGTGTATTTCAATCCGTCAAATTGCAGTAATAAAGTAGCATCTGGATCATTTGAGTCAAAATCAGCCGATCTATATAGCCAGATGTGACGCTCATTCTGCAGTAACTCACTTTTGAAGCGATGCTTAACGAAGGTGCCTGAGGCAACACCTTGCTGTTTGCTGTAAATCTCATCAGGTAATGCCGCTAAACTTACAGAAGAATCGTAATTAAATGGGCTAAACGCCTCCTCAAACGCTTTTTAGGCCAAGGAAACTTATTCAAAGGGTCCGCTTGTACTTTAGCCAATAACGCAACTTTTCTCTCCCCATGGCGAGCCTGAAAATTCAGGAATATCCGGTGCCAGTTTATAGGATAAACGTGTCGTAGAAGGCACAACAAAACTTTTAAACCAAATATCAGTACCGACTAAATTTTCAAGAAACTCATGTTGATTCGAGGGAGCACCAAATAAGCGGACGTTGTGTTTTGCCCCGCGATACAGAAAGGTCATGATTACTTTGTCGGCATGAGGCAAAGCAGGATCAATGTCTTGCGATGACACCAAAGGCTCAATAAGTGGAGTCCCTTGATTAACAATGCCGTCCCACAGAGTTGTTATTGATTGTTTTTTTTGTATCTTAGCGACTAATGTTTTAATCGTAGGGCTCAAATAGGTTCTGATTGGCGGATGTTGATCCACCACTGGAATCTGTTTTGTAATGCTAAGGCTGTATTCAATCTCACCGTCTTCTGGAACAAGCGATATCAAGCGCAAACTTTGCGTTGCCTCATTCGCTACAAAACGAAATTGATCACCACTAGCAACGGATTCTAGTAATAAGCGCATTTTGTTTTTTTCAGTCTGTTCTATTTCATGTAAACCAAGGTTCACCTCACCGTTGGAAATCACTATTTGACCTTCAATATAATCCCCAACGGCCACATTTAAAGGGACATCAACCTCAGTAGAAAGCACGCCTTTGATGTTATTGGTAAGGCTTAATGCCCCTTCGTTAGCCTGACTGTATTGGCTTGAAGAAAATAGCCATGAAGCACAAAGAACGTGCATTAATCGTTTAGCGGTTGTCACTGAAACGCCTCCTTATCTTTTAGAACAACAAAATACCCAAAAGCCCATTCAACCTTGAACACAACAATGATCGTCAGAAAAGACCATCGGCTAAAAGGAGAAAAAAGAATGGTACATAATTACGAACCAGAGGTAAATGATAATGAATATTATTTACTTTCGTTAATACAGTGCTTTTAAGGACGAATACGGAGGAATGATAGGATTGACTAATCGAATATTTATGAGCATTAATCTCTACAGAAGCACGTTCTTATGATCTTTATTCTTGTGATCTTTATGGTAGAGCCTCAGCATGTAAGTACAAGTATCTGAATAATCTATGACCTTACCTAAAATATCTATTTTACAAACCTTGACCTTACACGTTATGTTGTTTAACCGAGTACCTTCTTTTTTCATTACTCGACGAACGCATTATGTTTTAGAACAAAGCATCTAATACAACACCCTATAAAGACACATTAAGAAAACACTATGCCCACTCTTCCACTTAGCTATCTTATATTTATCGCAATGAGCAGCCCTATTGCGATCAACCTTCTTTTACCGGCATTACCCAGCATTGCAGAGAAACTTAATGTTGATATCAGTTTAGTGCAGCTCAGCTATTCCCTTTACTTACTGTCTTTAGCAATAGGGCAGCTATTAGTAGGTGGCATTGTTAATCATTTAGGCTATAGGAAAACCATGATACTCGGCCTTGCTAGCTTTACGTTAGGCAGTGCGATGGCTGGCGTATTTGGTAATTTAGAGAGTTTGCTTATTGGTCGAATCATGCAAGGTCTAGGGGGAGCGATCGCTATATCGTTAGCAAGGGCTTTATTAGTTGACGGCGCAGGTAAAGAAAAAGCATCACAAAAAATGGGCTATATCATTATGGCCATAGCTATTTCTCAGAGTATCGCACCGCTCATCGGTGGCTTTATCAACAGTCACTTTGGTTGGCAGATTATTTTTTTCGCCTCACTTCTACAAGGTTTATTGGCATTGATGCTGACCTTTAAATTGGTCCCGCAACTTGAGCAAAAAAAGCGGCGCCCGTCATTTAAAGAGAACATTTCTCTCTATGGACAACTACTAAAAGCAAGCGATTTTCGTTCTTATACCCTAGCCAATACTTTGGTCGCCATTTGTTTCTATGTGTTTGTTAGCTCGTCACCCTATATTACTAATGATTTTGATGGTGGCGTTCATGCGTTTGGTTATTGGTTTATTACCATCTCTATTGCCTTCATGGCAGGCGGTTATCTCAGCACTCTTATTAACCAAAAAGTGACACTGGATCGTACCATACTCATAGGCAACAGCATCAGCATTTGTGGTGCCTTGTTGCTCTTGTTAGGGCAACTCGTATTAGAGCAAAGTTACGCGGCGTTATTTTTACCGATGAGCTTAGTTACTTTTGGTCGAGGCATCAGTCAACCAAACAATCAAACCGCCGCCATTAGTAGCATCAGCAACCAATCCAGTATGGCCGCTGGCTTAATGGGTTTTCTGCAGCTGTTATCAGGCGCCATATTCTCGCAATTTACGCCCCTCATTGTGACCTCATCACCGCTTCTGGTTTTTATCCTAATTTTTGCTTGTATGACTCTTGCGATGTTCATACACCTCAAGCATTGGCTTATCACAGTGAGATCAATCTAAAAGGGAAATAAAGTCAGCGGTTTTATCTATGCAAACTGGCAAGCATTTTGCTATATTAATACTTAACATATTAATTACACTCGATTTTCCAATCACCTCTTACACGCCTTATAGATTATGAAAAAATTAGAAGACTCGCTTACATTACAATTGCTTAGAGCTCGTGAATCAGCCATGATGTTTTTCCGCCCGATCTTACAAGAAACGGGGTTTACAGAGCAGCAATGGCGGGTCATCCGAGTTTTAAATGACAATGGCCAGCTTGAAGCACGTCAATTGGCCGAAAAGTGCTGTATTTTAAGCCCCAGCTTAACAAGAATTATCAGTCGCTTTGAAAAAGAAGGCTTACTCATTCGAACTCGATCATCCCAAGATCAGCGTATTACCTTATTGTCATTAAGTGAAGAAGCTAAAAAAGTGTTCGATGAAATCAGCCCTAAAGTAGACAAATCCTACGAGAAATTAACTGAAAAAATGGGCAAAGAAAAAATGAAAGCGCTGAGCCTTTTATTAAAAGAACTCACAGAACTTGAATCGAATTAACACCGATCCATATTGTATTCCCTAAGTAAGTGACTATTCGGAATACGCACTTACTTTAGGCCGTAATTCTACGATGTTTATTGCCCTTCTATTTTCCCTCATCTAATAGGTAATAACAGAACAACTCAGATCATTCCCCAGATCAACGCTACCAAAGCTAGGCTCGGTTTGAGCTTTATTTAATGCCAAAGAAGCATGGGCAAATCGTTCACTGTCGGTGATTGAAACCAAACCAGGCTCTTTTTGGATCGGCTGGAAATTATCCGTTGACCAGACCATCTTACGCTCATCTCTTGGCGAGGTACCTATGTGCTTACGATAACAACGGCTAAAATGCGGAGTTGAAATAAAGCCACACGCTGCAGAAATTTCCACAACAGACATACTCGACTGTTTTAATAACTGCCTAGCCCTATCCAGCCGTAATCGCAGATAATAACGCGACGGTGAACAGTCTAAATATTTATGGAACATCCTTTCTAATTGTCGCCTTGAAACATCCACAAAAACCGCTAACTCATCAAGATCAATCGGCTCTTCAAGGTTGTTTTCCATCAGTTCAATCACATCCACGAGCTTAGGCTTAAAACCACCGCCACTGTTTACCTGACGTAATAATACCCGTTGCTGATCCGATTCTGTGCGAATCCGATCACAAATAAACATATCTGACACAGCACTAGACAATTTTGAGCTGTGCTCACGGGCAATTAAGGTTAAAAACATGTCTAAAGGTGCACTGCCACCGGAAGAGGTAAAACGTTTATCATCGATAGTAAAAAGCTTATTATTGCAGTTCACTTTAGGATAGTTTTCTTGCAATATGGTTAAGCATTCCCAGTGCGCACTGCAGTTATAGCCATCAAGCAAACCAGCATGCGCCAATACATAAGCACCAGTACAAATTGCGCCAACATGAACACCTTTACGCGCCCTTTTTTGTAACCAGCTCACTTGTTTAGAGGTGAAATTACGTGTGATATCGACACCACCAACCACAACAATCATATCCAGTTCGGGGGCGTTCTCAAGAGAGGAATCCGGCGTAAGACTCAAACCATCGCTGGCAGAAGAAGGTAGGCCTGTCTCTGTCAATACATGCCAACTGTAGAGTTCTTTGGCCGAGAGCTGGTTTGCCATTCTCAAAGGCTCTATTGAAGAGGCAAGAGCAATCATAGTGAAATGATCAAGTAGCAGGAAACCAACTCGAGTGGTTGATTTACCAATAGTAGGGGAAGGCGAAGCACCTGTTACTTTGACCATATTTCTTTCCTCTTACGTAAGTGTTTTCGATACGTAGCAAGAAACAAACCAATCGAACACTTTTTATTATTTTTTAATTAACTACTCAAGGCAGTTATCATTCCCGCCAATTGCTAACAACTTACGGCCAATTAAATACTCAGCAGACCCTTATCTAGTCTGCTGCTGTGCACTAATTTAAAACACTTGTAACTTTCTTTTAAGATAAAAGCAATATTTTTTAATACTCAACACTGATGTTCGATTTAGCCACAGTACAACAGGATAAAACATAGCCGGCTTCCACATCGTCATCGGTAATGCCACCATTATGCTCCATTGAGGTATCGCCCTCCTTCACTAGCACTTTACAGGTTCCACATATTCCCATACCGCACGCCTTAGGAATGTGCAAATCCAATTTCGCTGCTGCATTATGAATCGTTTCGCCCGGCGCAATTTGCACGCTTTTCCCATAGTTAGCAAACTCAACCGTTAATAAGTCCTCGCGCTTAATGGAATCTGCCTCGGCTTGAGCCACTTCAGCTAATTCAATGGCATCTTCCACAATGGAATCTGGCGTCGCACCAAACGATTCCTCATGGTAACGACTCATATCAAAGCCTTTTTCTTCTAAGAGTGCCTTTACCGCTTTCATATAAGGCGCGGGTCCACAACAAAACACCTCACGTTCCAAGAAGTCTGGGGCAATCATTTGCAACTTAGCAAAATCTAAAAAACCACGGTAACCATTCCAAGACAAACCGTTATGCATTCTCTCAACAATCATATGCAAACTAAAATTGCCAATCCGCGACGCCATGTGATCCAGCTCACGAGGAAAAACCAAATCTCTAGGGGTACGAGCACTGTGTACAAAGGTCACATCGACATCAGCATTGGTATCAAACCACCAGCGTGCCATTGACATAACCGGGGTAATACCAACCCCACCAGACAACAACAGCACTTTTTCAGAAGGATGATCAATGCAATTAAAATTCCCTATTGGTCCATGCACCGCAAGTTCAGTACCTTCATCAAGATTGTCATGCAACCAATTTGAGACCATCCCGCCATGTACTCGTTTTACCGTAATGGAAAAACTATAAGGTACAGAAGGCGAGCTGGAAATGGTGTAAGAACGCATAATTTGCTGACCATCAATTTCAAGCTCTAAAGTCACAAACTGACCGGGTTTAAAGAAAAACAGAATCGGCTGTTGCGCCATAAAACAAAAAGTACGAACATCCCATGACTCTTGAATGACTTTTACACAACGAACATTGTGTCGACCATTTACCCAAGTTTGCGTATTTACCGGGATAAAGTAATCCGCATTAACGCCAGTCGCATTTGAAGTTGTCATAATGATTCTCTCTTACTGCATCGTTGTGTAATTTCATTTTTGCATTGTCGTTCTACTCCTAGTATTGAAGTTAACCATTCACGACAATTTGTTGCTCATAGCAGCCATTCCATATAGCCCATGCACTTACCCCTCGAATAAGAGTCGATTTTTGTCGGCCGCGTGTCGTGAACAGGCATTTTTAAAAACAAGCCTTGTGTGAGCATTGCCCTATCTACAATGCAGAGAAACAATGCAGAGAAACACCTTTTATCTCTCTTAATCCTATATAACGCTTGTCCTATAAAGGAAAAGAACAACATCCACTCTTTTTGTCATTAAGGCTGAAAAAGATGAACCAAAATGATTTGCTAAACTTGCGCCATGCCACACTAAAAGAAGCTCGTGATGAGATGTCTACCTTGCTCTCCTCTCGACCAGCTAATTATTCATTGGATGCGCCGCTTTATAATGATCCGCATATGTTCCGAATCGACATGGAAGAAGTCTTTCAAAAAGAGTGGCTCTTTGTGGGAATGACCAGCGAAGCACCGAAAAGAGGAGATTACTTCACCTTAGAGGTCGGACAAAACCCAGTATTGGTCATCCGAGACGCAGACGGTTCTATTAATGCCTTTCATAATACCTGCCGACATCGTGGATCGAGAATTTGTACAGAGCACAGAGGAAAGGTAGCCAATCTTGTATGCCCTTATCACCAGTGGACCTACGACTTAAAAGGTAATCTCCTGTTCGCAGGCACAGAAATGGGAGACAGTTTCGACAAACAAAAGCACGGACTAAAACGTGCCCACTGCAAAACAGCAGGCGGATTTATCTTTGTTTGCTTGGCCGATGACGCACCCGAAGGTGACTTTGATGCGTTTCTACAAACGTTAGAAGCGTACATGGAACCTTACGATGTTGAAAACACCAAACTGGCCATTGAATCCAATATGTATGAAAGGGCAAACTGGAAGCTGGTGCTTGAAAACAACCGTGAATGCTATCACTGTGCAGCCAACCACCCAGAGCTGTTAAACACCCTACTTGAGTGGGACGATACACAAGATCCAAGAGCACCACAGGAATTCCTAGATCATTACAAAGCACAATCGGACCAGTGGGACGCAGAAAACATACCGCATCAACATAAAAGCTTCGGCCCTGGACTGCGTAATCGAATAGTACGCATGCCCTTAAAGAAAGGCACCAAGGTGATGACCATTGACGGCGGCCATGGCTGTAGCAAAATGCTTGGCCGAGTGAAAAATGCTGAGTTGGGCTCCATGCGTATTTTGCACTTGCCCAACTCATGGAACCACATGCAATCTGACCACTTTATTGTCTTTCGAGTGTTACCCATTTCCGCTCAAGAAACCCTTGTAACAACAAAATGGTTTGTTCACAAAGACGCTGTAGAAGGAGTGGATTACGACCCTGAACGCCTACGCCAAGTGTGGGACGCCACCAATGAACAAGATAAAGTACTGGGCGAACAAAACCAACTAGGCATTAACTCAATGGCTTACCAACCAGGTCCTTATTCTGAAACCTATGAATTTGGCGTGGTCAATTTTATTGAATGGTATACCGACACCATCCTTAAAAACCTCAATAAATAAAACCACTGTCTATCGACCGTGCTCTAGATTGATCAATAAACCCCAAACATAATGCTATGTCTGGGGTTTATTTTTTATAGGCAACGTCATCTTAAGTTCACGCTACCATTCCCGTTATCTAGGTAACACTCAAATTCAGAATAAAAGTCAAGTTTATAATATCAAGGTGACCAGTGAGTATTATCAACTTAATCAACCAATGCTTTTTCTTTATTATTAAAGGTATTGCACTAATAGAATGCACCATAATAAAAAGAGGTATTACTCCATGAAACCATCCAAGACCAGACGCCTTGTCGATCTGTCCGTGACCTTAGACAACAACCCTTATACCGATCCTCCTCCACTGCTGCCTAAAATAGACTACATCGACCACCAACAAGGCTGGCCGGAAATGGGTAACATGTTTCCCGGTTTAAAAAAAGAAGACATGCCCGGTGACGAAGCGTGGGCAGCTGAAAAAATGGTAATGAGCGCCCATAATGGTACACATATGGACGCGCCATGGCACTACGCCTCTACTACAGACGGTGGCAAACCAGCGTATGGGATTGATGAATTGCCCTTAGATTGGTGTTTGCAACCGGGCGTAAAATTGGATTTCCGCGACTTCCCTGATGGTCACATCATCACCGCCGCCGAAGTTGAGGCCGAACTAAAGCGCATCAACCACGAGCTGCAACCTTTAGACATCATTCTAGTCAACACTCGCGCTGGCGCCATTTACGGAGAACCAGGGTATTTAGAAGCTGGGATTGGCATGGGACGTGAAGCCACCATGTACCTGTTAGAACGTGGGGTACGGGTGGTTGGCACCGATGCATGGAGCTGGGACGCCCCTTTCAAATACACACGCGAAAAGTTTGCCGAATCAGGTGACGCCTCCATTATTTGGGAAGGTCACAAAGCCGGCCGGGATATTGGCTACGGACAAATGGAAAAGCTGTCTAACCTAGAAAGCCTACCTGCCGATGGCTTCATGGTGTCTTGCTTCCCATATAAAATCAAAAACGGCTCCGCTGGCTTCATCCGCGCCGTCGCCATTTTTGAAGAATAAACCATGAACTGAAAAAGAAAAAAGGAGTACCCTGAAAACAGTGCTCTTTTTTTTGCTCTCTCCCTCACAAAATATGCATTACCAGACTTTGCACTCGTTCCCACTGTCTCCGTGAGGACTCATACGTTATGCATAACTACCAGACTTTGCACTCGTTCCCACGCTCCGCGTGGTAATGCATAGCGACCAGACTTTATACTCGTTCCCACTGTCTCCGTGAGGACTCATACGTTATGCATAACTACCAGACTTTACGCTCGTTCCCACGCTCTGCGTGGTAATGCATAGCTACCAGACTTTGCAAATTTCTAGTAATCCGCTTTCGCCTTCATAATCACGCGCACTAGAATATCGCCAATGACATGACAAGTTGACATACCCTCTCCTAGTGCCCACGACCTCCATATGCATTACCTCGCAGAGCGTGGGAACGAGAGTGCTCGGCCTGCTTGAGAGTGCTCGCCTGTTTTCCAGCTTCGTTCCTAGACAATTACTCGACTATTTGAATTCCTAGCTCCCTCGCTCTCCTTTACTTAGTGCATACAGTATGTATTTGAGCTCGTTCCCACGCTCCGCGTGGTAATGCATAGCGACCAGACTTTGCAAATTTCTAGTAATCCGCTTTCGCCTTCATAATCACGCGCACTAGAATATCGCCAATGACATGCCAAGTTGACATACCCTCTCCTAGTGCCCACGACCTCCTTTAGTTATTATTACAGGTCAATAAGTGTATGTATTTTAAGAAAATTTAAGGCATTAGTTTGTCAGGAATACCCACACCAATTTCTTGATAGTAGCGTACGGCTCCTGGATGCAAAGGGGCATTAACACCAGCAAAATAATCCGTGACTGGAAGGTCTCTAAAACTGGAGTTTGATTCGGCTAAATCTAAACGATGCTCTATAAAATCCTTAGTTAAGGTATAGGCAATATCATCAGAAATATCTTTTCTTACCGCCATCATCATGACCGTTTGCCAAGTAATAACCGAGCTTTCATTTACTTGGCCAGGATAGGTATTTGGTGGAATTTGAACGGCTTGCATACCTAATCCTTCAGGTGGTGTCATCTTATCGCCTGGTACACCTAAAATGCGAATATCATTTGCCAAGCTCAGCTCGGCTACAGACTGAGACCCTAAACCAAAAGTTCCAACATATACATCAAACTGACCATCTTGATAGCTTTGTGTCGCCGCGCCCCATGGTGCTTTGATTGGTTCATATTCTCCCTCCGCTAGACCACCAGCGTTTGCTAATGCAATCACTTGCATGTTCGCAGCACCGGCTGGAGGACCTATATACACTCGCTTACCTTTAGCCTCAGACCAAGACTTTATGCCTGAATCCGCTCTCGTAATAGGGTGATAGTAACTACCGGGGATGGTAAATAAACCACGGACATTAGCCGATAGTTCCTTAGATTTGCTGGCCATTTTCGCATAGGGACCAACACCTTTAGTCAATGCGGTAAATGCGGGGGGTGGAATAACAGCGGAGTCTAAACTTCCCTTTCCAAGCTTGAGTAGCGACTTGGTAAGTGTTTGATTTAAGGAGAGTTGCACGTCAACACCACTGTTTGACCAGTACGGTGCCATGGCTTGAGGAACCATACCAAGCAGACTACTTGAAGAAGCTGTTTCCATGCCAATTTTTTCAGCGTAACTAAACGATGCGATAAAACTGCTGGCGCATATCATACTGACAGCACACAATCCGTTACGTAATACTTTCTTAGGGTTGTACATTTTATGACTCCTGCTTATTTTATTTTTTTTTTAGCTCCAACTAATCTACCCTGCCATCAAATATTCGTAAAATGTTTATTTAGAGTTCCAAACAGACATTTATGAATACTTGAGTATAATAAGCCTCTGGTATAAATACTTATATTTACAGTAAACAATGCATCAAAATACCCGTATTGTTATTTTCTAATAAAATTGACATAGGCACCTCTAGATGGAATCGAAGCATCTTATTTATTTATCAGTCATTTTGGATAAAGGATCAATCACGGCCGCTGCAGAGCATTTCAATATGGCTCAGCCCACATTAACAAGAGCGATGGCCACCCTTGAGATGCAAGCAGGTGGCCCGCTTTTTACACGCAGTCGTTTTGGTGTAACCAATACGCCTTTAGGCGAAGCGCTTGCACGAGATGGGCGAGCCATCATTCGACAAGTTAACTCTGCTCAAGAACAAATATCCCGTCATAAATTGGGCATTAAACAAAACTTACGTATCGCTTTTGGATCTCTTCTTGGCATGAGCACCATGTCGATCATTATTGAAAAATTAGTAAAAGAGCTACCAGAAATTTCCATTACCGCCACCACTTTAAACCCTGCAACGGCGATTGAAGGTTTACTGGATGACCAATTTGATATCATTCTTGCGCCAAACTCTTTAGCTCGATGGTCCTCTAATATTCATCAAGAGCTCATATTAAAAGACAGAATTGGCATATTTTGCGGAGCGAACCATCCATTGGCGCACAAAAAAGTAATACAAATCGAGGATTTTAAAGAATTAGATTGGCTCAGCCTTGGTATTTCATCAACTTTCGAGAAGCAAACGGAACAAATGCTTACATCCTATGGCATTAATAGCACAAGAACCAAAGTCGTTTTTAGAAACGATGCCATCATTCTAATGAGGATGCTGGAAACGGGATCTTATCTTGCGGCCTTACCTCATTTCCCGACTTCCATCATAAAAAAAGAGTATGCCATTCGAGAGATTACAATGAAGGGTACGGTGCCAATTGAAAGAGACATATATTTAATGTGCAGAGGCTCGATCAAAGCGCTTCCAATCTACGAAGCATTTAATCGAATAGCTCGACAAGTATTTAAGACATTATCTAAAGAGCCGCTCTCTTAATACTCAACCCTGAAACAACGCCTCCCCTTGCCAACGACCAGAATTACATTCCATTGTAGTCACCTGACGAATGAGAGGGATAACCGCTTTTAGCATAGCCGTTTGGGGGCGATCTATAGAGGTAGTAATACACACTTCACGCCACAGAGTTGGCTCAACGATTTCTATCGCCTGTATTTGACCGGTTTGTTGTAAATGAAAAAAGGCCGATGTTGGCGATAGTAAAACGCCATGACCATCCACAACATAACGTAAAGTGGTCATTAATTGCCCAAAAGCTGGTTTGTGCGGTAGCCTAATCCCCGTTTTCTCTTCGTAATAACTTAACAAATAGCCAAGCGAATCACGCGCTCCTGTAACAATAATCTCATGATCAGCTAATTCAGAGAAGGTAATATTGTTTTTGCCTATTAGCCGCTTGTGAGACGCCACTTTAGGCTCATTGCCAATGGCAATAAATAATTTCTCTCTAAATAACTTCGTTTGGTGTAAGTGGCTTAAATCAGAGCCATCAGGAGAAGCAATCGCCATATCAATTTCACCTGATTGCAACTGACTTGATAAGTTATAAGAAAGCCCGGTATGAAAGTCCAACTTAATATTGGGGTACTTTTCCTCAACAAGCGCAAGCAAGGGAACAGAAAGAATGTTCCCAATGGGCTGTGTCATACCAATCGACAGCACACCCGATGGTTCGTTCTCGAATTGATGTACGTCCGATTTAGCTTGTTCGATTTGGCGCATTATTGACTCAGCGTGGGTGCGAAAAATTTGACCACTTTGTGTCAATACGACACCACGAAAACTGCGATCAAATAAACTCGTCCCCAGTTCATGCTCTAAATTATCTAACTGCAAACTGATGCTTGGTTGAGCGACATTTAAAGCTCTTGCGGCAGCAGCAATGCTGTTGAGCTCGGCTGTTTTAAGAAAAAAGGTGAGCTGCTTACTGTTCATAATCAATATGGGTACATAAAAAATATTGAGCTATACCCTATTTATTTTTGTTTTTAATTGCCAGCTTTTTTATGATGATTTGCAAAAGTACAACACCATCAAACGCACGCAACCGGTTTTATTCAGGTAGATATTTCTGCATGGCACGCATTAGGGATTGGTGCTGTAGAATGGCTAAACACTCAGCGTCACTTAAATGATCCAATAAACCACTTATGTTATCGTTGTTAAGAATTTGCCATTCAGCGCAAATCCAGTCACGGCAAAATTCTTTATTCTCCTTATCTACTGGCATTTGTGCAAGATGCCAATGAAATAATGAGGCATCAGACACTAGACGCTTTAATGACGCCAATTCGTTATTGAAAGAACCGTCAACTAACGTCATCGAATGCAGCTGAAGCGCGACAATCGGGTGTGGTTGCTTTTCTTCTGGTGCACGAAGAATCCCAAAAAAACGAATGAGATTACCTCGCTTTCTGCCCCCACTGAGCCAAGAAAGCGGTATTGAAAACACTAAGCCAAAGCTAATCGGTAAAGACCAATAAAATAATTCTTCGCTTAAGAAGAGCGCACTGCTTGCTAAAGCCATACCAAATATGGTGTGACTATAGTGTGCGCGACTTGCCACTTTCCATGACGTTGCACCGTCGTCTCTCGACTGAGGTTTCCAACCGCTGTCCTTACCTTTGAATACACTGTAAACCACTTGAAACTGAGACAACATCAAAATGGGAGCATATAACGCCGATAAAACGGCTTCCACCATGGTACTGAGTGTAAGCAGAATGGGACCGCCAAATTGCAAACAACGTCGGAAATTCAACAGGGCAGCGAACCAGCCGTACACTTTTGGCGCTAATACTAATGCCATAGAAAGAATAAACAAAGAGCGCGCTTTTTCGAAGTCAAATACTGGCCAAGTGGGAAACAGCGAGGGATTGGCAAAATACTCTGGACGAACAAAATAAGCCTGTATGGCCAGTGCGAACCCCACCAGAATTAATAACAACCAAAAGACAGCACTTAAATACGACATAATGCCAGAAAACAAGTGTAAACGAGTGGCGAAATGGAACCCTTTAGCGAACACAAAAGCGTTATGCTGCAAGTTACCCTGACACCAACGACGATCGCGAACAATGACATCCACGAGAGAAGGAGGTGCTTCTTCGTAAGAAGCGGTTAAGTCAGTATCAAACCGCACTCCCCAACCCGCTCGGCGTAACAATGCGGCTTCCATAAAGTCATGGCTCATCACATGCCCACCAAACGGTGCTTTTCCCGCCAGTACAGGGAGACCTGACGCTTCAGCAAAGGCCTTGGTTCTAATAATGGCATTATGTCCCCAAAAATTAGATGAATTACCATGCCAAGCGGCTAGGCCAGACGCATAAATTGGCCCAAAACAGTGATTAGCAAATTGCTGAAGACGACTGTATAAAGTATTTGCACGAATAATAGTCGGCAACGTTTGAATGAGACCCAAACTCGGCTCGGCACTCATTCGACGGGTCAAAGAAACCAAGCACTCTGCGCCCATTAGGCTGTCCGCATCCAATACAATCATGCACTCGTAATCATCCCCAAAGCGCATAACCCATTCTGCAATGTTGCCCGCTTTACGTTCGGCATTATTATAGCGTCTACGATAAAAAATGGGGCAAGCCGCTGAGTCATTATTTAACAGCGGGAAAAACGCTTGTTCCTCTGCAACCCAAGCATCGGCTTTATTCGTGTCACTCAAAATAAAGAAGGCAAATTGGCCTGGAGCCTGTTTCAGTAAGTCATGATGCATCGCATGTATAGTGGCGCGAATGCGCACAGGATCTTCGTTATACACAGGCAGTAAAATGGCCGTAACGCCCTCGGCTTCTTTTTCTTTTCGACGGCTTGAGAAGGGAGAGATTTGATACAACAATCCTAGCGTAGCTTGTGAGAAAGCGAAAGAGATCCAAGAGAAGTTAACGCAAAACAACGCTAAGAATAACCACTGTAATCCTGCAATTCCGTTAGCGCTCAACACACTGTGCATTTCTCTAGCACCGTACCAAGACAGCCCCGCTGTCATCACTAACACAAATAAACGCGCCATTAAGGTGACAAGATCAATGAGGCTGAAGGCCATTTTGCTTGCTTGGGCGGCCTCATTTACCTCATGTCTTGGCATCGCCAAAGGCGACTCTACTGGTAAAGCCCGTTTAGCAAGATTACCCTTAGCCAATTTAATCATTCCCTTATCCAACGATATAACCATGTTGGTGCCATGGCCACTTCACCTTGTTTGAGTTGAACTCTTAATTCGGCTAAATCATTGTCCGCAGGATCAAACGTAACAAACACTCGAACCCCATTATTATTTGGATTCTTCATAACCAAAGTCTCCAGTATTTTTCCTTTACTGATAAAGCTATCTACGCTTAATTCCTCTAACTTCACATTAGGCATTTTGTTGTAATCAATCACCATTTCAGGAAGATCACTAAATATTTTTACGCCTTTGGCACTGCGTATGGTTCTTGGAACAGCTAAGGAGACTGGCGTATCGTTTGACCAAGTCATCCAATATTGATAGGTGTAAGACTGGCTTTTTTTAAACCCATCTTTGGGTTGCCAAAAAGCGACTATGTTATCGTTCGTTTCGGCCGCTGAGGGAATCTCAACTAATTCAATGTGGCCCTCACCCCAATCATTAATGGGTTTAATCCAAGCTGACGGACGGGTATCGTAGCGCGCCTCTAAGTCCTGGTAATCTTCAAAATGTCTATGTCGTTGGATTAAACCAAAGCCTTTTGGTGAAGTACCGCTAAACGCACTTACCTGCAAGCTTTTTGGATTACTCAAAGGTCGCCAAATCATCTCATCCTGAGAGGTCAATATTTGCAGCCCTTCTGAATCATGAACGGCGGGTCGATAATCTGGAAGGTCAGATGAATCAAGCGAACTGTTGTGCATAAACATTGACGTCAATGGCGCGATACCCACATGCTTCAGGTCCACTCTGGGGAAAAGCGTGGACTTAACATCAATGTGTGTGGGTTTGCCAGGATAAATGCCAAAACGATAAGCACCTGTAATGCTTTTACTGTCAAGTAACGCATGAACGACAATCGCATCTTGGCTTGAAGAAGGTCGCTCAATCCAAAACTTTTTAAACATCGGGAACTCTTCACCTTTCGGCTGAGCAACATTAACCGCAAGCCCTCGCGCTGACAGCCCATAAGATTGACCTTTCGAGACCGCTCTGAAATAGCTTGCGCCCTGAAAAACAACAAATTCATCCGAACGATCTGCATGATTTATAGGGTAATGTAGACGTAACCCAGCGTATTGACCGACTTTGGCAATCAACGCCGCAATGTCATCCGTAGGTGTATTAAAAGATTCTGATGACACAGTAAGTGGAAAGGCTCGCGCATTTTCAACGACATCAATTGACACCAAATCTTTAAATAAAAAGCCGGGAGCAAATAACTGTACTGAAAACTTGGTCGGCGTATTGCCCCAGACAGCTTGATTTTGTTGATAATTAATTTTTCGATAAGTGGAGTAATCCATATCAATCAAAGCTTGGGGTGCCTTTTCAGCAGGCTTCATAGGAGAAAGAGACAGGTCTTTGGCTAGATCAACAACCGTCTGATGAGAAAAAACATAATCTTGTGCGGCTTGATCTTGTTGTGCAAAAGCACGACCAAACGTAATTATTAGCAACGATGCAACGAAAAACCACTTTATAAATATGAAAGGGATGAGAGGTAAACACGATAAAGGAACAAGCACTATTTTCAAAAAAATTCTCACAAAATTTAATTAGTCTAGCGAAAATTCACCATGAAACTTGCGCCACAATTTGGTGCCACATCATATAGTTAAACGAAGGGAAGATTAAGTCAGAAATGTTGTAGAAATGCACAAGAATTAAGGATAGATTGTAAGGGGCAATCTACCCTGAACACGGGTATTGCTTACTTTGAGAGAGTTTATCTTTGATAAGCATTAAATAAACGCTTGTCCTATCATTCGCTTTGATCACGCCACTTAATAAGAACGTCTAACCGACTAACCCGCTCTTTATCTTTACTATGAAATAAGATGTAGGCGCCAATTTTAACATTAAAAATTAGTTAACATGTTAATCTATTTACTTTAACCCTCGAAAATTTAATAATAGCTGAATGACTCATGTATGAGACAGCAGGCGATAACGCCACCACAAAGAATAAAAAACATACTTATTTTTCATTACCAACAGATAGGTGATACTCATGTTAAAGGATATGAACCTTCTTAAATCTCGTTGTTTAGTCAATGGCGAGTGGATCGAAGCAAAAACAAAAGCCACACATCCAGTCACTAACCCTGCGACAGGTGAAACCATTATAGAGATTCCTCACCTTTCTGCAGACGAAATCCCGGCGGTAATCGAAGCATCTAAGGTGGCTCAAAAAAAATGGGCGGCTTTACCGGCCAAAGAACGTTCTGGCATTTTACGCCGTTGGTTTGAATTAATGCTGGAGAATGCCGATGATTTGGCGTTACTGATGACAACAGAACAAGGTAAGCCATTAGCCGAAGCCAAAGGTGAAATTGCTTACGCGGCGTCTTTTATTGAATGGTTTGCGGAAGAAGCAAAACGCATTTATGGCGACACTATCCCGGCTCCGAGAGCAGACCAGCGCCTAACCGTTATTCGCCAACCTATTGGTGTCACCGCGGCCATCACGCCATGGAACTTCCCAGCCGCTATGATTACGCGAAAAGCGGCACCCGCTTTAGCGGCGGGCTGCTCAATGATTGTTCGTCCAGCGGATTTAACGCCACTTACCGCTTTAGCCATTGCTGAACTGGCGCAACGTGCTGGCATCCCTGCAGGCGTCTTCCAAGTGGTCACAGGTTCGGCCAGCAAAATTGGTAAAGTACTGACCGATAGCCACACAGTAAGCAAACTTTCGTTTACAGGCTCTACCGAAGTGGGTCGTTTACTGATGGCTCAATGTGCCGACACGATCAAAAAAGTCTCTCTTGAATTGGGCGGTAATGCCCCTTTTATCGTATTTGATGATGCGGACCTTGATAAAGCGGTTGAAGGTGCCATGGCGTCTAAATATCGTAACGCAGGCCAAACCTGTGTGTGCGCCAACCGTATTTTGGTACAACGTGGCGTGTACGATCAATTTGCCGCAAAATTAATGGAAAAAGTCAAAGCATTAAAAGTCGGTAATGGTGCTGAAGCCGGCACAGACATAGGCCCTATGATAGAAGAAAAAGCCATTGTCAAAGTAGAAGAACACATCAATGATGCGGTGAGCAAAGGAGCGACTTTGATTCACGGTGGCGATCGTTTAGGTGGGCTATTTATCTCTCCAGCAATATTAACAGGCGTTACGCCTGAGATGAATGTGGCGCAGGAAGAAACCTTTGGGCCTCTTGCGCCATTATTTGCCTTTGACACAGAAGAAGAAGCCATCACCATGGCCAATGACACCATCTTTGGTCTTGCGGCTTATTTCTTTACCCGTGATCATGCCCGTACAATCCGCGTCTCTGAAGCATTAGAGTACGGCATGGTTGGTCATAATACAGGCCTAATTTCCAATGAAGTCGCTCCTTTTGGTGGTGTCAAGCAATCTGGTCTTGGTCGTGAAGGCTCTAAGTACGGTATTGAAGATTATTTAGAAATGAAATACATTTGCAGCGCGATTTAATCACCTGTAATACCTACTCGACCACAGGACATTGCTAATCATGCCTGTGGTCACTAGGAGACAATACCCTAGCCTGTCTTTCTAAAAACCTGTCTTTCTGAAAAAAGAGTTAAAGTGTTGTAAAAGCACCGCCTCTTGCTATGGCTTTTTGATACGCTGGGGCCGTTTCTACCTGTTTAATAAAACGACATAGGTTCGGGAACTGAGTCACATCAATACGGCCACTAGACGCTTGCAATGGAAAGCTCATTTGTATGTCGGCGGCACTTAATTCATCGCCCACAATCCACTTATGCTCACCCAATACTTTTTCAATAAAGGCTAACTGTGGCTTAAGACGCGGCATAATAAACTTTTCTTGGACCTTATTGCTTAACGTTTTCGCAATCGGTTTTATAAAAAAAGGCATCGGACTTTCAGGAATTTTCATCATCACCAATTTCATGACTAATAAAGGCATCAAAGAACCTTCAGCAAAATGTAACCAATAGCGATAATCCAGTAATGCCTGACCTTCAGAAGGTCGCAAACGCTTTTCTGTATCGTATTTATCCAATAAATATTCGATAATCGCACCCGATTCGGCAATCGTTAGTTCACCATCAGTGATCACGGGTGACTTGCCTAATGGATGGATTTTTTTCAAAGATTCAGGGGCGGCCGCCGTCTCAGGGTCTCGTTTATATTCAACTAGGTCATACTCTAACTTCAGTTCTTCCAGCAACCAAAGAATACGCTGCGAACGTGAGTTTTCCAAATGATGTACTTTAATCATATTCCCTCCTTTAATGTGTGCTTAAAATAAGCCCATCGCTTTATTTATACATAAGGGTTATACGACAGAAAATATAAAATGGATGCCATTCCCTCTTATATTTCTCAGTCTTGTGTTGACACTGGTCCATTTGGATCAAATGCATTAACTTGCCCAATGTTCGCATTTAATTTATGTAATAATCGTAGCAAAACCTCCACTTCTTCTGCTTGAAACCCACCGAGTAATAACGCTTCTCGCTCTAAAGCAATATGTAAAATTTTATCGTGTAATATTTCACCCTCTTTGGTTAAGCAAATTAACGAAGAGCGCCCATCTTTTTCATCTTTTATAAAGTTAACTGAGCCTCGCTGGCTCAATAGCTTCAGAGCTCGACTCACAGCTGCTTTATCTAGCCCAATTACCTGACACATACGATTAGCCGTGATATTTTGCTCGACTTTTAACAGCGCCAATAACCGCCATTCCACCACACCAACATCAAAGTTTTTTCGATAGCAAGCCGATGCCCCGCTGGACAGCTTGTTTGCCAAAAAGGTAACAAGTGCAGGTACATATCGATCTAAATCTAACTGATTATTTTTAGTTGTTATCCGTTTTTTCGTCATTTTAAAAATATCTCTGTCATCAGACCTATTATGCTACTCACACTCACAGCGTATGAAAAGCCTTTCCTTATACTTACTTTGTTTAGTTATTACCCAACACAATTACGCCATAACCATTTGATTTCTTTTTATATTTCTAAAAACACACAAAATAACCACAGAAAGATAGTTGACATAACAACCAAAAACTAAATATAGTTGACATAACAACTATATTTAGTGAATGCGCATAAAGCCATAAAAAAATTAAAAGGCCGCCCCATGTTGGATGTTATTATTCTAAGCAAGACACAAGAAACCGCTGACATTATCAGCTTTGAATTAGGTAAATCTGACGGTTCCGCTTTACCTGCTTTCGAAGCTGGCTCGCATATTGATGTGCAAGTGAATGCAAAGCTAGTCCGCCAATACTCACTCTACAATGCCCCAAAAAATCATCAAACTTACAAAATTGCCGTACTAAAAGACGCCAATTCTCGCGGTGGCTCTTCGGCGGTTCATGACACGTTTGAAGTTGGCGACACAATCCAGATTTCATCTCCTCGTAACTTGTTCCCATTAAAAAACAACAGTAATAAAACGTTACTTTTTGCCGGTGGCATTGGCATCACACCCTTGCTTTCTATGGCACAAGTACTTAACGAGCTTGAGCAAAACTTCGAGCTGCACTATTTCTCACGCTCAAAAAGCCATACCGCTTTTTTTGACGATTTGAGTAATTCGCCATTCGCAGAACAGGTATTTTTTCATTTTAGTGATGAACGTGATGACAAGGACCGCGTAGTAAAACAAGCCTTAAGCCAAGAAGGGGCTCTCAATAAAGACAGTCACCTTTATACCTGTGGACCAAATGGCTTTATGGATTATATCTTCGGCTCAGCAAAAGCGCTCGGCTGGTCAGAAGAAAACCTCCATAAAGAGGTCTTTAATGCGGCCCCCATTGAGCTTGATGACAGTGATAAAGCCTTTACCCTTGAACTGGTTCGCTCTGGTATCCACCTTGAAATACCCGCCGACAAAACGGTATTGGAAGTATTAGAAGACGCTGACATAGAGCTTGATTCGTCTTGCGAACAAGGCGTGTGTGGCTCTTGTATTACCAAGGTTATTAGCGGCACGCCAGACCACCGAGACCAATTCCTGACCGACATTGAAAAATCACTCAATGACCAGTTTACCCCCTGCTGCTCGCGCGCATTAACTGATTCACTCAGTATCGACTTATAAAAAGCCCGTCTAGAAAATAAGAGGTCCATCATGACTACGACAGTACAAGCAATCCACCCAAACGACATAAAAAGCGCCTCAATACCAGATCGCTCCTCTTTTCCACTCGATATGTGGTATGTAGCCGCCCTCAGTAAAGAAGTACAAGACAAACCCTTGGCACGTACTTTGCTCAATGAAGCCATCGTTATTTATCGAACAACAGATGGCCAAGTCGGCGCATTAGAAGACCGTTGTTGCCACCGTGCCTTGCCTTTATCCCTCGGTACATTGGAAGAAACAGGCTTACGCTGTGGTTACCACGGTTTGTTGTTTAACAGCTCGGGCAAATGCATCGAAATTCCAGGACAAGACAAGATCCCTTCTAAGGCGAAAGTAGCGGCTTACCCAGTAAAAGAGCAAGACGACATTATCTGGATTTGGTTTGGTTCCAAAGAAAACCCACAACCGACTTGTGAGCCTCCGGCTTACCCAGTTCATAATGATGATCGCTACCTATACGATGGCGACATTTACCATTATGAAGCCCCTTATCAATTGATACATGACAACTTACTGGACTTGAGTCATTTAGGTTATGTCCACGTACACACCATTGGCGGTAATGCCAAAATTCACATGAATGCCGAAATGAAAGTCGAACAAGAAGGCGATTCGGTTCGAGTAACGCGCTATATGCCTGACTCGACGCCGCCACCAACCTATACCGCCGCCTACCCGTTCAAAGGCCAAGTGGATCGTTGGCAAGAGATTGTGTTTCACCCTTCTCATCTTGAGATCTGGACAGGGGCGGTGGATGTGAATACCGAGTCCCTTGATGACCGAAATCGTGGTGGTTTTCATTTAAAAGGCTTTCATGGTGTCACACCAGAAACCGATGAAACCAGCTTCTACATTTGGACTCAAGCCAGTAACCCGACCAGCAACCCAGAAGAAAACATGAAACTGGTGATCGAACAAACGGCGTTAACCTTTGATGAAGACAAGGTTGTCATTGAAGCGCAATACGCCAACATGAAGCACTTTGGTGATAAAAAAATGATTGATATCCACGTGGATGTGGGCGCGAACCGAGCTCGAAGGATCATTAAGCAATTAAAAGGAGAATGAATTTCACGTCGTCGTTAGAGACAGTCGGGCAGATTACGTCTCTGGATGAACAAAGAACATCTAACAATACTAATAAAAGCAGGTGAGAACATGAAAGTAAAATCCGTTATTCTAACGTTGTTATCGGGCATTCTAGCCGCCAATGTGGCTCATGCAGAGACACACAGGTTACGTTTAGGTCACTTTTGGCCCGCAGGCTCGAGTGTTGATCAAGTCATCACGGACTGGGCCGATAAGGTAAAAGCCGATTCAAATGGCGAATTAGCCATTGATATTTATCCATCGCAAACCTTAGCCAAAGCCACGCAAAGCTATTCAGCCACCGTCAATGGTATTATGGACATCACAGTAACCGCTCAAGGTTACATGGCAGGACGATTTCCTTTAACACAAATTATTGAACTGCCTGGCATTGTCAGCACAGCGGAAAATGCCAGTTGCGTCCTGCAAAACCTCTATGACGACCAGCTCATATCGAACGAATACAAAGACACACATCCATTGTTTTTCTTTGCACATGGACCCGGTCATATCCATACAAACGGCAAAGCGATTATAGCCCCTGAAGATCTTAGCGGCCTGCGTATCCGTCGTGCAACAACGGTTGTGGCAAATATTTTATCCTCTTTAGGCGCTCAACCTGTCGGCATGCCAGCGCCTGAAACCTATACCGCCGCTCAGCGTAAAGTGATTGATGGCGTCGCGTTCCCATGGCAAGCCATGAAGGACTTTAGACTGAATGAGCAACTCACCTCCCATACTGAAATGGGACTGTATACCTTGTCTTTTATCACCACAATGAACAACCGTTCCTATAAAGCCTTGCCTGCCAACCTTCAGCAAGTCATTGATAATAACAGTGGCATGGAATGGGCTCGTACCATGGGTAAAAAGCTGGACGATCTTGATACGGCGGGCCGCGCTCAAGCGGTTGCCGAGGGCCATTCTATCAATACCATCGACAACATCATGGATAACCCGACATGGAAACCGGTGCTCAGTACGGTCGTCGATGACTACTTAACATCCGTCAGCAAACCCAACCTAAACGCCAACACCATCTATCAAAAAGCACTCAGTCATAAGCAAAGCTGCGACTTATAAGACCAAAAATCTAACACGACTCTTCACCTTGCAGTATCG
The DNA here is from genome assembly GCF_014805825.1 of Marinomonas algicola. Lineage (NCBI taxonomy): Bacteria > Pseudomonadati > Pseudomonadota > Gammaproteobacteria > Oceanospirillales > Oceanospirillaceae > Marinomonas > Marinomonas algicola. The sequence goes on from NZ_CP061941.1 coordinate 2,829,644, forward strand.
AGGTGAAGCGTTGTTTGACTTTTAAGGTTATCAATTAATGCTGAAAAAACGTTACAAAATGGAGAAAGCGATGAATACGATAAGTCGGCTTTTTGACCGCTTTACTTACGGCTTACATATGCTAAGTGGCGTCATTCTAATTGGTATGATGTTCATTACGCTCGTCGATGTACTCACGCGTACCCTATTCAAAATGACTGGCGGTGAAACGGATTGGACCTTTATAGGCGGTATTGAATTAATAAAATACGGATTGCTTATCATGGTTCTACTGTCCCTCCCCTACTCGGTTAGGCGCTCCCAAGTCATCGTCGATTTGCTTACAGAAAAACTTCCAGAGAGAGGAAAAGCCTTTTTGGAAGGCCTCTTCATGCTTGGTTTTGTGGCATTAGGTTATGGTATGAGTACGCGCTTTTTACATGCGATTGAACAAGCCAAAATGACCGGAGAAACCACCCAAGATTTATTGATTCCCCTGTCTTATTTTTATGGCATTAGCGCTTTTGCAACGGCCGTTCTCGCGGTGGCCTCTCTGCTCGTTTCCATTCGCTGTTGGTTTTTTTGGAAGGAAGATACTATCTCATGAGTGCTTCATTGATCGGACTTATCTGTATTCTTAGCATGCTCGCTCTGATTGCCATTCGTATGCCTATTGCACTGGCTATGGCGGCAACGGGCTTTATTGGCTTTGGTTGGATTGTGGCATTTGAACCTGCCATGTCGATACTCGAAAGCGGCCCTTTTGAAACCCTCTCTAACTACAGTTTCAGCCCTATCCCGATGTTTATTTTAATGGGCGTGTTTGCCTCAAAAGCCAGAATGTCACAAGAATTATTCGAAGGATCGAGAATCCTGTTTGGACGTTGGCGCGGCGGTATGGCCTTAGCCGCCGTCACATCCTGCGGCATTTTTTCTGCGATTTCAGGTTCCTCTTTAGCCACCGCCGCGAGTATGTCACGGGTGGCGTTACCTGAAATGGAAAAAAACGGTTATGCCAAATCCTTAGCCTCTGGCACTTTAGCGGCTGGCGGCACATTGGGCATTATGATTCCACCCTCCATCGCCTTGTTACTGTATGCCTTGATTACCGAGCAATCGGTCGGCGACATGTTTATCGCTGGCGTCATTCCAGGGCTACTCGGCCTGGCATTATACTGCCTAACCATTGCCATCGTGGTATCGCTTAATCCAAAACTGGCACGACCTGGGCAAGCGACTAGTTTCTTGCAAAAGCTCAAAGGACTAAAAGGGTTAGTACCCTTTACTGGCGTGTTTGCTTTGATCATTAGTGGTATCTACAGCGGTATTTTTACCCCCACAGAGGCCGCTTCAATTGGCGCCGCCAGTACCTTCTTTATTGCCCTTTTTAGAGGTATGAACCTTAAACAATTTATGGAAGCGGTAGAAGAAACCTTGTTCATGACCTCTATGATTTTTTTCATGATCATTGGCGCTGAAATCTTTGGTTACTTTCTATCGGTATCTCGTATCTCATTTTCCATTGTTGAACTGGTAAATGACTTGCAACTCACCCCTTATATGATTCTATTTTGTGTGTTGGCGTTGTTCATTGTATTAGGGTGCGTAATGGACAGCATTGCCATGCTGTTGCTGACCGTCCCGGTTGTTTACCCTCTTGTTGTTTCAGCCGGTTTCGACCCCGTTTGGTTTGGTATTGTCGCTGTTATCACCGTCGAATTAGGGCTGATAACCCCACCAGTCGGGATGAATGTTTTTGTCATTAAATCCGTTGCACCACACATTTCTATTAAAGATATTTTTAAAGGGGTCTTCCCCTTTGTGCTTTCAGACCTTGTGCGTTTGGCGCTCATTATTGCCTTTCCTGTCCTAGCGCTTGGTTTTCTATAAACGGCGGCTACGGTAAGTAGGTATTAAAAAAGTAGGCACATAAAGCCATCCAATAATGACGAGTTAATGGATGGCTTTATGACTAAAGGCTTCTGATCAAGACTCTACTAGAATTCAAATAAGCATTACTTTAAAAACATTACTTCAAAAACGTTTTTTGGGCGGCTTTTTATCATGAAAAATGCCTAATGCACACGTTTGTGCTAACAACTAACTAAGAACACCATGATATTAGTCAGACGTTTGAGGTGTGTTGTTCCGCGCGTGAATTAGGTCTATATCAAAGTCGGCCGTTAACACACAAGGGATTTATTCAGGTCCATTTTATTACGCGGTCTAACAGGCTATTAATGAAATGATAAAGCGGAAGAGTCATTAATTTATGCAATTGCTTCACATTTACAGAGTACATAAAGCGGTAGTATGGATGCGTTTATTTAAGTTACTTTTACATTGATGAGAGATTAACCATGGCCCAAGTACTAAATTTCACCGTTAATACTATCCAAGGCGAAGCGATTGACCTATCAAGTTACCAAGGCAAAACCGTTTTAATCGTAAATGTTGCATCCAAATGCGGTTTAACAGGTCAATACGAAGGTCTTGAGTCTTTATACAAAAAATACCAAGATCAAGGTTTTGAAATTTTAGGCTTCCCTGCAAACGACTTTGCAGGCCAAGAGCCAGGTACAGATGAAGAAATCCAAGCATTCTGCAGTCTCACATACGACGTTACTTTCCCGATGTTTAGTAAAATAACCGTCACGGGTGAAAATAAGCATCCTCTTTACAAAAGCCTTATTGAAGCGGAACCAGTGACTCCTAACCGTGAAGCCATGGTCACTATGTTAGCTGGTCACAATATTGAAGCCACAAAAGCACCGGAAGTCGTCTGGAACTTTGAAAAGTTCTTAATCACGAAAGCGGGAAAAGTTGTTCGTTTTTCACCAGACGTAACCCCAGAAAATGAAGCATTTATTACGGCAATTGAAACGGATTTATAGCGGCTAAGCGATGTGATTGTCTGTTCTTTTTAAACAAGCAAGCAAAGTAAAAAGTGAAATACCAGTACTCTCTTAATAGCTTAAGTACTGGTTATTTCACTCCTCATGAGCACTTTTCGATTAGGAAAAACGCGTTGCTATTTACAAATATTTTTTCTCTCCCCTTCGAGAGACACTCTTATTCAACCGTAACCGATTTGGCTAAATTACGGGGTTGATCGACATCCATACCACGTTGTAACGCTGTAAAATAAGACAGAAGCTGTACCGCAATACTGTAGACAAATGGGGTGAGCACTTCATGCAATGTTGGCATTTCGATCATCCCGTCCGCTTTATCTTTGCATACTTCGCAACCCAGTTTGTCGCTAATCAAAATAATCTTAGCGCCACGAGCACGCACCTCTTGTAAGTTCGAGACCACTTTTTCAAACAATCTGTCATAAGGCGCAATCACAACCACAGGCATACCTTCGTCAATTAACGCAATTGGGCCATGTTTTAATTCTCCCGCCGCATACCCTTCAGCATGAATATAAGAGATTTCTTTAAGCTTTAATGCTCCCTCTAGAGCAATCGGGTAAGATTGACCACGCCCCAGAAAAATAGCGCTGCTTGCCCCATCAAATTCTTTTGCAATTTCTTCAATGTGCCCTTGCTTCATTAATGCTGAACGTACACTGCTTATCACATCCATTTCTGGCATTGCGCCAAGCTCTGTTAGTATCTCATGACCTGCATGTCGTTGTAGCGCAGCTTTTTTTACTAAACTAAACAATACCGCCAGTTGAGAGGTAAACGCTTTTGTTGAGGCCACACCGATTTCAGGCCCACATAAAGTTCGATAGATAAAATCGGATTCACGTGCGATAGAACTGTTCGCGACATTCACAACGGACAAGCAAAACTGATTTTTTGATTTAGCAAAACGTAATGCGGCAAGCGTATCGGCAGTTTCACCACTTTGAGAGATAAACAAGCAACCACCATTTTGAGACATAGGAGGCTCTCGATAACGAAATTCAGACGCAAGATCTACTTCAACAATGAGGTTTGCCATACGCTCAAACCAATATTTTGCCACCATACCAGCGTAGTAGCTGGTACCGCAGGCTATTATTTGTAGGCGGTCTAACTTAGCAAAATCCATTTCTTTCACTTGATTTATCTTTGTACTCTTCATCCCTTCCCAAGTACGCTTTAACGCATCAGCTTGCTCATGAATCTCTTTGAACATAAAGTGATTATAACCGCCTTTTGTTACCACAAATTGATCATTATCCACTTTAACTTTCTCACGAATTACAATCTGACCATTCGCATCAATAATATGCACACTGTCCGCTTTAACGATGGCAATATCATCTTCTTCTAAATAAAGCACTTCTTCAGCCATGCCGGAGGTAGCCACAACATCTGACGCAATAAAAGCCGATTCGGCATTAAACCCCACTACTAATGGGCTGCCTCGACGCGTTGCAATGATTTGATTTTCCAGCCCTTCAATGAGGATACCCAGCGCAAAAGTCCCAATAACGTTTTCTAAAGCTGCTTTCACAGCCATAGCGGGGGACGCATTCGCTTCTAAATACAGGTTGATCAAATGTGGCAATACTTCTGTATCCGTTTCACTAATAAAATCCTCCCCCACTGCTTTCAGTTGAGTGCGTAGGTCATCCGCATTTTCAATGATTCCATTATGAACAACCGCCACATTTAAAAAAACATGAGGATGAGCATTAACGGCCGTTGGCTTCCCATGAGTCGCCCAACGTGTATGAGCTATCCCGGTATGCCCTTCCAAAGGGTGCTGATCTACCATGGATTCTAAATTAATTAATTTTCCAGATGCTCGACGACAATCTAGATTGCCAGACTTTAGCATGGCAATCCCGGAAGAATCGTACCCTCTGTATTCTAGCGCTTTCAGTCCACGCAGTAAGGTCTTTGTAGCTGCCTTATCGTTAACAACACCGAAGATTCCGCACATATTCATTCTCCAACCATTTGAGTTATGATTGAGGATTTGCGAGACTCATGCCAACTTGATGGGTATTTTATAAGACATTGATTTTTATAAAAATATAATATGAAACCGTTTTCATAGCACTTAAACCGCTTCGTTATTCTCTTTATTAAGTGGCGATACACAAAAAAATTGCAAAATGCAAAATCTTCATACCTCAAATGCAATTAAGAATTATCCATTCAACGCTTTAATCGTATTTCTAATGACATCACTTTGGGCAGACAAAGTCTGAGCAATTAACTCAAACGCGTCTTCGTCACTTGTTTCTTCATAAAACTCTAGCTTTTGAGCAGCCTCTGCCACAGCAGACGCACCAACGGCATAAGCACTGCCCTTTATACTATGAGCCATAAAGCGTATCGCAACTATGTCTCCTCCTTTTTGCAAATAATCACTCAGATTTTCACACACACGTTGTAACTCGTTTTCAAAACTGACTAAAAGCCTAATATAGGTTTGTTGTGAGCACCCTGTTTGCTGCATCGCCTGATGAATATTCAATCCAGGTAAAGACGTTGGCCACGTTAAAAGTGGATTCGAATGATGTTTATCTGTTAATTCATTCATCATTGAAGACACAGAGGTTGACGAAATATTCAACCATTTTAGAGATATTTCATACAATTTTTCCGGTGAGATAGGTTTACTTAAATAATCATCCATGCCCGCATCCAACGCTTTTTGGCGATCTCCTTGCATCACATTTGCGGTCATTGCAATAATAGGAATGCTGTCCCAATTTGGATTTTTTCGAATTCGCTTTGTCGCACTGTAACCGTCTAAAACAGGCATTTGAACGTCCATTAAAATAAGATCAAAGCGCCCCACTTTTAGGCTATTAATCGCTTTCTCTCCATTCTCAGCATGCGCAACCTCAGCCGATTGGGCTATCATCAGTTGACTCACAATTTGTGCGTTAATAGGATTATCTTCGACGATCAGAACCCGCTTATGTCGAAAACCATCGCGTAATATCAATTTGGTGTTATTCTGATGCAGCCAATTTGACCCAACTAAACGATTAGACAAATGTTCTAACACACTCATGGGGGTAATAAACCCACCTAAAAAATTAATCTTGCTTTCTTCTGGCTGATTCTCGGATGAATCATGATCCCCATTCGAAAGAACCAATATCGGTATGGTTCTCAGTTTAGGGTTTGCTTCTATTATGCGTTCTAACCAATGACTTAAATCGTCATCCTTATCTGTGATACGGCTTTGAACAATGATCACTTTATCCAGATGATGATGTGATAACATCAGATCGTCGGAAGAGGCATCTAAGAAAACATAGTCGAACCCACTATCTGATAAGACCGTATTGAGCCCTTTACGCATTCCTAAAAGTCCGATACATAAATTCTTTTTTTCTATTTCGGGAGTCTGACTTACATATGATTTATAGGGAATAAAGAAACAAAATTCGCTGCCCCTTCCAATCTTACTTTCAACGAGAATGTCGCCTCCCATAAGATGAGCAAACCGGCGAACAATCGCGAGACCTAAGCCCGTACCACCAAAGCGTCTGGTAGTACTGGTATCTTCTTGACTAAAAGCATCAAAAAGTGACTCAATTTTACTTGTTTCAATGCCTATACCGGTGTCTTGAATAATAAAAACAAGTAAGTCATCATTCGATTTTCCCTCTATTTTAACGTGTAATGTCACTCCGCCAGTGTGAGTAAATTTAATGGCATTACTCACTAGATTCATCAATACTTGATTGATACGTAATTCATCGCCGAATTGAGTATCAGGAATAGAAAAATCTCGATCAATACAAAAATCTATGCCTTTCTCTTGTGCCTTGAACACATTCAGTACATAGATTTGCTCCAACAGACCATCAAGGCTGTATTCAACTTCATCTAATTCCACCTTGCCCGACTCCACCTTGGAGAAATCCAAAATATCATTGATAATAATTAATAGGTTATCAGCTGATCGCTGCATTTTACGAAGGTAATCTGACTGCTCATCGGTCAAGTTAGTGTTTTGCAATAAATGCCCTAAACCAATAATGCCATTCATAGGTGTACGAATTTCATGACTCATGGTGGCTAAAAAGTCTGATTTCGCGCGGGTTGCAGACTCCACTTTTACCACTGTCGACTCTAACTTAGCCGCCATTTTTAGGGTTTCGCTGTGCTCTTGATCAGTTCGCCTATTTTGCAGAACCAAGTCCACGACCAGAGCCCCAACAGAAGCACCAAGTAATACTAAAAGCAAGGTGAAATAATTATAAAGAGACACCAGTTCTGCCCGGGTTGTCACAGCAAAGTCAGCACCATATTCAAGGACTTTAAGCTCTATCGTTTGGTTAAGATTTTGAATATTCGCTATTTTATTAAACACAGCACTTAGTGAACCCTGTAATATGGCCTGTTCAAATAAAATCGCATCAATCTCTTTAATCAATTGAAATAAATGTTCAATTGATTCTGAAACTTCCGGCACCTTCTTATAAAAGCGTCCTAATTTACCAGTACGCATGATATCAACCCGACTGTATAAAATATCAAAACGCAACAGCACATCATCAAAGTTAGTCGGGCTATTTACAGATAAGTCATCCTGCGACCAAGTGAGTAGACGGACCTGAAAACGCAGGGCTTCTTTTTCTACTTGATGGACTGCCCTCAACGCATCTTCTTCAGAAGAGGAAGATAAAATATCTTGTTGATCATTAATAAAGAAATACAAAAACATCGACACAATCAAAAAGAAGACGCTAATAAAACTTAATAACCAAAGGCGCCATCTTTGTTTTAGTTGAGTTTTCGACATTTTTGCTCCATGAGTTTCAACAATATCTACCGCCTAATATAAATAGATAAACAATTATTCATAAATAAATGAATAATAACATTACGCCATAAAAGATAGACGATATCACAATAGCATTGTTTCATTGAGTAATGATGCGGGATCAGTCTCTAAAGTCTTAGCCATTGACGATTTTTTTATACGTAGGCTGCATCATCTCAATCAGACCTAACCCTAAGTCGTAATCTGGCTTCATACCAAAATAATGAGTTAATCGACTGACATCACCCAGTGATACTTGGATGTCTCCTGTTCTTTTTGGCCGATAGACTAATCCCACGTCATAACCGACAACCGAAAACAGCGTTTCAGCAAGAGATTTAATACTGCAAGGTTTACCTGTGCATATATTAAACACTGGCGCAGAACACTGAACTTTTGACATACCAGCAATCAAAAATTTAACCACGTCTTTTACATAAACAAAATCACGAATCTGGCTACCATCGCCAAAGAGAACTAAACCTTGATGGTTTTCTATGCGTTTTGAAAAAATGGAAATTACGCCGCTATAAGGTGAATTAGGATCTTGACGCTCACCGAACACATTAAAAAATCGAAAACCCATCGTTGGGATTTTATGAATAATTCCGGCAACTTTCGCCTGTAATTCACAAGCCAACTTATCCACGCCATAGGCACTCAAAGGACGGACCTGACTCGATTCATTTAGAGGTATACTGGCATTGTCTCCATAAACAGCAGCGGATGAAGCATAAACAACTGGCACCTTTCTCTCTGTTTTAGCGCAAGCTTCAAGAATGGTCACCGTGGCCGTTTGATTCGTGCTGTGTGTTTCTAGCCATTCGTTATTGGACCTTTCCACTGAGGCAATAGCCGCCAAATGAAAACAACCATCGACCTCATTGATCAGTTTTTGCATCAAGACTTTATCTCGAACATCACCAATGATTAACGTCGCACTGTCAGCAAGGTTTTCTAGCTTTCCAGTTGATAAGTTATCAATGACATTAACTTGGTGACCTTGCTGTATTAAAGACTCGCATAAATGTGAACCGATGAATCCACAACCACCTGTTACTAAATAAGTTGCCATATAGGCCTCCGTACATGATTTTTCGACTTTGTAACAGAGGTATTTCAAGCTTTATGCCAATAGAAAAAATAACTTTAAATACAGAAGGTTATATTCATAAAAACGGCTTTTTTATAGCAGAGCCAATGGCTTTTTTGCATTTTGCAATTCACTTATGGCATCGACTTTGCTTTTTGATTTTATATCAATTATCAAACGCGACCCCAAATACGGCTATCAGGAGCTATATAACTATGAATATCACCTTATTTCTCGACTCCAAAAACAAGGGAGGCATTGAAACCCATGTTGCTAATTTAGCCGAAGCGTTAACGGCACAATCTCATCGGGTTAAGGTCATCGTTTGGAAACGCTATGATCGGCAAGATCATCCCTTACAAAACATGATGCAAAAAGCAAACATTCCTTTTTATTATGCAGATGGGGCCTTATCTCAACTTATTCGTTATGTAGAAAAAGGGTCAATCTTGCATACTCATGGATATAAAGCAAATTTACTCGGTAAACTGGGTCACACACTCGGCGCGTGGCATTGCATACCAACCCATCATAATGGTGATGTAGGAACAGGATTACTCAAGCTATATGTCCAGCTGGATGAATTGAGCTCGCGCTGGTTTTCCCCTATATCCGTCAGTAATGAAATTTACCATCGACTGGGAAGCCGTGGTATAAAGTTGAAAAACTTTCTAAGTTACCTCCCCTCTTTAGACATTAAAGGACATCACACTAAACACATTGCCTTTGTCGGCCGTATTAGCGATGAAAAAGATCCGGAACATTTCTGTCAACTCGCGAAAACTATGGTGCAGAAGCATTCAACCTTATCATTTCATCTTTACGGTGAAGGGCATGCTAGACAGGCGTTAACTGAACACTATCCAGAAGTCACCTTTTATGGAGAACAACCGATGGAGAATCACTGGCAAACGATCGATCTCCTGTGTCTTACCTCTAAAACCGAAGGGCTACCCTTAGCCGCCTTAGAGGCCATGTCACGAGGAATACCGGTTTTATCTTACGATGTTGGCGACCTATCGGAGTTAATTGAACATGGTGCAACAGGGTGGGTTGTTGAAAAAAGGGATCAATCGGAGCCATCAATGGGTATGATTGAGATATTACAGAAGTGGGAAACCATGGCCTTACATGAAAAAAAGCGCTTCAGAAAGCAGTCACAAGCACGCATTCATCAACACTACAGTGCTCAGAGTGTGTTACCAAAACTGCTTGCTCATTATCACGCTTAGTATTCATCGATTGACACTCATTACTTGATAAATAGGGCGAAGCGTTTATTTTGACTCGCCCTTTATGATTTTCCTCCTCAATGACACATCACCTACCCTATGCGTGACGCCATAATCCATAGACAAAATGAGATAGACAAGCGCGAAAATTACGTTTTGTAGGCAGACGATAACACGCTTGAATATATGACAATACAGCAGGCCAATATCCACCAGGTTGACCTTGTAAAGCTTCAGCTTCTGCCAGTTTAAAACGAGCAAACGCCGGCGTATAACAGTATGGATTCAAGGTTTCCATAGACGGTTTATAACGTTCTAAAATACACAGCATGCTCTTGAGTCGACGCTGTTGATTACGAGATATCGAGTTACTTCTCACTAAATAATGAGTAGTAGAATACTTAATAACCGACAAATCACCTTTGTTTGATAACTTCAACCACAGATCCCAATCACTCGCCGAGAAAAGCGTCTCATCAAACCCTCCCACCTCTCTAATCGCACGGGTTTTTACCAATACAGTAGAAGTACCAATGATGTTTTCTTCATATACACAGGTTTTATCTTTCCCGGAAATCATCGCGTAATCCGTTGTGACACCTTTCAATAATGCTGAAAATCTTGGCCAGAAATGAAAGCAGCGTCCTAAATCCACACCTTGCTCATCTAAGTGATCGTATTCGGTAAAATTCATTACACAGTTTGGATTGGAATACACCGTTTCTAACTGAGCTTTCAATTTTCGTTTGTACCAAAAATCATCGGCGTCTAAAAAAGCAATCCAGTCACCTTGAGCCACTTTAATCGCTAAGTTACGAGCCGCGGATACACCTTTGTGCTCACCTTTTATTACCTTAATTCTGGGATCCTTTTTTGCCTGCTCTGCTAGCCAAATATCACTGCCATCTGTTGAACCATCGTCAACAATTAACAGTTCAAAAGACACGCCTTGTGCTAACACACTGTCTATCGCTGACGGCAAATAAGATAGGCAGTTATAGGTCGGCATAATCACGCTCACAAGAGAATCATGAGACTGAGCCTTTAATGTTAGATCTAAACGTTCACTATTTTTTATCATGCGATTTTTCCCTTTTCAAGTTTGGCATTGCCTTTGCAATTTACCCTTAAGACAAGCTATTTGCTATGTAACAAGAGACCTCTATTACAAAGGTTTCATTCAATATTGCACTCAATGTGCCAACTTTTATTTATCGCCAAAGTCGACAAATAAGGAGCATAACAATGAAAAAAATTGCCTATTTAACGACTCACTTCCCGGTGTTATCCGAAACCTTTGTAGGCAACGAGATACGGGCGATACAGAGATTAAAGCATGATATAGAGCTCGTTGCCTTTGAGCCGTCCCTTGGTCCCGCACAAGCCGATGATCTGATCTTATTTAAAAGACTCTTCATCCTGAAGAAGGTTTCTTCAGTCGCCACTTTATCACGCCTACTGTTTTCGCCATTTGGTTTGCATTCTGCAATGCAATTTGTCAATCAACAGACAGGGTTACCAAAGCGCTCCTTACTTTGGTACGGGGCAAAATTGGCCGCGCACGTCAAGCAAACCGATTGTCAGCATATTCATGCTCATTTTGGCTTAGCCAGTACAGCAACGGCAATTGTAGCGGCCAAGCTCGCGGGAGTAAGTGTCTCTTTTACCTGTCATGGCTATGATATGTACCTTAGTCCAGCCGACCTTACCTTAAAACTCCAATCAGCCAACTTTACCGTTGCCGTATGCAACACCATGCAACAAGACATGCTCTCATTATCACCAAAATCCAACATCATAAGAGTCCGTTGCGGTGTCGATGTTTCACAACTCGACGATAAAATGTCTGCGCCGAATTACTCCAGCCAACGATTGCTTTATCTCGGACGATTGTCGGCAACAAAAGGCGTATCAGTGCTAATGGAAGCCTTGTCTATCATGCCAATCGAACAGCGACCTTTTATTGATGTGGTCGGAGACGGTCCGTTAAAATCTGAACTGGTTGAAACCTGCAAAACACTTGGACTCACACATTGGGTTAGCTTTCTCGGAGCCAAGCCTGCTACCTGGCTAGGACAGCATTATGGTGATTATCGAGCCTTAGTTGCTCCTTTTGTGATTACCCCTGAAGGGGTTGAAGACACAGGTCCATTAGTCATCAAAGAGGCGATGATGTATTCCCTTCCGGTTTTGACAACCGATGTTTCATCCTGTCAAGAAATGCTACTAGACGATCATAATAAAATGGCGAATTTAGGCATAATGGTAAAGTGGGGAGACCCTTTAGCATTATCACAAGGACTATCAAAAATGATGGCATATTCACCGGATACCTTAAGATCCATGGGAACAACAGGTCATCAATATCTACTTTCACATTTTGTTATTGACGATCAAGTTAAACATTTATCAAACGCGTTTGAAACCTGCCAAGGCGAGGTGCAATATGTTTAATCTATTGCTTAAATCTCACGGTTTATCCGCCAAAATACAGATAAATAAATCGTCCGCTGTCGTACAACAAGGCTATTACGCTGTTGGTTTGATGATCACAAAAGTCATCAGTTTTTTTCTGCTACCTTATCTTGCTAGTCAATTGGGGTTAATCGAGTTTGCTCGCTTAGAAACACTATTAGCGATCATTAATGGCGCAACCATTGTCGTCAGCTTAGGTATGGTCAATATACTGTACCGTAAAGTTGGCAAGTCAAGATCCAAAGCCGCTAGCCATCGTATTGCGGCTCAGTTAGCAGGCAATGCCATCCTAATCGCCTTATTCATTACACTACTGGGAGTGATCACCACACCGATTCACCACCCAATTATCTCTTCTATCGTTCATGTCAGCGTCATTGAACTCTGGCTTTGTATTGCTCTGATCAGCACCGAAGGTATTTTAGGTGTTAGCTTAGCGTGGCTGAGAATGAAAGAACAAGCGGCTTTGTTCTTTCAAATGATGATGATGCGCGCGTTGCTCTACACGGCGTTTGTTTTTATATTTTTAACCCATGACTTAGGACTTACTTGGATTTTAGTCGCCTCACTTTTAGCGGTGCTTTATCAAGTCTTTCACCTCATCTATTTCCAACGCAAAGACACGGGGTTACTCTTTTCACTGTCTTCCCTGAGAAAAACAGCTTTCTACGGATGGCCATTTGTGATCAGTGGCCTTGCTATGTACGCCACTCAAGGTATGGAAGTGGTATTGCTCGCTCAAAAAATCAACCCAGAGCTGCTTTCTTCTTATGTCATCGCCATTAAGTTTTTCCTCATTGCCGCTTTAATAAATCAGCCTTTTTTACTTTGGTGGTACCCAAAGCGTATGCAGGTTATCCACCAAGAGAAAGGATCAATAAAAGCAGGTGTTGGGGCTACTTTAGGGGTCTTTATCGCGTGTTTTTCGAGTGTCATTATTTGGCTTTGGGCACCTATTCTTATCGACTTCTTATTTGAAGACGGCATTGCACCCGCAAAGTCCTTTTTACCCTGGTTACTGATTGCAGGCGTATTAAAACAGTGGGGAGCACTTTATAACCTTGGCTGCTTTAGTAGTGAAAATAACCGTAACCAGATGTACATTGAGCTATGCACGGGTGGGGGATGCCTGGTCGCATTTCCTATTGCGATTCACTTTGCTGGTATCTATGGGGCACTGGGGGTTTTTATTCTAAGCCAAGCTGGCCGCCTGCTCGCTTATTGGGTGATCAGTCAGCGACAGTATTATGTAATCTACCCTATACGACTACTATTAACCGGCTGCGTTATCTGTCTTAGTGCCATTACACTGGGTTTATTAGGTACTCGTTACTTAGCTGAGTGGCACAGTTTGGCGCCCTTTATCCTCAGTCTACTACTCAGTGCAATACTGGTTTTTGGGTTGGTTGTATTAGGGAGGATCGGTCATGCTATTACACAATAAATCAAAATCGACATCTATCTTATTGCCCATTATCTTGACTTTATTTTTAGCTGGCATTTGGTGGCTTGCGCCCCATCCCTTACTCATTTTACCCTTAGCCTTTTTACCCATAGCCGCTTGGTTTGCGCTCAATAATGCCATCTGGATTTGCATGGGCTTTATTCTCTTTTCTTTTTTCCGAATCCATGAAGCTTTCCCAGTACTTTATTCTCTTAAAATTCCACAGCTATTAGCTTTAGGAACCTTAGCCGTAACCGCTTGGCATATGTATTTAACAAAAAAAATAACGCCTTTTTGGAACAGTCATTTAACCGGGTTCGCTATTTTCTTTTGTTTAGTCACTTTTGGATTACTATTTGCCAGTAACCGAGGTGAGGCCATAAGCGCATGGACAGGGAATTTTGTCAAAATCGCTCTCATGGTACTCATTATCGCGTGGCTGCCAAAAAGCAAGAAAGATTTCGCTATTTGCAATTGGAGTATTTTACTGACTGGCATCGTCATCGCTATTGTGGCTTTAAACAACAAAATAAACGGCATTGGTTTAGTAGAAGGCACACGTGTGACAATTGGACGCAATATAGGCTCCATGTTAGGAGACCCAAATGATTTGGCTTTAGTTTTACTCTTTCCTACTAGCTTCGCTTTGGCTTTACTCTTTGCACCTTCTAGCAATAAACTCCCCAAGTTTCTCGCTTTATGCGGCTACCTAATCATAGTCTCAGCTATTATTGCCACTCAAAGTCGCGGTGGCTTATTAGGAATTATGGCGGTTACTGGGGTATTTGCTTGGCAAAAAGTCAAAAACAAAGTCTTATTAATCAGTATGGGGGTGATGGTAGCAGGGTTATTGCTGGCGCTGGCCGGTATTTCAGATCGTGCATCTGGCGGTGCAGAAGAAGCGGGTATCGATGCCTCTGCGATGGGGAGGATTTATGCTTGGCAAGCCGCATGGAATATGGCGGTATCTAATCCATTAACCGGTGTAGGGTTGAGCAATTTCTATGTTAACTATTATTTTTACAGTCCACATTGGGATGGAAAAAACCACGCAGTACACAGCACTTGGCTCGGTGTGTTAGCTGAAACGGGGTTTGTTGGATTTATCGCGTTTACCACCATGGTTATTCGAACGTTAATCAATAACATAATGCAGGTCCGTTTAATTAATCAACTCACACGGATTGTAGAGCATAGCACCTCTCTCGCCCCGGCTTATGTCGCCAGTGCTCAAGCGACATTAGCGGGCATTGTTGGCGTCATGGTATCAGGGACTTTCTTGACCCAGGGTTTTACTTGGCCTATTTATATCCTATTTGCATTAAGCATGGCGGTTACCAACACTCTCTCTCCCATTTTGCAAACACTCGAGCAAGAGCAACAAAAATACTCGCGTAAAACACTTTATAGCCAGAAAAAAACAAAACCATAACTTATTGTTTTACTGGAAGTAATCCCCCCTAATCTAGTTTAATAATTAGATGCATTTTGCGACTGGCATAAAGCCTGCAAATACCCTTTTACAGAAAGCGAAAACCGTCTTAGGCAAATTTCGTTGAACGCAGTTGAAAGGAATGTTTTATGCAAAACGTCAAATATTGGATAAAAAATAGCCCAACCCCAATAGCGAAACTCGTAAGGCAGAGCTACCAACCAGTCAAACAGTTGGAACTGCCTGTCATCCCTATTGCGACAAAACTAATTTATCAGCTCCACAAAGTCAGCCATATTTTATTCACCAGCCTGTTTCGACGCATGTATTGGACACCTCTCTTTAAAAGCCAAATTAAAGGCGGCAAAGGCTTATATTTATATTCAGGTATGCCCCAATTGTTGGGTAACGTATCTATTACCGTTGGTAAAGGGTGCCGCTGGTCTGGTATCAGTACGGTTTCTGGACGTTGTAACAACCAAGATCGTCCTTGCTTAACTATTGGAGAGAATGTCGACATAGGTTGGCAAACAAGCATCGCTGTTGGCACGAGTGTCACCTTAGATAACAATGTTCGCATGGCTGGGAGGGCTTTTTTAGCGGGTTACCCAGGTCACCCTATTAACCCTTATGATCGTGCCAAAGGATTACCAGATGAAGACCATCAAGTGGGGGCAATTCACCTAAAAGAGAATGTTTGGCTGGGTACGGGCGTTTCTATTATTGGTGGCGTAACCGTTGGGGAAAACAGCATCATTGGCGCTGGTAGTGTGGTGACTCATAACATTCCTGCGAATGTTGTGGCGGCTGGCGTCCCAGCAAAAGTCATCAGAAAGCTTAACCCGAATGAGTTACGTATTCACTCAGAAGACAACATTGATACCTTAGCTTAGGGAGAACCTTATGAAGTGGATTGTTTTTGCAGAAGATTGGAACAGCCATCCAAGCAGCACTCAGCATTTTTTTAAGCGCATAGTTCAGAATGAACCTGTAATATGGATGAACTCAATCGGTTTACGCTCACCAACATGGAATCACCGAGACTTAAGTCGGCTCGTGCAAAAGGCTAAGAGTGTGGTATTCAAACCGCAACAGTTCATTAAAGAAAGCCATACAGCACAGTCGTGTTATTCAATTAATTCAAAACAAATACCTTGGCAGGAAATACAATGGAGAAAAACACAAGATCCCATTGTCATTGCGCCAAAAGCACTGCCCTTTCATCAAAGTGCCCTGGCACGTCGTGTTAATGCCTACTCACTCTCTAAACAAATTAATCATCAAGTTTCAACACAATGGGCAAAAAGTTTACCCTGTGGAGAAGGTGAAAAAGAAGAAGATACAACCATACTTTGGCTATCTCTACCCTCAGCGGTAGACATGATTGGTCGATGCAATGAAGATCTAAGCATATATTACTGTGGCGACGATTTTAGTTCACTTGCAGGTGTTGACCATTCTGTAATAGGCAAGATGGAGATCGAATTAGCAGAAAAATGTGATCTCATTTTTACGGCCAGCGAGACCTTAAGACATAAGTTCCCAGCACATAAAACCCATTTACTTGAACATGGGGTGGACTATCGCTTATTCCAAACACCTAAGCCTAAACCAGATAATTTCCCGACGGGCAAGGTGATGGGATTTTACGGACAACTCGCAGACTGGGTGGATATAGATCTATTAATAAAATTGTCCGAGACCTATCCGGACTGGACTATTATGCTTATCGGTCAAATCGATACCGATACCAAAAGCTTACTTTCCAGACATAATGTAAAGCAATTACCTCCAATGTCACATCCACAATTAGCCGCTTTTGCTCAGCACTGGGACATAGCCCTATTACCCTTCAAGCATTGCCAACAAATTCATCATTGTAACCCACTAAAGCTAAGAGAGTATTTAGCAACCGGTACCCCAATTGTGTGCACAGACTTTCCGGCCGCTAGACCTTACCAACCCCATTTAACTTTGGTAAAACAAGAGGATTGTTTTATCAATAAAGTTAACCAAACCATTCTATCTATATTGCTTTTAGACGAAGCTCAGCAAGTAAAACGAAAAACCGCACAGCAACTTTCTGTGTACAAATCATCTTGGGAACAAAAGGTGAGAACTATTTGCCATACAATCAATCAACATAGACGAACACCTCAACCGTCGAATGGGCCTCTATGATGTTAATGACACACGCCGCTACGCGCTTAAAAATACTACTACTTTGTGCCCTGATGACCGGCCTCACAGCCTTAGGTAGCGAAATTTATGCAAATGAAGCGGTTCTAAAAACTGGTGATAACCCAATAATCCGCACTTTTTCACTTGCGTCTGCAACCAGCAATAACTGGCATTTACCGAATGGGCTGCCAAAAGGCACAGAATTAGAAGTAACAGGAGAAGTGGCCAGTGAAACCGGCCGTATACTCGTCAGAATAGACCATGCAGCCAGTAAAAGTTATTACACCCGCTTTAACCATGAACAAATCTTAAATTCGGGTAAATTTGTTATTCATATTGATTTAGATAGGCTGAAAACAGCACATCAACACCCTTTTCCAGCGTCTGACATTCGTCAGACCTATTTAAGTACTTTATCAGGAAAGATCACATTTTTAACGGCACAAATCAGAGTCAAACCGAGTGCGCCAAAAAACATCGTCGGCTGGGATCTTGGGAACCAAAATACGTCTAATGCCTGGGGTTTTTATGCGCTGACACCAGACTCAACATGGGAATCTCTCGGCGGGAAGTCCATCAACAAGCCAGAAGAGCCAGGTGAAAAAATCATTGAGGGAACACTGAGAAGTCGAGACCGCCCTTACCATGACGAACTTACTCGAGACGGACTGGAGGGAATCAGTAAAATCACTCTCCCCTTAGAAAATGGTATTTGGCGGATACGCTTATGGACGCAAGATATCGGCGAATGGGAATACTTACCTCACCCGCTAAATCGCACCATCAGCCTCAATAAACAAAGGATTCTACACGAACGCCTTAGCCCTCTTGAATGGCAGAAGCGGAACTACTTCCCTTCACCCAAGTACCCTCTTCACGCTATAAAAAATGCCTTAAAAGAGTCAAAAACGGAAGCGCTCTATCAGGCTTTTTGGCGTGATATCGGGAGCAAACGAGGTTCTCCTGTCGATGCCATTGTCGAGGTAAAAAACAATTTTTTGCTTATTGAGATGAACAGCGACGTACCAGCTGGTCGCTTTCTATCGGCCATCATAGCCACACCGTGGGACAACCAGGCCGAAGCACGTTTTAACGCATTCGATCGATTAAGGTATGACTTTTTTACACAACGTTGGCCGATAATAATTGATAACACGGCACTTGAAATTTCGGACAATCTGAACGCAGTCGACTGGATAAACGATTCGCCCTGGTTAGCTGAAGGAGAACTCGTTACTTTCAAAATTAATTTTGCCCACTTACCGTATGATTTAGGCCGATTAAAAAAAGCAGAATTACCATTGGAAGACATTACTTGGTTTATCATGACACCAATGATCAATCGTGTTGGAGGCCAAGAAAATGCGCTCACTCTACGGTCTTATTTAACCTCTTTTGACCCTCTCGATGGCGTAACACAAGCACCGAGCCATTCTGATGTTTGGTATGTCACAGGAAAGTTCAAACCAAACTCCCAAAAACAACAGGCCACTCTGTTTTTTACTAACGGGCAGACCAAGCAGACCTTTCACTCCCTTGACGTGTCCTTGCCTGAGGCGAAGCTACCCATTGGTTTATATATGGACTATGCTCCTCACTTGGTCTGGTTTTCTCAAGAAGAAGCCATAAAACAAGCCAATTGTGATTATCGTTTTATGAAAAAAATTGGCTTAACTGGCACCGCACCCGCTTTACCGACACCGATTTTGACGCAGACGCCAACGCAAGCAATAGAGAAAGTCCAAAGTCGCCTAACCGATCTAAAAAGAGCCATCCAAGCACCCTACATAGCAGGATTGTTACCACCTTTTCCGGCCTATACACCGATCAAACGCATGTTAACAGAACCGAGTTTTAATCAAAGTAGAAAGTCTACGGGCAATCTTATAAACACGTTAACGTCAATCGGTTCTCTAAATAATTTGATTATGTGGTCCATGGCCGATGAACCCGGTTTATTTCCTGATCTGGACGCACAACTCAGTACTCTCAATAAACGTCTTTCTCAATCAAAGACAGGGATCAAAACCTACGCACAACTCAATCACTCCCAACACGATTTACTAATTGATCAGTACCAGAGTGTATTAATCAATCAAGGGTATGGCTTAACGGAATCTCGCCTTAATGATTTGACGGTTAAAAACACCCCTTACTACCTTTACAACTTACCCAATTTACGCGCCTCAGCCGGACATTATTTGTGGCGTAGCAACGCTCAAGGCTTTTGGCAATGGCACGCACGAATGCCAACAGCACACCCTTTTGATCCAACCGATGGTCGTGAGGACGATGTGCACTTTATATTACCCACCTTAAAAGGGTGTGAACGACCCACTATTCGTGCAGACTTGCTCAGTTTGCGAGCGGGTATAAATGATTTTCGTTGGCTTTCTTGGCTCTCGCAAAATGCAAAAAACCATATTGATTTTGCAATCTTGCAACAAGAAATACGACATAAAATATCGTTAAACTATTTAAATAATAACTTTAAAAACAAAGAGTTAAATAGAAATATAAAATCAATTAAACAACTGGCACAGAGTCTGCAATTGAACTAATACAGTCATTTTACATTTGTATTGAGGTTCTTATGCAATTAGCCATTCAGGCACGTTTGTACCGCCTGCTTTGCGCCGCTTGGAGGCATCGGTACCTATTAGTGATTCCGCCACTTATTTTACCGATTGTTGGTTTTTTTCTATCCACAGTGGCGCCAAGAATATACGACAATCACACCTCATTTTTGGTCCAGGAAAGCGCCACATTAAACCCATTTTTGAAAGATTTATCAGTTGACTCGCAAATTCAACAGCGTATGAAAGCCCTAAATACCTTGCTTCACAGTCGTCATATTTTACAGAAAGTAGCTGGTGAAGAAGGTTTGTACTCAGAAAGCGCTTCTGACTACCAAAAAGATCGCATCATCAGTCGCTTATCCGCTAATTTAAAAGTCAGTCTATTTGGTTCTGATCTAATTCGTATCACCTATCGCAGTGACTCAAAAGAAGGCATGGATACAACATTAAAGGCTGTGCGAGAGGTGTTTATCGATCAGTTATTAGCACCAGAACGCAGCTCCATGAGAAACTCAGAAGCCTTTTTACTCACACAGTTGGACACTCAGCGTTCTCAGTTAGAAACAGCCGAAGCGGCACTGGCAAAATTCAAATCCAAACACGTGATGCAATTACCCAGTTTATTTAATAATAACGTCACCTCTATCTCTGAATTACGCCAATTAATCGCAGAAAAAGAAATTGAATTCGCAGGTCAAGAAGCCGTGATGGCCAGTTTGCACACGCAATTAATTCGCAACAACCCAATCGTTGCACAATTAGAGAATGACATAGTGTCCCATAAACGCGAACTCAGCACCTTGCTTTCACGCTATACCCTTCAGCACAGTAAGGTAGTAATCGCAAATGCCAAATTACGTCGACTTGAACAAGAGCTCAAAGATTTAATCGAGTTAACAGCGAAAATAGACAACATTGATGAACTAGAGCGTTTATGGCAGTCATCAAGCATCGCCCCTCCCGGAAATATAGATAGCCATTCTCTGAGCCTCTCACCTAACAATGAAATTGAGTCCGCTCGATTGCGCTATTCACGTATAAAACAGGAATTGAGCCAACTTAGAAAGCAACATGACGGCTTGTTTCAACTTATTAACAGCAGCAGTGACATTGAGCAGACCCTGCAAACTCTGACACGTGATTTACAAGTCCAAAACAAAATTTACCAAGAAACATTAGATCGTTATGAACGCGCTAAAGTCACTGGAGCTCTGGGCAGTTACGAGCAAAGAGACCGTATCAAAATCATCGATAAAGCCTATGTTCCCTCATCCCCTAGCAACATGCCGCGATTGCTGTATGTCATTTTAGGTGTGGTTGCAGGTATTGGTTTAGGTGTTGGGACGGCCATTATATTAGAACTGACTGATTCACGCATACGTTATATAAAAGACGTTCAAAAGATTGCTAATGTTCCCGTTTTAGCGCGTTTACCAAGAATTAAAGACAACCACTATATCTTTGATGCTCAACTTTTGGTTGGGGAAAAACGGCCGTCTACAAAACGTTTTCAACGCTTCAAATTAATGAAAAAAAGCTAGGTCAACTTGCCATAGACCGATTAGTTATACCAATAAAACGAGGAATTCATATGAAAATCATTGAAGTTGTCCAACACTTAGCCCCAGGGGGCATTGAGACGTTAGTGTTAGAATTACAGCAAGTTTACTCTAAAGTAGATCAAGTCATCATTATTAGTTTAGAGGGCCAAGAACAGCAAGCTATGGAAAAATGGCATCGTTTGACCAATATAAATTGCACCTTAATTTTTTTGGATAAACGTCCCGGGATTCAGTTGGGTGTTATAAGGCAGCTAACAAAAATATTTAAAACAAACAGACCCGATGCGGTACATACTCACCATATTGGACCTCTTCTGTATGCTGGAATTGCGGCACGCCATGCGGGAATCCATTCTGTTACCCATACAGAGCACGATGTATGGCATTTACAAACTAACCGTAAACGCTTCTTTTTACAAAGAGTGTTGCTGCAGTACGTGAAACCGACTTTAGTCGCAGATGCCACCTATGTCAGTGAAGCCTTAACGGCGTTATTTCCGAAATATAAAAACCAAATCATCACTAATGGTATCAACATAGATACGTTTTACCCCAGTGATATGGCGACGGCACGAAAAGCGCTTACCCTAGAACCTCTCAGTAACGTGAAGTTAATCGGTTGTGCTGCGCGTTTAGTTGAAGGTAAAGGACATACCTATCTGATCGAAGCACTATCAAACTTACCCAGTAATGTTCATTTAGTGTTAGCTGGAGACGGCCCTTTACGAAAAGCCCTTGAAGATCAATGTGAGAGTTTGGGGCTGTCTAAAAGAGTCTATTTCCTAGGTAATGTTGATCAGATGGCTAATTTTTACCGTGCTTTGGATCTTTTCTGCTTACCTTCAGAAGCGGAAGGATTACCCCTTTCTCCGCTAGAAGCTCAGGCATGCAACATTCCTGTCGTGGTCACAAATGTTGGCGGCTGCAAAGAAGCGGTCTGCCCTAACACTGGCATATTAATCCCCGCCAAAGATGCCAATATACTTACTTTAGCGCTGACAAAGGGACTCTCAAAGAAATCTATCAATTTTACATCAAGACCTAGAGATTTTGTCACCAAAGAACGCTCTCACACGAGTATGGCGTCTATGTATCGAGCCTTAATGCAGGAAAAAGGAGAAAAAAAATGGCTATAACCTTTCTTATATGTACCTTTCTAGTATCGGCTATTATGATTTTTTATCATCACTTTGGTTATCCGATACTACTCAGAGGGCTAACCGGACGACTCTCAGCGAGACCAGAACGTACTTTTGAAATACAAAAAGATAATGCCTACCCCAACGTGGCATTGGTCATTCCAATTTATAATGAGGGGGTGAACATTGCTGAAAAAATCTACAACCTCTCTTTTTTGGACTATCCGAGTGACAAGCTCAACGTGCATCTTATCTTTGACGGTTGCACTGACGATTCGTTTGCAAAAGCGCAAAATGCCAGTAGCATTGCATTTTGCAAAAACCTCAATATTACCTTTCATAACGACACTGAAAACCGTGGAAAACTCGCTCAATTAAACCGGATTATACCCTCTATTAAAGCGGATATTATTGGCTTGTCCGATGTGACGGCATTACTTTCTATTGATTCATTAAAACACTGTGCTGAGCATTTTTCAGATAAAACAGTAGGCGCAGTCTGCGCTACCTATCGCTTTCTATCCTCTGGAAAAGAACAAGAAAAAGCCTACTGGCAATACCAAACTAATATTAAATTGCGCGAAAGTCTACTGGGCTCTACTTTAGGGGCTCACGGGGCATTTTACTTAATTCGCAGAGACTTATTTGTCTCATTACCAAAAGATACCATCAATGATGACTTCGTCTTACCTTGTGAAATTATCAAACAAAAACATAAAGTTATATACGATAAAAGCATAGTATCCGTTGAAATCGAAGCCAGTAATTTAAAACAGGATTTTGCCCGTAGAGTCAGAATCAGCGCTGGTAACTTACAGCAGAGCCTACGTTTAATTCGCTTATTAGATCCTTCTTATGGGATAACCGCATTTATGTTTTTCTCTTGTAAGTGGATCAGACCATTTATGCCTATCTTTTTTATCTTAACACTTATTTCCTCCATGATACTGACGGCGTATTCAAGCTGGTTTTTGGTGTTTTTTTTAGGCCAACTGTTTCTTTATAGTTTAGTTCTGGCACAGCAATTGCTGGCCTTTAATAACAAGCTGCTAATTAAACTACACTATTTAATCACTGGTCATATCATTAGCTTAATTGGTGCTATTCAATATTTGACAGGTTCTTACAAAGAGCCTTGGAGATAAAGTATGAACATTCGAGCATTTACTCAACAAAAAATGATGGTTAACTACATTCCAATGTCTGTTCGTCTGACTAAGCGTCTGTTTGATTTAGTACTTGCTTTACTGCTTTTGCTAATAACCTTACCCATTTGGCCGCTGGTTATGCTGGCCATCAAATTGGATTCTAAAGGACCTATTTTCTTTGCTCAGAAGCGCATTGGTCGTTCAACGGCGGATTCATTTGATGCCTTTTACATGGTCAAATTTCGAACCATGGTAGAAAATGCGGAGGCTAAAACAGGTCCTATCTGGGCGACAAAAAATGATCCAAGAATCACCCGTGTTGGCCGCTTTATGAGAAAAACCCGTATTGATGAACTACCACAACTTTTTAACGTCTTTAAAGGTGACATGTCGATGATTGGACCAAGACCAGAAAGACCCAGCATCACTGAAAATCTAGAAAACCAGATTCCATTGTTTACTGAACGCACGTATGGGGTACTTCCTGGTATTACCGGATTAGCTCAAGTATGTCAGGGATATGATGAGACGATTGAAGATAGCCGTAATAAACTGGGTTACGATTTATCCTATTCTGTCGCTATGTCTAGCTTCAGCGGTTGGATTTTGATGGATTTATTCATTATTTGGAAAACCATAATTGTTGTTGTTCTTGGTCGTGGCCAATAATCCAATGAAATGGCTTTTACCGAGTTCAAATGTTTTACTAGCAATATTTACATTTTAAAGCGTTATCTCTTCTTCTGACATTGCCTGCCTCTTACTGCATTGAGAATAGGCAATGTATCACAGACTTATCTTCTTTGCTTAATTCATGCCGTGTTTCATCTTATCTCTGATCGTCACACTTAGTTTAATAACACCCCTTCTGCATCTGGTTAGTTCATTAGTGTTGTTTGCGTTTCGCAACTCACTGTTTGCATTCTGCAATTTTTGTGTTTTTTTTCACCTTAGAACTTTATAAAAGTTCCAAAAAAAATTTTTTAGTCAATAAAAACAGTAACTTAATATTTTATATAAAGTTGGCTTGATGCATGCAATACCTTCTGTATTCAATACAAAACCACCAGAAGGATTCATTTATGTACCATTCACATTACACACTCAATCAATACGAAGTATTGGAGGTAAAAGGCGAGTTAGATTGCGTTGCTGTTGCTCAACGTAAGGACTTAATAGAAGCCGTCCCAGCCACTTTCGAAGAACACATTGTCTTTGATTTGTCTGAGGTAACTTTTATTGATTCATCAGGTATTGGCGTCATCGTTTACTTATTTAAACGACTTAGAGAACAAAATAGACAACTCATCATCGCTGGGGTAACAGGGCAACCAAAAGAGCTGATGAAACTATTGCGCATTGATAGGGCTATTACGATAAAAGATAGCGCTCGCAGCTGCCTATATTCAACCACTGAGCATTAAGGAGATTTATGATGCAAGCACTGACCCAATGTATTGCAATTGGCTTAATCAGCACAGCAATAACAGGCTGTGCTTCCAATAACATACTCTCTAAACCGGACTATCCATTTGAACATCATCAAGCTCAAACGAATCGTATTAGTGATGCTGTACGTATTGCAACCGTTCGCATAGCTCAACTGAATCACAGCGGCGGTGCTGATTGCATTCCAGCAAGAATGTATCGTATGCAGCAACTTGCTCGAACCATACGTCAAGAACATGAGATAGGGTTGAATCAAGAGGCGGCCTTGAATTTACGTATTCTCGATCAGCAAATCCAAAATGCTGAAGACGGATTAGCCTATTTACAAATCAACACAGCCTGCCAGCAACACCTTGAAGACCCCAGAATTATTGCACTGACACCGTTATTGGAAAAAATCACTCAAAATACCTTTACCAGTAACAGTCACACACTACCAACTAGTATGCCATTACAATTAGATCAATTAGCTCATTGGTTAAAAACACATCCAGCTTATCGAATCACGCTAATTGGTCATACAGATTCACAGGGAGAAAAAGAAAAAAACGACCTATTGGCCTTACAGCGCGCTACGGCTTTAGCAAACTACCTTAGAACACAGCGTGTTTTAAATTATCAGATTAAAATCGATGCGCAGGGTGAATTTAATCCAATTAGTAGTAACGCTTTTGAGTCTATGCGTTATATTAATAGGAGGGTTTCATTAGAAGTTAACTTATTGGTTCCTAGCCAAAAACTAACAAGTAAAATAAAAGAATGGCCATCAATAACGGATATTTGGGGTGGAAAGTAGTATGAATAGAAGAAATACCGCCAACAGACTAACAAGGTGG
Organism: Marinomonas algicola; assembly: GCF_014805825.1. NCBI lineage: Bacteria > Pseudomonadati > Pseudomonadota > Gammaproteobacteria > Oceanospirillales > Oceanospirillaceae > Marinomonas > Marinomonas algicola. Next base: position 2,855,927 of record NZ_CP061941.1, read on the forward strand.
GTTTTGTTGTTGTGTCTGACTTTTTGCTCTCTTTGGTTATCGGCTGCAGAAACACAAGACTTAATTCGCCCTGGAGATATTTTAAAAATCGATTATCTTGGTGAAGAAGGTTTTGAGGAACCGTTCTTAGTCGATCGGCAAGGCCATATCGTTTTACCTGAAATTGGTTTGATTACGGTTTCTGGTTTACGATTAAGCGACGCCCAACAGCTTATTCAAGTACAACTGTCCTCTCGTTACCTTAATACCAGTCAGCTTAGGGTCGATATCTTGTCTCAACGCTTGTTAGTTACTGTTCTCGGGTATGTAAAAACACCAGGTGAAGTAGACATTCCAGCTAATGGTTCATTGCAAATGGCTCTCACAGCGGCAGGGGGAATCAAGCCAGGAGGTCAACTTAATAAATTGCAAATACGTCGCGGAGATGAGGTCTCCATAATCGATTTCAAACAGTATTTAGATACTGGGGATGATGGGATTATTCCTACTCTCAAACCACTTGATGTCATCTTTGTTCCCTCTTCTCCCCTTACTGGTAATGTGGAGGTCGAGTTTGACGCCGCCAGTTTGTTATCTGGTGGCGATGCCGCCGAAAAAAACCAATCGGTTAAAATTTTTGGCGAAGTGCATAAGCCAGGCACTTTTACCTACGATGAAACGCAGAACATAGTGGACTTATTAATGCGCGCTGGCGGCGTGACTCGGTTTGCAAGTGTTGAACAGATACGCCTTATTACCGATGGGGATCCAATACTGTTCGATTTAAAAGACTATTTAGACGGCGGCAATAAAGTCCCGTTACCTATGGTAGCCGCTGGTGCAACCTTATTTGTACCAATGAAAGAAGAGGAAATTAAAACCGGGAATCGAACTGTTTACGTCATGGGTGAAGTTTTCCGTCCCGGCGCTTACGAAGTCAAAGGCGAAGCGTCATTCTTTGAGATTCTGGCTAATGCTGGTGGCCCAAGCCGTTTTGCACGCACTAGAGAAATTCGGATCATTCGAGGTAATGGTGATGTTACTCACTTTGACCTCCAAGCTTATACAGAGGGGTTATCGATTCAACCCACACCAAACGTGTCACCTGGCGATGCAATTTTTGTCCCTGAGAAAAACGATATTAACCAAACCTCCTGGTTAAAAATCACCCCAGACAATGCCATACATGTTATTGGCGCCATTACTCAACCAGGACGTTATGAATGGTCCGACGAAATGGGCCTGATGGACATCATTGCAGAAAGTCGTGGACCAACTAAAGACGCTGATTTAACCCGCTTAACCATTAAACGATTCAATGACGCGCCTATTGTTTATGACCTCAAAGGTTATCTTGCGGGGGAAAACCGAACTCCCCTACCAGAACTAAAAGGCGGTGACAGCATTGTTATCCCACGTGTACCGGATTTACCGGCAGGCAATAAAGCGGCATGGATTAGACAAAGCAGCGATGAATCCGTCTTTGTATTAGGACAAGTGGGCGTACCTGGTCGCTATCGCTTCACCCATGAACAAAGCTTTTTAGATGTACTGTCCGCCGCCAATGGTCCAACCGAACAAGCCGATTTGCGGGCCGTTCGTGTCATTCATCGTAATACCCAAAAAGTGCAACTCACTGAAGTCGATCTAGCCCTGTATTTTGAAACAGGAGACGAAACACTGATACCTTTTATTCAGCCAGGAGACACAATTTTTGTACCAGGGAAAGACCTTATCGACTATCCGCAACAAGCCTCTCGATCCGTGCGTGTTATGGGATCATTAAACAGCCCCGGTCATTACCGCTTTAATGATGATATGAATTTACTCGACTTGTTAGCCCGAGCAGGCGGGCCAACGGATTCAGGAGATATTGAAGACATTCAAATACTTCATCAAGGCTGCTGCGAACCGGTGACTACGCATTTTAATCTGAAAGCCTACTTAGATGACCCTAAAGGAAAAGTTCTGCCTATCGTGCGTTCTGGCGATACGGTTTTTATTCCATCCAGTGAAAATGGTGCCTGGTCTAAAACAATGTCACTGGTACGAGATTTCCTAAGCATTGCCACCTTGCTGATCTTGATCCTATAGGAGATATCGATGAATACCCTACCCGTCAATTATGTTGAACTCGAAGCCATTTATCAAACATTAGAAAAACGCGCTTATCGCTGTATCAGCTTAAGTGGTGTACATGACTTATGCGGTACATCTATGACCGCTTATGCATTAGCTAAACGCTATCAAGCCAATGGCTACCGAGTCCTCTTAGTGGATGTAAACTTACATCATCCAAACTTGGATTCACAATTGGGACTTAAACGCCTCGATTGGGAAGTTGGCTGCGATCAAGTCGCTCCCATTTTTGCGCCATCAGAAATGGGGACCCACTATTTAACGGCCCCCATTAGCAATACCGCTTCCCTCAGCTTTCGTGACCCTAACGCCATTCAACATTCTTTATCTCAATGGCTAGAACAGTATGATAGAGTTATTTTCGACACCGCCCCAATAAGTACCACCAACTATCGCGATATTCCTACAAACCTAATTTGCTCTGCCGCCGATGCATCCGTGCTTTTAATGAAAAGCGAATTTACCACAGAGGTCGCTTTAAAAGATTGCTGCGAGCGTCTCGCCAAAGCCAATGCAAACCTAGTGGGTGTGGTAATGAACGATGTCCATTTCCCGTCCTTAGCAAGTGAAATGATTCGAGAAACTGAACGCATACCAAACGTCTTGAATACGGTTAAACACTTTTTACAAAGACAAATTCATAAGTCAACATTGCTCAACTTTCGCATTTAGCGGGGAACCTCATGAAAATAGCCCTATTTGTCAGTTTAATGGTCACAGAAGGTCTGATTTATTTCGCATTCCAACACAACGGCGAAAGAGAACCAGACCTCAGTGCATCATTTTTTATTGAAGAAACAGCCGTTATTTCCATCCTATTTCTGACTCCAATTTTTCTATGCTTGATGCTATTACGTATTTTTAAACAGTCAATTCCTCAAAATGTGATCAAAGTCGAAGCAACAACACCTCAAGAAAGACCTCGACATTCAGAAGAATTAGAAAGACTACCTGATATAGGAAAAAATGCCGCTTCATTTCATCCCCTATCGGTCCTACAAGATTGCCATGAAGCCATTGTTATCTATAAGCATGAGTCATTATGCTATGCAAACACATCCGCCTTAACACTGTTTGGAGCCGACAGTTTTGACAATTTACAAATAAAAGATCACTTTTCGAGTGAGTTATTAGATAAAATCAGTCACACCTTAACAACTAAACAGGATTTTCGTTCTCATAAAGCCAATATCATTACTCGAGCCATGAACGTCCTGCCAGTAACAATTCGGGCTAAAATCTATGATAATCAAACGGCTTTTTTTATTATCAATAACAGTAAACCTGTAAACATTGGCGAACCTGTAATCTCTGTACCTACTCCTATTGAAATCATAGATAACAGTCATCAAGATTCATCAGCGGCATCGCCAACGGATCCGCACAAGGTCAAAGGCCGTATTTTACTGGTTGAAGACAGCCTCACTCATCAACTGATGCTACTTGATCAACTGAATGACTTAGGTTTAGACGTTACCTGTGCTAACAATGGTCAGGAAGCTCTAGAAGCATCCAAACATGAAGTCTTTGACCTAATGTTAATTGACTTACAAATGCCGGTTATGGATGGACTAACCGCGAGCAAATGCATTAGAAAATTACCCCAACACAGTCATACTTCTATTATCGCTATGTCTAGCACGGTTACCCCTGAATTACGCGATGAGATGACCCGCTCTGGTATGAATGAGTTTATAAAAAAACCCGTTAGCAAAAAAGCGCTGCTTACTATTATCAATCAGTGGCGTTTAACACCTAATCAACAGCCCATTCCGTATGAGAAAGAGCACTTCTCTGAAGACGAAAAAGACGTCTCCATTTTAAAAGAAAGCATTATCCTTCAAATGATCGAAGACATTGGCGAAGCCCGCTGCAACAGTATGTCATTAATCGCAATTGAGGAAATCGACAAACGCATTCAGAGAATTGAACGCGATATTGCAGAACAAAATATCGACAGCTTGCAACGTCAAGCTCATACTATCAAAAGCACGGCGGCAAGCTTCGGGATGGTTTCATCCTCAGAGTCTGCAAGAGCCTTAGAATTTGCCTGTATGCATAATACTCATGAACAAGCCTTGGATAGCAAAACAACAAATACAACAATCAACGACTTATGTGATCATTTAAAAACACAATTTTCACATTCTAAAAACGCTCTAAAAGATTTTTTTCAACAGCGTACTCCGATGGGTTAACCTTGAATATCCCAGACTCTTTTAGGAATCATTAATGATGCTCACACCTAAGCTACTGCACTTTCATTATTCTAATGACCTGCCAAGAAGAGCCCGGCATGCCGTTCAAAACATTTTGCTGCAAAGCCCTTTACCCCTAGCCGCTCGTAATAAAGTACTACTGGCTATTAGCGAAATTTGTACAAACTATGTTCGTCATAGTGAAAAAAAGCCGACCTTAATAATGCTCTCTTTACATTGGTCAAAAGACACATTTAGTTTACGCCTTCACGATAATGGAAGCCCCATCCCCAACACTTTTGAAGTAGCCAGCTTAGATGTATTACTGTCGGAAGAGCTGAACACCAGCGGCTACGGCATGGCCATTTTGCAAGCTGAGTTTGACCAGTGTGATTACCTTCAACTCCCAAATGAACGCGGTAACTACTGGGCTTTATCCTTTCCTATAGACCTTATAGAAAAGCGCCATAAAATTATTATTATTGACGATGATCCTGTCCAGCTCTCTATGCTTGAGCTCTATTTAGAAAATCACGATATTGAGGTATTTAGCTCTCCTTTTGATGCGATCAATTGGCTAAAAAATAATACAGTCGATATCATTATTTCAGACATTTACATGCCAGATTTAGATGGATTAGCTTTTCGAGAAAGGTTAAAAGATCTTCCCCATCTTAGCTCCACACCTTTTATTTTTTTAACGGGGGATAACAGCCAATCTTTAAGCCATAATATTTTTCGTAGCGAGATTGATGACTTTATTATCAAGCCTGTACAAAAAACAAAAATACAACAGATCATCAATAGAGTAATTCAACGAAGTCATAATTTATTCCTTCAAGCTTGTACACTACTAGATACCGATGTAAAAAAACAATTAAGACCGGCACTACAAAACAAGAATATTTTTCCCCAATATCGCTTTTCCTCCTTTGCTCGTAGTGCCGATATAGGAGGTGGTGATTGTTGGCATTTAGATCATAACGCCGATAAAACAGAACAACACTTAATTCTATGTGATGTGATGGGACATGATATAAAAGCCAGTTTTAACGCATCCCGTTTACATGGTTTCTTACAAGCCATAACCTATAGATTACTAACTAATGAAAAAGAACCGTCTTTTGGAATGGAATTGCTATCAGCAACGAATTTTTGGTTGAGTGAATCAGCGCCAGACCTTATTACAACCTTGCAATGTTTACGCTTAGATGGCCATGGTCAAATACAGATTTACAATGCTGGCGGTTTGCCCGCGCTACTTGTCACAAAAGAAGGAGACCTTGCTTCTTTGCCCGTTACAGGGCCTTTACTTGGCCTGCAAAGTAACCCCGTGTTTATTCCGCATAATGTGCAACTTACTATGGGGGAGTGCTTAATCGTCTTTACTGATGGATTACTGGAAGTCCCGAATAATTTATTCCTAGAACAAGCTCAGTTTAGCCAGCTGGCTGCAATCGTTAAGAAAAATCGATTAGACCGTGCTCCATTAGACACAGCTATAGATGACTTCGTCAAAAATATCTCTGCACATGATGATATCAGCGCTATTATCATAGAAAAAATTCACTAGGAAAAATAGCGCTAATTTCTTAGACTAGAAAAATACAGGAGAGATTCATTATGACAAAAACGGACGTATCTATACTTATTGTAGAAGACAGTCTTACTCTATCAGAGCTTTATAGTAGCTACCTTGGCGCCAATGCTTACAAATCTAATGCAGTCGATAACGGCCAATCCGCTTTAAATCTACTTCAACGTAATACTTATGATATCGTCTTGCTTGATTTACAGTTACCCGATATGAATGGAATTGACATTCTAAAAAGCATTCATGCTCAACAGATCCCTACTTCAGTCATTATTATTACCTCCCATGGATCAGTAGAATCGGCCGTAGAAACCATGAATTATGGGGCAGTAGACTACCTTGAAAAACCTTTTAATGCCCATCGCCTGATAACGACCATTCAAAATGCTTTAAAAAATAATCTGTTGATAAAACAGCTTGAAGCGTTAAAAGAAAACTATGAACGCAGTAAATTTGTTGGTTTTATCGGCCAATCTACACCAATGCAACGGGTTTACAATATCATTGAAAGTGCCGCCCCGAGTAAAGCCACCGTTTTTGTCACAGGAGAAAGTGGTACAGGTAAAGAGGTCTGTGCTGAAGCCATACACAAACTCAGTCAACGTAAAGACAAAGCCTTTATCGCACTCAACTGCGGAGCGATTCCAAAAGATCTAATGGAAAGTGAAATTTTTGGACACACTAAGGGCGCTTTTACTGGAGCCGTAACCAATAGACAAGGGGCGGCAGAAAGATCTCATCAAGGCACTTTATTTTTGGATGAAATCTGTGAGATGGACATGGATTTACAAGTAAAGCTGCTGAGATTTATTCAAACAGGCACCTATCAAAAAGTTGGCAGTAGCGACGTTCAAAAAGTGGATGTGCGGTTTGTTTGCGCAACCAATAAAAACCCACTGAAGGAAGTAGAAGCGGGTCGATTTAGAGAAGATCTCTATTATCGACTGCATGTTATCCCTATCCATTTACCGCCTTTGCGCGATAGAGAAGCCGATATTGTGATGTTGGCTAAATACTTTTTAACCCTCTATGCAAAGGAAGAAAATAAGGCTTTCAACAACTTCACCCCAAAAACGGAAGTTGTGCTTAACAGCTATCAGTGGCCCGGTAATATTCGTCAACTACAAAATGTAATTCGTAACATTATTGTCCTGAACGACAGCGATACCGTCGATGCGGATATGCTACCTCCGCCACTTAATGATTTAATTCACAATATTGAGGTACGCAACATACCACAACTCGCTTCTCCTCTTGTTACTGCGCAATCAGATGCAAGCCGTAAACTTGTGATAAGTAATGTCGCGCATAACATGCCAGATAGCCGTCAGACTATTACCAATGAAACACGGATAAATAATGAATCGGCTATTAATAGACCCGAATCAAAAAATAGAATCATCCCCTTATGGATTGAAGAAAAAGAGATCATTGAACGAGCCATTGCACTTTGTGATGGGAATATCCCTCAAGCAGCCGCTCAGCTAGAAGTCAGTCCATCTACTATTTATCGAAAAAAACAGCAATGGGAAAGCACGTAAACATTCTTGCACTAATGCGGCACTCTATTCAACTAGACGATGAATCTGGTTGAATAGAAACGCGATCTACTTTAGCAAATTTAACCGCTATCGCCGGCACGATGTCATTCAATTGAAGCAAAAAATACAGTCGCTAGAACACCAAGAACACAGTAACGTTTTACCTTATTATGCTTCGTTTCATTCAAGTCAATTGCGTACTGCGTTATTATTCTGTCACGCTTTCTCATCAGACATAACATAAGGGCAAACATGGAACATCTATTTTGGTGGCAATACGCATTAATTGGTGCCATTTTCATATGGAGCGGCTTTGTTCGGAGTGGCTTGGGTTTTGGTGGCGCGGTTTTAGCCTTACCTTTCTTATTGCTTGTCAAAAATGATCCTTTGATATTTTTGCCTATTATCTCGATTCATCTATTAGTCTTTTCGAGTTGGATTGCGTGGCAAGGGGCAAAAACCACAAAAAAACAAGCCCAATTAGCCACTGAACAAGGCAATAGTCCAACAGAAGCACAAGGTAATATTGCGTGGGGGTACTTAAAAAAAGCGCTTGGTATCATGATAGTGCCAAAACTAGTCGGCGTGTTTGGCTTGCTTACCCTACCAGGTGACATTGTGACTGGCGTTATCTTTGTTATCGTGGCGATTTTCGCCGTATCGTATATTATGAATAAACCGTTTTATACCAATAATAAAGCGCTCGACACGGCCTTTCTTATGCTTGGCGGCTACGTCAGTGGTACGTCTTTAATTGGTGCGCCATTAATCGTATCAGTATTTGCCACTAAAGTGCCACGCCACCAGCTTCGAGACACCTTGTTTGTTCTTTGGTTTATTCTGGTCTTAATCAAAATGACCTCGTTTCTCATCGCGGACATTGATTTACAACTGGTTCACCAGCTTTGGTTACTTCCCTGTGCGCTTATCGGACATATATTTGGGCAGCGCTTACATGAACGTATCAAAGCCGCTGAAACGCCTGTTTTCTTCCAGTTCGTCGGTTGGGCATTACTTACTGTCTGCGGTTTTGGTTTGTACTCAACCTTTATGCTCTGAGCGTCTATAAATCCCGGTTTTTCTATTGGCTTAGTTTTAATGTAGCGCTGGCATTGAATACCCTTTAGAAAAGGAATGGCATAAGGCGTCACCATGATTTTCGAGATCGAATTCACGATTGTTACAAAACAATATCGGGCGCTTTTTCAGAAAACGATCCCTCATCAAGTAGTGAGTTTTTTTATTTTTGCGGATGTTCAACGGATTGGCTATCGAGATTAGTAAGTGTAAACACAGCTTTAACAAAACATCCATTGTATAGTCATATTTTCCTTGCATCTGAGTAAATTATGATCAAAGATCAGCGCCATAAATCAATAGAGGTTTTTTAAAGGAGAAAACGTGAACATCTCATTAGGAAATGCCGTAAGCTCATCTGGACTTAGCCTAAATGGCGGTTATAGCTATCGCATTCAAAACGATCGTATTATTGTCACAATAGATCATATTCAAAGTAATCGCGCTTACGACAATTTGAGTGGTACTCTTTGCTTAGCCGTTCAAGCATTCTCTTTTAATGACGCACCTTCAAGCGCGTTAACATTAGCATCAATAACGTTAGGTGAACTCAAAGGGCAGCATAGTTTACCTAATTGCGCTTACGATTTGATTTTTCACGAGCCTCCAGCAGGAATCTGGAAATTTGCGCTGGTATTATGCGAGTGGAATGGAACAGACTATTCGGTGTGTGATACGGCCTTCTTTAATGAGCCTTATTGTGTTGAAGTAGCCCCAGAGAAAAAAAATACCGGTAATGAAGTAAAAGGCCACAGCACCCAAACGGAGCTCAAAAACAGACAACCTAAGCCTCAAAAAAAACCAATCACATTGTCAGACAGTGACACCAATAATTTAAAAAAACTAAATAGAGTGAAGCTAGAGCGCCTAGCTAAAATCAAAGGCATCCCCCTTGCTGTCGCAAAACGACTCGTAGCTCAAAGACCATTTCACTCTATTAAAGCCATTTTAAGTGTAAAAGGAGTGGGTCCTAAGACGCTACATAACATCTTAGACGATTTGAACCAATAAAAGACATGTTGGCAAGATAATCAGAAATGAATTCTTGAGCTGTCATCATTTTTACTAGCCCCTAGAAAATAGTAATATCTGAAAACGTATGAATAAAAGCGGATAAAACAGATAACCCAAACATAAATAGTGATTTGGTTTAGACAGTTGAACGGAAATTCGTATTCGCTCTACAGATCTTAAAAGAGGTATTCTAGTAAGTTTCACCCTTTAAACAACCAGACGTTTTGAAATAGGAGTCTTGATAACATTATTCCACCTCAATACTATCAATTAGATTATTAATTTGTTGTGTTCGATTGCCCTTCAGCCAAACCATTTTAAGCTCTAGAGGTATGTTCAAATCTTCAAGTGAATAATAAACCACTGGTTCGGCTAATCCCTCCATGACTTTTTCCGGCATAAAAGTATAGCCTTGATCACTACTCACTAAAGACATAATGGTCGCACTGGTGTTTCCCGTCTCTAAAAGGCTTGGCTGAAACCCTTTCTCACCAAAATAGGAAAAAACAACATCATAAAACGGCTCACTGGCAGATCGATCGAACCAAATAAAATTATACGGTTCTAGGTCTTTAAGGTGTTGAGCCGGCTTTTTCGCTAGATCCGATTCGACATGAGTAACAAGTACTAAACGATCTTGGTTAATCGTCATACTCTCGATCAATGGGGATTCTGGAGGATAATACATAATGCCAGCATGTAAGCGACGCTGAAAGAGATAGTCTATTTGATTACTCGCAAGCATGGCATTGACACGTAGCTTGATGTCTGGATATTGCTGACGAAAGTGTTTAAGTGCGTCTGATATTTGTTGGGTACGCAAATGTAATGCTGTGGTTCCTAGCTCTAAAACCCCTTGAGTCCCTTCTGTTATTTGAGCCACTTTTTCACGGGCCGTTTCCAATTGCCCAAAAATACGGCTCACGTCATCGTAAAAGACCTTGCCAGCTTCCGTTAAAGTAACCCCTGTGCTGTAGCGTTCAAAAAGACTGGCCCCCAAGTGCTCTTCAAGCTGTCTGATTTGTCTGGTTAAAGAAGGTTGGGCGATATAAAGCCGTCTTGAGGCTTCCGAAAATGACCCCGATTCAGCAATTGAAATAAAATATTGCAGCTGCTTCAAATTCATATCGGCTATACCTTTTTGCTATGGAAAGAATCAGATCTGATATTATCTTAGCAAAGGCCCTGTGTGCTAACTTATTTTTTTAATAATACGCTTGGAGGCATAATGAAATCCTATTTTGAAGCCATTGCAGATGAATTAGTATCCATTAGACATCATCTTCACCGTTTTCCTGAATTGGCCTATTGTGAGACATCTACCGCTGAATTAATTGAAAAACATCTCAGCGCATTAGAGATTACCTTTCAAAATGGCATAGGCAAAACGGGCATAGTGGGAGAAATAACGGGCTTATTACCGGATAACGGTAAACGCATTGGCTTACGCGCTGATATGGACGCCTTACCCTTAATCGAGATGTCAGAGCACGATCATGTGTCAGAAATTGAGGGCTGCATGCACGCCTGTGGCCATGACGGTCATACGGTTATCTTACTTGGCGTGGCGCGCTACTTACAAACGCACCGCGACCAATTCGCAGGAACGGTATACCTCATCTTCCAGCCCGCGGAAGAAGGTGGCGCTGGTGGCTTGGCGATGATAGAGGATGGCTTACTAGAGCGCTTCCCAATGAATGAAGTCTACGCCTTACACAACTGGCCCTATTTACCATTAGGTCAATTTGGTGTTCGTAACGGGCCGATAATGGCGGCAACCGATAAAGTCATCATCGAAATTATTGGCAAAGGTGGTCATGGCGGAGTGAGTCCCCATTTAACCGTAGACCCTATTCGTGTCGCCGGTGAGCTCATCTCTTCCTTGCACAGTATTGTGTCACGAGAGTTTGCACCACAAGACAGTGTGGTACTGAGCTTGTGCGCAATGGAAAGTGGCGACCTGAATGCGTTTACCGTCATTCCTGAAAATGCGCGTATTCATGGCACCACTCGCACCTTGACGCCAGAACAACGAGACAAAATAGAAGCCTCGATTCATCGAGTTTGTGATGGCATTGCGCAGGCTTTCTCGGCGACAATTAAGGTTGATTATGACAGAAAATACCCAGCCACGATTAACACACCCGATGAAGCGGAAAAAGTGGCGCGTGTGATTACCGAAACCTTTGGTGAACAAGCACTCGCTCAAGATGTTTTACCGAGTATGGGAGGTGAAGACTTTGCCTTCATATTAGAACGTTGCAATGGCGCTTATTTCTTTTTAGGCACGGGAGTGGAAACGCAACAAACTCACGCCCTTCATAGCCCATACTTTGATTTCAATGACGAAGCAATTGTCTATGGCTGTACCGCCATGACAAAGATCGCTTTAACAGCACTAAATGAGCGTTCATAAAACACAACCAATAAGACGCTCTTAATTAAACCATAAAAGGAACACACTCATGATAAAAAGAAATTTTGCAACACTCTTTACCGCCTCCCTCATTACCACTGGAATATCACTCAGCAACATAGCTGTTGCTGAAAACTTTATCATGTCTTCTTGGGTTCCACCCACTCATCCACTGGTAAAAGATGTACTGGCCCCTTGGACAAAAGACATTAAGAAAGCGACGGATGGGCGCGTCAATATTCGTATCTTACCTAAATCAATAGGCTCTCCTCCACAGCAGTTTGAGGTCGTTGAAAGCAAACAAGCGGACATCGTCTATGGCAATCAATCCTATACGGCTGGGGTATTTAATGATTACGCGTTTGTTGAGCTCCCGTTTGGCGGCGACAACCCAATCGCGACCTCTGTCGCTTACTGGCGTACCTATGATCGCTACTTAAAAGCAAATGACGAAATGGGCAGTGTGAAAGTATTAAGCTTATTTACACATGGTCCCGGTCAGCTATTTACCAAAGGCGTTGAGTTTACTGACATCAGTGATAAAAACGCCGATGCCAAAATCCGTGCAGGGGGTGTGTCTTCAGCCAATGCCGTAAGCATTTTAAAAGCAACCCCTATTCAAGCCCCTCTTTCTAGTGCGGCAGAGATGCTAACCAATGGCGTCGTCAATGGCATTGCGCTTGATCCTATGAGTTTGTCTATCTTACATTTTGATAAATACGTTGATAGACGCTTTGAAATTGAAGGTGGCTTTTACAATGTCAGCTTCTTTGTTGCGATGAACAAAGACTCGTGGAATAAAATTTCTAAAGACGATCAAAAAATTATCGACCAATTAAGTGGTGAACACCTCGCGCGCAAAGCAGGTGAAATGTGGCTTCGCGGTGGCGACAACTCAACTGAGTTTTATGCCGAAAAAGGCATTAAAACGTACCAACCAACGGGTCAATTCAAAGAACAACTACAGCAACTGCTTTCTGTTCATGAAAAAGAGTGGGTGGAAAAAAGTACTCAAAAAGGGTTACCCGCTCAAGAGGTGTTAGATTACTACCGCTCTGAGGTTAGTGCTTTATCTCAGTAGGCCAATAGGCGGTATTCTAATTCTATCGACAACAGGAAATACTATGCTAGTAACATTTTTCCAGAGGCTTCGGGCGACATTGCGCCCCGTTGCCATCTATTTAACTGGGTTTGCATGGGTGAGCGTCGCCTTGATTACGCTCGCCGATGTTATTGGTCGTGCTAGCCTGAATTTGCCCATTTATGGCAGTTTTGAGTTAGTAAAGTTGATGATGGCACTCGGCCTTTTGTTCTCTATGCCATTGGTCTCGATATCTAATGCGCAAGTAACCGTCGAGCTTATTTCTCAGCGCTACAGCAAGAAACTAAAGCGACTGCTCACCGTATTTTCCAGCTTAATAGGCGCCATATTTTTTGGCTTCTTTACGTTAAGTATCGGCCAACTGTGCCTGAAGTTTTTGCATACGGGAGAGCACAGCACGCTGTGGAAAATACCTTATAGCGCAATAGCAGGTGGTATGGCATTCGTCTGCATATTGACGACATTGGGGTGTTTAGTTCACTGCTTCATAACCGAAGATAACGCGAACGACACAGAGCAGGAGGCAATAAATGCTTGAAGTCAGTCTTATATTGTTCGCCATGTTAGCGGCCATGTTAGCGGGTATTCCCATTGCCTATTGTTTAGGGATCGCGGGCTTTGTGGGTGGCTATATGGTCATAGGATATGACGCCATGTTGTCACAACTGGGCAGTTCATTATTTGAAGCAGGGTACGCCTATGAGTTTTGTGTTGTCCCCCTGTTTATTTTTATGGGTTGTTTAGTGTCAAAAACCAAAATTTCAGACAGCTTGTTTGCAGCGGCCAACGCCATGATAGGTCACCACAAAGGTGGTATCGGTATGGCCACCGCCGTAGCATGCGGAGGCTTTAGCGCCATCTCTGGCAGCTCATTAGCCACCGCGGCGACCATGAGTAAAGCGGCATTACCGCAGATGCGTAAGTATGGTTATCACGATCGCCTTGCCACTGGGGTTATCGCGGCGGGTGGCACTTTGGGGATTTTGATCCCGCCAAGTATTGTCCTAATCTTTTACGGCATCCTCACCCAACAAGACATAGCCGACTTATTTAAAGCGGGCATCATTCCGGGTTTATTAGGTGTTTTTGGCTACATGTTAGCCGTGCGATTGGTCACCTTCTTCAGGCCAGATTACGGCCCACGCGGCGATAAAACCAACTGGAAACAAAGACTTCAAACCTTAAAAGGAATTTTGGACTTTATTATCTTGTTTGCTGTCGTGATAGGAGGCATGTACTCAGGTATTTTCACCTCCGTGGAAGCGGCCAGTATTGGTGCCGTCAGTGCATTCGTCTTAGCCGGTTTGCGAGGCAAATTATCTGTAGCGCTAGTAAAAGACGCCTTACTGGAAACCAGTAAAACCACGGGCATGCTATTTTGCATTTTCTTAGGTGCACTGCTGCTGACCTCTTACATTAACTACTCTGAGTTGCCTTGGTTATTGACGGATTTAATTGATCAGTTTGAATTATCAGGCGTTCAAGTGGTACTGGTTGTCCTGATGATTTGTATGCTTCTCGGTATGGTATTAGAGGCCTTTTCAATCATTTTGCTGATTGTGCCGATTGCGCTGCCAATATTGCAAATGACCGATGTAAACCTTATTTGGTTTGGCATTATCTTAGTCGTCACCACAGAAATCAGCTTGATTAGCCCTCCGGTGGGAATGAACGTCTTTGTCCTAAAATCGGTGAACCCAGACATATCCACTGGCACCATTTTTAAAGGCGTTGTCCCTTTCATTTTTATTGATCTCATTCGCTTAGCGATACTAATTATGTTCCCATTACTCTCACTGGTTTTGGTTTCATAAGCGGTCAGGCTTTCTCTCTTTTTAAGAGGCCACTTTTAAAAGGAAGTCTTAAAAGGTAGCGAACAAAGGCCAGACAAGGAAAAAACGGACGATGATGCAACAGAAGAAACAAGGGCTTAACATTTAAAAATGAGCCTAAAGAAATAAACCGAGTGACAAACATCACTCGGCTTATTTATATTCATTGAGACAAATCTTGCTCATGTTGTGATCTCACGTCTCCTTTCTCCACTACCGCCCTTAAAAGCGGTTTAGTACTGGAAAGCTCCAAAGCCAATCACATTGTCAGACAGTGACACCAATAATTTAAAAAAACTAAATAGAGTGAAGCTAGAGCGCCTAGCTAAAATCAAAGGCACCCCCCTTGCTGTCGCTGAACGACTCGTAGCTCAAAGACCATTTCACTCTATTAAAGCCATTTTAAGTGTAAAAGGAGTGGAGCCTAAGACGCTACATAACATTTTTGACGCATTAAATAATTAAAAGAATAGTCTCAAGACAGCCGCAAAAACGATCTACTTTGCCCATTTTCTAATAACGGCTGCTGGCTATCCCTCTTCAAAATGCGCAAACACGTCAGCCGCTGTCATATTATGCGTTTCATTTTTAAACTCGTAATAGTCTGGTTTTTCATCGATAAATATCTGATGTGTGAAATTAAAACTGGCGCTTGCTTCAAGTAAACCAATAGGAAGATGATATTGGTTAGCTGGCTTAAGATAGTAAAATAAATGCGTCCCGCAATGGGTACAAAACCCCCGTTCAGCCCACTCGGAGGAAGGATAGCGTGTTACGCTCGTTTCATTTGATATTTTCATTTTATCCGCGCAGTCAATTGCCAGCATTGGGCCACCACCCCAGTTCCGACACATACTGCAATGACATGCCGCTAACTCATTGCTAGCCTATTCAACTTCTATCTCAACGCTACCACACAAACATTTACCATGCCCTTTCATACCTTATAACCCCCACTGTTATCGCACTCTTCAAATAGTTTGAGTGTCTCATTATTAGCCGCAATAGTTGAATATGTAAAGCCTTGTTGATGAACGAATGGAACCTACCCTATCTACATCCTAAGCGTGATTTGAGTAAACTACTTTTATAATGAAGCCTATTTACACTAGCCTTTTTATAAAACGAATCGCCAAGCATTTAATCTTCCAATACACCTTTCTCCAACAGCCCGTTATCGACTAATTGAGTTAAAATCACTTTGGTACGCTCTCGAAACATATCGCGTAATAAACGAACGGTTGGCGTTATGGATTGGCGGCTCGGGCAAATTAACCAAAGCTCTCCTTGAGGGACTTTATAATCCGGTAGCAACGGCACCAAACGACCTGAGAGTAAATCATTGGCAATATCCAACGAGGATTTTACAGCCACACCTTTCCCTGCAACACACCAACGCCTAACTAAGTCTCCATCATTCGCCGCACAATAGGATTTTAACTTAATTTTGTAAGAACGCTCCACATCCGCTTTTACGCCTGTGACATGCCAAGTATCATTCAAAATATTGTGCAATTGATAAAATAAACCTTGATGATTTAGCAGGTCTTTAGGGTGTTCAGGCGTACCGTGTAATTCAAGGTAACTTGGACTAGCTACCAGTAATCTGGGCACGTTACAAATCTTAAAACCATATAAATTGGAATCTGCAGGTGCGCCATAACGCAACGCAATGTCTAATGCATCACGATAGAAGTCAATATTGCTGTCACTAATATGTACCCTCAACGTTACTTGTGGATACTGCTCCATAAAACCATCCACCCAAGGAATCGCTATATTTCGTCCTAAATCAGACGATACCGCTAAACGAACTTCGCCGCTAATGATATCCAAATCATTATGTATCGCTTGTTTGGCTTGATCCAACATTGACATGGCCGCGATGCATTGTGGTAAATAACGTTCACCGGCACTGGAAAGGCGTAAGTGGCGTGTCGTTCGCACAAACAGCTCAACACCGAGCGTGGACTCTATACGCTTAACCGCCGCACTTGCTGTCGCTATTTGCATATCCAAATGGGTTGCTGCCGCCGTAATACTGCGAAACTCTGCGACTTTTATAACGACTCGAAGATCTTCAAGCTGCATGACTTAGCCCTTATTAGAAATGAAAACCACCTTCTATTATCAAATAATAATTGATAATAATTCAATCAAAACCCTGTTTTTCATTTAATTATGTCTCGATATTATAGCGCCATCAATTTCAGCACGACTTGTTATAACGAGTGCTGAACACTTAACTTATTATGGAGACAAAACATGTCACATCAGATTATTGCTAACCTAGAAAAACGCCATACCGTAAAACACTATGATGCATCTAAACGTATCTCTAAAGCGGATCTGGTTATTATTCTGGAAGCAATGCGCCTTTCGCCTTCTTCTATTAATTCTCAGCCGTGGAAATTTATCGTTATTGAAAGCGACGAAGCGAAACAGCGTTTTCACGACACATTCGTCAATAAATTCCAGTTCAACCAAAAGCACGCAAAATCAGCTTCACATACTATTCTTTTCGCCCATAAAACACACTATTCCCGTGCCGACTACGAAAAAGTAATTGACACAGACATTCAAACAGGTCGCACAAAAGCGGAGAACAAAGACGCGTCTTTCGGTGCTTTTGCTTTTGTAGATATGAATACAGACGATAAAGGCAACAACGCCGCGTGGACAAAAGCTCAAACCTACCTAGCTCTTGGTAATGTTATGCACTCAGTGGCTAGTCTAGGCATCGACTCTACCCCAATGGAAGGAGTAGATCACGAACTGATCAGTGAATTATTTCCGGAGCTTGAAGGCTATCAATGCGATGTTGCGCTTGCAATGGGTTACAGCGATTCGGACCAAGACTATAACGCGGCCTTACCAAAATCACGCCTATCCATCGAAAACGTAGTCACTAGGCTTTAAGCCGATGTAACCCTTCACCAACGAGGTCAGATATACCTTATCTAACCTCGTTACTTTTTTATGGACGCTCTCGCCTGAGAAAAATGAGATGCCCCCATCATTTGTAACAATTCCCTGACATTCAAGCCGTCAGAGATAATTATCGACATCCTTTTTTATCCGTCGTTTTCAGGTTACTTTTATGTCGTGCAAAGACCTATCCTTTTTTTCGCTGGTGACAAAATAGCCAGTCAAGCACACAACAAAAACAACAGCAAAAAAGGATGTCCACATGAGCAATTACGCAAACCGAGGCGTTATCTATCAAGGCAATGGCACTGTCAAAGTTGAAGCCATCCCCTTTCCTGAATTGGCTATCGGTAAACGCCGCTGTGACCATGGCGTTATTCTGAAAGTCGTTACCACCAATATCTGCGGCAGTGATCAACATATGGTTCGAGGCCGCACAACCGCACCAAGCGGCTTAGTCCTTGGACATGAAATCACTGGCGAAGTCATTGAATGTGGTCGCGATGTGGAATTCATAAAAGTTGGGGACTTGGTGTCTGTACCCTTTAACATTGCCTGCGGCCGTTGTCGTAATTGCAAAGAAGGTAAAACGGGGATATGTTTGAACGTTAACCCAGCGCGCCCTGGTGCGGCTTATGGGTACGTTGATATGGGCGGTTGGGTTGGCGGACAGGCCGATTACGTCATGGTGCCTTACGCTGATTTCAATTTACTAAAATTCCCTGATGCAGATCAAGCCCGCGAGAAAATTCAAAGTTTAACACTTCTGTCTGATATTTTCCCAACAGGGTTCCATGGTTGCGTTACCGCTGGCGTGGGTCCAGGCTCTACCGTGTATATCGCTGGTGCGGGTCCCGTTGGTTTAGCGGCGGCGGCATCGGCGCATTTGCTTGGCGCGGCCTGCGTCATTGTTGGCGACATGATAGAAGATCGACTCAATCAAGCACGCTCTTTTGGCTGCGAAACCATCGATCTCAGACAAGAAGGCGACATTCAAGATAAAATTGAAGCGATTCTTGGAGACCGTGAAGTGGATGCTTTTGTGGACTGCGTCGGTTTTGAAGCTCACGCTTGTGGCTGTAATCACCACCAAGAATCCCCTGCCGTTGTGTTAAACTCAGCGATGCAAATGACGCGTGCGGGTGGTCAGATCGGCATACCAGGCTTGTATGTAACAGAAGACCCAGGTGCCGTCGACAGTGCCGCACAACAAGGTAGTTTAAGCATGCGTTTTGGCCTAGGTTGGGCGAAATCTCATTCACTTCATACAGGCCAATGCCCTGTCATGAAATATCATAGAGCACTGATGCAAGCAATCTTGTTTGATAAAATCGACATTGCCAAAGCCGTAAACGTGCAAATGATTTCACTTGATCAAGCGCCACAAGGTTATGCGGATTTTGATGGCGGTGCCGCGAAGAAATTCGTTATCGACCCTCACAAAATGGTGAGTTGATCCATCCGAAAACGGAATAACTAGACACAAAAGGCCTTGTCCTACTAACGCGTAGAATGTCGCTAGTAAAGCCAGGCCTTTTCTTTATGTGACTGTTTGGGTGGATGCTAATGTTTCTTAAAAACGGTTAAACACCTGTGCCGTACCTTAAGAAAGTAAATCAAGTTACCCCAAAAGAAGAGAAGGCGCACTTTTTTTACATTTTTAATTTTTCAGAACGGCTCAAACATAACTTTATTTCGACCGGTTTGTTTTGCTTGGTACAAAGCGCGATCCGCCACCTCAAAAGCATCGATAGCGTTAGATAATGGACGCTCGATCACAGTAAAGCCGATGGATACCGAGTATTTTATAACCTCCCCCTGATGTATAAAGTGTGTTTCCCCTATTTGGCTACATAAATACTCTAAAAGATGATGAGCCTTTTTTTGATTCGTATTTGGCATAAGAACAGCAAACTCCTCACCACCAACACGAGCAAGAAAGTCATCAGGACGTACCACTTTTCGGCAAGTTTGAGAAAACTGGTTAAGAACTCTGTCACCCACAGTATGACCGTATTTATCATTAATTTTCTTGAAAAAATCAATATCAAGTATGGCTAAGGAAAGGGGAGATTGATGATCATTTGATTTAGAAAGCTGATCATCCAGAATCTCATCAAATTTACGACGATTGATCAAACCGGTTAACGAATCCGTAGTCGCCTCTATAGTGAGTCGCTCAACATCATTTTTTCTTTGCGTTATATCCCAGAAAATACCTGAAAGCGTGTAGTTTCCTCTGGTTCGGTTTTTATCGAATTACATGAAATTTCTATCCAACAATATTGACCAGTTGAACGCCTAATTTTTAGGTCATAGTGAAACGTCGTCTCGTCAGAAGAAGTTAAAAAGCCTTTGGCCATTTCAAGAAACGGCCTCCTATGATCAGGGTGAATACGTTCTAGCCATTGCTTAAAGTTAAATAATTTACGGCTGACCACGTTATCATCGGGGTTTAGAACTTCAGAAGTACACCACAGATACCCTCGACGACTGTCCAGCTCCCAACTACTACAAGCAATGTTTTCTTTTAAAATCTCAAGTTGATTTTGTTTGGCTCGGTAGTCATCTCTTACTATGGCACTGGAAATAAAATAACTCGCCGTTCGAAGCATAATAATTTCATTGGCTGACCAAGTACACTCTCTTTCACAATCATCTAGACCGAGCGTACCCCACCATTGATTATCAATAATAATAGGAATGGTCAGCATAGACTTAATGCCTTGTTCTTCAAGGTGCGACTTTAGCCAGGCGTCCGGTAGATGAGCGGTAATCAGACTCTGATATTCCCCCCGTTTTCTGCTTTCCATTAAATCGATGTACTCAGGCTCAACAAGCTGAGACGTGAAGTGATTAAAGTGAGGCAAACCAATTTGCTTATATTTTTTATGGGAGAACCATTCAAACGCATAATCTTGAATAATAAAATCGGTTTGAATGTCCAAAGTTTGAAAAATCCATACTCGGCTTACGCCTGTGGACATCCCAAGTTCAGCCAACAAGGTATTAATCCCATCTAACCAACCTTCCCCCGTCACCAAATCTTCTGCACTTTGCAAAATTGCCGTGAGGACATCATTGCCTAGACTTGTCTCATCTTTAGCAATGCATTTATTCAAATCACCAGTATTAATTGCCATCCTAGATCAGAACCATACCCCGTTGTTTTACTTCACGGTTACTAAAGTACAATAAAGAAGAAAGTAAAGTATATAGCGAGTGAATTTACTAAAGATACCCAAAACTAAGAAACCTCCGATTATACACCAACACCAATCAAAGACACCCAGTTAAAAAGTTCTTCCAGAGGATACTAAAAACATATCTAAACTAAAATACGGATAATGAAACAAGGCTTAGCGTCGTTTTTTGTCATTTTTAACAACGACAAACCCACCATTCTGTAGAAATGGGAAAATCTGGATGAGCAAAATCAATCATGCTTTTATGACGTCATTTTAGTGAAGTGAGAGTAATGGAATACCTAGGTTAAGCAAACAATCGGCAACATCGTTTATTCGGCCTCGCTTTTGGATAACAACACAATAAGACAACTCGATCAAAAGAAAGCGTTGATAAGGTCGACGAGATAGGGGCGCTCAATGGTGAATCTGAAATAGCCGAATTTAAATCCGTTTCGCCGATCCATGACACCAATACTTTTTCAACCATAAACGCATCCCTAATAAACACAGTTGCTTAATAAGGACAGAGACTACTACAGTTTGCCGTAAAGTACATCATTAGAAAAATAGCGTTAGGGTGACCATTTTCAGCCGTATTAAGAAGAGGTAACTCAAATGAGCCAACTGTGGGGCTAAACGCAACCATTACTAAGCTCCGTATTAATAAGATCATGGATTCATTAAAACGAAGGTTTGAGGAAACAAAGAAGAGATAAAAGATTCAGACAAAGCATCAAAAATACATTTATAAATGTCTAACAATTTTGTTCAGGGTGTTTTTAGATTTTATAGAGAGAGAATACAAGAAATGGTTGCGGGAGCCGGATTCGAACCAACGACCTTCGGGTTATGAGCCCGACGAGCTACCAGACTGCTCCATCCCGCGACGAGTTAAACTATTGATATAGTTTACTTTTTAGTGATATTTTGACTATTTCTATGACCAAATTCAATATTTGGTTGCGGGAGCCGGATTCGAACCAACGACCTTCGGGTTATGAGCCCGACGAGCTACCAGACTGCTCCATCCCGCGACTAATTAAACTATTGATTTATATAGCTTATATTCAAAATATAAAAGATAAGAAATGTGACTGAATTACTATTTAGTCATGGTTGCGGGAGCAGGATTCGAACCTACGACCTTCGGGTTATGAGCCCGACGAGCTACCAGACTGCTCCATCCCGCGCCAAACTAAAATATTGATATAATTTAGATTTTTATCTTTTAGTGCTGGAAAAATTAGATGACAAAATTAATATGAATGGTTGCGGGAGCCGGATTCGAACCAACGACCTTCGGGTTATGAGCCCGACGAGCTACCAGACTGCTCCATCCCGCGACTAATTAATTTTACTTAAATCACTAACAATTTCAGTTGATGAATTGGTTGCGGGAGCCGGATTCGAACCAACGACCTTCGGGTTATGAGCCCGACGAGCTACCAGACTGCTCCATCCCGCGCCAAACTAAAATATTGATATAATTTAGATTTTTATCTTTTAGTGCTGGAAAAATTAGATGACAAAATTAATATGAATGGTTGCGGGAGCCGGATTCGAACCAACGACCTTCGGGTTATGAGCCCGACGAGCTACCAGACTGCTCCATCCCGCGACTAATTAATTTTACTTAAATCACTAACAATTTCAGTTGATGAATTGGTTGCGGGAGCCGGATTCGAACCAACGACCTTCGGGTTATGAGCCCGACGAGCTACCAGACTGCTCCATCCCGCGACTAATTATCATTCGTTGAAATAAAAGCAAACTGGTAATTTGCTTCTTGCTGTCTCAACGAGGTGCGTATTATATAGATGCATTCAGTAGAGTCAAGTGGTTTTATGAAATACCCCCATCTTATTTGCCGCTTATCATTTCATACTTTCTTTAAAAGTCTTTTCTTCTGACCCGCAGAGAAATCAATATGGCTTACGTTCCTAAGTGCTGTTTACTTGATTGATTTATAACACCTCGTATCCTAAATGGCACGTTTTAGATGATGTCTATTTAATTTAACCTAACTTGCCCTTTTTTTGATTTATTTTTGCAGTATTCTATAAAAATCTTCCTGTATTATACTGATAGAAAATTACTGTTTAGAGGATTAGCTATGTCAATTGACTCAATATTAAAAAAATCATCCATACCGTCTAAAGAAGACGCTATTCCAGGCAGACCTGAAGCCATTACTCTCTCAGGCATTCATGCTATTACTCAGGAAGACATCACTCGCTTACCTCACGAACATGAAGACATGATAGTGTTAGGAATGGGGTGCTTTTGGGGAGCCGAACGAAAATTTTGGAACACGAAAGGCGTAACGGTTACGGCTGTTGGCTATGCCGGAGGGCATACTGAGAATCCGACATACGACGAGACCTGCACGGGTCAAACAGGGCATTCAGAAGTTGTGAAAGTGATATTTGATACAAAAACGATCTCTTTAGAAGAGGTGTTGCAAGTGTTTTGGGAAAACCATGACCCTACTCAAGGTATGAGACAAGGTAATGACATTGGCAGTCAATACCGTTCAGTTATTTACACAACACACAAAGAGCAAACGGATGCTGTTGAGCAAAGTGTTGCCGCTTATCAGCAACGCTTATTAGAGGCCGGCTTGTCAATGATCACGACCGAAAGAGAAGCTCTCGACACGCTTTATTACGCGGAAGAATACCATCAACAGTATCTTCACAAGAATCCAAATGGTTACTGTGGGTTATCAGGTACAGGTGTGTCTTGTCCTATCGGTTTGTCTGTTTAGCACGAATTTTATTCGCAACCCCCCGCAAGTAAAGTATGAGAGACGTATTCTAAGTCAATCATACTTTACTTGCTCTTGAGGCTTAATTGAATCGCTAAAATACGCCCTAAGGAACTCCGAAAGCTAGAATGAATTCAACTTAAAAAGACTGAGCTGAATAAGTACTTCTAAATCTTCTAAGTTTGCCTTATCAAAAAATACCTCTCCATGTCGAGTTTCTCGCATCATAATAACTTCAAAAGATTTGAGCTTTTCTACAACACTTATTGCCCCAACTGTACTCGAGGCACCTCTTAAAGTATGCAACACAGAACTGACTTTTTCTTTATCACAAACTGAGTTTGCTTCCCTGAGTTGCATTAATAACGCGCTAGCATCGTCTTCAAATGTCATCATTACTTTTTTAAACAGCGTCTTATTGCCAGAAAAGCGTTTTAAAATAGCCTGTAATGAATCCGTTTTTATATCGTTTTCCTCTATTTCTTCAATCCTAGCGCCTTCCACTGGATCCTTTATCTGGGAGTGGGTCCAGAAAAGAATTTTCTCGACAACAAATTGAATTTCGATGGGTTTTCCTAAATGGTCGTTCATACCGGCTTCTAAACACGCTTTGATATCAAGCGCTGAAACGTTCGCCGTCATGGCGAGTATTGGTAAGTTAGTGAATCGAGCATCGGTACGAATTCGTCTTGTCGCTTCCAAGCCATCGATATCTGGCATTTGCATGTCCATTAACACGACATCATAAGAGTCACCTGCTTCCATCACTTTCTCAACACCTTCAATCCCACCTTCAGCAACCGATACATTCGCGCCTTCCATAATGAGAAGCTCAGTGGCCACTTGTCGGTTTAATGCGTTATCCTCAACCAACAAAATCGTTAACCCTTCCAATTTTGCTTCGGATGGGGAAGGTTGAATGATTGATTCAGGAGATAAGTTAGTATTGTCCATAACATTGCAAACAATATTTAACACCTGAACGGGCGTTGCTGGCTTACTTATAATATCGGAGATGGGTACTGTTTGAACATTTTTCACTTCTGAAAGCGCAACTTGTGAAAACGCTGTGACAAGAATAACTTTTGGCTTTGGCTTACCTAAATCCATTTTCCCTAGCACTTCCAACATGTCCATCCCGGACATTGTGGGCATATTCCAATCTAAGAAAATAATGTCGTAATAACGGTCTTTTTGGTAACAAGTGCGGATAAGATCCAAGCCCTGAATGGCATTTGAAGCCACACTCACATTCCATCCTAGTACCTTGGCGGTATTAGAAAGCACATTACGCGCTATTTCACTGTCATCTACAATTAACACGCTCAACGATTGGTGTAATAACGCTTTATGTTGGTCCTCTATTGATCCGGATTCACAGTCAAACTTAATCGTGAAACTAAATACGCTCCCCTTTCCAGGTTCACTTTCTACGTGTAATTGGCCACCCATTAGTTCAATAAGCGTTTTACTGATTACTAACCCCAAGCCTGACCCACCAAAACGCCTTGCAATAGAAGCTTCTGCTTGGCTAAATCCATTAAAAATCTTATCTATTTGATCGGGGTGTATACCGATTCCGGTATCCGTTACAGAAAAATGCAATGTTGTCGTACGATCCGTTCGGCCCAATTCCTCAACTTTCAAAATGATGTGACCCGCTTCAGTAAATTTAAAGGCGTTACTGGTTAAATTTGTCAGAATTTGTTGGAGACGTAACTGATCACCGATGAGAGTTGATGGCATATCGACAGGTAAATCAAATAAAACCTCAACAGGCTTATCTGATTGATTGCCTGATAAAATGGTCGCTAATTCCTGCATAACAGACTCGAGTTCAAATGCATGTACATCGAGCTCCAATTTACCGGCGTCTAATTTTGAATAATCTAATATGTCGTTCAATAATGATAATAATGACGTCGCGGCCGATGTCGCTTTCACGGCATAATCTAATTGCCTTCGTGTAAGCTCTGTTCTTTGTATTAAATTAAGCATACCCAAAACGGCGTTCATAGGGGTTCTAATTTCATGACTCATATTCGCTAAGAAATTAGACTTTTCTTTGCTTGCCTCATCAGATTTTTCTTTGGCGTGGCGCAACCAAGCCTCAAGCTCAACTTGAGAGGTTATATTACGATTAATCCCCGTTACTTTTTTGGCTACACCATGGCTATCCCGTTCAATGTAAGCACCCGCTTGAATATGACGAATACGGCCATCAGGTAATATAATCCGGAAAACTGGATCGTATTCACACTCATTATTAACCGCACCAATCAAGCATTGCTCCGTACTATCGCGATCTTCAGGGTGTAAGCGTGACGTCCAATGCTCGTATACCAGTTCATCAGGAACATCATGCTTAGCATAACCATAAATGTCATACATTTGGTTATTCCATGTAAGCTTATCGGTATCAATTTGCCAGGTCCAAATACCAAGTTCAGCCACTTCAGAAGCCATCAATAAATGGTTACTGGCCGCGGTTAAGTCACTTGTACGCTCTTCTACCAGATGCTCCAAATTATCGTTTACTTGCAAAATCACCTGCTCATTATGCTTTTGAACAGAAATATCCCGACAAGTAACAGAAGAACCAATTACTTTCTTATATTCATTAGTAATAGGAGAAACCGCGATAGACACGTCAACCAAAGAACCGTCTTTTCTTTGCCTTACCGCATCAAAATGAGAAATATGCTCACCTTCGGATACTTTTTTGAGGATATCAAGCTCATCTTTTTTGTCGAGTGGCGTCACAATCAGATCAATCAGCTTTTTACCTAGTACTTCGTCACGTTTATAACCAAAGAGCTCTTTCGCTCCCTTATTCCAGCTGATTATGGTTCCTTTCAAAGAAACACCAATAATCCCATCTAATGTACTTTCAACAATCGATGCAAGCTTAGCTTGCTCTTGAATAACCAGTAGCCTATTTTGGCGAGTCTGACTGATCGCACCCACCAAAGAGGCCACTAAAAAAGTAAAAATAATTCCAAGAAAGACGACCAAATTAGGCGGAGTCAAACGCATTCTGTCAACAAACGCAGGCTTTATAGAATATTCACTTTCCCAAATACGCCCAAAAATTTCGTGCTGCTGCTTAACCACCAACACAACCTCTTGCTCTGGATCCTTTATATCACTATCAAAAAAGGTAATGGGTTGTGTTGGATCGGTTACATCTTTTAGAGCAAATTGTTCAATGTTTTTATTAATTATTTGATCGGCTAATATTTCTTCCATTATCAAAGGGGCATAGCTCCAACCATACCCTCGACTCTTTCTCTCCTCTTCCGTACTCGGCGTAACACCATTTTCATAGAGAGGCATTAGGATTAAAAAAGATTGTTTTGGATTTCCTGTGGCCTGAACCAACGTAATAGGCCCACTTAGCTGCGCTTTCCCAGATAATATGGACTTCCAAGCCGCCTCTCTTCGATTCTTTTCAGAAGCGATATCCAAGCCAACCGCACTTAGATTGCGGTCTACTGGCTCAATATACTTAATCACAAAGCGCTCGCCTTCATTTGGATTAAGCTCTCGAATGGCGAAGTTAGACCATCCATCCTTCTTAGCCTCTTCTACGAAGCTCAATTCCTGAGACGGTAAAACACGCTCAATATAGCCAAACCCTCTTGCGCCTGGAAACTCTTTATCCACATCTCTCGTTTCGCTATACAGTTTAAAGCTTTCTCGAGTTATTGAGTCTTTTCCAAGTACAACTAGGGGGCCTCTTGCCCCGGCAAGTCCATATTGATATAGATTCATACGAGTTAATGCCGTATCAATATGAAAAGTGGATGCACTCTTAGCGGCATCTAGAATGTACGCTTGATTATTTTTAGAAACATACAAGGCACTTACAACAGTGATGACAAAGCCGACGATCACACTGGCAATGGCAAACCTATTTTTCACAATTTCGACAGATTTTCCCTTCATATCATGACCTTATGTTTCTAATACGGTTACCAAAATACATGCATTAACAAAGATGCAAAGCAATGCATAGATCTTCCCACAGACTTTATCATAGTCTATTTTTTTTCAACTGATTAGCCTATTTGCGCTTTCTTACATGACCTCGCGTTATAACCGTCCCCTAATTGAAGAATAATCTATGGATAATGAATAATATTATGAAAAACCGTTACATCCAAAGACCGATTTCTGTATCCGTGAGGCTTATCGGCTAGAAACCTCATTACTTGTCCTTGAGACAATACCGTCCAATAGCCATCAATAAAAATCTCCATCTCCCCATAAATGACCGTTACCAATTCAATAACGCCTTTATCATGAGGATCTGACAGACTCACAAAGCCAGGTTGCAAAATCAGTTCAAATAATTCGAAACCTAATGCCTTATCGTAGGGCGATAACGTCTTCACTGATAAGTCTTCATTTGATAACTCGTGTTGAATATTGGACGATTTATTCAAAGCATCATTATTCAGTAACGGATGCCCAAAAGGCGTATTAACAGGTGCTAGAAAATGACTTAATGAAACATGAAATCCGGTGGCAATTTTCCAGAGAGTGGCTACCGTCGGGCTGGACTCGCCTCTCTCAATTTGACCTAACATGGCTTTACTCACGCCTGTTTCACTTGACGCCTTATCAAGACTCCATTTTCTTAAAGTTCGTTCTTCTTTTAGTTTAGAAGACAAATATTGGTTTATTGATGTCACGAGCATCCTCAAAAAACGGTCATTTAGTTTATTTATACAAAATACTTGTGCGCTATAACGTACGAGTGTTAATCTTCATCTCGACCGTTATAGCGCACAACCTTAATAACTTCTAGCCATTATTTATGTAGAATAAAATGAAAACCATGTACTTACCAAAAATATCGCATATTACCTCTGGCTTTGTGGCCGTCCTAGTAGGCTACACAAGTTCCGTTGCTATTATTTTCCAGGCCGCCCTTGCCTCTGGTGCAAGCAGTGACCAAATCAGCTCATGGTTATGGGCACTAGGGATTGGAATGGGCGTGACTAGCTTTGGGTTATCCCTCTATTACAAAACGCCAATACTTACCGCATGGTCGACACCTGGGGCGGCACTGCTTGCTACAGGCTTATCAGGTACTAGCCTAGAAGAAGCCATTGGTTTATTTATTGTGTGTTCAATATTAATTACCTTTTGCGGACTAACGGGTATTTTTGAAAAAATCATGTCTTATGTTCCCAGTACGTTGGCTTCAGCCATGCTAGCGGGTGTGCTCTTTCCTTTTGCATTAAATGGTTTTGGGGCTTTAAGCACTCACCCTTTACTCGTTGGCTCTATGGTGGTTGTATTCTTTATTTTAAAAAAAGTATTACCCAACTATGCGGTTCCTTTTGTGCTTATTATTGGTATAGCTATCGCCTCCCTTCAGAGTTTAATTGCTTATGAAGACGTCTCCCTGCTCATTTCAACACCTATATGGATTACGCCTTCTTTTTCTTTAGGAAGTATTTTAGGTATTGGACTTCCATTGTTTATCGTGACAATGGCTTCTCAGAATGTGCCAGGGCTGGCCGTATTAAGGTCCCATGACTATCAGGTTTCGGCCTCTCCGTTAATCAGTTGTACTGGAATCGCAGGCATAGTGTTGGCCCCATTTGGAGGGTTTGCTTTCAACTTAGCGGCTATTACCGCGGCTATTTGTATGGGAGAAGACGCCGATAAAAACAAGGCAAGTCGCTATTTCGCTTCGATGTGGGCGGGTGGGTTTTACATTTTAATGGGGCTATTTAGTACAACTGTTGTGGCGTTATTTTCAGCCTTCCCGCAGGCACTTGTATTAGCCATCGCGGCACTTGCATTACTCGGCACTATTGGTAATAGCCTGCATCAGGCCTTAAATCAACCATCAGAGAGGGATTCCGCCCTACTAACCTTTTTAATTACCGCTTCTGGCATGTCAATGTTCGGTATTGGTAGCGCGTTTTGGGGATTGATCATTGGTCTGTGTGTTTATCATTTTAATTTAGTTAAATCGAGAGTTTAGCCTATAGATACATGTCAACCTATGATGAAATAATTAGGGCTAGAGCTGTTTAAATGCCTAGTTCTGTTCTAATATGATTATTCGCGCCTTTTAGTGCGCTGTAAATTCCAATAAAACATAAGAAGACACACTGAAGTGAATTAGGAGAGTTAAATGAGTCGTTTTAAGAAAGTATTTAAAGCCGCCACAATCGGTGCGGCTTTATTTGTCGGATTAAATACAGCTTCTCATGCTGTTGATTTAAAGTTCTTTACTATTGGAACAGGTGGTACGGCTTATACATACTATCCTGTTGGTGGTGTCATCGCTAACGCCATTTCAAATCCACCTGGTTCACGCCCTTGTGCCGAAGGCGGCAGTTGTGGTGTAGAAGGCTTAATTGCCTCAGCGGTTTCTTCTCGCGGTTCTGTTGATAACGTAAATGCGGTTCTATCTGGTTTACGTGATTCCGGTTTTGCACAATCCGATGTCGCTTACTGGGCGTACACTGGCACCGGAACAATGGAAGGTAAAAAACCGGCTAAAGACTTGCGTACCATCGCCGCGTTATTTGAGGAACATATTCATTTAGTGTCTTTAGCGAGCAGTGGAATTAACTCTGTTGCTGATTTAAAAGGAAAGCGTGTTTCTTTAGATGAACCAGGTTCCGGTACTTATGTTGATGCTAAACTTATCCTGGATGCGAACGGCCTATCTACATCTGACGTCACAGTAGAAGCGCTAAAAGGTAATGCCGCATCAGAAGCCTTACGTAACGGCAAAATTGATGCCTTCTTTACTGTAGCAGGCTACCCAACAGGCAGTATTGTTGAATTGGCCTCAGCGGAAGAAATTAAACTGGTTCCAATTGATGGTGCTGCAGCCAAAGCATTAACTGACAAATACGGTTTCTTCGCTCAAAGCAACATCCCAGACGGCGCTTACGAAGGTGTTAGCTCAACGGCGACCGTTGCTGTTGGCGCTCAATGGTACACTAGTGCTAAGCAAGATGAAGAGCTAATTTATAATATTACCAAAGCACTATGGAATGAAAAGTCTCGTACTTTGCTAGACGTTGGCCATTCTAAAGGTAAGAGTATTACTCTTGAATCGGCTTTGAGCGGTGTTGGCGTTCCTTTACACCCTGGTGCAGAACGTTTCTACAAAGAAGCCGGCATCATAAAATAGTTTTAAGTTTTTGAACTGACAATGACACGGGTGCTTTAGCTAAGCACCCGTGTTTTTTTATATGATCTTACTGGAGCTATCATGTCATCCGATCTCAAAAAAGAACTTACCCCAGAAGAATTAGCCGCTATAGAACGGAAATACGACCCAGAACTTGCTTTTAGACCTACTGGTAAAATGATGGCGGCGATCATAGCAACGATTCTAGTGGCCATGTCAGCTTATCATTTCTACGCTTCAGGTTTTGGTTTGGTTCGAGAAGTACTGCATAGAGGCATACACATTTCGTTTGTTCTTGGATTGGTTTTTTTACTTTTCTCTTATAAAAAAGCCACTTCATTGGACCTACCAAAGGCTACCTGGTATCGCATCAGTGGCGTATCTATTCTTGACGTTGTATTCAGTATTTCGTCTGTTGCGGCCGCTCTGTATTTACCCCTGCTACCGCCTGAAATATTAGCGGACAGAGTGGGTAATCCTTCTGAAATTGATATTTTAATGGGCACCATTCTACTGGTTCTTACGCTTGAAGCCACACGCCGCTCCGTAGGGCCGACCCTTCCTATCATCGGCTTAATATTCATCGCTTTTGCTTTATTTGGTCCTTATGCTCCTGGGGCATTAAAGCACGGTGGTACAAGCTGGTTAGGACTAATCAATCACCTCTATTTAACCAATCAGGGGATTTATGGTGTGGCCATTGGAGTAATGGCTCAATATGTGTTCCTGTTTATCCTTTTCGGCGTGTTAGCCACGCGCATTGGGCTAGGTCAATTATTTATCGATCTCGCTATGGTCATTGCGGGTAGGTACTCAGGCGGCCCTGCAAAAGTGGCCATCTTCTCTTCCGCTTTTATGGGAACCATATCAGGCTCATCCATTGCGAATACCGTTACTACGGGCGCACTAACCATCCCCGCCATGAAAAAAGTAGGCTACCCACCTCACTTTGCTGGTGCCGTTGAAGCGACGTCTTCTACGGGTGGTCAAATTACACCGCCCATTTTAGGTGCGGCGGCATTTATAATGGTTGAATACCTAGAAATTCCATTAAAAGACGTGTTAACAGCGGCCTTATTTCCAGCTCTCTTACATTATTTTGGTATTTTCATCATGGTTCACCTTGAGGCTAAAAAATTAGGCTTAAGAGGACTTCGTGCAGAAGAATTACCAAAAGCGGCCTTGGTGATAAAGCAACACTGGCTATCTATTATTCCTTTGGTCATCTTGGTGTATTTCATTTTAGATGGGAGAACACCCGATTTTGCCGCTGTATATGGAATTATAGCGTGCGTTGTCGTTGGCTTTCTAAACCCTGTAAACCGGCTATCAATAAAAGATTTGTGGGACTCACTGGCCGTTGGTGCTAAAAATACGCTGGCCGTTGGTGCCGCCGCGGCAACGGTAGGTATTGTTGTGGGTGTTGTAACACTGACGGGCGTTGGCTTTAGGTTAGGCTATGTTGTAGTCCAAACAGCAACGGATATGGGGGCGGTCATTGGTGATATTTGGCCATTAAACTACTTCTCTGTTGAGCAATGGGCGCTTTTTGTCTCATTAATTCTGATTGCATTAGCCTGTATTATTATGGGTGCCGGTATCCCTACTACCGCGACCTACATTATTTTAGTGGCCGTTGCCGCACCGGCTTTAGCGCAACTTAATGTGCAACCTTTGGTATCCCATTTCTTCGTATTCTATTACGGTGTACTTGCTGACATAACGCCACCTGTAGCGTTAGCTGCCTACGCCGCCGCCGGTATTGCCGGAGCGAATCCATTTAAAACGGGTAATACGGCTTTTCGATTAGGCATTGCAAAAGCACTTGTGCCTTTTGTTTTTGTTTATTCCCCAGCATTACTCATCGTTGTTGATGGTTTCACCTGGTCTTCCTTCTTCGTTACCCTTATTGGCGCAATGCTGGGTATTGCGACACTAGGTACGGCATTTGCTGGATACCTATTTACCCACATGAGTATGGCTCAACGCTGGTGGTTTGCCCTTGTGTCTTTCCTATTTATTGCACCGGGATTAGTAACAATGGCCATTGGTCTTGTTCTGCTTGCCCCCATGATATTCTTGCAATTACGTCAAAGAAAATTAACCTAGTCCATTTTCTATACCCATTAAAAAGGGTGTTTCTAGCCAGAGAAACACCCTTTTTTCGTTACTATACCTGTCTAAACAGGACAGTACTGAATTACTTTTCGTTGGCCACAAACGTCATGGAAATTGAGTTAACACAGTGACGAATATTTTTTTCAGTCAAATATTCACCTTCAAATACATGACCAAGGTGTCCATCACAATTCGAACAAACTATCTCAATGCGACGGCCATCGGCATCAGGCACACGCTTTACTGAGCCTTCAATTTCATCATCAAAGCTTGGCCAGCCGCAATGCGAAGGAAACTTATGCTCGGAACGATACAAAGGCGTTTCACACTGTTTACAAACATAATACCCGCCGTCAAAGAGGTCTGTATATTCTCCGGTAAACGGGTGCTCTGTCCCTTTATGCAAAATAACACGTTGCTCTTCTAAAGTAAGAGGATTGAATTTTTCTTTCATAGTCAGATTGCTTCCTAAGAATATAAAAGAGCATTGTCGCATTGATTGGTATTTTTAGAAACTTAGGTTGAAATGAGTTTCTTAGGTTTTCCACATTTCAGAACGAGATATTTACACAAAACAAATTCACAAGAAGGCCATAAATAGACCTTCTTGAACTCAATGCACTCCCTGAACTCAAATGCACTCCCTGAACTCGAATACACAAAATACCCTTCTCTTTAATTTCTAGAGACGGCTAACGCCGTTCCCATACCACCACCAATGCATAGGGTTGCTAGACCTTTTTTTACGTCTCTCTTTTGCATTTCGTGAATTAAGCTAACCAACACTCGGCAACCTGAAGCTCCAATGGGGTGACCCAATGCAATAGCGCCACCGTTCACATTAACCTTATTCGTGTCCCAACCCAACTCTTGATTGACACTCAATGCTTGAACAGCAAACGCTTCATTAGCTTCAATTAGGTCTAAATCATCAATTGACCAGTTAATTTTTTGTAGGCATTTTCTTGTAGCATGAATTGGCCCAGTCCCCATAATTTCAGGGTCAATTCCTGCATTCGCATAACCTTCAACATAAGCAAGAATCGGTAAATCAAGCGCATTTGCCTTCTCTTCGGTTGTGACCACCACCATGGCGGCACCATCGTTTAATGTAGAGGCATTGCCCGCGGTCACTGATCCATCCTTTTTAAACGCAGGTCGCAATTTACCCAGAGATTCTAGTGTTGTTTGCGGTCTTGGCTGCTCATCTTGAGCAACAACAATGTCATCACCTCTTCTTTGAGGAACATGCATCTCGATAATTTCTTCATCAAAACGCCCAACAGCAATAGCCTCACCGGCTTTCTTCTGTGAGGCTACGGCAAACTCATCTTGCGTTGCTCGTGAAATATCCCAACGCTTGGCAATATTCTCCGCTGTGATCCCCATATGATAGTCATTAAAGGCATCCCATAGACCATCCGTCACCATTGAGTCTACTAATGCCCAGTTACCCATTTTCTGTCCGTTACGGCTATTAGGGAGTAGGTGTGCGGCTTGACTCATGGACTCTTGTCCACCCGCCACAATCATTTCAGCATCGCCAGCCAGAATCGCTTGCGCAGCCAACTGCACCGCCTTCAGACCAGAACCACATACTTTGTTAATTGTCATAGCAGAAACATGATTCGGCAAGCCCGCTTTAATGGCGGTTTGGCGTGCTGGGTTTTGCCCACAACCAGCCGTTAATACTTGACCTAAAATGACTTCATCAATGTTTTCCGTTAACACCGGCTGCTGATTCAACATTCTGGATAAAAGCTGACGGCCTAATTCAACCGCACTAAGCGAAGCAAGGCCTCCGGAAAAAGCACCAACAGGCGTTCTGTTCGCCGCTACAATTACTATTTTCATATTTATTCACTTCTCTAATAGATCACAAGTTAAGAAAACTGCATTTCTGGAACATGATCAGGAACGATCAGTTTCCCTTGGGTTTTCTCAATAATTTCTTCCACACTGACACCTGGAGCGCGCTCTTTTAATACAAAAGCACCGTCTTCAATTTCTAACCAAGCCAGATCTGTTAATACTTTTTTAATGCAGCCTTTCCCTGTTAATGGTAAAGAGCACGATTCTAATAACTTTGAGTCGCCATTTTTTGAGGCATGCGTCATAGTGACAATAATATTATCAGCACCCGCCACTAAATCCATTGCGCCACCCATGCCTTTAATTAATTTGTTCGGGATCATCCAAGAAGCAATATTCCCCTGAGTGTCCACTTCAAAAGCACCAAGTACAGTTAGATCGACATGCCCACCACGAATCATCGCAAAGGATTCAGCAGACGAAAAAATCGATGCGCCAGCAACGGCCGTAACGGTTTGTTTACCTGCATTTATCATGTCTGCATCAATGGTTCCTTCGGTTGGGAACTCACCCATACCTAAAAGACCATTTTCAGACTGAAGCATGACTTCCATACCGTCAGGCACATAGTTAGCCACTAACGTTGGAATGCCTATGCCTAAATTCACGTAAAAGCCATCTTGTAATTCGCGCGCAACACGCATTGCCATTTGATCTCTTGAAAGTGTCATATCATCACCAAAATGTTATTTTTCTAAAAAATGTGGTTAAAGGGAGGCATTAGCGTCTCCGTTTTGGCTGAGCCGTGTATCAAGCATCTTTGACAGTACGCTTTTCGATTCGCTTTTCAAACGACCCAACAATTAAACGATCAACATAAATTCCAGGCGTATGAATATGCGCAGGATCAAGTTCACCCACTTCAACAAGCTCTTCCACCTCAACCACTGTAATTTTTCCGGCCGTGGCCGCTAAAGGATTAAAGTTTTGTGCGGTGTGACGATAAATAACATTACCGTAGCGATCGGCTTTCCAGCCTTTCACAATGGCAAAATCACCTCGAATTGACTCCTCAAGTAGATATTCTCTACCATCAAACTCTTTAACATCTTTACCTTCTGCGACAGGAGTACCTACGCCAGTTGCTGTATAAAAAGCAGGAATACCAGCACCACCAGCGCGAATTTTTTCAGCCAATGTCCCTTGCGGCGTCAGTTCAACTTCTAACTCACCCTCTAATAATTGCTTCTCAAATAACGCATTTTCACCAACATAAGACGACACCATTTTTTTCACTTGCTTGTCTTCCAATAGCACCCCCAAACCAAAACCATCGACACCACAATTATTGGAAACAATGGTTAGATTTTTTGTTTGACGCTTTTTAATCTCTGCAATCAAGTTCTCTGGTATACCGCATAAACCAAAGCCACCCGCAATAACGGTCATGCCGTCTTCTAGGCCAGCCATGGCTTCTTCATAGCTGCCAACCACTTTATCGAAACCCGCCATCTTGATACTCCTGTGAACATTAATTTTTATATAAATGAATTCATCTTAGATTTTACTTGTTTTGAGTGTGTATTAGTTTTATATATTAGTTAAGTTTATTTTTTCTATTTATTGATCAGGTTTTTAAATGAATGTTAAACAACTGCGCGCATTTGTTACAGTGGCTCGCACACTCAGTTTTGCTGAGTCGGCCAACATACTCCATCTATCGCAACCCACTCTTAGTCTGACCATTAAAAATCTAGAAGAACTTTTGGGTGGTCGATTATTAAGTCGAACAACCCGAACAATGGCTCTCACACCAGAAGGAGAAGCGCTGCTGCCTATAGCGAAACAATTATTGGCTCAATGGGACAACGCGGAAGAAGAAATACATCAGAGGTTCTCATTACAAAAAGGCAAAATAGCCATTGCGGCCATGCCTTCGTTTGCCGCCTCTTTATTGCCTGAGGGGTTAGTGAATTACCATAAAAAATACCCCAAAATTAAAGTGGAAATACACGATGTGTTGGCTGATACCGTAGTCGATATGGTAAGACAAGGCCGATTAGAAATTGGCATTTCATTTGACCCCGGTAATAATGAGGATCTGAATTTTAAACCGTTATTTAAAGACAGATTTATTGCCGTATTACCAAAACACCACCCGTTAGCCAATGCTCAAGAAATTACCTGGAGGGCATTATTAGAAAACGATTTTATTACTTTGCAGCGCCCTTCTAGTGTCAGGCAGCTGATTGAAGAAACGCTTGAGCAACACGACTTGACATTGTCAGTCGCCTACGACGCACATCAATTAGCCACTGTAGGACGAATGGTAGCAACAGGCCTTGGCGTGGCGGTTGTACCTGCATTGTGCGAGCAACAAATGCAAGAGCAAGGTGCTTACTGTTTGCCCGTAACAGAGCCTTCTATAGAAAGGGATATAGGGATCATCACTCGCAGTCGGACACAACTTTCAAGTGCAGCCATTACCATGATAGATGTCCTTATTCGTACCTTTGAAAAGAAAAAACTCACCCGCACTTTAGGCTAACGTCTTAGCCACGTTTACACACAAGATACCCCAATAAAAAAGCCAAACGGCTTAGACATGAATCTAGACAGTTTGGCTCGGTATGCAACCACGACTCGGTATTTAACCAGTACTCGGGTTTAACTAGTACTCGGTATCTAACCACTGTAAGAAAGCCATTTTAGTAACAGTTAGCCTGCTTATTTTGTGCCACTAAGGCTTGATAAGTCGCTAATGGCGCCACCATATTATGGTTTAAATCATCAATGCGTGTTGAGTGCGCTGGATGAGTAGACATCAGTTCTGGCGGTTGCTCTCCTGAATTGGCACTCATATTACGCCAGAGTTCAGTGCTTTCACGTGGATCAAAGCCGGCTTGAGACATTAGGTTAAGTCCGATTAAATCGGCTTCGGATTCATGCGCACGGCTAAAAGGCAGAATTATTCCATATTGAGCTCCCAATCCTAGACCTTGGAAAATCGCCTGCTTTACGGGTGTGCTTGCACCGCTTAGCTTTTGGCCCAGCGCCAATACTTGAGTGGTTGCCAACTGAGTAGAGACACGTTCGTTACCGTGACGAGCCAATACATGGCCAACTTCATGCCCCATTACCGAAGCCAGTTGTGATTGATTGGTTGCCACTTCAAGTAAGCCAGTATAAACGCCGATTTTATACCCAGGTAACGCAAAAGCATTCACTTGAGGATCATCAAATAAGACCACTTCCCAGTCATGATTGCGGTATTCATCGGGTAAAACGTTAATAATTCGATCCGCGACACATTGAACATGGTTGGTTAATTTTGTACTGGTCGAGGTTTTCACTTCTTCTTTCATCGTGGTGAAGGATTGAACCCCCATTTCATCCAGTTGGCTATCGGGTAATAATACAAATTGAGATCGGCCCGTTGGAGAGGAGGTGCACGCAATCAACACAATTGACATTGCGCCTATGGTTAAGCTACGTAAAAAGTTCATTTTCATAAAAACCTTCAGGTTGAATCTGTTTAATCGTTCGTTTCAATAAGTAAATCAACACCAATATCTCGAGAGAACTCTTCAGTAGAGACAACAATCCCTTCACCCGCTAGATTTGGCGCAATACCTAATTTAAATCCATCTCGAGTCATGCCTGGAAGCCATTTACTAGCGAAATTATCAAATGAAATCACACTGGATGTGAACCCATCATGTTCTTTCCCTTTCCATTTTTCAGCAAGAGACGCATCATTCCAAATGGGCAATACTTTTTCACTTCCCAATTCTACGATAAGACAACCTTGATCATCTTGTAAAACCCACACATCTTGGCTTTTTTTACAGTGTTTTACGAATTCATCATAACGAGCATTACTTTGTAAACGAAAAAAAGCGTCTACTTGTTGATCATCAAAAGACATTTAGCTACCTACCAATTAGAATTTTGATCATCATATCACAGCACTTTAATGAACTATAAGCATCATCAATTTAGTCATTAAATTAATCGCTCAAATTAGGCAAGTCATCTGGCTGTAAAGCACTTTTATCAAGTGTATTATTCGTGCCGGTCGACTTATCTGAAAACAATGTCCCAATAAATACGCCGGCGGCTGAGACTAAAATAACAAGACAAACAATCGCCAAAATGGCTAGATATTTCTTCACTCTGCTTCCTACTTAAACTATTTAGCGGATAATAAAACCGCTGTTTGCAACCGACTTTGGCCAAAACGAGACATTTTCTCAAAGTCTTCTCTTGCTATAGGTACATACTGACAGTCTACACTAGAATGCGCATCACTACTTGGGTCAGGGTCATGCACATAAATACACTGTTCATCATAACCAGATAATACCACCCAATGGGGCGCTTTTTTACCATCCATTCGATACGTACTAATCAAAATAATGGGTAGGTATCCAGAATCAAATGCCGCTAACAGGGATTCCAACGTCATCGTAAAATAACGGACAGTAATATCGGCTTCAATACATTCTTTAACAAACATAGTATGCACCCGAGTCACAATGTCTTTTTTTAACGCATCGCGAACACCATCGACAAACAAAGGCGCTTTTTCATTTAACCATACCTCTGCAATCGCACCTCTTTTTTTAGCCGCTAAAGCCAATCCCATAGGATGACAACCGCCGTGCCCAGACGTCATAAAAATAGTCGTCGCTTCTCGCCAAATTTGCAGCTCATCATCTGGGTCGGCCTTATACGACGGAATTAATGCCGTTAAGCCCATTTGTAACGAGGCTGGTCCGCAGGTAAATGGCGTGCCTTGTTGAATCCAAGGCAGTGCCACCGAAACCCTTTCCTGAGACAAATGCCGTATGCGCTTTTGCATTCTCAGTGCATTACTAAGGTCCTCATAATACGCGTCATAATGGCCAAACTTGCGATAACCTAACTTCTCATAAAGCCGGATGGCAGGCAAATTATGTTCATTCACTTCTAAACGTAGCATAATCTTATTTTTAGATAGCGCCTCGTTTTCACAAGATTCAAGCAGCATTTTAGCCACACCTTTACCTCTAACGGCTTCACTGACAGCAATAGAGTACAACCTAGCCAAACGAGTACCCTGATGTAAATGAAGCAGTGCGTAACCAACAATTTTATCCGCTCTTACAAGGGCGCCTTCTTTATGATCGTCACCCTCATCTTGATAAACAGCAACCAGTATTGTGCTGTTGGTTGA
Source organism: Marinomonas algicola (assembly GCF_014805825.1). NCBI lineage: Bacteria > Pseudomonadati > Pseudomonadota > Gammaproteobacteria > Oceanospirillales > Oceanospirillaceae > Marinomonas > Marinomonas algicola. The sequence continues at coordinate 2,896,021 of NZ_CP061941.1, forward strand.
ATTAAGTGCATGTCGAAAACTTCGACGGCTTATTCTGTCACTTTCGAAAGCATTATTTTCAAGCTGAACAAGCTCTGTTAACTCTTTGGTAACCGCGTTACGCACGACGATCTTCACTGTATATCTACTCGATTAGGTTAGTTAGTGGCACAAAATAAAAGCGGATTCTATGCTTGAATATACGTAAAAGATAGCGTATTTATTGATCAAAAATATATAATTCAAACCTCTTGTCATTCGTTAAAAATAAGCGCACTATCCGCGAAATTTCATGGCCTTTTACTGTAAGGAAGCCACCCCTAATGTCACAGACATACATTGTTGTTGATCACACTAAAGATTGGTCTGCTTTTTTAGAAAGCGACCGAGTTATTACCTTTAGTCAGTACCTCAATATGACCGATAAACACCACGGTCGTACCCGTATCATCAATTTATGTAAGAGTAATAAATATCTATCAGATGGCTACTATTGTTCGCTATTAGGTGAAAGTCGTGGTCATCATGTCATGCCCTCCGTGAGAGTACTCAATGACTTGAGTAAAAAAGATTTATATGAGCTCTATTTCGCAGACTTACTAATCGATTTAACGAAAAAATTGACGTCACCTGAGGAAGAGAAAACGCTAAAAGTACGCAGCTTTTTTGGTAAAACAGCGGATGCGACTTACAAAGAGCTGGCACGTAAACTGTTTGAAAAAATGCCATGTCCAGCTCTGGAAATAGCTTTAAAATTTAAAAAATCATGGCAGATCAGTTCTTTACAAGCCATTTCTCATCAATCATTGAGTGATGAAGACGAAACCTTATTTGCCGAAGCGCTTGAAGCGTTTAGCCATAAAGTGTGGAGTTCTACCAAGTCACGCCGCTCCGCGCGCTATGATTTAGCTATTTTAGTTAACCCAGAGGAACAACTTCCTCCTAGTGACGCAATGGCGTTAAAAAAGTTCGTACAAGCAGGCAAACAGCTTGATATCCAAGTGGACTTCATTGGTCCAAAAGACATTATGCGACTGCCCGAATACGATGGTTTATTTATTCGTGAAACCACCAATATTGACCATCACACCTATCGTTTTGCAAAAAAAGCGGAAGCGGCAGGTCTTGTTGTTATGGACGACCCTCAATCCATTATGCGTTGTACAAATAAAGTCTATCTGGCTGACCTATTTCGGACTCATAAAGTACCCTGCCCAAAAACAAGGATAGTTCATAGAAACGAAGAAAACATTGAGCAGGCTTTAGAAGACAATATAAGCTATCCAATGGTGGTAAAAATACCTGACGGGGCCTTTTCAAAAGGGGTGATTAAGGCGAAAGATAGGACTGAGTTAACGTCAAGTTTGAATGAATTATTTAAGAAATCGTCGCTGCTTTTGGTACAAGAATATTTATATACCGAGTTCGATTGGCGTATTGGCATTTTAAATAATAAGCCACTATTTGCTTGCCGTTATTATATGGTGAAAAACCATTGGCAGATTTATCAACACAGCACTAACAAAAGTGAAAGTGGTGGGTTTGATACCTTACCGACATTTGAAGTGCCAAGACGAGTCCTGCAAGCGGCAATTGCGGCTACCAAGCCCATAGGTGATGGATTATACGGAGTCGACGTAAAAGAAATAAATGGTCGTGGTTATGTCATCGAAGTGAATGACAATCCAAGCATCGACCGTGGCGTGGAAGACAAATACCTAGGCGAAGAACTGTATATGCAGATTATGGCCGAATTTTTACGCAGAATGCAGCTAAAACATAACCATTAATCACCATACAATGAAAAAACGATCGACATGGAGTTGATCGTTTTTTAGACAAATCAGTAATAGCGGCACTACTTATACAACATGTCTTCTCGAGTCGATATTAATCGAGCTAACACTTTATTTTGCAACGGGTAATCTAGATCGGCTTGAGTCATGGCTTTGGTTAGAATGTCTACCGTATGGTTGAACACACTTTCGTTAATGTTTTTCCCAGCATGGACATCCGTCATGCTGTCTCCTGTGTATGTGCAGGGACCATCCAAACGTACGCACAAATATTCTATCCATTTTTCTTTAAAACGAGGAATATTGGATTTTTCAAAAAATACGTAAAGCGACTCATCAAAGCTCACTTCTTTAAGAAAATTATCTGTAATTTCAACCAATTTTTCATGCCCTCCAATCGCCTCATACAAGGTATTTTTTGGGGCTGGAGAGACGGCACAGGCACTCATTAGAAATAGACTTGCTAAGCCAATTGTTGTTTTTAACATAATCACCACACATAACCCGTTAAGGATACATACAACCCCGTTTGTTTTGCTGATCCAGCAATTGAACCCAAATCAACCCACGCTGCCGTAACATTAATGTCTTTATTCGGAATATAAGAGACAAAGACATCTTTCCAGTCATCTTCTTTAAGCCCTAGGTTATCCGGCTTTTGTCGGTATTCCATCCCAACAACCCAATGAGGGCTAACAAGTACGCCAAATGACCCTTCAAACATTACGTCGTAACTTGCCTTGTTTTTCCCACCATAACCCAACAGCCCTAACTCATTGGCTTTTGTTGCCCTAGCCGCCAAATTCCAAACCAGGTTATAACCATCAAGGAAGCCTAGATGCACTTTGGTTGCGGCCAGGTATAAATCCGTTCCGGATTCTGAATGACCGGCACCGACAACCGATTTTGCAACAAAGGCATCCGCTAATCTTTTATGCTGAATGCCAATACTCAACTGGGGGTAATTCGAATACACGGCATCACCGTACAAACGAACTTTGGCACCTATGATATCTTGCTCTATTTCTCCTCCTGTTGACGCATTCGTTAAAGATACAGGCAGATGAAACACCTGCTTGGCGTAACTCAATTCAACACGATCATAAAAACCAGCCGCTATGCCTTGACTCGATAAGCGATAATCCTGAGTGTTTACATTAGTAATGAATACTGAACCTGAGGTTTCATCACGGCTATCGTACCCAGCTAATGTTGCCCATGGAACAAGGCCTCCCCCACCACTGCCTTCGACTTGAGATAACCCCGCCGTTGCGAGTAATTTCCCTTCGCCAGCCAAAGTAGGTAACGTCATAAAACTCGCTATAGAAGCAATAAACAGTGGCCATAAACTGGCTTTTATTTTCATAGACTCGCCTTAAGTAGATTAAAACTTTTTACCAAAACCTGAATAGTTGGAATGAGAAGAGTGATCGATAGAATCATCATAACTGGAGAACACATCTTCGTGTGGGAACAAATCTAGCGTTAAACTAAAAGACTCATTCGCTGGATCAATAGAATATTCTACACGCCTATTAACACCTTGAGTTGATCGTTCGTGCCACACTTTGACGGTCTTCGAGTTGCCTAATTCAATGATCACTTGCCCTTTTTCATCTGTCTTATAGGCCAATTCTTGATCAGCAACATAAACATAACCAATCATACTGTCATGAATATTACACCCAAGTATAACCAGACCTCTTTCATCAAATGGTATAGGGTTCGCTTGATTACCTTTATAGAGTTTTAGTTCAAAGGTTTTCGGCTTTGAAAAACTGTACACGCTGTGTCGAATGTCATCACTGTTTGGAAAAGACACTAACTGGCCCTTTTGTACCACCAACACTCTAGGCACAAACTCGACATCAATTTGATCCATAATAGCGATTTGATCAGGAACCAGAATCCTTTTATCCGACTTAACACTTAAGACCGCATTTCTGACTGGCTGACCCTCATTATCCAATATCGTGATTGTCGTTTGAGCACCTACTGTTTGAGCAAATATTAAGGACAAAACAAAGAGCCGAATAGGATTTATTACGTTAAACATCTTTACTCCATAATACGATTGAATGCATTTAGGTTCTTACGTTTCCAATTATCTTTCATCTTAACAATCCTTTACCAAATGTACATTTCATAATCCCCTTTTCGATGCCAATATACTAGGTAGAACATTTAAAAAAGTGAACTTGAATACCTACAACATAATGAATGGTGTGCAGAATGTCTACAAACAAACCTACTGTGCTAATAGTAGATGATGAATCCATAAACATTAGTATTTTAATGTCTTTTTTAAAAACGGATTACCGAATTATTGCGGCAAAAAATGGCCATCAAGCACTTGACAGACTAACAGATGCAATTCCTCCCGATATAATCTTACTGGATGTTGTTATGCCTGAGATGGATGGTTATGAAGTCTGTAAAAAAATAAAAGACAACCCTGTAACTCAACATATTCCTGTTATTTTTATCTCATCTAAAAATAACCATATTGACGAAACCAATGGCTTTGAAATGGGTGCAGCAGATTACATAACCAAACCAATTTCTCCGCCAATTGTCTTATCGCGAATAAAAACACACCTTAATTTGGCTCGTGTTAGACAATTACTGGTTTCACAGAATCATCTACTAGAAGAGACCATCAAACAACGAACAAAAGAACTTACTCAGACTCAAGACATTACTATATTAGCACTCGCAACCTTAGCTGAAACACGCGACAATGAAACGGGCAACCACATTAGAAGAACACAAAATTACGTCAAAGCACTTGCAATAGAATTAGCCAAGAACCCTAAACACAATGAATTTCTAACGCCCGAGAATATTGACCTGCTATTTAAATCCGCACCTTTGCATGACATCGGAAAAGTTGGCATTCCCGACAACATCCTTCTGAAGCCTGGAAAGCTTTCTACAGATGAGTTCCATATAATGAAAGATCACGCCTCTCTCGGAAATGAGGCACTTTCAAAAGCTGAGCAATTACTAGGAAATGGTAATATATCGTTTTTAAGGTTTGCTCGTGAAATAGCGTCAGGCCACCACGAGAAATGGGATGGCTCAGGATATCCTAAAGGCTTATCAGGTGAGGAAATCCCATTCTCGGCAAGACTGATGGCCGTTGCAGATGTGTACGATGCCCTCATTAGTAAACGAGTATATAAACCTGCGTTTACTCATAGCAAAGCCGTGAGCATCATTATTGAAGGATCTGGAAAGCACTTCGACCCTGAGATAGTCAATGCATTTTTAAAGATTGAAAAACAATTTGTCGACATTGCAAAGTGCTTTTCAGATGGAGATCAAGTTTGATTAATTTTTCCCATCAGAAATAAAATAAACAGTCTCTTTAGCCGATTCAAACTCCATGTTTTCAATTTGTTCAATGAGCACTATCACTCGATCGTCATCTGAATAATGTTTTAGTTCAGCAATACAGTCTAAGCAAGTTAAATCACCTATCTGAAGTAACGGTACTAAGTTCATTAGTATCGATTGCAGCGGTCTTTTTTTCTCCGACTTGCCATCCGTGAGTAACAACACTTCATGACGGCGAATATCAGCAAGCTTTCTTTCAAACTTCTTAATAACAACATTCAACTTTTGAAGCTGAGAGGACAAGACAGCTCGATCCCTTTCATTTTCCATTTCAGACAGCAGAGCGCCAATTTCTTGAACGCCTAAATTAAAAGATACGCCTTTAAGGTTATGACACAAGTCTTTCTTATGAGAGGTATTTCCTAAAAAAATATTTTTTTCTAACTGAGTGTACCCCTCCTTTAATTCACCAACATACCGTAATAGAAGAGAATAAAATCGGTTAACATCATTATTAACATTAGGCATAGCTAAATTGGTATCGATACCAGCTTGCCGCAAAGCGCTCAATACACTGGAGTATTGTCCATAGTCTAGCGGTGTTGGAGATTGCTTTTCTGAATTAGTCGTATTTTCAAAAAAAACCTCATCATCAAGAGCGTCTAATTGTCTCTTTACCACATTAAATAAATTAACCGGATTGATTGGCTTGCTAATAAAACCACGCATGCCAATACTTTTAATGTATTCTTTATCATTTCCCAATATATTCGCTGTCATAGCGATGATGGGAGGTGCTTTTGATCCTAGCTCTTTTATAATAATCTTAGTTGCTTCATACCCATCCATAATAGGCATTTGAATATCCATCAAGATAATATCAAAAGAAAAAAGTTTGATTTTACCCGTAGCGTCCTTACCATCACTAGAGCAAACAACATACATCCCTCTTTCCTCTAATAATTCCAGTAAAATAGTTGTATTTATTTCATTATCTTCAACTAGAAGTACCTTTTTACCGGAAAAGTCAAAGTCATAAAGCTCTGTATTATTAGAAATTTTATGCGTTGAAAGTATACGATTTAAATTATCTATTAGACTTTTAGGTGTAAAAACATAATTCAAAAAATAACCATTAAAATAATCATCAACTATGTATTCACGACCGATTATGTTTTCACAAAAAACAATGTAAGGAATTGATTTAGAAGAAAAATCCAACCCTAAAAAGCCCGAATTCAAGTCCGAAGTGCGACACTTTTCATTTCAAGCAGCCAAACACATCTTTTTAAAAATAACGGCTGGTTGCTTGAACCCTAAACACTTCCTTGGACGATGGTTTATTCGTCTCATCGCGAAATGTATTCTCTCTTCTGTAACACTTCTTAAATCAGTGCCTTTGGGCACATACTGTCTTAGAAGGCCGTTACTATTTTCATTCGCTCCACGCTCCCAAGAGCTATATGGATGAGCAAAATACACTTTCGTATCTAATGCTTTAGCTATCTTAGCGTGATAGGCAAACTCTCGACCATTATCTGCTGTGATCGTGTGCACATGATCTTTAAAAGGCATCAATAACTCTATGGTAGCCTGAGTCACATCTTTGGCTGACTTTGAGTTCACTTTCTTTATCAGGTAAAAGCGCGTCTTTCTTTCCAATAAAGTAACGATGGACCCCGTTCCATTCTTGCCTAAAACAGTGTCTATTTCCCAATCACCAAAACGCTTTTTTGTCTCCACAATGACTGGGCGCTCATCAATAGAGACTTTTTTTTAATCACTTCTGCTTTCGTTCGCTGTCCTTTCCTGTAGCGTTTTTTTCCTTGCCTCAAATGACGATAAAGCGTCCCTTTGTTTCTTTTGTCATCATGGATATATTGATAAATCCATTCATGACTAACAGGAACTCCGCAGTTTTTAAGTACGTTAGAGACTTGCTCAGGGCTCCAGTCGATTTCAATTAAAATACGAATAAAATCAATGGTCTCTGATGATATTCGATACTTAGCGGATGTCTTTCGCCTTATCAAGCATGCTCTTTGAGCTTTATCAGGACAATATCCTGTTGCTTTTTTATTCCGCTTTAGCTCACGATAAATCGTAGCTCTATGGCAATTAAGTGCACGTGCTATATTTGAAACTGATATTTCTTGCCCTAAAAGAGCTGAAATCTGGTATCTTTTGCCTTCGGTCAACTGCTGATAATTCATGTTGGTACTGCTTAGTTTTGTGGTGAAAAGAAGTGTACCAACTTCAGCAGTTGGCTTCTTCTACACCTGATTTGCAGTGTCGCACTTATTATCTGAATTTAGGAAGTATTCCTTTAAAAAAACATCATAGTTTAAAATGATAACGACATCTAAAAAATCACTTGAATTCAAATCATTACTATCTGTTAATTTAACCGCATCATACCCATACAAACACAGGAGTTCATTAACTCCATCTTTAAAGCCTACCAGACCAATTTTTTTAGATTTTTTTATGATGTCGTCATTAACTTCACTATCCGTTGAAGTTTCTTGACAAGGTTTGATATTAGCTTTTTTTAAAGGCAGTTCAACGGTAAAAACAGTCCCTTTTCCAAACTCACTGTCCACATAGATATTACCCTGCATCAAGTCAACAAATCGTTTGCAAATGGCCAACCCCAGACCTGTCCCACCGTATTTACGCGTGGTTGTTGTGTCAGCTTGACTAAAAGAATCAAAAATAATCTCGGTATAACCTTTGTCCATGCCAATTCCAGTATCGGACACAACGATTTTCAATAATGTATTATCATCAGTTTTAACATCATATTCATTATTTCTCGGGGAATCAGATGAAATACCAACACGAACCTCTCCTGTATGAGTAAATTTGACCGCATTACTCACTAAGTTAAGCAACAGTTGATTTATTCTAAGTGGGTCACCTAAATAGTTATCCGGTAAATTAAAATCTCTTTCGATAAAAAAAAGAATGCCCTTTTCTTTGGCCTTAATACTATTTAAGTCATAAATACTATCTAAAATATCATCTAAAGAAAATATGCGTTCTTCAAGCTCAAGCTTGCCAGCTTCAACTTTTGAAAGATCTAATATGTCATTAATAATGAGTAACAAGTTATTCGCTGACTCCTGAATTTTATCTAAATACTCATTTTGTTTTTCATCAAGTTTTGTATTGCCAAGCAGATAGCCAAGTCCCATTATACCATTCATAGGTGTTCTAATTTCATGGCTCATCGTGGCTAAGAAATCACTTTTGGCTTGGGTCGCTTTCTCGGATTTCTTCAATGCTTCGTTTAAATTAACAGACAGTTCTCTTTCAATTAAATACGATTTGTTAATGGCTTTTTTTTGTTTAAAAAGAGAAATAATGATTAATGGAATTGTAACAATAAGAAATAAAAGAAGTAAAATCAAAAGACTAAATAGAGAGGTCAAAGAATCCCTTCTTTCAACTTTCTGTACCGCTCTATTTTCCAATATTCCAGACATCATAATTTCTGTTGCTTGACGTATTTTCTTAATCTCACCGTTAATATAAGAAATATCTTCTCTGGACAGGTGATTTTTAGAAAATAGAACCGCATCAATGCCATTCAGTAAGCGGATAACGTCATTAAGTTTGGTTAAAGAATCGGGGATTTTTAAGATGATTTTTTTTAACTTACCGCTATTTAGAATATTCGCACGGCTGAATAAAATTTCAAACCGAACATGAACTGATTCCAACGTAGATTCATTAGATTCAAATAGAGACAATTCATTAGAGAGTTTATAGGATTCTAACTCTAACGTATAAGAGGCCCAAACCTCATTTTCGTTAGCAGGATTGGTTATTACCCGCTGTTCTTCATATATCAAAAAAAGTAAACCAATACTTAATACAAAAAAAAGGCTACTGATTGTTATCAAATAACCAGCATGTAGCTTTCTCAATACAACAACGCGTAAAAAATAGCCCAGTTTCGATTTAAAACCAAACATAGGCGTCTACTGAATACTAATAGACTTAACTTGCCATACAGAGCGATTATGGATTACCTCATTTTGCAGCTCAGAGAATTCATCAAAGGGATAAATAACAAACAGTGGACCCTTATCTCTAATTCTCAGCATTTTCCCATTTTTCTTCATCGCAAGAAGAACGTTATATTTATCCAAGTCTTCAATGGGCATATTGGCACTGTAATCGTTTAAAGCGGTAATTTTTAGCAAAGTCCCACCGGTTGAGCCTACCGTTTTTAATACATCCTTAATAAGAACACCTTCAAAGGTATTCACACCATCTGTCCAAGGCGTAGTAGTGACACTTTTTTTAAGACCGATGGCATTAAGCATAGTAAGATCAAACTCCGCTTTACCATCAGGGTTATTCGTAAACTGAAGATGGCCTGTCACAGTAAGTAGAACAGGGCCTACCGGTTTCATCAATTCAGCGCCATAAGAAAACACCGAGGAGAATCCTAGAATCAAGATGGTTAAAAAACGCAATGTAAGTGAGCTCATATTATTTTCCTGACGTTATTTTCACTAAGAATATACACTTTTCTCAGCCTTTATTTGTTGTAAATATGTAAGTACGCTATCTCATTTCTACGCCTTTGAGTTAAACCCCATTATCACAATATGGAAAAATAGGATTACATAACACCTTAATACGGCCTATTTATACTCGAATATAAGGTCGCTCACTTCCAATTGGGTATCACGTTCTATTTTCCCAAAAAAAGACCCGTTGCAAAATGGACCCTATTTATCATTGGGTTATTCATTCCGCTACTGGTCTTAGTGTCGTTGTTTCTACTGGTATTGTTTTATTCTTAGGGAGTATTAGCGAATAAGCCTTATCTTCCCAAAGACTGAAGATAGGTTTCTAATTCAGCCATACCTGTTGGGAGATCCACTTTTACACCGAGGTCTCTCATGGTGCAACCAAGTGCGTGCAGCGCTCTAAACAAGTTATGCTCTCTACACTGCTCCCCCATTTGCCCAATACGCACTATTGGTTGCCCAAATGAGCCAGCTATCTCCACTTTATGCTTATGAGAGATATGGTGACAAATATCATTGGCCGTTAGTCCGTCAGGAATGACAATACCAACCACTGAGTTTAAACGAGATTCAGGCGGCACAAATAACTCTAACCCCATCCCTTCAATACCGTGCTGTAAAGCCAAAGAACAACGTAGATGTCTTTGAAAGCGCGTTTCTAGTGTCTCTTCGCACACTAATTTTAATGCTTCATGTATCGCCATTATGCCAGAAACAGGTGCCGTGTAATGATAACCGTTGTTGTGCCAAAAGTTTTCAGCAAGCTTGGCATCTAAACACCATTGCACTACGGGCTCTTTACGTAATTTAATTTTACGCCAGGCCAATTCAGAAAAGGCAAGTAGCGAGACTCCGGGAATAGAAGATAAACCCTTTTGACCGCCGGTTATAACAGCATCAACCTGCCATTCATCCATTTTTAAGGGCATGGTACTTAAGGTACAAACAGCATCAACAACAAGCAAACAATCGTATTCTTTTGCCAATTGGCCGATTTCTTTTAGATAAATATTATAAACCGTATTAGAAGTCTCACCTTGCACCATGGTGATAATCTTAGGTCTCACTTTCTCTATATGCGCTTTTACCCAATCTGGATCAGCGGCTTCTTTAACTGGGGTGACGACTTCTGTAACAATACCCCCAACTCGAGCCGCCATTTGAGCCATTCTGTTACTAAAAAAGCCATTAGAAATACTTAAAACACGATCATTTGGCTCAACCAAGTTCGCCGCGGCCATTTCCATCGCCGCTGATCCAGGTCCGGCGACCCCAAGCACCCATTTTGAGTTGGTTTGAAAAACATAACGCGTCATTGATTTCACTTGATCAATCACATGAGACATGGTTTCACCAAGATGATTAATGACCACAGAGTTCGCTTTAGCGACTCGCTCGGGGATAGGAACAGGGCCCGCTCCCATCATCAATAAAGGCTCTTGAGGTAAAATATCATGTAAAGAACGCACATCAGGGCAAGGAACAGAAGAAACGATAAATTCACTCATGGGTAAAACAGCCTATAACATAATTTTTTTAAGGTTGGACAGTATAAAATATCGATATTTTGCGTTATGCAAAATATTATTCTAAAAGTATACGCTTTTATCATTTTAAAGCAGAGAGTCTTTTAGCAAAAAAGTCACAAACACCCCAATCAATTAAAATTCCATTACATCCCTCTATTTATCCTTGTTATACGCAGTGTTTTTTACTTTTGCCTATGGGATAATTAACCCTAAATTAAACAGCAAAGAGAACAGTCATGATTACATGCGGTGTAGAAATTAAAAGCAACGAAGCGATTCTTTGCTTACTATCAAAAGACAGGGGGTTATTCCAAATTATCGATTGTCGCCAAATTCGCATACCTCTTGTTCAGTCCGAAGACACTGAAGCAATGAGGAAGTATCAATTCACATTGAAAAAACTGTTTGAAGACTACAAAGTAAATCAAGTTGCCATTAAAGAACGACCAACTAAAGGAAAGTTTGCGGGGTCGTCTGCTGGTTTTAAAATAGAGGCCGCTATTCAATTAATCGATTCTGTTGATGTGACGCTTATTAGCACTAACGAGCTAAAGGAATCGATAAAAGCAAATCCATTTCCAATACCTTTTTCTGATACCGGCTTAAGAGCGTTTCAAGAAGGTGCGTTCTCTGTCGCTTATGCAGTAAGTAGCGAACGTTAATTTGACGGATGGATTGTGCTTACACACAGTTCATCCGCAAAACACTAAGCCGCTTCGCCTTTATGCAACAGTAAAGCGATTAAACGATTTTTTTGGAAAAAAGGACCATTAGCACGCCTCCAAGAATAAACGATGACGATAACAACACATGTAAACTAAAGGCTTCACCAACGAAAAACACACCACCAATTGCCGCAAGGACAGGTACCAAGAGCTGCAATACGGCGGGAGTTGTACCTTTTAGTAAGGGCAAAATAGAATACCAAATGGCATAACCTAAACCTGACGCAAGCACACCAGACGCAAGAGCAAAGATCACCCCCGTAACGGTTAGTGACAATGCATCAAATGTGGCAACGAACAGGAAAATCAAAGCTGGGAGCGTCCGAACAAAATTTCCTAGAGTGTCCTCCAATGGTTTTTTCGACGATTTGCCATTCATACTGTAAAACCCCCAAGCGACACCAGAAGCGGTCATTAAGAGAAAACCTTCCAATGATGGAGACGTAATCGTTGGTGACACTAAATAAACAAAGCCAGAGAACGCGATTATCACACCACACCACTCACTTCTTGATAGTCGCCCTCCCATTAGTATATTGGTCAAAATCATGGTTATCTGCACCGCTGCAAACAAGATCAAAGCACCCAGACCTGTCTCTAATGTAAGGTAGGCATAAGAAAACGAAAGGGCATATATAAATAAATAAAACGCACCTTTCCAACTTCCAAACTGCATCAAGGTTCGATAACTCTCTGTCTTTTTTGTTGATTTATTTAACAGCAACCAAAGAATAATTAAGGTGATCGTCCCAGAAAATAAACGAATGAGGGTAAATCCAGACGCATCGATCACACCAGCGCCTAGCGCCAAACGACAAAAAATTGAGTTTGCAGCAAAGGCAACTAAAGCCAACACCGTGCCAAGCACTAATTTTATTACTTTGTTATTAAGAATCACATTGCATCCAAGTATTTTTAATAGCGATTTTTTTACGGGTTACATTTGATTGAAAAAGTGACCTAAAGTTCACCATCGTTTTAGCATTTTTTTGAGGTAGTTCTCAACCCGCCCTTACTAAACGATTCAGTTGATTTAACATCACCCTATCGCCGATAATATTTTTATGTGCTAAGTCGGGGGAATTCGCTTTATAAAGGGGGGTCTAAGATCCAGTAAGCTGAAAAATTTAGGACTCTTGGCCAGTATGCCAGATCAACCTGTGAACTTACATTTAGTAACATTTCTTTCATTTATAAAAAACATATTTAGTACAAAAATAAAACTCAAGTTTACACATCCTCTGCCGATGTGCTTAATGAAGTGCATGCCTAATATCAAGAAATTAAAGCAATTTTGATATAAATTCTTCTTAAAAGCGTGTATTCATTAAGCTAGACCAGATAGCCTTAATTATTAAGATTGACGAATAGATTTATTCTATCAAACAAAAGGTACTTTTATGACTATATCAAAAATACAAAAGCGTATTGTAGTTGGCTCGATTTTACTTGGTGCGGCTTCATTCTCCATGGCTGAAACAGTAAACACAACCGCCACAGTGACGGTACAAAATGCCTTCAACCTAGTTGAAGCAACGCCATTTAGTGTTGGTACAATCAGAGCAACAGCTGACCCAGCGGGCACTGCAACGGCGACAGTTATTATTCCTGCCGATGGATCCGCGCCAACAGCGGCAACATCCGGTGCTCCAGCGGCCGTATCAGTATTGACAGCGGGTGCTCCAGCCACCTATACCGTAGACAGTGCAGCAGGCTTCACTAGCTTAACCCTAACGCTTCCAAGCGGACCAATTAACCTAGCGGCCGCGGCTGCGCCTCCAGGTACACCAAAATTCACCTTAGGCACATTCACGGGCTATATCACGAGTGGTCCAAACAATGGTACAGCGTATGCTGCTGCAAACTTGCAAACGGATGCAACGGGGGCTGTTTCATTTTCAGTTGGTGCAACATTAACAACTGACACTGCCACTTCCACATCACCTTATATTGATGGGGACTATACAGGTACTTTCCCTATAATCGTTATTTATTAATAGGTTACCTTGCAGAATCGAAGCATTAGGCTAATATAATGCTTCGATTCAATTTATTATGGAGAGTAATAAAAGTATGAAATTAATACTCATTTTTTGCTTTCTAATTTTACCTTCAATGTCATTACTGGCAGAAGTGGTAAACATAAGACCATTATCATTTGGACGAGTAGTAATCAGCAACAATGCCACTGTAGGTGAATATACTATTGATTATTTAGGCAATATAACGGCGACTAACCATTTCAGAATTATAGAAGCGGGGTCTCCAGCTGAGTTCCTACTATTTAATTACCCAGCAAACGCTCAAGTTTTCATTACCCCTACTGTGATACAAGCTTCGACAAGCAGCACGCCTTTTTCAACAGGGCAATTCACCTTAGTTAATTTAACCTCTCCAGGCTCTATTTTTATTCGAACGGATGGAACCGCAGAGGTGGGTATCGGTGGTACATTAAGGACCTCTGGCTCAGGCAGTATGAATTACAGTGATGCCGACTACACTATCAACCTTCAGGTTTCTTTTGATTTTTGATTTTAACAAACGTTTATAAATACAGGCACCTAGATGAAAAAAAATATGTTTAACATTTTTATCAGTATTTTTTTATGCAGCTTTTCTCTTTCCACATTGGCCAGTTTACTTATTTCACCTACACGCTTAGTTCTGGATGAAAGGTCGCGTTCTGCCAACGTCATACTAATGAACACCAGTAATGAAATCCAAAGCTACCGATTAGATTGGAAAGAACTCAAAGCCCTTCCAGAAGGCGGTTACCGAGAACTTTCTCAACAAGAGCTGCTGTCTTTTCCCATATTAAGCCGGATGGCTAGACTGTCGCCAAAGCAAGTCACCTTAAAACCAGGAGAGTCACAAACCGTTAAGGTATCGGCTCGTAAGCCAAGAAACCTAAATGATGGGGAGTATCGATCACATCTGCAGTTTACCGCCTTACCTAAAGTCGACCTTAATACTTCAGCACCATCAACAACCAGTATCAAACTCAATGTTTTACTCAGTTATTCAATCCCTGTGATCTTTAGGCTTGGTCAATTCCAATATGGCAATAAAATCAATAATATCTCACTTAAGCATGATAAAAAGAATAACAAAGCAACCATTAATATTGATCTGCAAAAACAAGGTAAATACAGTCTGTCTGGTAATTTATATGCCTATTGGAAACCGTTAAATTCATCGAAAGAAACCCGGGTCGGCATTTTGAATGGATTTAATTTTCACCATGAGCTCGATAATATTGTGGCGAAGGTATCTTGGGAAAACTTTACATTGACGGCAGGAACACTCAGAGTCGTTTATCAAGGCTCTCAAGAATTCTCTGGCACTCAATTTTCCGACTACAGCTTAACCATTACGCCAGCCATGGTTAAGTCGGCCCTAAATTAATATGAAGTTCTATTCTGTCGTTTTAACGCTTATTATTGGCTTATGCAGCTCACTCACACTGGCCGATGAGAAGAGTTTTCTCTTACAACTTGAAACAATCAAAAAAAAATACCAGGCAATAGAACAAGGGCAACCTCTAAGCAGAGAAATACCATTTGCCGAAACGAAAGAAACAATACAAGAAACGATAGACACTCCGTTAAACACTCAAAACATTGGTATCCCTGTAGGTGAGGAGTTGGCCCTATCAATGTATGTTGATGCCATCTATCTTGGCGATATTTTTGCCGAGAAATCGACAGATTCAGCTATGTTAGGCATCAATGCTTTTGTGACTTTGCTGGATTTTCCTATCTATTTCTCCAATGATTTAGTCTCAGCGCAGGGCTGGTTTTTTGAAGAAGCCAACCGCTTCTCCCTAAATAGCGTTGAAAACACGGTGAACGTTGAGGTGTCTGGCCAAGCTAATCTACTGTCTTCTGAAAACTACGTCATCAGAGAGGATGACATATACATCGAAAGTAAACTGATTGAAGAATGGTTTGGAGTAACCTTTGATTTTGACTTTAGACGGCTGCAAGTAACAATCCTTTCTGAGCGGGCACTTCCCATTCAACTCCAACTTGCAAGAAGGAATAAAAAAACCAATGAATCATCGCCTAGCCGAGACGCCTCATTACCGCTAAAAGAAAACCCTTATAAAGTGTTCACTGCGCCCGTTGCTGATTTGCAAGTCAGCGTAAATAAAAAAGAAAACAGTGACACAACGTCCACCTATTCAATATTAGGTTCAAACGATCTGGCTTATTTTAATGCTCAATACAGCTTAAGTGGCAACAATCAAGACAGTCTAACCGACTTTAGGTTAAACCTATCAAAAGAGTCTCCCGACGCGAATTTATTAGGCCCCTTAAACGCAACATCGGTTGAAATAGGCGACGTACAAGCCTCAAACATAGGGATAGACAGTGCCACTGGCTTATCGCGAGGTATACGCGTTAGCAATAAACCATTAACCAACCGCAGCAATCAATCACGAATCGACATAAGTGGGGACATTCAACCTAATTGGGATATAGAACTTTATCGAAATGGTCTATTAATTGGCAATTTGTTTAGTTTGCAAGACAATCGATATGAGTTTAAAGACGTTGATTTATTATACGGCAACAACCAATTTGATATTATATTCTATGGTCCGCAAGGACAGACTTTAAAAGAAACCCGCCAATATTATATAAACAACAACGATTTTGACAGTGACGGAAACTACGATATTTCATTAGTAGATCGTGGCGAGTCTCTTTTCGACATTGAAAATAAAGCGCAACAGAACCAGGACCCAGGTATTGAACTCGCTGGTGTCTACACCAAAGGGTTAACTAATTGGCTATCTACTTATGTAGGAGGCAGCACGTTATTAGACAAAAGTGAGACAATAGATAACCCTGAAAGTCGCTACTCAGCCGGTGCTGACATTTCTGTATTTAATCGAATACTTTTGGGATTCGATTTTAGTGAAAGCTCGAACAATGAAAGCGCTAAAGAATACACAGCCAGAACCGTTTTAGGAAAACAATCTGTTAATCTATCGGCTCGTGAAAATAAACAAATTAACACGACAACATTAGAACTTGAGAGTAACACATCCTACAAAGCGTCCATTTCAGGAAGAGTTTTTTCAAAAAATCCAATCAATTATCAACAAAGCATAGAGCAATTCATAGATAACAATGACGTCAAGACGAACTCTATAAGCAATGATATTGGATTCAATATTGGGGACGTATCAGTCAATCATGGATTAAAATGGCAAACAACGGATTCAGAAAGTGATATAGATGATCAATTAGCCGGAAACATTCGAACCAGACACGTTTTCGGAAATGTGTTCCTGCGAAATCAGCTGGATTACAGCCTACAACCTGATACAGAAGTTGATCAGATAAAAACAGAAGCAAACCTCTATTTTTCAGAAGATGTCGACTTTAAACTGTCCTATAGCAGACAATTTGACCCGAATGTAAATATTTATGGTGCCGGTATCACATGGAAGCCTGAGGAAGTTATTCTTTCGAGTAACTTTTTATATAATGACACGTCGGGGTGGAATGTTAACCTTATTGGCCGAGTCAGTCTTGGACAAAAAGAAACTGGCGACAGCAATGTGTTCTTTGTTACCCAAAAAAGCTTAGTAAATCGTGGGTCTATTCTCATTCGAGTCTTTGAAGATAGAAATAATAACGGCACTTTTGATGTCGGTGAACCCTTACTCAAGGGCGTAAAAGTAAAAAGCGTACAAAACTACAACAGTGCAATAACGGACAGCAGCGGCATAGCCATACTTACGTCTATGCAAAACAATAAAGCCAGCGACATTGTTGTTGACACAGCAACCTTACCAGATGCGTATTTGAAGCCACAAACTCCTGGCGTCTCCATTTCTCCTAGACGAGGCTCAGTAGACAGTTACGATTTGGCCATTATTCAGACGAGTGAGATAGAAGGTTCCGTTTTTATTGGCCAATTAGACAGCAATAAATACGCCTCTTACGCGACGGTAAACTTAATGAATGCAAAGAATGAAGTGGTGGACAGCACAGATACCGAGTACGACGGTTACTACCTTTTTTCAGATGTCCCTCCAGGTTCATACAAAATCAACATAAGCCAAGAATACACAGAGAAAAGAAACTTATTACGCTCCGAAGCCGTTGACATTAAAGTAACCAACAACTCAGAAATATTAAGTAATATGGATTTTGTGCTCAGAGAGCCAAGGAAGTTAGCAGGCTACGTTTCACAAATAGGTGTCTTTAGCTCTAAAGCAACACTGAACGCTTACTGGCTACTACTCAATAAAACCTACCCTTCATTCAACAGCCAAAAAACAGCCTACTACGATCAAATCGACACTAAGCTGTTTTTGTATACGGCTTTCTTTAAAGACAAAGAACAAGCAATTAACGAGTGTGAGCGATTAATACAGAGCACTATAAACTGTACTGTTGCTGAAAAAAGTTTAAATTAGATTACAGTTCTTCACCCTGATAAAGTCCAACAAAACAATCTTGGTTACGTTCTTTTAACTGAGAACAATAGCGGCTTCCGGCTGACCGACTAACAAAGGGTCCCACTTTAAGCGTCCATAGGCTTTTCTGTTTTACCGATACTTTTTCTTTTATAGGATTCACCGTGGACATCAGTTCAGGGAAACTACCTTGAAGCCTTAGCCAGCCTTTCGCCAACTGTATTTCATTATCATAGGCCGCCACTTGAACAGCATACTGACTCGATTTCATATTCGCCTTGTTCGTAGGAGAACGGTTTACCTTGGATGTTGACGAAGCAGGCATGTTAAATTGCGCTTGAACATAGGCTGGTTTTTCAGTCAAAGCCTCATCCATATTATTCTCTGGCTTCAAAATGTCTTCAACAGCCGAGACGTTTTGAGGAGCGGGCACCAATGGGGCGGCTTGAACTTCCCCTCCCAAGTTTTCTGGCGAGTTTGATAATTGACTGGTATTAATACTTTGAATCAATAGTTTAAAGTCTTCTTCTAATGCCAATAGTCTCTCAATATCTGGCTTTACCGCTTCCCATTCGGCTTTCTGTTGATCAAGCTGCTTCTTTAACGCTTCATTTTCCAATTTTGTTTGGCTGTTATCTACTTGTTGCGTCGATGAACATGCCGCCAAGGAAATAGCAGATAAAATAAGCAGATTCTTATACACACGCTTAGATGAATTATGGTATTTCATGAGTAAATAGTCCTAGTGTAATGCATTATGTAAAAACGACAGACCCACCCCACAATAGAAATCCGTATCGAGCTCCCTTTCCAATAAATACAAGAGGAACAAAAATCTTAAGAGGAGTTTTAAAAATGCCAGCGACCAAACTGATTCCATCGCCAACAACAGGTAACCAACAGAGCAATAAGCTCCAACACCCATACTTCTGAAAACACTTTTCTGCATAATCAAGCTTATCTAATCTAGCATAAAACCAGGGTCTATTCTCGAATTTCCGACAATATTTCCCCAACCAAAAATTCACTACAGATCCCAAAGTATTAAAAATACTGGCAACAAGAAACAGCAGATACGTCGAGAGTAATGGATCATTTAAGTAGTACATAAATAATACTTCAGAGCCTAGAGGCATTAATGTAGCTGAAATAAACGCAACAGCGGCCATATTCAAATAATCGATCAACACATGATTTACACCTATACAGAGATGGCTTAGTTTATCACCAGTCAGATAAAAAGAGAGTGTTTGCGAGCGGCCTCACTATTTTAGATTGGCCTGGACACACCATACATAAAATATTCTCTCTTCTTTTTCCTCATAAACGGCGACCTATATGTGACACTTTTTCACTCAAAAGTCACATTACCGCCCCAAAATAAAGCAGTCATAAATCAAATCGTTAACCACCTTACCTTCAATCAAAATCTTGAGTATAGTGTAAGTATTCAGCCAGTAATTTACCTTTTTTAAGGTTATGACTTTTTCTTTTATAGGAAACAAAAATGACATCGGGACATCAGAGCGCGCTTGATTCTCTTTACCAACATATCCAACAGGTCATTCTTTCTCGTCAGCACCCTGTAACAGGTTTATTTCCTGCGAGCACCAGTATTAACGCTCATGGTAACTACACAGATGCTTGGGTGCGAGACAACGTTTATAGCATTCAAGCTATTTGGGCTCTTTACCTAGCGTATAAAAGAAATGGTAACCCACAACAAAGGGCACATGAACTGGAATTTTCTTGCGTAAAAATGATGCGCGGATTGCTTTTTGCCATGATGAGACAATCTCACAAAGTCGAAGCATTTAAATACAGCCTTCACCCTAAAGATGCACTGCACGCAAAATACGATACCAAAACAGGCTTGGAAGCCGTCGCGGACGATGCTTGGGGCCACCTACAAATAGATGCCACTAGCTTTTACCTATTGATGCTGGCGCAAATGACAAAAGCGGGTAGCAAACTCATTTTTACTCGAGATGAAACAAACTTCATTCAGAACCTTGTGTATTACGTTTCTCGAACCTATAGAACACCTGACTTCGGTATATGGGAGCGAGGCAATAAGGTTAATAACGGTAAAGAAGAGATTAATGCCAGCTCAGTTGGGATGGCAAAAGCGGCAATGGAAGCCTTAGATGGTTTAAACCTATTTGGGGAAGAAGGTCCTGAATGGGCCGTTATTCACTCTTTTGCCGATGCCGTCACTCGTGCAGGCTCCGTTTTACAATCTCTTTTACCAAAAGAATCTCGCTCAAAAGAAGTCGATAGCGCCTTGCTAAGCATTATTAGCTTCCCTGCATTTGCCGTTAATGACGAAAAATTAGCTCGCCGAACCCGCCATGAAATCATCAGCAAATTGGGCGGGGAGTATGGCTGTAAACGCTTCTTATTAGATGGTCATCAATCGGTTCTTGAAGATAAAACACGTATTTATTACGAGTACGATGAGCTGATTAATTTTGAGCACATCGAATCAGAGTGGCCACTGTTCTTTACCTATTTATACATTGATCGTCTGTTTGCCCGCGACTGGGAAAGTGCTAACCATTACAGAAGAAAATTAGAAAGCTTGATGGTAGAAAAAGACGGGCAGCTGTTATTACCCGAACTCTACTACGTTCCAGAAGAGAATATACTGGCAGAAAAAGAAAGTCCTGGATCGCAAAAACGCGTACCCAATGACAACCTGCCTCTGGTCTGGGCTCAAAGCCTTTATTTAGTTGGCAAAATGCTAGACGAAGAGCTAATCACTCCTGACGATATTGACCCTCTAGGCTTACATAAAATTCAATATCGTCGCAGTCCAGTTAGAACCTCTATGGTTGTTCTAGCGCAAAATGCTGACGTAAAGCAGAAAATCGTTAATTCAGGTGTTTTATGTCAAACAATCGAAGAGATCGCACCACTTAAGGTTATTAGCTCCGCTCAACTTGTCGGCACCTATCGTCAACTGGGGGAATCGGAAGCGCTAGGGCTTAGCGGGCGCCCCAATCGAGCACTTAACAGTTTATCAACATCACAACTTTTTTTCATTAATGATGAAAAATACCTGTGTTTGTCTTGGATTCAAAATGAAGACAAAGATTACAGCAAGGTAGACCCAAAACTCTTTATAGAACACATATGCAATGAGTTAAAAATCATTAAAGACAATTGGTATTACCCAGAAAATGCGGTCTTTACGGTGTTAATTGATGACGCAATCACAGAAATGAAAAACAGTGATGAACTATTTGAGTTTTTAAGAAAGCTGCAAAATCATGAATTAAGCGAATATGAAGTTATTCCTCAATCGGCTAAAAATGCCTATAAATCAGGCAGTCGAAGAAGTATGAATATCTCTCAAAGACGAGGTTTTTCCCTAGGGACCAATTTAGAAGTTCACCAGCCACCTTGGCCATTATCAAATGAGAATGCTTCTAGCCAATTCAATGCCTCAGAAGAAACCACCGAGTCACTCCTAGCAACACTTTATAATAAACCGTCCTTAGACGATGCCGTAACCTGCTTACTGGAATTGGGTGACAGAAAAGCGTTAATGCAAACAATACCCTCATCCAAGCCAGCCGTAACCCCTTATAGTGTACTCAACTCTGTTTATACAGAGGCGCTGCTAAAAGAAAATTGGAAACAAGTAAGGCAGCTATATTCACTTATGGTTGAGCCAACAACGGATTTAGCCACCTATATTGCCGATATTACCGTTCGTCAAAGACAACTTGTTTTAGGCGATAATTCTCATTCAGAAATTCACATTACTCAGCCATTACATCAAGTTGAGATCGTCGATCTTCTGAGAAAAATCTCGGCTACGCCTTTATCCTTGATAATCAATCATGAACTTATTTCGGTTGTAGGCACTATAATAAGGGTCTATCCAGATTATTTTTCCGGTGTAAGAACGATTCGACTGTTTAATTTAGTTCAACTTTGTGCAAGGCAGTTTGAACCTGAAGGAGAAAAGGATGCCTATGACGTTCTTTCTGATATTGAACCAAGTCAAATCTACTTTGCTCTACGAGATATTTTAAAACAAAAGCATTTACAATTTCCGAAAGATACGTCAGGGTTAGACTTCAATAAAGTGGATTTCAGCGGCGCCGGCACGCAACTAAAAGACATAGACTGGTTTGATTGGCGTGTAGAACAAGGCATGATAACCAGCTTACCAGACAGCCTCCTCTCTCAACTTTGGGATACATTGAGTCATGCAAATAGTATTGTATTTGGAGATTTACAAAGTAATACGAGCTTAGACTGTCAGAGAACACTGAACTCGATGACAAAAGGGGAAGACACCTTTGCGCTTTTGATTGAATCATTAACCTATAATATTCATCCAAGTTGGTATAAAAGCTTAATTTTTGAAGCGTTACATGCCTTTATACAGTTTTGCAATCAACACCCACATTCGGCTTTTGATCAAACCGTTAATCTTCCTGTTTTAGTCAGTCATGCGACAGAGGATTTTGCAAAGCAACATAATTTAAAAAATTCAAATCATTCGATTAGCGCAAACCTTGATGATTTTGCGCAATTAACACCAAACAAAGTAAATCAGTATTTACGTTGGGCGGTCAGTAAACTGCATAACCAACAAAAGCAGACTGAGCCTAATAATTAGCATAATGTTGCTGGAGATTTAAATGGATCTGTTACAAGACTTATTGAGCGCAAGATGTTCTGACCCTTTTGGATGTCTTGGATTGCTTCCCGACTCATCAGGCAAAGGCCTTAATTTAACAATATGGCAACCTGGTGCGATAAGCGTAACCGTTCTAAACCTTGCTGATGACAAAGTCTTAGGGGAAATGGAAAGGATTGACGAAGCGGGTCTATTTCGTTTTTCTTGGCCGCGTCGCAGCAAACGCTTTCACTACCGTATTAAAATCATTTTTGAAAATCATGAATTAATTCGCGTTGACCCCTATCAATTTATTGAAGCGACCTTCACAGACCTAGAGCATCACACGGCGAATCTATACAAGAATCAGGGTGCAAACAAAGTCAGCGTAAAAATCAATTCAAAATTAACCATTGATGGTACTCGATTTGTTGTTTATGCACCCGCGGCACGTTCTATTAGTGTCGTTGGGGACTTTAACGCATGGGATGGCCGATCTCACCCTATGTCGAGTAATGGAGACGGTTTATGGCGTTTGTTTATTCCAGATGTTGGTGCTAACCAAGCGTATAAGTATGAAATACGCGCCAGGACGGGCGAGTTACTGCCTCATCGGACAGATCCCTATGCTCGTTATATCGAGCAATATCCTTCATTTGCCAGTCTGACGTGGTTTGACAAACCTTACCAGTGGCAAGACGATGAATGGATCAGGCAAGTCAATGTTGACCACTATGAACGCCCAATGAGCATTTATGAAGTCCATTTAGGGTCCTGGCGGCGAAACGAAAATAAGCCATTAACCTATTTAGAGCTAAAGGATCAACTTGTTCCCTACGTAAAAGAAATGGGATACACCCATGTAGAGCTGCTACCTATTACGGAATACCCTTTTGACGGTTCTTGGGGATATCAGCCTGTCGGTCTTTACGCAGTAACGTCTCGATTTGGTACGCCAGAAGAATTTAAAGCATTGATAGATGCGTTTCATATGGCCGGGATTGGCGTCATTATGGATTGGGTACCCGCTCACTTCCCTGCAGACAGTCACGGACTAGGGAATTTTGATGGCACATCTCAATACGAATACCCTGACCCTAAAAAAGGCTGGCATCCTGAATGGAACTCTCATATTTATGATTTTGGCAAAGAACATGTTGTCAATTACTTAATCAGTAATGCGGTGTATTGGCTAGAAGAGTTTCATATAGATGGACTCAGAGTCGATGCGGTTGCCTCTATGCTCTATCTTGATTATTCAAGGGAAGACGGAGAATGGATACCCAATGTCGATGGTGGCAATCATAACTACGAAGCCATTGCCTTCCTAAGAAAACTGAATGAAACCGTTTATCTTAACCATCCTCGTTGTTTCACGGTAGCAGAAGAATCAACTGCGTTTCCTGGCGTATCTAAACCTACGTATATGAATGGACTTGGGTTTGGTTTCAAGTGGAATATGGGATGGATGAATGACAGTCTTGATTATATATCAAAAGATCCTGTGTACAGGAAACACCATCATGGCGAAATCACTTTTAGTATGGTGTATTCTTTTGATGAACAGTTTGTGCTCCCTCTTTCACATGATGAAGTGGTCCATGGGAAAGGTTCATTAATTACAAAAATGCCCGGAGACAGTTGGCAAAAATTTGCTAACCTAAGAGCATACACATCATTTATGTTTACGCACCCTGGGAAAAAACTAAACTTTATGGGTAACGAAATTGCCCAAGGTCAGGAGTGGAGCCATGAACGTTCTATCGATTGGCATTTATTAGAGGTTGAACAACATAAAGGCCAACAAACGTTAACTCGAGACCTAAATCATCTGTACCAGAATGAACCCGCACTGCAACTTGATCATTCCGGACATGGATTCGAATGGATATGCCATGATGATGGCACCAACAGCATTATTTCATTTCTGAGAAAAGATAAAACAAATACGGAAATCCTTTTAGTTGTCACTAATTTCACTCCAGTACCCCATAACATTTACCGTCTAGGTGTGCCTGTTGAGGGGGAATTTGACGTAATATTCAACTCTGATGCGGGCATTTACACTGGCAGTGACTACCCAATCTCATCGAAATATGAAGTCAATAATGAGGCGTCACATAGCAAGGCATTTAGCATTAATATGCAAATCCCCCCTCTTGCGACTGTTATTTTAAAATGGCGCCCAAAGACATCGGCTTAAAGGCTCACCTAATGCTTAACTGGATTGTATTGAATGAATGATTTTACTCTTGAACCTGGTAGCCCAATCACATTAGGTGCCAGCCTAACTCAAGACGGAGTTAACTTTGCCGTATTCTCTAAACATGCAACACAAATTTATCTTTGCATTTTCGATGGAAACGAAGAAGTTGCCCGGCTGCCATTTAAGCATAAAACTCAATCCATTTGGCACAGTGAAGTAATAGGGTTAACCAAGAAGCATACTTATGGATATCGAGCTGTAGGCCCTTTTAAGCCAGATCAACAGCACCTTTTCAATGTCAATAAACTGTTAATGGATCCGTACGCAAAATCATTTACAGAAGGGCTTTATTGGCATCCTGATCAATCTGCAGTTGATTTAGACGGCAATATAAATAACGCTGACTCAGCTCATTGTGTCCCTAAGTCGGTTATATTCACCTCTCCCTATACCAGCCAAGAACACAGACCACCAAGAGCAAAAATCGCTCCCCAAGAGCGCAGTCTTTATGAACTTCATGTTAAGGGTTTCAGCCAACAGCTAGACATTAAAGATGATTTAAAAGGCACCTATTTAGGCGTAATTTCAGAAAAAGGGCTACAACACTTAAAACGCCTTGGTGTCACGACCATCCAATTAATGCCTTGCTTTAGTTTTGCCACAGAGAGCCGACTCACTGAACTTAATTTAACAAATTATTGGGGTTATAACCCAATCAGTTTCTTTGCGGCAGAAAAAAGTTATGCACTAGACAATGAACTCCTTGAGTTTAAACAAATGATAGATGGTCTACGATCAGCAGGCTTTGAAGTGATTCTTGATGTTGTCTATAACCATACGGTGGAAAGTGAACTTCATCAATCCAGCGTCTGTTTCAAAGGACTAGACAATGCAACTTATTACCGCCATGACCATGGTCACTATTTAAACTACACTGGCTGCGGTAATTGTATTGATACCTTTCAAGACAATAGTTTACGTTTAATTATGGACAGTATGCGCTACTGGGTTGAAGAAATGGGGGTTGATGGATTCCGTTTTGATTTAGGGGTTGATCTAGGTCGAACTCAGCATGAGTTTTCAGCTAAAGCCCCTCTTTTACAAGCTATTTTACAAGACCCAGTGCTGCGCCAAACTTGCCTAGTTGCCGAACCCTGGGACATCGGTCCGAATGGCTATCAGGTTGGTCAGTTTCCAAATGGTTTTCTTGAATGTAACGACCAATACCGAGATACATTACGTCGTTTCTGGCGAGGTGATGAAGGACAAACACAAGCGCTAGCAACACGCTTAATGGGATCACGAGATTTTTTCCATAAAGGCTCAAAAAGTGCTTTAACATCAGTCAACTACGTTACTTACCATGATGGTTATACGTTAAGAGATTTAGTCTCTTATCATCGAAGACACAATCTAGCTAACATGGAAAATAACCGTGATGGCCATGGTGATAATATTAGCCAAAATTTCGGCGTAGAGGGCACAACTACTGACGATAAAGTCAATAAACAGCGATTAAATCAGCAACTATGTATGCTGGCGACTTTACTTCTCAGTCAGGGAACGCCGCATATTTTAGGCGGCGATGAACTTTCTCATTCTCAAAATGGTAACAACAATGCCTACTGCCAAGATAACACAACCACCTGGCTAAATTGGACCCCTTCGGAAGAAAGCCAACAGTTAACCAATGCTATTTCGGCTCTCTTAACCTTAAGAAAACAGCACCCAGTTCTCACAGAAGTGCGCTTACCTGATGATACTCTTTATCAACACGAAACGTCAGATTTAGTTGAATGGTTTAATGAACGTGGCCAGCCTATGACCGATTTTGATTGGCACGAACAAGAAAGAGACTTTCTGAGCGTGCTGATGACAAGGCCCTCTCATTCAGGGTCTTCTTTATGGATTGGCTTTTATCGAGAAGACAGTCTGGCTCGCTTTGAGCTTCCAGAAGGGACAAATAAAATAACGACACTCTTTAAAACAGACGGTGTAAATGTAGAGGATGATTGCATTAAGTGCGCCTGCCGCAGTGTTTTTGTAATGGCAGTAGATAGGCATTAAAGTATTGATTTGAAAATTGGAACTGTGCCAATATAATTTATCATTAAAAAATAACCATTGGTTACTAGATTGAGTGGCGCCTAATTACCTTAGTCAATTTATAAATAGGACAGTAAGTGAACGATATTACCACACCCAACTTTGCGAATATTGACGACTTAGGAAATTCGGAAAAACCGAAAGTAGATTCACAAAAAAGAGTCTTAATCATTGAAGATTTGGCAGAAATGCGTTTTATGCTAAAGTCTCTAATGTCGAGCCTAGGTTTTGTTCATATTGATTTAGAATCAACAGGGACAGCAGGGTTAAAAGCCGTTTTACAAAGACAGTACGATATAATTTTATCGGACTATAATCTAGGAGGGTCGGTCGATGGCCAGCAAATCTTAGAGTATTCTCGCAAAACCTACCCTTTAGATCATTCAACTATTTATATAATGATAACCGCTGATACAGCCTATGAAAGTGTTGTCAGTGTTTTAGAATATCAGCCAGACAGCTATTTAGTGAAGCCATTCCCTCCCGAAGCCTTTGTTAGAAGATTAAAGCGGGTTCAAGAGCAAAAGAAAATCTTTGAAGACGTCAATAAGTTTCGTATGGCACGTGATTTTGAAAACGTTGAGATTGAAGCCAAAAGAATTATGCAAGAAATGCCCGTTTTTAAAAATCTATGCACAAAAATAATTGGTGAATCGCTTTTTTCGAGAGACATGTTCAAAGAAGCTAAAGTACATTACTTACTCACACTTCAGCAAAACAAAAACCTTGCGTGGGCCTACTGTGGCATTGCCCAATGTGAAATGAAGCTAGGCGCTATGGCCGCCGCGGCAAAGAATCTTGAACAAACAATCAGTTTAAGTCGACACTATTTATCGGCTTATGATCTTTTAGCCGATTCCTATGAAAAACTGGAGCAACCAGAAAATGCACAATTGGCGCTTAAAAAGGCCATTGAAGTGTCTCCTAAAGCATTAGAAAGATCCACTCGACTTGGGAAACTCAGCCAACAGGTAAAAGATTGGGAAACAGCAGAGCTTTCTTTTGCACGAGTCGTTCGTCTTGCGAGAGACTCTAGTTATGAAAAAGTTGAAATTTATTATGATCATTTAAAATCCATTACAGATTGCCTTAATAACGGGATTGAAAACACCAAATTAATGGATAGGTTTAAACGTTCATTGACTCGCTTAAGAGTCATTGGCAAACAAGATCCTTCCGCGGTTTCTAATTCCTTTCGTTTAGAAGTACAGCAGTTGTTAACGCGTAAATACCCTGAAGAAGCGAAAAAAACGTGGCAAGCATGGCATCGCTTGATTCTTAATAACAAAGCGACACCGATTACAGCCGCGCAAGAGAAAGCACTCAAAAGAATGTTGGGGCTATAATACAAGCCCCACTCCAACCTAACTCGGGTCACAATATCTGGTGACTCTTTATCGAAACCATACTTATGTCGCTACCCCCCTTTGAAAACCTCACACCTGATTTCATTTTAGATGCCGTTGAAAGCACTGGACTTTGGTCAGATGCAA
Source organism: Marinomonas algicola (assembly GCF_014805825.1). Lineage (NCBI taxonomy): Bacteria > Pseudomonadati > Pseudomonadota > Gammaproteobacteria > Oceanospirillales > Oceanospirillaceae > Marinomonas > Marinomonas algicola. The sequence continues at coordinate 2,924,813 of NZ_CP061941.1, forward strand.
GAATCTACCCGTTAAACAGCTATGAGAATCGAGTCTACCAAGTTGGCATTGAAGAGGGCTCACCTTTGATCGCTAAATTCTACCGCCCTAATCGCTGGAACGAGCCGCAGCTCCTAGAAGAACATACGATATTAAAGGCATTAATAGAATCACATGTGTCTGTTGTCGCTCCTATTGAGTTCTCAGGTAGAACGCTACTGGACTATAAAGGCTTTCACTTTTGCCTTTATAACAAAATACAAGGACAATCTCCTGACGCAGACAATATGGATCACCTGTTTAGAACAGGAGAGCTCATTGGCCAAATGCATAAAGGAATGAGTACGTTGACACTTGAGCATCGAAAACGCTTAATGCCGCTAGATATCATCAAAGCATCAGCAGAAAAAATCCTTCATAGCACCTTAATTCCCTCTAGCCTGAAACCAAAATATCAATCTTTAGTTGATGAAATTTACCTTAAATCAGAACAGGTTATTCATAAAAACTGGCCAGATGACGTTCAAATAATTCATGGAGACTGCCACCGTAGCAACCTATTACTAACAGAAGATCAGTTGTATCTTCTCGATTTTGATGACTGCACCACTGGCCCTCAAATTCAAGATATCTGGTTACATTTATCAGGAGATATAGAGCAACAAAAGCAACAGTTAAGTGAACTGATCGAAGGATATGAATGTTTTCACGAATTTGACCGAACACAATTGAGACTGATTGATCCATTAAAATCGATGCGTTTAATCCAATACAGCGCGTGGTTATTAGACCGCTGGACTGATCCCGCCTTTCCTAAAGCATTTCCTTGGTTTGCTAGTGAAGATTATTGGCTGGGCCATATGGCTCAATTGAAGGAAGGCCTTCTTCAATGGGGGCAACTTTCTTCATAACTCATGTGATTTAACGCTTTAACCAATGGCGCTTTTTTCTTAAGAATACTTTTATCAAGAAAAAAGCGGCCCTCGATTAAGGCACTCTTATCTTTTCTTTTTAGCTGCTTAATATAATGTTCAATCTTAAGAGCGTCACTCTTTGAACCAACCCTTTCATGCCACATTAAAATAAGAGGGCCTTTCCCTTTTAGGTATTTGGCGCCTTTTTTAGTCTCTTGATGCTCTTTAAAACGCCTATCTACATCGGTTGTAACACCTGTGTATAACGTATTTAAACGGGTTTGAATAATATAAACACTCCATTGAGATGGAGATTTAGGTGTATTTTCATTCATCACAAGCACACTACCAACTCCTATATAGGTTTATCACGCAACGACCATAAGTAAAGTACTTGCCGTAGCCGCACCCATAATGTAATTAAACATACGCTTACGCTTCTCATTCGTTAACAGACGACCAATTGAAACGCCTAAACCAGCCCATATACAAATAGCAGGAAGACCTAATGACGCAAATAGAATCACGATCCAAATAGCTGAGGTTACATAAGCATCCCCTTCCATACTGAATGTGCTAACACAGCCAATCGCCATCATCCACGCTTTCGGGTTCACAAATTGAAATAACGCCGCCTGCCACCAACTAAATGGATTACTTTTTATCGCGCGCTCGCCTTCTATGGCCTCTTTAACAGGGGCAAAAGTGATTTTATAAGACAACCATAATAAATACGCGGCACCTAACCACTTTAAGGCATCATATAAAATAGGAAAGGCTTTAAAAATAACCCCTAAGCCAGTCAGCACCGACACCAGCAACATGGCTACGCCCAATAAAATCCCCACAATATGCGGTATTGTTCTAAAAAAACCAAACTGGGCTCCAGAAGCCAGTAACATGACATTATTTGGCCCTGGTGTTACCGATGTAATAAAAGCAAACAGTGCTACTGACATAAAAAATGTCCATTCCATTTATCGCCCCTTTTTCATTGTGAATAGATCTACTGTTAAACACTTTATATTACCCTTCGCCTTTTCTTGAAGGATTTCATCAAGCGTCATATTAATATCGTCATACCTAGACACATCCAACTTGGATAATTGCCTACGCGTGATAAACTTCTTTAAATGCTTCTGAATATGCTCTAACAGCGCGATCATTAACACCTTTATTCTCCCTAAAAGTCTTTTAACATAGGAGAACAGTTTAGAAAAAAATAACATATCAATACAGATGTAAAAAATATTCTTTTACACCATACAGAAAAAATAAATTGCCACTGTATGATCATAATTATCTCAATCTGTATGGTAAAAGACTATCAGGTTATAACAATTTATTTTAAAGTTGATACAGATGAATCTCCAATGGATAGGCCATGACCCTCTATGAAAATTTAGCAAATCATTTAAAAGAGCATATCCAGCAAGGCTTTTTTCCTGTTGGCTCTAAACTTCCCTCTGTTAGGCAGTTATCACATGAGCACAGTGTTAGCTTATCAACAGTACAAGAAGCGTATCGTCAACTTGAGCTCGAAGGGATGGTAGAGGCGAAACCCAAGTCGGGCTACTTTGTTCGAAAAATCGAAATTCGAACCCCATTACCAAAAACAACAAGACCACCACAAAGGCCCATGGAGGTCTCTCAGTGGGAGGAAGTACTGAACTTGCTACTTTGTAAATCTGAAGAGGGTTTTCTTCAGTTACAACATGCCATGCCAGACATGGAGTCCAGTAGTTTGAAACCCTTGCTGAAAAAGCTTGGTGATTTAAGCCGTCATAGACCTGATCTAGGACTGCCTTATGGAGACATTAGAGGATCAGAAGAATTAAGAGAACAATTAGTACGTTTGGTTGTCGCTTCTGGTTGCCTACTACATCCAGATGATTTAGTTGTTACCTCGGGTTGCCAAGAAGCGTTATCGGTCTGCCTGAGAGCGGTCACTCAACCTGGGGACATTGTGGCTATTGAATCTCCTAGTTTTTATGGCTCCATGCAAGCCATTAAGGCGGCAAACCTCAAAACGATGGAAATTCCCACCCACTCAGAAGATGGATTAAGTTTAGAAGCATTGGAACTGGCCTTAGATCAATGGCCAATAAAAGCGATTTTGATTACCCCAACCTGCAATAACCCAATGGGGTATTCACTATCAGAAGCGAAAAAAGAGCGTTTATATAAGCTCGCTCAAAGCTACGATATTGCTATCATCGAAGACGATGTCTATGGTGACATATCCTATGACTTCCCACGCCCTAAAAGCATTAAGTCATTTGATGAGGATGGACGTGTTTTACTGTGTTCCTCGTTTTCTAAAAGCATTGCCCCTGGCCTACGAGTAGGTTGGATAGCGGCCGGGCGTTATCGAGACAAAGTCACTCATATTAAATACGTCAGTAGCTCTATGTGTCCGACTCTACCTCAAATAGCCCTTGCAGACTTTATTAAAACAGGAGGCTATGAACGCCATGTTCGTCGTATGAGGCTGCAATATCAGCAAAGTCGAGATCATTTTCTAGAGGCGATTCAGACCTACTTACCTAAAGGGACTCGTGCTAGCTATCCTAAAGGAGGTTTTGTTTTATGGGTTGAATTAGAAGGGAATATTGATGTGACCAAGTTGGCGCAAATTGGTCGTAAATACAAAATAAACATTGCTCCCGGAATGCTCTTTTCCTCCACAGGTAAATATCGAAATTGTATGCGCCTGAACTTTTCAGAGCAAAACCTAAGTGAACGCGAAAACGGTATTCGTAAACTTGCGTACATCATTAATGAATACAGTTAGAATCAGGCTACCTTCCAGCGTTGCATTTAATTGTAAATTAACACTAAAGATTCTATTAATAATCTTAATCTTCCGCTATTAATTAGCCTTTATATTAGCCCGTTCTATTTATTACTTTTAGAGAACAAATATGGGATCTTCATTAAACTGGTCACTCATCACACTTCTGGTGTTGTTTCTTTCTGCCTGCAGTACAAATAAATCGAATGACTTTACTGAAAAAGCCCTCTCGACTTCAGAGAACCTAGTGGATAAGCACCCTTTGTGGGAAAGCTTTGAAGATGAAAATACGTTACATAATGGCACCGCCCTTAAACTAACTGATCTCATTGATTTACCTGAATTAATCCCACTTATTCAATATGCACACACAAATAACCCTAATATCCTTCAAGATGCTTTATCGGTTGAAATACAATCCGAAAATGTTAAAACCAACCAAAAGAATTCCCAACCAACACTCGCCGCAAATGTAAATACAAACAAAAGCAAAGGCAGCGACCTTACCTTTACCCCTAGTGTGACCATTCGATGGGAAGCGGATTTATGGCAGAAGTTAGCATTAGAAGAAAAAGTAAGTGTCAGTTTGTATCAGCAAAATTTAGCGTCTTTAAAAGCCGCACAAAACAGTCTTTCAGCGAAGATAATTAAAAACTGGTTACAGCAGGTTTATCAGCAGAGAATCATTGATATTAATACCCAACGGGTTGATTTATTAGAAAAAAATGCTGGATTAGTACTAAAACAGTTTAAAAATGGATTAGGTTCATTAGAAGATAAAAATACCGCTCAGACAGCCAGTGAAAAAGCAAAATCAACGCTTCTCAACGATAAAGAAAATTTGGCCATCACACAGCGCACTCTTAACCTGTATCTTGGCCTCACTGATTCACAATCAAATAAACCCGCATCGCTGATTAGTAAACAATATCCCGAAGTAATTTCACCTCTGTCCGTGTTTGGTGTACAGAACTTACAAGGTCGGCCAGATTTACGAGCGGCCTTTATTTCCATAAAAATAAATGAACTCACGACAGACATAGCCTATAAAGCGTTGCTGCCATCCTTTAGCCTACAAGCTTCTTTAACGAATTCCAGCCGTTCTCTTCGAGACGCCTTATTCACATCGCCTGTTTGGAGTTTATTAGGGCAATTGAGCGCACCGCTTTTTCAACAAGGCCAGCTTAAATCCAATATTAAAATCGCAGAATTAAAAACAGCTCAGGCCTATCAGAACTATAAAGAAGCGTTGTCAAACGCACTTTTTGAAGTAGAGAATGCCGTCAGTCTCGAAAAAACATTGGAAGGTAGGCAACTCTCGATTCAAAATGCTTTGAATAGCTCTAGAAAAAGCCTTCAACAATATCAAAAAAAATACCGCTCTGGTTTGGTCGATCTCAGTGATCTGATCAATGCTCAACAAAACACATTTAACTTAGAAGCCGAATTAGAAAGCCTTTTGCTTTTGCGCTTATCAAACAGAATCGATCTTGGTTTGGCTCTCGGATTAGGTAGCCCAACCGTTTTTGGAGAAACAAAATAAATGAAACGCTTTTTACCATGGATTTTATTTATTCTAATGTCATGTCTTTTAGCCGGTATTTATGTATATATTTCCAGTGCAATCGAAGCAAAAAATCAAACGACAGCACGTCCTCGTCCACCAGCCGAAGAGCAAGTTTTGGACGTGTCTGTTATTGAGGTTAGAGCACAAAAACATGTCGCTATGCTGTCCGCTAATGGAACGACAAAGTCTCGCTTTGAAGTAAACTTAACGGCTAAAGTCAGTGGCGACGTCGAACGAATCAACCCTAATTTTGAAACTGGAAACAGGGTTCCGGCAGGAACAGAGCTCCTTAAACTCAAGAATTTAGAGCTGATATCAAACCTCAGCCAAGCAAAAAATCAGCAGGCAAAAGCCATTCTTGCACTTAAAGAAGAAGAGCGCTTGGTAGATCAAGCTGAGGCTGAATGGAAAGCCGCAGGCTTTAGTGGAGACCCTGACTCAGAGCTGGTACTCAGAAAGCCCCAACTAGCGGTAGCAAAACAAACACTCTTAGAAGCAAAAAATGCCTTACTTGAAGCGCAAGAAGACATACTCAACCTAGTCATTAAAATGCCTTTTCCAGGCCTTATTGTTGAACGAACGATTTCGCCAAATACACAAATAACAACGGGAGAGACTGTAGGCACTGTATACAGCACTGACCGCATCGAGATTACCCTTCCCCTGTCAAACAGCGACTGGCAAAAGCTGCCCTCAGCAGAGAGTATGTTAAGCCAAAAATGGCCAGTGACAATTGAATCAATTGACAACTTAACTCGTTGGGAAGGTTATGTTCTAAGAACCGCTAATCACATCGATACAACAACAAGAATGCGCCATATTGTCGTGGCCATTGATGCACCTCTAGAACAGTCTCCTCGCTTACTTCCAGGCCGTTTCGTTACGGTAATAATCAAGGGGAAACCAATAAATGATTTATGGCGTTTGCCTAGCTCTTCTCTCAGTCAAAACAGTGAAATTTGGTATATTGACAGTGATAGTCGATTGCAATCTTTCGCAACCTTACCTGTTTTTTCAGATAACAAGTCTATCTATATTAAGGCCCCAACAACGCTCACTACAGACAAACAAAAAATACTTATAAAGCCCTACAACAGTTACGTACAAGGGGCACTTGTTAACCCATTGGAGGTTAACTCTAAATGAGCTCACCAGAAACCCATAGAGGCATTATTCCTTGGTTTGCATCCAATCCCGTTGCAGCCAACCTATTACTTTTCTTAGTTATTATATTAGGGGTTATTAATGTTGGGGATCTCAATAAAGAGACCTTCCCTAGCTTAGAACCTAACAGGGTTAATATTTCTGTCAATTTTGATGCTGGGTCGGCTAAACAGTCTGAAGAAGGCATTGCGATAATAATAGAGCAAGAATTAGAAAGCGTTTCAGGCATAAAAAATATTACGACAGAATCAAACGCCAGTGGCGTTCGCGTCACTCTAGAGAAAAACACGGATTATGACATCGATCTGCTTGAAAAAGACGTTAAGGATAAGATGGATGGTATACGCTCTTTTCCTGAGGACGCAGACCCTGCGGTGGTAAGCAAAGCAACAAGGCAGTCTCATGCTATTTGGCTGCAAATATACGGCGATACTGACCGACGCACATTACAAAGACTGGCATTAGAACTAAAAACAGATCTACTTAATCATAATAATATCAGTCAAGTAACCACATCCGGTATGCGTGATCCTATCATTGCCATTGAGGTTGATAAACTTAAGCTGCAAAGCCATAATTTACTACTTACCGATGTCATTACTAAAATCAATCAAGAGTCCAGTCCAGCCAAAGTCGCGTCTTTGAGAGATGAGGATATTTTTCTTAAAATCAAATCCTCTGATCAAGCTTACATTGCCAACGAATTTGCCTCTATTCCAATTAAAAGCCTGTCTGAGGGAGGGCAGCTGACCCTAGGGGAAATTGCCACTATTAGTGATAGTTTCAATAACGATGACTTTGTTTTATCCCGGTTTAATGGTCAAAGCAGTTTGGCGTTACAGGTTATCGCTACGGGCGAAGATGATATTTCAGAATCCGCTTTAGCCGCAAAAGAAGTCGTTGAGGAATGGCACGCCTCCGGACGCTTAGCCAAAAATATGCAGCTGAGTTATTGGGAAGATAGAAGCGAAACAATAAACCAGCGTCTTGAGCTAATGATTGATAATGCGATTACTGGTGTTTTATTAGTCTTTATTCTATTGGCTATTTTTCTAAATATTACCGTCGCATTTTGGGTAGCCATGGGATTACCTTTTATCTTCTTCGGTACCTTATTCATTATGGGAACAGACTCGATCGCCTTGACCCTTAATATGTTTACCACCTTTGGCTTTATTATGGCTCTGGGCATTGTTGTTGACGATGCCGTGGTGGTAGGCGAAAATATTTATTCTGTACGATCTAAAGATGGTGATACTCTTTCAAATACGATAAAGGGAACGATGCAAGTCGCCGTTCCAACGTTATTTGGTGTTTTCACGACCATCGCCGCTTTCTGGGCACTATCAAATATTGAAGGTCGACTTGGACAGATTTACTCACAGTTTGCCTTGGTCATCGCCATTTGTTTGGTTTTATCTATTATCGAGTCTAAATTAATTCTTCCTGCGCATTTAGCGCACCTGAATACCCACAAAAAAGCCAGTACTAATCCGATTTCCGTTCTGTGGAGTGGAGTGCAAAATGCCGCCAACTTTGGTCTTAACTGGTTTTCAACACGCCTTTATCAACCTGTTATTTTTCTCGCGTTACATTACCGATATGCGGTTTTAATATTGTTTATTAGCCTCTTTGTGTTGGTCGTTTCCATGCCTTTTACTGGAGCCATCAGAATGAGTTTTTTCCCTCAAATACCGGGTGATACTATTCGAGCCAATGTCACCATGTTCAACGATGCTAGTTACGGTCAAACAAATGCGGTGCTACTGCAGCTAGAAAAGCAGGCCTATGCAACCGACAAAAAACTCATAAAAAATACAACGACACAAGAAAGTGGCGTTTCTAACCTTCAGGTATCTGCAAATAGCGATCAATCCGGTGCTCTGCGAATAGAATTAGCCGCCAATGCGCCTTACTCCGCAAGAGAGTTTTCCAGAGCGTGGCAACGTATGATTGGCAAGCCTGAAGGCGTCCAAAATCTTCGCATTCGCAGTTCTAGGGAAACAGTGGATGCGTTAAGAGTTGAGCTTAGAGGCAACGATCAAGAGCTTTTATCCGCCGCAACTCAAGCTATGTTAGTACAATTAAATACATTACCAGCCGTTAACGGCGTTGAAGAAAATAAGACACCTACGGACCCTCAAATCAGTTTGTCTTTGAATGAGCAAGGCCGAGCAATGGGGTTGAATACTCAAGACTTATCCAGTCAAGTTTTACGTCGTTTTTCTAGTACTGAAATCCAATCTTATCAAAGAGATAATGATGAAGTTGAAGTGCGTATTGGCTACCTCACCAAAGATAAACAAACCCCTTCTCAATTATCTGATGCCGAAATAGTCCTATCAAATGGAACCAGAGTTCCTTTATCGGATGTCGCTCATATTGACATGCAATATGCTGACACAAGCATTACTCGCATCAATGGAAAGCGCTCAGAATACCTCTCTGCAGAAGTCAATAAAGATCAAATGTCTTCAACGGAAGTTGTTGATTATCTAAAAAGTGCCATAGTGCCCAAAATACAAAAACAATTTTCTGGGGTCGATATTTATTTTTCTGGCGAAGCGGAAGAAAGAGAAGAAACGCAATCGTCCATGATTAAAATGTTTATCATCGCGTTATTTATTATCTATGGATTACTGGCTATTCCTCTAAAATCTTACAGCCAACCTATTATTATTATGACCGTCATTCCATTTGGAATTATTGGCGCCTTATTAGGGCATTGGTTGAATGACTTATCTTTAGGTATTTTATCCCTAAATGGCATCATCGCTTTAAGCGGGGTGGTCGTAAATGACAGTTTATTGTTGGTGTCTCGTTTCAATGAAATAAAAAAAACGACAGGCCACATCACACAAGCCATTTCAGAAGCCTGCACGAGTCGTCTAAGAGCCGTATTACTTACCTCATTTACGACCTTCGCAGGTTTAATGCCGATATTAGGCGAAGAGTCTAGGCAGGCGCAATTCTTAGTTCCTGCTGCCGTTTCTCTTGCCTATGGCATTTTATTCGCGACGGTCATAACACTCGTTTTAATTCCTATCTTATTAATGATTCAAGAGGATATTCAACGGTTATTCCATTCCAAAAAAGCACTAAACCAAGGAAATCAATCGATTACGACTTAAAATACCTTATCGGCCGTATTACCTAAAGGAAGACACGCTAAAACGACAAAGAAAAGTGTTTGACTTAACAATTTATAAATACGATTCTTGTTATCGGGCTGTATTGATAAAACTTAAGCTATACTTTGTTATTTTTTCTATCAAGTACTATAATTGATTAATATTTACTCAGGAGGGTATCTGCATGAGCATTCAAATTAATCCATCATCGAATTTTGTTAACAGCAGTGCAACCGCTGGCGTCTCACAAGCAAATGGACAACTTTCCAGTGGCCGCCGAATTAACAGTGCAGCAGATGATGCAGCAGGACTGCAAATTGCGGATCGCTTAACATCTGGAATAAATGGTAATCAACAGGCTATCTCTAACATCCTATCAGGTGATTCCGTCTTACAAATTGCGAGTGGTGGGTTAAATCAAATCAGCGAGAACCTTCAGCAATTACGTGAATTAGGTATTCAATCTGGTAACGGCTCCTTAAATGATAATGATCGAGCGGCAATACAAGCACAAGCCAACGGCATTTTACAAAATATACAAGACACAATTAGCCAAACGACCTATGGCGGTGAAGAGCTACTAACGCAAGATTCCAGCTTATCTTTCCAAGGTAGCGCCGATGCCGAAAGCAGCATTAACGTGTCAACATATAATGTAGACTCACAATTGAATACAGCGGGCTTATACAGCGTTGATTTCTCCAACCCAGCCGCTTTAACCACCTCATTAGCGTCAATTGACACCAGTTTAGAAAACATAAGTGCGATCCAATCCGAGTATGGTGCACAACAAAATGCCTTTAGTAGTCGAGTAGATTCATTATTAAATGCTCAAGAGAATGAATCAGCCGCAAGATCACGTATTCAAGATACAGATTTTGCCTCGGCTGTTTCTGATCAAATTATTCAAAGTATTTTAGAAAAATCCTCTGTCAGTGTTCAGGCCCAAGCGAATATTTCAAATACCAGAGCGCTCAACCTACTGACCTAACTTATTTCATAAAATAGTTATTAGTGACGGCCAAAACACCTCAATTGAGGTGTTTTTTTTTATTCTTTAACTATTTTTTTACTTTTTTTGTCTCTTGTAAAAGAATTAAATTCCTAAATATCGACGCCCTTAAAATACAGTTGCATGAAATGAAAGCAAAGAGTAAAGTTTGAAATACATTCCCAAATTAAAAACAAATTATAGAAAAAAATCGTTATGGATAGCAAAGACATAGAACTACTTACTTTAATACAACATGATGATAGTATTTCTATCGATGAGATAGCTCAGCAGGTTGGCCTTTCAAAAACGCCCTGTTGGCGGCGTATTCAAAAGCTAGAACAGCAAGGTTACATAAAGAAACGTGTGGCGCTCTTGGACAGCGACAAACTAAACCTCAATGTATCCGTTTTTGTTCAAGTCAAAACGAATCACCATGAAAAGGACTGGCTGGAAAGTTTTTCAGATGTTGTCTCTCAATTTCCAGAAGTCATTGAGTTCTACAGAATGGCCGGAGAATACGATTATCTATTGCGTGTATTAGTGAGTGATATCCAATCTTATGATCGTTTCTATAAAAGGTTAATAGAAAAAACGTCTTTAACAGATGTGACCTCTAACTTTGCCATGGAACAAATAAAATATACCACTGAGCTGCCGCTTTCTACTGTATTGAGTAAGCCGTAGCTCTCTTAAAGAGAAACGGCTTATGAACAATTTTCAGCAGAGTACAGAGCAAAAACAATCCTTAATCGCCCATCTGCGTAAAAATATTGTAGGGGATAATACATTTATTCAAACCGCATTTGGAAAACGTAAGTTAACTTATGCCGATTACACCGCGTCAGGGAGAAGTTTGCATTTTATTGAGCAAGCTATTCTTCATTATGTATTGCCCTATTATGCGAATACTCATACAGAATCGACCATCACAGGTAAGCAAACAACTTGTTTTCGCGAAGACGCTCGCCAAATCATACAAAAATCCGTTAATGCAACAGATGATGATTTGGTCCTTTTTTGTGGTTCCGGTGCCACAGCGGCCATTAATAAGCTGATATCTCTGCTGAATCTACCCCTTTTAACTCAGGAACATGGCACAAAACCCATCGTCTTTATAGGGCCTTATGAACACCACTCTAATGATTTACCATGGAGAGAAGCGGACGTTGAACTGATCAGAATTCCGGAGGTTCAGACAGGCGGAGTAGACATTAATGCGCTTGAAAATGCACTTATCCGCTATCAAGACAGACCAATAAAAATAGGCAGTTTCTCAGCGGCATCGAATGTGACGGGAATAAAAACAGACCAAACAGCGATTACTCGCCTATTACATGAACACAATGCACTTTCTTTTTGGGATTTTGCGGCCGCCGCACCCTACGTTGATATCGACATGAATCCTAATTTACCTAAGGCATTGTCTAGTGATTCTTCATTATTACATAAAGATGCTATTTTCTTATCTTGTCATAAGTTTATTGGTGGTCCTGGAACACCCGGTATTTTAATCATCAAAAAACATCTTATTAAAAACACCATCCCATCGACTGTGGGCGGTGGAACGGTCTCATTTGTCAGCCATAATAAACACAACTACTTGCCTATTGGAACCAGAAGAGAAGAAGGCGGTACACCTAATATTGTTGAGTCCATTCGTGCTGGTATGGTGTTTAAAGTCAAAGCCGATATCGGTGCCGAATACATAGAAATGCTTGAAAAAAACTATCTTGATCAAATAGAGCAACGCTGGAGAAATCATGACAAGATTGAGATATTAGGTGCTGACACAAGAGATCGATTAACCATCACTTCCTTTCGAATCAAAGCCGCTCATAATTACTTACATCACGGCTATATTGTTGCCTTGCTAAATGACCTATTTGGTATTCAAATGCGCGGTGGCTGCTCTTGTGCAGGACCTTACGGTCACGAATTACTTGGACTAGACGATCAAACATCAGCCGCCATCACAGAGGCTCTTAGCAAAGGCCGCTCAATACTGAAACCAGGATGGACGCGTTTCAATTTGAATTACTTCCTCACTCAAGAAGAGGTCAATTTCATTTTAGACGCCGTAGAGTTCGTTGCCGAACAGGGTATAAAACTGCTTCCTTACTATGAGTATCACGAAATCAGTGACTTATGGCTTTTCCAAGGCAAGCATAGACCAACACGCTCTCTAGAAAGTGTTTTGCAAGATACGCTCAGCTTACAAGATGAGGTGACAGATTCCCAGAAGCGCATTCTATGGCAGTCTTACTTAAAGCAGGCCGAAAACGTCGTCGCGGCAAATAATTTGCCGCAATACCAAAAGTGCAACCAACCCTTTAATTCAGAATTTGAGACTTTACGTGAATTTGTATTATCAAAGGATTTTGACATAGTTTAAACGAAGGACTGTGACATAGTTTAAACGAAGACTTTTTATCTAGTATTCGTTAACACAAACGGTGAGAGACGAAAGTCTTATTGCCGTTTTTTTTATTTCTCGGCAAAATACGCTATTTAATGACACAATATTAATGCCTTCCATGTATTTTTCAATTTTGTAAAAGACATGCTTTTTAAGGATAAGATACGATGACTTTTCTTTGGATATTCTTGGCCGTCATTTACATTTTAGGGCTTTTTTGGATCGCCATTTGGGGCGACAAAGAACAACCACGAATCAAAAAACTCACCCGTAGCCCTATTATTTACAGTTTCTCACTCGCTATCTATTGTACGGCATGGACATTTTACGGCACTGTTGGGGAAGCCGCTCGATCTGGCTGGAACTACTTACCAATTTTTCTTGGTCCTATTTTACTGTATCTATTTGCGTTCCCTTTTTTAAAAAAGCTTACTCTCGTAAGTCATAAACAAAATATTACCTCAATAGCGGACTTTATTTCTTCTCGTTATGGTAAAAGGCCGCTAACCGCACCATTGGTTATCCTCATCGCTCTATTAGCCATCATCCCTTATATTTCATTACAACTTAAAGCCATCGGCTCAAACTTCACCTTATTTGTTAACCAAGGCGATACCTCTTCTAATATTATTGTACTTGTGGCTACCATTTTAGTTGGCGTATTCGCTATCTTATTCGGTACACGAAAAGTAGAAGTGACTGACTACCGCTCAGGCATGATGCTTGCCATCGCCTCCGAATCTCTCTTTAAACTGCTCGCTATTTTAATTGTAGGCTTTCTTGCGATCATCACATTAACCAGTCAGCACCAAGAGCTTTCGTTCGAGAGAATAGATTTCTCTGTTTGGAATATCAGCAATTTGTTTTCATTTTCATTCATAATGCAAACATTAATGGCCGCTGCGGCCGTTATCTGCTTACCAAGACAATTCCACGTCACCGTTGTTGATCATCAAGATGAAAAGCAATTGAAGACAGCTCGCTGGGTCTTCCCTCTGTACTTATTAACCTTTGCACTTATTATTCCTCCTATTGCCATTGCTGGCCAAAGTCTCTTCGGAAACGCCGTCAATGCAGATACGTATGTAATTCAATTCGCGCTTAACTCAAACAATATTTTGCTGGAAATACTGATCTTCTTAGGGGGCATATCCGCCACCACGGCGATGATTATTATCGCCACATTTGCGCTTAGCATTATGATCAGTAATGATGTGATTTTGCCTTTATTAATTGCAAGAGCAAGTTCACACCAACAAGCCCTTCCTCTTTACCGTAAAAAAATCTTAATGATTCGTCGTTTAGTGATTACTGGTGTACTCGTCTTGTCCTACTTGTACTATCAAGAGATGGCGAATAACGAGCCTTTAGCCGGAACAGGATTAATCGCGTTCTCTCTCGTGTTACAACTGATTCCAGCGGTTGTGGGCGGCCTTTATTGGAAAAGAGGCCATGTTACCGGGGTATATTCAGGACTTATACTTGGCTTCTTATGCTGGCTTTTATGGATGTTTATCCCTTTAACCAACAATGTATCGTGGGCAATCAAAGAGACAGGCTCACGCACAGACATTATTATTTATGGGGCATTTATTAGTTTAGTTGCCAATGTCTTCGGTTATATCCTAGGCTCTCTTTTAGGCAATGAAAGACTGATTGATCGTATTCAAGCTACCGCCTTTGTTAACCCTAACGCCGAATTAGAAAATCGTTTTTTTAAACCAAAAAGCAAAGCGGTTAACAGTGATTTATGTGTGTTATTAGAAACATTTCTAGGCGGAAACCGCTTAAAGCAAGTCTTAGCCGAGTTCGAAAAAGATCAAACACAAACACTGGAACCCAATGCTACCCCAAACAGGCTTTTTATAGATTACTGTGAACGTATTCTGGGTGGCGTTCTCGGTGGGTCCTCTGCTCGAACTATCATCAACTCCCTGCTAGTTGACAAACAAATTAATATTGAAGAAATGGTGACTTACCTCGATGAAACAACGCAAGCCATCCAGTTCAATCAAAACTTATTGTTTATTTCAATGGATAACCTAGATCAAGGCATCAGTGTCGTCGACAAAGAGCTGCAACTTGTGGCTTGGAATAAGACCTACACAGAACTTTACCCCTACCCTAAGGGCATGTTAAAAGTGGGTTTAAAAGTAGAGGAACTCATTAAGTTTAACGCCCTTCGTGGAGAGTGTGGCGTTGGAGATGTGGCAAGTCTCGTCAATAAACGCCTTGAGCATTTAAGAAAAGGCACCACGCACCGTTTTTTACGTCGTCGGTCTAATGGGCGCGTCATTGAAATGGTAGGAAACCCATTACCTAATGGCGGTTTTGTTACCAGTTTTACGGATGTCACTGAACACATAGAAAGCCAGCAAGCATTACAAGAAGCCAATATAGATTTAGAAAAAAGAGTCGTCGCTCGAACTCAAGAAGTACAAAGTATCAACAGAGAGTTACATCAGGAAATTGAACGCCGAGCCACAGCAGAAAAAGAGTTAATGAAGGCTAAAGCCGAAGCGGAAAAGGCCAATATCGATAAGACTGAGTTTTTAGCTCTAGCCAGTCACGACATTTTACAACCATTGAACGCCGCTCGCTTGTATTTAGGCGCCCTTCATTCCGCCCCACTTAACGATGACACCAAGTCAACTCTGGATAAATTAACCGCTTCGGTACAATCGACAGAAACCCTTATATCAACATTACTAGAAATTGCTCGTCTAGATCAAGGTGCAGTTAAACCTCGGTTAAAAGATTGCTCTCTCGATGAATTACTCACTCCAGTTATTAATGAGTTCAGTATTATTGCCCACGAAAAAGGATTAACGATACGAACCAGAATGCAAAATAGCTATGTACACACAGACCCTGTTTACTTGAGAAGAATTGTACAAAACTTCGTCTCTAACGCCGTAAAATACACAAAAACCGGTAAGGTGCTCATTGCCTGTCGAAAAAGAAAAGACCATATCATCATCCAAGTCTGGGATACGGGTATTGGCATCCCAAAAATTGAACAAGAAAAAGTATTCGAAGATTTCTATCGTTGGAAAAATACCGAAGAAGCGGGGTTGGGGCTAGGGCTAGGACTAGTAAAAAGGATGCAAAAGGCGTTAAGCCTTACCATGAGACTTAATTCCGTTCCTAATAAAGGCAGTTGCTTCAGTATTACGGTACCACTAGCCAAGCAACGACTTGTACCCGCTATAGAAACGGACATACCCTCATCAGAAGAGAAAACCCATTCACATTCCTGCACGGTTTGGTGTATTGATGACGATAAAAACAATGTAGATGCCATGCAAACCTTGATGAATCAATGGCATTGTCACGTCCAATGCTTTTCGAATACAGCAAGTTGCCTAAACACTCAAGGACCTCCACATTTACTACTGGTGGATTATCAATTGGGAGAAAATAAAAATGGTTTAGACTTAATTAAAGACTTAAGAGAAAAGTATCAAATTACCATTCCTGCGGTATTACTTACCGCCGTTCAAGATGAGGAATTAATACAGTTGTGTAAACAGCTCGATATTATCTACATGCAAAAGCCAGCAAAACCAGCAAGATTAAGAGCATTAATCAGATCGGTGGAGTAAAGTCATAATTCATGCACAATCTCATCATATAATGACATTTCTCAATAATTCACTTGGATTGTGATATGACCGTTTACTCCGCTTCAGACTCTTCTTCTCCAAACAAAAGTCCCCTATCGGCCATGGAGTTTACTTTTCTCACCGCGACTTTGATGTCTATCGTTGCGATATCCATTGATGCGCTTTTACCTGCTCTAGGGGTCATTTCTCAAGATTTAGCAGTTGAAGATGCCAATCGTACTCAACTAATTATTAGCATGCTGTTCCTAGGCATGTCTTTAGGCCAATTAATTTGTGGCCCTTTATCTGATTCAACAGGACGTAAGCCGATACTTTATGCCGGCATACTCATTTATTTAATGGGTACGGTTATGTGTTTTATGGCGACAGATTTAAACGATTTATTGATTGGTCGCTTTATACAAGGACTTGGCGTCGCTGGCCCCTATATTTCAGCCATTTCACTTGTCCGTGACCAATACAAAGGCAATGATATGGCAAAAATCATGTCCTTAGTAATGATGATTTTTATTCTAGTGCCTGCTATTGCACCGTCCATTGGACAAGCTATTTTACTTTTTACCAACTGGCATGGGATTTTTGTTTTATACCTAATCTATGCGTGTCTTATTTTAATCTGGATATACATACGACTAGATGAAACCTTACCGAAAGCAAAGCGAATCCCATTTACCAAAGACGGTTTCTCTTTTGGCTTCAAAGAGGTGGTTACCAACAAATCAGTTATCAGCTTAACCTTATCAATGGGACTGATTTTTGGCTGTTTGATTGGATACATCAACTCATCTCAACAGATTTTTCAGGAACAATTTCATACAGGTAAATTGTTTAGTGTTTACTTTGGTGTTCTGGCTTTACTGCTTGGTATCGCATCACTGATGAATTCAAAACTTGTGCAACGCCTTGGCATGCATTTAATAACAACTCGAGCCTTTAGTGCTCTCATTGTAAGCTCCTTAGTCTTTTTGATTATTCAATTGTATGTGGAAGTACACCTATGGATGTTTATGCTGTATGCAGGCAGTCTATTTTTTAGTTTTGGCTTGCTATTTGGCAACTTAAACGCCATGGCAATGGAACCAATGGGACACGTTGCGGGCATCGCATCCGCTATTATTGGTGCCACTTCTTCTATTTTATCTCTAACAGTTGGCACTATTATTGGTCAACTGTATAACGGCACAACGCTCCCCATCACCATTGGCTTTTTCATTATGAGCAGTTTGGCTTTGGGTTTATTATTCTACGCTGAAAAACATAAAGCCCCTCGGCCGGACACAACAATACCTTAGGGGATAACACTAAATAAAATCTAAAAGGCAAACAGGATAAAGCAACTGAATTTTGATCCTCTCAAAAGCATGCAAGCGGCGCTATTTAACCACCCGCTTGCCTTGTGACTTTTTATTATCTTAAAGTACAAAAAGCACTCTTAATCTAACCTGATATTAGTCAGCCAGACGGTTTGATATGGAGCAAGCGTGACCACTTCATTCAGATTTTCAATCGAATCACCAGAAATCAAATCAAACCATGAATTATTAGAAATCAAGTTCAATTCATTCAGACGCAATTCAGCGGGCTCTTTAGTGATGTTACTGACACAAAAAATACTTTGCTTACGGTCGGAACTTTGACGCCAAAAACCAAATAAATTGAGCCCTAAATGGAGCACAAACTGGATGGCATTTGGATGAAAAGCCAATTGCCGTTTTCTGATATCGATTAGCGCAAGCATCCTTCCAAGGACTTTATGGTGCGAACTGGCGGGATTGCCTAACTGAGACTCTAACTGCTCGTAGTCCCACCGATGACGATTAATAGAACGATTATGATGGGTATTCTTCAATTTTTCATAATCATTGCGTGTCCCCAACATACTATGGATATAGATACCCGGGATCCCTTCCAAGGCAAACATGATTGCATGTGCGCAAATAAATCGTTCTAACCCCCATTTATCTTCACCCTCCACAGTCCCTTGCAAAGCATCAAATAAAGATATGTTCATTTCATACGCTTTCTGTTCGCCTGTTT
This sequence comes from Marinomonas algicola, assembly GCF_014805825.1. Taxonomy (NCBI): domain Bacteria; kingdom Pseudomonadati; phylum Pseudomonadota; class Gammaproteobacteria; order Oceanospirillales; family Oceanospirillaceae; genus Marinomonas; species Marinomonas algicola. The sequence goes on from NZ_CP061941.1 coordinate 2,943,435, forward strand.
CTGACGTTCGCCATGAAATCCGACCACCAAAGCGTTGCATGGTGTTAACCAGAGTATTTAGCTCAATATCATTTAATAAACCTTCAGCTGGCCTTAATCCAATACCATCATGAGAAGCGATAAAGTTGAAATAACAAGTCCCATTTTGCGCAGGGGGCATACTCATTAACCAACGCTTAAGATACAAGCAATCGCCGGTAATAAGTGTGTTGACTAACAACGGAGGTAATGAAAAGTTATAAATACAGTGCGCTTCATTTGCATTACCAAAATAGGTTAAATTTTGCGTATTTGGGATATTAGTTTCGGTTATTATGATCGCGCTGGGCTCGGCATGCTCAATAAGTGACCTTAACAATCTTACCACTTCATGAGTTTGCGGCAAATTAATAGACGAGCTACTCAATTTTTTCCATAAAAAAGCCACCGCATCCAATCTAAAAATTCGTACTCCGGCATCCAGATATTGACGGATAATAGAAACGAATGTCAGTAAAACCTCAGGATTTCTAAAGTCTAAATCCACTTGATCGTGACTAAAGGTACACCAGACATGCTGCAGGCCTTGCTCCGTTTCTGTTGGTCTCAGTAGCGGGCTGGTTCTTGGACGCACCACTTGAGATAAGTCGTCATCAGGGTTCGCCGTAAAGAAATAATCACGGCCTTTACCTTCTCCTTTAATGAAATTTTCAAACCAAATACCTCGACTTGAGCAGTGGTTGATCACCAAATCAGACATTAACTTACGCTTGGTAGCGATCTCTGTAATATCCTCCCAGTCACCTAGTGACTCATTGACGCTGGAATAATCAATTACAGAAAAACCATCATCCGAACTATAGGGGAAAAAAGGAAGTATGTGTACGCCATTAATACTTTCCTTTATATGAGCATCTAGAAAACGGTCTAACGTTTTCAAAGGCTTTATACCGTCTTCTAATAAGCTATCTCCATAGGTGATCAGAATCATATCCTTCTGGGACCAATGATTTGCATAAGGAACAGGGTCTTCACAATGTGAATTCAGTCCCATCATATCAATTAAATCCAAACTTAATTCTTGATAGCTTGGTTCAATGTCAACCCCATCATAGATCACGGTAAGTTGCTGTTGTAACTTCTCTGCAAGCTGTGTCAACACATTCATACATTCCCCTTCCCGTCTTTATATCTCTGATGCGGTTACTTTAAATTCTTGATAGTCTTCCTCTACTGCACTTTTTAATTCATCCAGTACATTTGGCATAGCACTGATGACTCGGTTCCATGCTGGGATAAAAGGTGTTTCCATTGGATTGTCTAAAAATTGAGTCCCTGCCTGCATAATATTCTTGGCAAACATTTCCACAGATTTTTCTTCTGTATGAATATCCAAGGTCAGACCATTAATAATGGCATCGTTCTTATATGTCTCAATATAATCCAAAGCGATTCGATAGTAAGTTGCCTTAATTGTGCGCATGGTTTCAGGATTGATGGTATAGCCTTGGGTCGCCAACTTTCTAAAAAATGCCTTAGTAATATCAATCGACATTTTTGATAAACCGGCGTTCTCATCTTCTAAAGATAAATCTTGGTGCTTGTGATCGTAAGAATCCGCAATATCTACTTGGCAAATACGGTTAGACGCATAATTACGGTGCATTTCAGACAATACTCCAATCTCTAGTCCCCAGTCACTTGGAATACGTAAATCTGTTAGCACATCACGTCTAAAGGAGAACTCACCCGATAGCGAATAGCGGAAACTGTCCATAAAGTCTAAATATTCATTGTGGCCCAGTACGCGTTTCAAAGACTTAATCAAAGGTGTCACTAGCAATCGCGCCACCCGACCATTGAGCTTCCCATTCGCAAAACGAGAGTAAAAACCCTTACTAAACTCATAATTAAATTGAGGGTTGGCAACGGGATAAATTAACCTAGCCAATAAGTCTCTATCGTAAGTCAATATATCACAATCGTGTAATGCTATGGATTCAGATCTAGCTGAAGCCAGCATATACCCCATGCAATACCAAACATTTCTCCCCTTGCCTAGCTCTGTTGGTGCTAACCCCATAGCTTGAAGCTTTGCGTCCAATGCTTGTAACCTAGGTCCGTCATTCCACAAAATTCGATGGTGCTGTGGTAGTTCGTCAAAAAATGCAATGGCATGTTTGTACTGCGCTAAAGACGCTCTGTCCAGGCCGATAACAATTTCAGACAAATAAGGTACTTGTGCAATTTTACTGATTATATCGGGCAATGCGTTGCCTTCTAATTCTGAAAACAGGGATGGTAATATCAAACCTAAAGGACGCTTTTCAGAAAACTGAATGAGCTCATCCTCTAATTCACTGGTGCTGCGTTTAGTAAGATTATGTAGCGTTGTTACGATTCCATTTTGATAAAAATCCGCCATAACGATTGCCCCTATATATGTAAAATATAATAAAACGATTCTTTTAAAATAAACTGAGCTTAATGGTCTTCTACTTAAGCTCGCTAAACAAAATTTTACCTATGGCCTCGCTCCAACCTTTTGGGCCCACCTCTGACGTTTTAATGACGCCAGCAGAACGCTTTAAACAGGGGAAAGCATGAAAATTAGAACGAATTTGAACCGCGATATCCGCAACCTCCAACATAGCATTGTCATTTTCCCCATCACCCAAAGCCACTGACGAGCTCGACTGAAGAAAAGCCGCTAACCAAAGCATGGCTCTTCCTTTGTCTGAATTGCCGCCAACATGGACAAAACGCCCTCCTTTAACCACCGTTGCCCCGGCTTTCTGCATTAGATGCTTAAACTGCATCAACTCTTCATCTGATCCGTGCCATTGTAGTGGCTCGCCGTACTCTCGCTTTGAAGCGGCCTGAGCCTGTTCAAGGCTTAAACCTGTAACCTGCTGAATGTCAGAAATCGACATACTGGAAAACCCCGTATACAAATGCGAGAATGCAAACGTATTCTTTGCTAAAAGTGACAACCAGTATTCACGAGGTTCAATAAAAGACTTTCGGTAATAACAACCTTTATAGCTCGATCCTAAAATCACTTTTATAAGTTGATTGTCAGAGGTATAAGAGTCAATTAGGTCCTCTTTTGTGTCGCATAATTCGTATAAAAAAGACTCCGGGATATAAACGGCCGCGCCATTCTCTACGATAAAAGGCGTGTCTAATTGCAAACTCCTGCGAATAGGTAACAGCTCATCGAATGTTTTACTGGTGTTTGGAATAACAGGGATTCGTCTAAGCTTCAGTTGTTGCAACATAGGCATAGCCGCCGCGGCACTGTACGTATCATGATCCAGGAGGGTGCCATCTAAATCGGTGAAAACAGCTAAAGAGTTCATTGTGCTGTCTCCGCTGATGTATCACCTAGATAAAACAAATAACCGTCAAACGCACCAAAATAAAACACTAAAAACACAACGGCAACACTGACCCACCAATACGGTGCAGCCCCATACAATTGAGATAAAAACTGCTTTTCTAGTTTAAAAGCCTTGATAAACGGGGATTCCATCACTCTTGCCCAACTTTAGTTATGACTATTAGGTAATAACTAACAATTACTGTGCCAGTATCAAACTATTCCAGAAATGAATGATCCAAATGTCTAATAATTAACCCAAGAAAGTGCCATGTAAAAGGGTTAAATCGACTACAATAGGGCCTAGGTATTGACGATCTAATAGAAATTCTGGATTTTGAATACGCGGTTTAAAATCCCTATTGCTCTGAACAAAAGAAAAAGGTTTAGAGACTGCATCGTCACACTAACGAAGTGGCAAACCCGTTATTCAAAGGCCGCTTTACTGTCTAAAGGTTATTTAATATTGAATTCAAATCCTTCTCGATTGTTCTTAAATATAGTTCATTCGTCAGTGTATATTACCTAGACTGATCACGGATTCTTGATATGATTGCACTCAATAATACCACTTTAGTCCACCCTCTTTATTAAGGATCAAATGTAAATGGAAAGCTTTGGCGTTATTAACTATTTTGCCTATGTCGTTGGTGCTATGCTCATTATTTTATTACCAGGGCCAAACTCACTGTATGTGCTTTCTTTAGCCGCACAACAGGGAACTCGCATTGGCTGGTCCGCCGTTGCGGGTGTGTTTGTTGGGGACTCATTACTCATCATAGCAACGGCTATGGGTGCTATCTCAGTTTTGAGCGCTTACCCAGCACTTTTCATGGTGATAAAATACGCTGGTGCGGCTTATTTAACGTTTATTGGTGTTAAATTACTGCATGGCGCCTACACAACATGGCAGCGCAAAGGTGATACCACCTATGATGTTAAAACCATCAAGAAGTCATCTACCAGCAAAGCCTTTAAAAAGGCATTATTCGTGAGCCTTTTAAACCCGAAAGCAATTTTGTTTTTTTTGTCCTTTTTTGTACAATTTGTTGATCCAGCCTACAGCAATCCAGTGCTGCCATTCTTTATCCTAGCCATTACACTACAGCTCTTCAGCTTAATTTATTTAGCCGTTCTTATTTATGCTGGTACGAAACTCGCTGTCGCCTTTAAATCACGTAAGCGCATTACCGCCTTATCAAGTGGCACGGTAGGAACGGGGTTTATTGCTTTTGCAGTTAAATTATCGTTAGCCAGCGCACAATAATAGAGCACAACGATAGATCACCTCCTTTTAAAAGGTTGAATTTACGGCATTAAACCAATCATTAGATAAAAAAAAGCCCCATAAATGGGGCAAAATGACAAAAGTTGTATGATTAACGGGACAACTTCTTAACGCTCTGTAAAAGATTAAACCCTTTAAAATAGGGCTTTAATCCTATAATGGGGGTTAAAGGCGCTCAAATACCGTTGCAATGCCCTGCCCCATACCGATACACATGGTAGCAAGTCCAAGCTTAGCGTCTTTCTGTTGCATGACATTTAATAAGGTAGTAGCAATACGCGTACCAGAACAGCCAAGTGGATGACCTAAGGCAATAGCACCACCGTTCAGGTTCACTTTTTCATCAACCAATTTCAGCAACTTTAAATCTTTCAATACTGGAATAGATTGTGCTGCAAAGGCCTCATTTAGCTCAACAATATCAATATCATCAATGGTTAAACCAGCACGCTTCAACGCTTTTTTCGTAGCCGGTACAGGCCCATAACCCATAATCGCAGGATCACAACCAGCAACAGCCATGCTACGAATACGCGCGATAGGCGTTAGACCAAGTTCCATCGCTTTTTTACCAGACATAAGAATCATGGCTGAAGCACCATCAGATAAAGCGGAAGAAGTACCGGCTGTGACAGTGCCCACTTTTGGCACAAATACAGGTTTAAGTTTTCCTAGAGATTCCATAGACGTTTCAGGACGTATTACTTCATCCGTTTCCACCAATATTTTATTACCTGCTTCGTCATGACCTTCAACAGGGATAATTTCATTCGTAAAGCGACCGTCTAAAGTCGCTTCTTGCGCTAATCGATGAGAACGAACACCAAACTCATCTTGCTGTTCTCTTGTTACTCCGTGCATTTTCCCTAGCATTTCGGCCGTCACACCCATCATCATCGACGCCTTTGCCATGTGCTTAGACAAGGCCGGGTTCACATCCACCCCATGCATCATAGAGACGTGACCCATGTGCTCAACACCACCCACGATAAAGACGTCGCCTTGACCTGTCATAATCGCTTGTGCTGCCGTATGTATAGCCGACATGGAAGAGCCACATAAACGGTTAACGGTTTGCGCTGCCGAGGTCATTGGCAAACCACTCAACAAACTCACGGCTCGAGCCACATTAAAACCTTGTTCTAAGGTCTGGTTAACACAACCCCAAATTAAATCTTCAACCTCTTTAGGGTTAACGGATGGGTTGCGTGCTAATAGACCCTTAACAACAGCCGCCGATAAATTTTCAGCCCTTACATTACGAAACGCACCGTTTTTAGATTTCCCCATTGGGGAACGGGCAGCATCGATAACAACTACATCAGTTTCATTGAAATTCATTGATATTCTCCTAATCCTATTCTGACCAAAGGTTAAACAGCTATGCCGTAGTAAGTCGCATTGTTTTGTGCCATCGCACGCATGTTGGCCGTTGGTTCATACAATTTACCAAGATGACTATAACGATCGGCCAAATCACAAAATGCCTGCAACCCCATTTGATCTAAATAATGCAATGCACCGCCCAAATACGGAGGAAAACCAATGCCGTAAATTAATCCCATGTCGGCTTCTGCTGGAGAGCCAACAATGCCCTCTTCAACACAACGAACGGTTTCAATACACAAAGGAATCATCATACGAGCAATAATATCGTCTTCTGTAAGCTCTGTTGTTGAAGTAACCGTCGGCGCTAAAATAGCATGAATTTCTTCATCGTAAATTTTCTTCGGTTTTCCTTTACGATCGTTCTCGTAACGATAGAAACCTTTTTGATTTTTCTGCCCAAAACGCTCAACTTCAAACAGTTTATCAATCACGTTTGTGCCTTCATGTTGCATTCTATCAGGAAAGCCTTTTGCCATGACTTCATCGGCATGGAATGCGGTGTCCAAGCCCACAACATCCAACAAATAAGCGGGGCCCATTGGCCAACCAAATTTCTCCATGACTTTATCAATCATTTGAAAATCTGCTCCCTCTTTCATCATGGCGGAAAAACCACCAAAGTAAGGGAACAATACTCGGTTTACCAAGAAACCAGGACAGTCATTTACGACGATAGGCGTCTTACCCATAGCTTGGGCATAAGACACGGTACGAGCAATCGCCGCATCACTGGTTTTCTCACCACGAATAACTTCCACTAATGGCATACGGTGAACGGGATTAAAGAAGTGCATACCACAAAAGTTTTCAGGTCTTTGTAACTCTTTCGCCAATTCTGTAATTGAAATAGTAGATGTGTTTGACGTTAAAATGGTGTCTTTACTGATGTGCTTCTCTGTTTCAGCCAAAACAGCCTTCTTAACATTCACATTTTCAACCACGGCCTCAACAACCAAATCAACATGGTCAAACTCACCATAGCTTAAAGCGGGGGTAATACCATTAAGCGCTTTCATGGCTTTTTCCGCTGTCATACGACCGCGCGATACCTGACCACCTAGCAACTTATTCGCTTCGCTTAACCCTAATTCTAACGCTTCATTACGAATATCTTTCATAATGATAGGGGTTCCTTTAGAGGAGGACTGATAAGCTACCCCACCACCCATAATGCCAGCGCCCAATACCGCCGCTTGATTCACTCGCTCGGCGCCTTTAGACATTTGACTTGCTGTTTTCTTGATTTGTTGATCTTTTAGGAACAGACCAACCAATGCTTTTGCAACGGGTCCTTTAGCCAATTTTACAAAGCCAGCAATCTCGGTTTCGATGGCTTTCTCACGTGTTTGACCAATCACTTTTTCAATCGTTTTGATCGCGACCATAGGAGCAGGGTAATGCTTCCCAGCTTTAGCGCCAACAACACCTCGAACAGATTCAAAGATCATCATTTTTTCAATTGGCGAAAACACCATAGTGGCATTATTGTCTTCGCGACGCTGCAGGTAGTTCAACTTACCATCAACCACCTGTTGAACAAGGTGTAATGAAGACTCTAAAACCTTATCTTGAGCAACAACAGCATCAACAGCACCGTCTTTTAGTGCGTCTGCAGAACGTTTTTGTCCTGCACCACAAATCCACTCACAAGCATTATCAACACCGATTAAACGAGGCAAACGAATCGTGCCTCCCCAACCAGGGTAAATTCCTAATTGCGTTTCTGGTAAACCCACTTTGGCCGAGTCAGCCATTACACGATAATCACAGGCTAAACATAATTCAAAGCCGCCACCCAATGCAATGCCATTAATCGCGGCAACAGTAGGATAAGGAAGATCCGCTATTTCATTGAAAATATCATGAACTTCTCGCAACTTTCCTTCTAAGACACTGTCATCAAGAGTAAACCACGTTGTAAACTCTGTAATGTCGGCACCGACAACAAATACGTCTTTTGCACTGTTAAATACAACACCAGTTACATTAGATACGGTTTTTACAACCGTTATCGCTTCGGCTAACTCTTTTAAAGTAAGTTGATTAAACTTGTTTACCGACTCGCCTTGTAAGTCCAAAGTAACAAGAACAACACCTGTCTCTAATTGGGATACTTTGACGGCTTTTCCTTCAAATATCATGTTTGTCTCCGGTTTTTATTATTAAGTTCTATCTACTTAGGATGAAACTAAACAAACGAATGACGACATCGTCATTCGTGCCTCAAATACATTAAAGTGATTTTTCCAACTCAGGAACGGCTTCAAACAAGTCCGCAACCAGACCGTAATCAGCCACCTGAAAGATGGGTGCTTCTTCGTCTTTGTTAATTGCCACAATCACTTTTGAATCCTTCATGCCGGCAAGATGCTGAATGGCGCCTGAAATACCTACGGCAATATACAAATCAGGGGCAACGGTTTTTCCTGTTTGCCCTACTTGCCAATCATTTGGTACAAAACCAGCATCAACCGCTGCACGAGAAGCGCCTACCGCCGCACCCAATTTATCAGCAACGGTTTCAAGCAGACTAAAGTTCTCTCCACTGCCCATTCCACGCCCACCAGAAACGATGATACTCGCCGCCGTTAATTCAGGGCGATCTGATACCGCTAACTGCTCACTAACAAATTGACACCGATCAGACACAATCACCTGATCTAAAGTAATAATACTAGCACTACCGCCTTGGTTCGCCACTGGATCAAAGCCAGTAGCACGCACTGTCATCACTTTAATCGGATCACTTGTCTTCACTGTGGCTAACGCATTGCCTGCGTAAATAGGTCTAATAAAAGTATCAGCACTCACTACTTCAATCACATCCGATAATTGCGCCACATCCAATAACGCCGCAACACGAGGCAAGAGGTTTTTACCTGTGGTCGTTGCTGGCGCAAGAATGTGTTCATAACGACTCGCAATATCGACCACTAATTTACTGATATTTTCCGCTAGTTGATGTTCATAAGCGGCCTCATCAGCAAGTAAAACACGAACAACCGATTCCGCATTAGCCGCCTGGTCTGCAACGGATTGGCAATTCATACCAGCGACGAGTACATGAATGTCCGTGCCTATTTTTTTCGCGGCGGCAATGGTATTTAACGTACTCGGTTTTAATAACGTATTATCGTGCTCGGCAATAATTAATAGGCTCATGGTAATACCTTCGCTTCGTTCTTTAGTTTTTCAACAAGTTCAGCAACAGAACCGACTTTAATCCCCGCTTTTCGTTCAGAAGGAGGAGCAACAGACACTATTTCAACCTTTGACTGAGTATTCACTCTCAATTGATCAAGGTTTTTAACGTCAAGTGGTTTTCTCTTCGCTTTCATAATATTTGGTAATGAGGCAAATCTTGGCTCATTTAGTCGTAAATCCGTTGTTACGACCGCTGGAAGGGTAACGGATAGTATTTGTAAGCCACCGTCAATTTCGCGAGTTACTTTTGCTTTTCCATCTTCGATAACCACTTCAGACGCAAAGGTTGCTTGGGGGTAATCTAATAGAGCGGCCACCATTTGCCCCGTTTGATTGTTATCAGAGTCAATGGCCTGTTTGCCCATAATGATCAAATCGGCGGCCTCTTCTTTTGCAACTTCAGCAATCAGTTTTGCTACGGCTAAAGAGTCCAATCCGTCTTCGGTTTCTACTTGAATACCTCGATCGGCACCTAATGCCAACGCCGTTCTTATTGTTTCCTGACACATTTTTGAACCGACAGAGACAACCACGACTTCGGAGGCGATTCCTTGTTCTTTAAGACGGATGGCTTCCTCTACCGCAATTTCACAAAATGGATTAATCGACATTTTCACATTAGCCAGCTCAACCGCAGAATGGTCCGCTTTGACTCTCACTTTTACGTTGTAATCGACAACGCGCTTTACCGTTACTAAAATCTTCATAAAACCTCGATCTACACTGTCTGTTAGGTTGACCCTAATGCTTCTGCCTATCCACAATTGACCCATTCGATCGTATAGTCAATCAAGTATCTGAGCCATAACAAAAGCAAAATAAGAATCACAAAATCATATAGCTATACTAGTTTCATTAAGAATTTCATCAATAACAAAAAAGCCTCAGTTCACTGACAAAAAAAATCACCTTACTCTTTTCTCAAATACATAGAAGAAAAGCTTAAAGTGATTTTATGATGTAACAATTGACTGAGGCTAAGACAATAGCCCAGAATTAACCAATCTTAGGGCGAGAGAGAAATGACTTAAAAGCCTGATGCGCTTCTTTAGATTGAAGCCGGTCCTTAAAAATCCGCCCCTCTCTCATTAAGGTCATCTGAACCTCATCTTGGAAACGATTTTTCAATAAATTTTTACTTAAAATAACCGCTTCAGGAGGAAGCTGGACGGTTTTTTCTGCAAAATTCAACGCCAATGCCAAGGCTTCACCTTCTTCACATAAGTGATTCACCATACCAATGCTGTGCGCTTCTTCAGCATCAAAAGGCTCGCCTAAAATAAGCTTTTCAAAAGAAAGCTGATGCCCTGCTAGGCTCGGCAATAGATAACTAACGGCCGCTTCAGGCACAACGCCCAATTTCACAAATGGGAAGCATAATGAGGCATTACGGGCAGAAAAGACCATATCACAATGCAATAACAGGGTTGCACCAATTCCAACAGCTCGGCCTTCTACCGCCGCATACAGTGGTTTGGGGTATTGAGAAAGTGTGCGTAAAAACGCCATTATTGGAGACATTTTATCGGGCTGCTGGGCTATTGTTACAAATTCGGCGATGTCATTTCCAGAAGAGAAATCTGGCCCCGCGCCATGAATAACAGTGACTAAAACGTCTTTTCTAGACTCACCCTCTACAAGAAACTGGGTTAGGGCTTGATACATGTCTAGTGTAATAGCATTCTTTTTAGAAGCACGATTAAAACTAATAGTTTGAATGCCATTTAAAACACTCGACTGAATAAAATCACTCATAATAACCTTCTTTTTCGTGACTGGATTTAACGGATCTAATCACCGTAAACCGCTACCCTCTTGTTGCCCACAGACATTAGGACTTAGTCGATAACGGCTACGGCTACGATCAATGTTTTAAACAGCGTCGCTACTCATCTCTTAATGCACGACGTAGCACTTTACCCACGTTTGTCTTAGGTAAATCTTCACGAATTTCAATACACTTAGGCACTTTGTATGCCGCAAGCTCTTTACGACAAAATAGACGTAGATCGGACAAATCAACTTTTACTTTAGGGTCTTTTAGAACAACAAAGGCTTTTACCGCCTCCCCAGTTTTTTCATCCTCAATACCAATTGCCGCCGCCTCTAAAATATCCTCATGAGAGCTCAAGCAATCTTCCACTTCAGAAGGGTAGACATTAAACCCTGACACTATAATCATGTCTTTCGCTCTATCAACAATCTGTATATATCCATCAGAGTGTCGTTTCGCGATGTCACCAGTAATAAAGTAACCATCTTCCGTCATTGATTCGCGTGTTGAATCCTCCCTCTGCCAATACCCTTTTGTCACCTGCGGGCCATAGACACAAAGAACACCCGCCTCCCCATCAGGAACCTCATTATTGTCATCATCAACAAACTTCAACAATGTATCATCGACTGGCACACCGATTGTCCCTATTTGCTCTTTACCTACGGGATTAAACGAAACAACTGGGGACGTTTCTGTTAATCCATACCCTTCAATAACGGTACGACCCGTTACTTTCTTCCATTCGTCTGCCGCAGAGTGGGTCAACGCCATGCCGCCAGAGGCTGTGATTTTTAAGCGAGAAAAATCCAACTTTTTAAAGTCTTCGTTATTACAAAGAGCAACAAAAAGCGTATTTAAACCCACAAAACCCGAAAAACGCCATTTTTTAAGCTCTTTCACAAACCCAGGAATGTCTCTAGGGTTAGGAATCAAAATACTATGAGCGCCACGATTTAAGAGCGTAAGCCCATGGATAAGAAAAGAATAGATATGATACATAGGTAAAGGGGCAATATAGAGCTCCTCTCCTGGAGTGCAATGATCACATAAGCGATCACCTAACTGATGCAGATTCGAAATTAAGTTGGCATGGGTTAGCATGGCTCCTTTTGCAACACCCGTTGTCCCCCCCGTATATTGTAAGACCGCAATATCTTCAGGATTTTTATGAATTATGTTGACACTTAATTGTTGGCCCTGCTTAACCGCTGTAAAAAAGTCGACTGATTTTGGCAATGAGTAAGGCGGCACCATTTTTTTAACGTACTTAACAACTGAATTAATAAGCAGTTTTTTTGGCATTGGATGAAAATCAGCGATTTGCGTGACAAATACATGCTTAATATTGGTTTTATCAATGATTGCTTCAACATTGTGAGCCATGTTGGCAAACACCACCAGCGCTTTGGCACCAGAGTCATTGAATTGATGCTGCAATTCTTTTGGCGTGTATAGCGGGTTGGTATTAACAACGATTAAACCGGCTTTTATCGCACCAAAAACGGCAATGGGTGATTGGATAACATTTGGTAATTGGATGGCAATACGATCGCCTTCTTTCAAATCGGTATTTTTTTGTAAATACGCGGCAAAGCCACTTGATAGATCATCAAGTTCACCATAAGTAATCGTCTTACCAACACTGGTAAAAGCAGGACAATCTTTAAATTCTTTACATGCTTTTTGAAACACATCGATTAACGAACGAAAATTATGTGGATTCAGGTGCTCTGGAATCCAACTTCCTGGCTTTTTCTTGGTGGAGGTGTCTTTAGTCATAGTAACGCTCCTGTTTGTTTTTTTTATAGGAGAAACCTGTTACGAACAAGCCCAACTCATGAATTCATCAAAAGTTGGGCTTAGCTTAAATTGGCTATAGGTTGGTCAGATTTCCCAATCGAATTAGTTGGGGAATATTTGCGTCAACTTAGTGGCCAACATAATATCTCCATCAGCACGGATTTTACCTTGCATGAAGGCGTCCATACCATCTAATTCACCACTCATTACATTTTTCAATGTATCTAGATCCATACTTAATGTGACCGTTGCATCATCATGCTCGCCTTCTTGTAAGACACACTTTTCATCTTCAATAACTAAATGGAAGTGATCACTATCATCAATTTCAAACTGAAAAACAGCGTCCATTCCATCGGCTTCTTCAGCGTCAAAACGTTCAACCATAGCTTCAAACACTTTCTTTGCTTCACTCATTCGGGATATTCCTATTTTATACGTTCTTAATTGGCCGCCTATCACGGCATATCTCTAAATTTTAGACAATGAATCTATTTAATCGCTGCCTTTTATTGTCGATACGCTTAGACAATAACAAAGTTTTCTTCGTCCATAGACAATAGGTTATTCGCACCTGACAGCATGGCTTCAACATGAGCCCGAGTTCTTGGCAATAAACGCTCGTAATAGAAGGTTGCGGTTTGTAACTTAGCCGTATAAAAACCAACTTCATCCGTTCCGGCATCCAATTTATTCTGCGCAACAATCGCCATATTTGCCCAGAAATACGCTAGCACAACATAACCAGAGAACATTAAGTAATCAAATGATGCCGCGCCCACTTCATCTTTGTTTCGCATGGCTTTCATGCCAATTTTCAGGGTTAAATCCCCCCATTCACCATTTAGTTTACTCAATTCGCTAATAAGAGGCTTAACACGCTTATCCCCTTTATGTTCTTTACAGAACTTATGCACAATTTTTGTGAACCGTTTTAGGGTTGCGCCTTGAGTCATCAGAACCTTACGGCCTAATAAGTCCAATGCCTGAATCCCTGTCGTCCCTTCATACAACATGGAAATGCGCGCATCACGTACATTTTGTTCCATGCCCCATTCAGCGATAAAGCCGTGACCACCGAACACTTGCAAACCTTGGTTAGCCGATTCAAAACCTGTTTCGGTTAAAAAGGCTTTTGCAATCGGTGTTAATAAAGACATCAGCTCGTCCGCCTCAGCTTTCTCATCCGCCGAGCCTTTCTTTGTCACATCAACAAGTTTAGAACAATAGTGAACAAGTGCACGTCCACCCTCAGCAAAGGCTTTTTGTGTGAGTAACATCCGACGAACATCAGGATGAACGATAATAGAGTCGGCCGGTTTATCAGGTGATTTAGGACCTGATAAAGAGCGCATTTGCAGACGGTCTTTTGCGTAAGCAACGGAGTTTTGCAACGCCCACTCACTGTGAACTAGGCCTTGTAACGCCGTTCCAAGACGAGCCGTGTTCATAAAGGTAAACATGCAGTTTAGCCCCTTGTTCGCTGGTCCAATCAAAAACCCTTTTGCCCCATCGAAATTCATAACACAAGTCGCGTTACCATGAATCCCCATTTTGTGTTCAATTGAGCCACAAGACACTGTATTTCGATCGGCAACGGAACCATCTTCCGCGACATTAAATTTAGGCACAATAAAGAGTGAAATGCCTTTCGTACCTTCCGGGGCTCCGGCAATACGGGCCAAAACAATGTGCACTATGTTGCCAGCCATGTCGTGCTCACCCGCGGAGATAAAGATTTTAGTACCACTGATTGAATATGAACCGTCATCATTTGGTTCTGCTTTGGTTTTTAAGAGACCTAAATCCGTACCACAATGAGACTCTGTTAGACACATTGTGCCTGTCCACTCTCCAGAGACCAGCTTAGTCAAATACGTTTGCTTTTGCTCATCAGTACCATGACTTTCGATCGTATTCATCGCACCATGACTCAAGCCAGGATACATACTCCAAGACCAGTTAGCAGAGGCCACCATTTCAGTAACCATCATACCAAGCGATTCTGGCAGACCTTGGCCACCAACAGATTCAGGATGAGCAAGCGCAGGCCAACCACCTTCAACATATTGCTGATAAGCTTCTTTAAAACCATCAGGGGTTGTGACAACACCATCATTAAAAGTACAGCCTTGTTGATCACCAATGCGATTCAACGGTGATAAGACACGCTCAGAAAACTTGGCCCCTTCTTCTAGAATCGCATCAACCATATCTGGCGTCGCTTCTTCTCCACCAGGTAAATTGGCATAATGCGTTGAAAAATCCAATAACTCTTCGGTGACAAATTTAATATCACGCAACGGTGCTTTATATTCAGGCATGTTCTCTACCTCATTTATTGTTTTATCTTGTCGTTACACTCATTAGTACAATGGTGCGCTTATGTATTAAGAGTGGGGTATAAAGGCAAATCTCTCAATAACAAAAGCCTCCATAATACCTGACAAAAATATTCAACAGACGGAATAAACCATTCATAATGATAGAGTAGAAAAGACTCAACTTGGCTATAATCCAATAAAATAGACTAAAAGCCCCTTCATATGAGTTTTTTACACATTTTTGAAGCCAAGCTATACCAATCTGAGTTGGCTAGACCGATCACTTCTAAGCGGCTTTTTTTTGTCCAAGGTGACAATTCCATCCTGGGTTCACCTGTAGATGCATTAACAAAAAGCCCCAGTTCATCATTTAATTTACATACCCCTTTTACACGATAGACACCATCAAGGTTGGTGATATCAGATAACATAGAACGTAACGATGATTCAGAAAACAGGACCGTATCAGACCAGCGCCAACCCGCTACCATCATAGCGTCTTGTTCCTTGACATAATGATCTTCTTTAGCAGGCGTTCTGCAAGTATTTTCATGACTGTGACTGTGATGCACATCTCGTTTTGCAAGCGACAGCGAGTCTGTAGATAGAAACGTGTTCAAGCCAATGTCTAACTCTTCTACACTCAAGCTCATCGGGTTTGAAAGGAAATAACCATCCTGCTCTTTTCCCCTACAGTATTCTTTTAAGCGTTGCGCATCTTGATCGGAATAGGTATCCACATGGCTAAATACAATACCATTAGCAGAATCCACTTGATCGTTAAAAACCTCATGCTCTACATAACGAGGATCAGAAAGATGACGAGCATCAATAACACAAAAGGAGCCTGTAACGAGCAATACATCTTGGTATTGCGTCGCACGCAGCTTTTCCAGTATCTGTTTTGGGTGCCCGAGCCCTGAAGGTTCAATTAAGATACGATCTGGATTTTGCTGGCGTATTAACTGGTTTAAACCTTGTTCAAACGCCGCCGATGTTGTGCAACATACACAACCTCCTGGCACTTCTTTAATCGCAATATTGTCTTTAAATAAACGGCCTTGTTGTAGGGAGTTTTGCAAAAGCACCCCGTCTAAACCGATATCACCAAATTCATTAACCAACACCGCCCAGCGTTCGTAAACGGGTGCCTGCTCTAATAAATGATGAATCAAGGTAGTCTTACCAGCGCCTAAAAACCCTGTGATAACGTTGACTTTAATGCCTTGGTAACGCATAAAATACCTTTTTATTTTTACGATAAATACATGCTTTAACAGCACTGACTTAAAGTTACAGACTGATCATAAACGTGCCGAAAATAGAACTTGATCAACGATTACCAGCGGCTTTTATTGAGTGAAGATTCTAATGACATTAAAAAAAATAACAGCCTTAACTCATTTTTCTTATTTAAGATGGATAAACACCCACCTTCAGTTCAACTCTCTTACACTAAATCACATTATTCACAAAAAACATGACTCTTACAAAAACACTTACTATCCTATTCATATACAATAAATGAGATAAGACCTAAACAATAAATTTGAATTATTCTGTTACCAATGTTAATAAGGATATCACCAAACCATTATCACGGTATTGCCTATGTATGATCAAACCAACGTATTAGCACCAGAAGCCATTATTAAACGCAATAACGTTCAGATATCTGGAGAAGGAGAACAAACCATTATTCTTGCTCATGGTTTTGGCTGTGATCAAAATATGTGGCGCTTCATTAAAGCCGATTTGGAAAAGCGGTTCAAAGTCGTCGTATTCGATTATGTCGGTAGTGGTAAATCTCAACTTTCCTACTACATACCAGAACGCTATAAATCATTAGAAGGTTACGCTTTAGATGTCATTGAAATCTGTGATGCACTTTCACTAGAAAACGTAATTTTTGTTGGTCACTCTGTGAGCGGCACCATAGGCCTATTAGCGTCTCAGCAACGAGAAGATCTATTTTCAGATATCGCATTAGTTTGTCCCTCTCCCTGTTTTTTGAATATTAAGCCGGAATACTTCGGTGGATTTGATAAAGAAGACTTAGAGGAGCTGGTTAACCTAATGGATAAAAATTACATCGGCTGGGCAAACTATTTAGCGCCATTGGTTATGGGGCAGTCTAATCCTGATGAACTGGTTGAAGAACTAACTGACAGTTTCTGTTCTACCGACCCTAAATATTCAAAGCCTTTCGCAATGGCTACTTTCTTCTCAGACTATCGGGCTTTACTGCCTAGCGTAACGTCTTCTTGCCTTGTTTTACAGAGTTCAAATGATTCTTTAGCCGCTGTAGAAATAGGGAAGTATATGGAGTCAAACATTCCGCAAGCGACATTAGATATTATCGATGCAAAAGGCCACTGCTTACACATGACGGAACCTCAAAAAGTTCTGCACAGCTTATTAAATTTTCTAGATGATGCCGCTTAATCCATATGATAAACAGTTTTTCATGTGGATTATTTATCAGTAACATCAATGAAAGACACATTGAGTACGTCAATGATAATATTTGTCGTACTCTTTTATACGAAGAAAGCGATTTAATAGGCTTAGATGTTAATGAAATATTCACCAAAGCTTCGCTGATTTTTTTAGAAAGTTACGTCTACCCTACCTTATTAAAAGAGCATGAGCTTACTGAGATTCAATTAACCATCCTGACAAAAGAGAGAGACAGACTGCCAATTGTCGCCAACATCAACATTCAAGACAACATCATTTTTTGGTCTATCTTCACCGCCGTAAAACGAGATAAACTGTACCAAGAACTGCTAGATGTTAGGGATAAGCTTGAGCACCAAGCTGAAAAACTTGAATTGGCCGCCACAACAGATTACCTAACTCACCTACTCAATCGACGATCAATAATCGAAAAAACAGAAAGCCTGATTAAAAACACGTGTAGAAAAAGCCCAGCCTTATCTTTAGCTATGATAGATATCGATTTTTTTAAACAAATTAATGACCAGCATGGTCATGTAAAGGGCGATGAAATTTTAATTGAAGTCGGAAAAGCATTAAATCAAGTTTGTTTAAAGCAAGACCTAGCGGCCAGGTGGGGAGGTGAAGAGTTTTTAGTTGTTTTTTATGGTCCAACATTTGAAGAGACTAAACATCTTTGTCAAAAAATACACAAGAAAATACATGAAATCAAACTTTCTGATCAACCGTTAACGGTCAGTATTGGCGTTGTCACTTATCATCTTGATCATCACACTAACACAACCTTAGATGACATCATTGAAGAGGCCGACCAACTAATGTACCAAGCTAAAAATAATGGTCGAAATCAAACGAGATCTCGTCAAATTCTCAATGTTAAAAGCGCGAAGAATACTCTAGCGCTTTAACAATGAAACAAACACAGTAATGGTCTTGTGTTTTATTCTAACAGGAAGCGACCTAATTTCTTAGAGATCATCCACTCATCTGCCTCCTATGATAATAGCCATCGTAACGCGCACAGCAAAGGATCATGTATTAGATAGAAACCTAGGCATTTATAACCAAGCAACCGCATCATGCGGATGTAAACTTTCCAAATGACGTACATGCACTTTAGGCGCTGCAAATAGACCATTAAGTTTCGCTTGAATTTTACGTGCGGCATCTTCGACAAACATCAAATTTTGGCCGTTTAACGCCGCAAAGGCCTGTTCATCCGATCGTTTTACTGAGGTTTGTAGTGGGGTTCCTAACGCACTTTCAATGCAATTTATTAATGGTAGTAATGAAAAAGTACCTATGTTGCTGGGCACATCTATACTAACAACCGCTTCACTGCGCTGACTATGGGCTGTTGCTAAGGTCGCATTCTGTCGAAGCCATTGAGCAACCGTGTTTGAAGTTAGGTTCACTTGATTCCCAAAATCATCCAGAAACCTCTGCTCGACTAATTGTCTCGATAAGGCCGCTGAGCAAGGGCAAGTTGAGGAATATTCCACGGTCACAGTGGCTTTGATCGTTAACACGTTTTTCACTATCTTAGAGACAATACAAACAGGATACGCTTTCCAGCCAGATTCCCCCTGAGTCACTAGCGCCGGACGACGAATCAATAAATCAAAAGATAACCGCAGTCGAGCACTGTCTGTATGGCAATCTTGATGAGTTTCAATCATGGCGTGTAACAGCGTTTCTAAACGATGAGGAGAAAGTGCTTTGCCATCACTTAAGGTTTCCAGTAACCGATAGAGCCTCGACATATGAATGCCCTTTATATGGGCCGCAGGCAAATTCACTTGAACATCGGCACTCGCATGTAGCTCTCTTTTATACTCAGCGTCTATGATAGTAATAGGTATATCTATGCCCTGCATTCCGACCCATTCTAAAGAGGATTGATTGGACGCTTTATCGGAAATAGACACATCAGGAAGTAAGTTATTCATTCGTTTTTTATTCCTAAGATGCACTTCTTAAGAGTATAAAAAGTGCAGCAACATCAGATTATTAATATAAAAAGCAAACCGATCAAGCCCATTCGATAAATGGGTTCGGCCATGTTTTCCACACCTTGGCGCCTTGAGAAAGCTCCTCGTTTGTTAACAAACAACGATCCAAAGACGAACGTAAAGCGCCTTCATCCATGTCCATTCCAATTAACACCAACTCTTGACGGGCATCCCCCACTTTGTCGTCCCACTTTTCATAAATCCAATCAATGGACTCTTCATCTGTAGGCCAATTTTCTTTTGGCACAGAGACCCACCAATAACCCGCAGGAGCATGCCTTGCTGCCGAGCCAGCTTGCGACCAGCTGCCCGCTTTGGTTGGATCGCTAGCCAACCAAAAATAGCCTTTTGAGCGAACTACACCCGGCCAATCTTGATTAATTAAGTCGTAGAAACGCTCTGAATGAAACGGTCTTCTCGCTTTATATACAAAGCTACTGATTCCATATTCCTCTGTTTCTGGTACATGGGTTCCACGAATTTCTTGCAACCAAGCCGGTGCTAAAGAAGCTTGTTCAAAGTCAAATAACCCAGTATTTAATATTTGATCCAGTGGTACTTTACCAAATTGCGCTATGTAAATTTTAGCCCGAGTATTCAGGCTAATAAGAATGGCCTTTAAACGATCACCTTCTTCTTCGCTGACCAAGTCAATTTTGTTTATGACAATGACATCACAAAACTCAATTTGCTCAATCAATAAGTCAACGACCGTTCGGTCATCTTCCTCCCCTAACGATTCCCCACGCTCTTGCAAACCATCTTGTGAACTGTAATCACGAAGAAAATTAAATGCATCGACAACGGTAACCATGGTGTCAAGTTGTGCAACTTCATTTAAACAACGACCATCTTCACCTTCAAATGTAAAGGTTTCAGCCACAGGGAGCGGTTCAGAAATACCCGTAGACTCAATCACAATTTGATCAAACGTTCCCTCCTTTGCCAATCTCTCCACCTCGATTAATAAATCTTCTCTGAGCGTACAACAAATACACCCATTACTCATCTCAACCATTTTTTCATCAGTACGGGATAATTCGGCACCACCCTCCCTGATCAAGTTGGCATCTATATTGACCTCACTCATATCATTAACAATAACAGCAACACGCCGACCTTCACGGTTCGTCAAAATATGATTAAGTAAAGTCGTTTTACCTGCCCCAAGAAAACCTGAAATAACCGTTACTGGCAGCTTTTTTTTCTGCTCGATCTTCTCTAGATGCTCACTCATATACTCCCCCTACATTATGAAACAACAAAAAAAGAAATGTTATATCATAACATTTAGAATTAAAACCAATACTCAATTAAATAAATGGTAGAACCATAGAAAACAAGCAGTAGACAGGGAAAAGTAAGCTGTTATCAATACAGAGTCGGCAGCCCATAGAGACGTAAGAAAGCAAGAAAATGTTTATCGAGCCAAACACCTTAGTATTTCAAATAACGTTTTATGACACAGAAGCGGATCCGCTTCTGTGTCAAGCCAAAAATCAAACCAAATCGCGTAATGCATCCAATAAAGTAAACGTCGGAAATTTCTCTGTAATATAAAATAAACGAAGTATATAAAACTATTGCCAGTGCTTACCTCTTGCAGTTTTACCAATCCCAGGGTTTAAACTATTGGTTGGGTCATTGTCTTGATAGAAGCGTTTAAGGGGTTCTTTCGCGTTATAAAGCTGTCCAACATTATGCTCTGCTGGGTATTCGGCTCCCTTTTGGTCTAAAAAGGCCAATAATTGATCTTTCACATTTTTTTCATCAACACCCACTTTTAAAAAGTAATCTTGATGCATAACATGGCACATAAAGTGACCTGTGTAGAGTTTTGCTTCGATTAAGTTATCAATCTCGGCTGGTAGTGTTTCAAACCATTCGGTTTCATTACGGCGTAAAGCAATATCCAGAGACAGCAAGTCACCAAATTGAGGATTCAATGTATGGTAACGTTTGGCGGCACCGCCAGCGACAAATCGATTGAGGAAAGCTCGTTTACCTTCATCATCCGTACATTCGAAATAGTCACCTTCATTCTCATCAAAGAACTTACCTAAATAACCTTCTGCTTCAGCTATACCATCATCTGACATTTGCAACATCAAGTGATGCTCATATTGGTCTCGATAATCACGAATTTTCTTCGGTATATGGTCTGGAAATAAATTAGCCATGGCTTGCAACGCCTTATCAGTCAGATTTTCAGGTAAAATAGGCAGTTTATTAAAGAGACGATCTATCTTATTTTTCAGTGAAAATAATTTAGGCATATTTTCACTGCCAAATTTTTGTATCACAATAAATGAATCCTTTCCGTATTTATCGCACACATCAAAATAGCTTCGGTGAACATACTCTCCTGCAACAGGAAGGTGTTTAAAGCCGCTTAAAATATCTCGCCTTAAGCGTGTTAAGGTATCGGTGCTATTGGTGCCGATATAAAACACTTTCTCTTTTTTTACCTTTGGAAAAGTATCCAAGCGAACAGCAAAAACAATCAGTTTTCCTGCACAACCAGAGGTTTCATACAAGCGTCGGCTATCATTGTTAAATCGAGAAGGCGTGTCAGCATCAACATCTCGTACCCGTTCTTGATACTCCTTATCGCTGGCGGCTCGTTCAGGGTATTCAATGTCTTCTTCTTTATAGGCCTTATATTCTAACGTATTCAATATTTCTTCTGGATCTTCTCCCAAATTAATACCAAGATGATTAACAAGGGTTAATTGTTGGTTTTCATCAATACGCGCATAAAGTGCCATTTCAGTATAGGCTGGACCCCGTTGAATCAATGCACCACCAGAGTTGTTGCACACGCCGCCAACAATGGATGCGCCTATGCAAGATGATCCGATCACAGAATGCGGCTCACGATCATACACTTCCAAAGCCTTCTCTAATTCGTACAAACGACTTCCGGGGAAAGATACCACTTGCTTGCCGTCATTTATCAAATGTATTGATTGCAATTGGGTTGTGCTAATAATAACCACATCTCGATCGTACTCTCCATTAGGTGTCGAGCCGCCCGTCAAACCGGTATTCGCCGCTTGCATAATTATTATGATATCGGCTTCAACACAGTTTTTAGTCACTCCCCATAACTCAATGAGAGTAGAAGGAATAATGACCGCTAAGACCTTGCCGCTACCAAAGCGAAAGCCTTTTGCATAACTCGCCGCTTTTTTATCATCAGTAATAACGTTTTTATGGCCCACTATTTGTCGCTGAGCCATTAAAAAGTCATTTAAATTAACGTCATTTTTATCCATTGAACTACTCGTTTTAAATATAAATTTGGCGTGGTAAGGTGCGAATACGTTTTCAAAAATTCAGTATTGAGGAAAATCATCCCACAAAGAATGCCGTACTTGCCTCCTAGATAAACTAAGGATAAAGCAGGAGCCCATGTCAAAACAAGAATCTTTCTTATTTGCAGAAATAATTCTAGGATGCTGTATTATCTCATGTTAATAACAGATGGAATGGACATTAGAACCCTCTATAGCGCTTCACAAGCACATCGTTTACATACAAGTCGTAACAATGAGGCCGTATACCACCAAATATCATTGGTCGTATTCGTTCTAATCGAATATGATGCTTTTCATTTATACCCACAACAAAATCAAAAGTATCATTGCGTTTTATTAACACGTTACCGCCTGATCGTGTCGGCTTTTTTAAATTTCTCATTTCACCATTTTCTACATAAAAAAGATGGCCGGTAATCCAATTTCTCTGAACAATAAGGTGGGTTGTTTCCGTTTCGCCTAAGGTAACCGAGAGGTTCATATTTAATCCAATTTAACGACTGATGATACTTTAAAACGAACAGTATAAATCGATAACGTTCACACGTCTTTCTCTCATTTCTGCGTAGTCGCGTAGTCCTCTTCTAGTACCCATTATTCTACGTTCTAAGGAACGTAAATAAATCACCATGCACGAACAAGATGACGTTATAAGAGAGTCAGCATTATGCCTGATGCCTTCTAAACCTACTTTACAGCCCCGTAATTATTCACTAAATTTAGTGATAAAGTGTTACGCTCTATGCGTGAGTAAGTTCTGTAAAATAATTCTAAAAGAGAGTTTATATGTCACAACATTTGGTTTTAAGCTTTATTGGGGACGATCAACCAGGGTTAGTTGAACGTTTATCTGAAACCATTACACGCCATCATGGCAATTGGTTAGAAAGTCGAATGGCGCATTTAGCCGATAAGTTTGCCGGTATTTTAACCTTGTCTGTTCCCCTGGCGTATCAGGATGCGCTGATCAATGAACTAAAAGATTTTGATAAAATTGGTTTGCATGTGACCGTAGAAATAGCCAACTCAGCCTCGGAAGAGATGGAAACTCTGTCCCTTTCTGTGGTTGCCAATGATCGCCCTGGCATAGTGCAAGAGGTTTCTCAGGTTCTACACGCTCTTTTAGTGAATGTAAAAGAGCTCAGCACGACTTGTGAGCCCGCACCGATGAGCTCCGACATGCTGTTTCGGACCGATATGGTGTTGTCCATCCCTAAAAGCCTGCCGTTAAATGAACTGGAGTCCGCATTAGAAAATATCAGCAGTGACCTCATGGTTGAACTCACCTAAGTTCTCACTAGAAAAATACGGTAAAGATAAGCTTTTATTAAAAAACGGCCGAACATGATTGTCTGTCTTTTAATAAAAGCGTTGCCCCTCTTGAATACTAGATGAAATTTATTCAAACACACGCCCAGCGTACTCTAACCAACCATGAGCATGTTTATTTCCTGGGTCGCGATGAGTCCAATGGATTACACCACCTTTACTATTCCATTCATATTCACCATAGAATGCAACTCGATCACCAAGCTTCAAACCATCCAACCGAGGTGCTAAATCAATGTTATGCGCCACCAAAAGGGTTTGATTACTATCGAGTCTCAGGATGAATTTTTGATGCCTTGAACCTTTATTATCATCAGGAAGTAATCGAGACACCGTTCCAGAGCCACGAATTTGAATGTCACTCTGGTGTGCTTCGTAAGCTTGCTTAAGTTGATTGTCATTCGCCTGCACATTCACTGCGCCTAAGCAAAGTATGGATAAAAATAGAACTAAGATGTGTTTCATTTTCGTTGCTCCTTTGATGAACAGTCGTTGCGTTCATGGCTCTCGTGTTTAGTTGTTTTTGGCGAAATTATTGATCACCAAAGGCCATGAACGTTCCCTTCTTGCGTTAACCAATTGTTATTTATATGAAATTCTTGGGGGTACCTCAGGTATAGACCCACTTTTATAGACAAGGTATAGCGATGTAATTCTAGTTCAAAATCAATGAAATACAACATGCAAAAAATTTAAATCAAGAGTGAAAAAAGTGATCTAACGTGATTGAGGATATCCGTTCAGCGTTAGCCTTAAAAGCCTGAATAATTGGATAACTCAACATAGTCAACCTAACAGAAACCGAAAAGTAGAACATTCATACTGTTTAACCTTGGATGCCTTAATGGATTTTTGCATGCTAAACAAAACAACCTAAATTCAATTATTTTCTCTATCACACTCAGTTTAATAAGCCTTCTTACGGTATATAACATAATAACCAATCAAAAAAAACACTAAGCATAAAAAACTTAATATAATTAAATATATAGAATATACAACCAAAAATCACGCATTAATTAGTTATTAAAACTTAATAAATAGCACTAAAATAGTCAAACTAACTATCAATAAATACGGTTTCTTTATTATGCATATTTGTATTCTTGGTTCAGGCGTAATTGGGTTAACTTCAGCGTATTATCTTGCAAAGAAAGGAGCTAACGTCACAGTTATTGACCGCCAGAAGGGCCCCGCACTGGAAACTAGCTTTGCAAACGCGGGACAGATCTCACCGGGTTACTCCGCCCCTTGGGCGGCACCAGGCATACCGTTAAAAGCGGCCAAGTGGCTCTTGCAAAAGCACTCGCCTTTACGTCTTAGCTTATCACCTGATACCGATAAAATTGCTTGGATAGTTAAGATGTTAGGTCAATGTAACGAGTCAGCTTACAACACCAATAAATCACGTATGATGGCTCTTGCAGAATACAGTCGTGATCAATTTATTGAGATGCGCGACCAGCTCGGTATTCAATATGACGACCGTCAGCAAGGCACGCTACAATTGTTCCGCACTCAAAAACAAGTCGACGGTGCTCTAAAAGACATAAAAGTATTGGAAACATTGGGGGTCGCGCACGAAATGCTCAGCGCAGCCGAATGTACGGCAATAGAAACAGGCCTTCGACCAGTGGAAAGTAAGCTAGCTGGTGGGTTACGTTTGCCTGGCGACGAAACCGGTGACTGCTACGTATTCTGCGAAAAGCTAAAAAAAGAATGTGATGCGTTGGGCGTAACATTTCAATTTAACGAAAACATTCAATCTATCACTAAATCTGGTTCACGGGTTACAGGTGTAGCCACGAATCAAGGCGAACAAACATTTGACAAAGTGCTGGTCTGCTTAGGCAGCTTTTCAACCAAACTACTTAACACCATTGGAATAAAGCTCCCAGTGTACCCTGTTAAAGGCTACTCATTGACGGTACCAATTACAGATGTTCAATACGCTCCAATCTCGACAGTGATGGATGAAACGTATAAAGTCGCTGTAACACGTTTAGGCGATCGTATTCGAGCAGCGGGCACAGCCGAACTTAACGGTTACAATCTTGATTTGCCAGAATCTCGCACCAACACCATTAATCATGTAGTCAGCGACTTATTTGGTCAAAGCTGTGACTTAGACAAAGCCGAATACTGGACAGGGCTGCGTCCAATGACGCACGATGGCACACCTATTATTGGAATGACAGACCTACAAGGTCTTTACCTTAACACTGGTCACGGCACATTAGGCTGGACTATGTCATGCGGCTCTGGTCAGGTAATTGCAGATTTAATGCTTGGAGAACACCCAAAAATTGACACCCATGATCTGTCAATTAAACGTTATCAATAAGGGCTCGACGAAGAGCCCTTAAATTTAAAAAATAATGAATAAAGTGACAAACAGGAGAACCTATGTCTATACAACGTTACGAAACAAAGGCTCGCATGAGCCGCGCCGTTGTCCACAACAATACTGTGTATCTATGTGGTCAAGTAGCTGAAGATCGCACTCAAGATATCACTCATCAAACTCAAACCATGCTAGCAAAAGTCGACGATTTATTGGCGTCGGTTGGCAGTGATCGTGAACACCTTTTATCCGCCACCATTTACGTTAAGGACATGAGTCTGTTCGCTGAAATGAATGCTGTATGGGATGCCTGGGTACCTGAAGGACACGCTCCTGCACGCGCGTGCGTAGAAGCCAAAATGGCCTCACCAGAATTACTCGTTGAAATTTCAGTTGTCGCCGCCCTTAAAACTTAATTCAACAGAAGCCAGCGGTGTATTCATTTCCTCACAGATAGCAGGACACCATTTTGCTATCTGATTTTAATCCGCTCGTTAAAAAGCAGAATACAAATAATTTTATACTCTGCTTTTATCGTTTAAACTTAACTTACATTCTTTAGGTAATAGAACCTTATCGATTACATGAATGACTCCGTTACTTGCTTCAACGTCAGCTATAGCTACTTTCGCGTCATTAATCATCACATTACCATTACTGGCTTTTACTGTGACAGCTTGGCCTTGAACCGTATTCGCACTGTTCAGCTAGACCACACCCGCCGAAGCTACCTTTCCGGAAACGACATGATACGTAAGCCTAGCCACAAGCTTATCTTTGTTTTCTGACTCTAGCCGCATTTTACTTTTAAGCGTCATACAAAGTTTACAAACTTAAAAAATAGTTATAAACGCCTGTCTCTTTTTTATACCCAAGTGATTCATACAAAGACTGAGCGTTAAGGTTATCCTTAGAGGTTTCCAGAGCAATGCCTTTAGATTTTGTTTCAATAGCAAACAATTTAGCGGCCTCCATCAACTTTTTAGCGACACCTAAACGTCTAGCAGAAGGTGACACATAAAGATCATTTAACACCCAACTGGCCTGAGCCGAAACGGAAGAAAACATTGGATACAATTGAGTGAAACCCAATACATTACCATTTTCATCATACGCATAAAAAATAACAGAATCTTTGTTTGTTAAACGATCAAAAATAAAATTCTCGGCTAAGTCTACATTGCTATCTTGCTGATAAAAAACACGATAAGAATTAAATAACTCACTAATTTCCTTTAAATTTTCGATTTCAGCCTTTTTGACACTAATACTCATTTTCTCTCCTAAGGACAAACTTTGATATTAAACATTCGCTTTATTTGACCTATTTTATCTCATCCTTGAAGTTAATTTTTACAGTTTAGACTGTGGTCAAAGTGACACCTATAACGCAATGATATAGCGGTATTATTCGGCGCAAAAACTGTAATGTGTCCTGTTTATTAACCGTTATTAAGCATTCTTACCGATTGCCATTAAAACAGGCCTATCACCTTTGGAACTACTCATTATAAAAGGACAATTCACCCTAATATCTACAAAACCATTTGCTACAAATGCTTGCTTAACCCTTTTGTCCGAAAGACCCATACCAGTTGACTCTTCATCAGAGAGCCAGTCCCATTGGACAAACACCCCACCTTTTTTTAGTAAAGATTTTAATACAATCAAAGTCGCTTCATAATCAGGTAAGAAACTGCAAACAGACGACGCCACGATTAGATCAAATTTGCTTTTTAGTTCTGGGTGGTTTTGCACTAACTCTTTGGATAGATAATCTGAGATAGACGAGACATTATTAAGCGCTTTTTTATCTAAATGCTTTATCATCTCTGAAGATGGATCTATCGCAACAATACGTTTAACCTCTGGACTCATTAGCTGAGTTAAGGCGCCTGTACCACAACCAAAATCAAAGACAGTAAGGTTATTAAGATCGATATTCTCTAAAAGCTCGGAAAATGCTTTTTTTGCATACGTTTCAACAGAGGGATCTACATCCCATTTTTCTGCATACTCATCCCACTCGTTACTCAAAACACGCTCCATAAATTCATAGTTTATCTAAATGCCTAACTATTTTTAGTAGTGCTCGCTGACACATTTATCCACAACCTGTTATTTCTGGTGCGGACATTCTTATCCATTGATAGTAAAACACTTTTTGTATTGCCGCTATTACAATTCAAACAACACATGAGCATTAAAATTACTAAACAAGCAAAATCCCTAAACCCTCTCTTCTTTCAATCGCTCTAGCCGCCTCATGGTGCCTTTATGGTCGTGTGGATTAAAGACCAGACACTCAATTTTGTACTATGATCGTATTAAACGTCACATTCACAATTGTATGAACCACCGTATACCTGCAATGTGGCAAAAAACTTGCTCAAGTTTCATTCAGCTCGGCCGCTAATAGAGTACAGATTCATAAAAGGGACTTTAAAGATGGCGCATATATCAGTGACCGGTATGAGCAATACGAATGTGACGATGAGGTTTTACTCATCCAACCAATCAAACCAATCTCAACTCAGCAATGCCTCCTCTTCTGGGTTACAAAACGCAGTAGTCGATCTAAGTTCATCACAGGTTCTACAAAGTGAGCGTGATATCTTAGAAGAGTCTTCCTTTTCACTGATTCGTCCGAAAGGCGATCCGTATAATCTGTACCAAGATGATCCCGAGCTTAAAGAAAAAGCAAAGGCGCTTGCTGAGCGCCTTGATGGTCCGATACATGAGGGCAATGCGGGCCACTTCTTTTATCAAAACAGTATGCGAGATTTCCTCCATGCCGACGTGCTAACCGACCCGGAGTTTCTGGATTTGGCGGAATCCATGAGCGATGACGAACTAGAGGATTTATCCATCACGATTAAAGCAATGGTTCTGCCAGCGTCGGCAAATTACACAACCCATAATGAAGCCGACCGTTCTTATCAAAATAAAGTAGCTAAATTTATGGATGCCTTGAAAAGCAATAATACTGTTGAGCGCAGTGCCATATTAGAACAATCTGCCAAATACGCTGAACAAGTCGATGTCGATGCCGCCACCAGCTTTAAACAGAATGTCTTCGGTCAAAAAATCACTCAAATCAAGTTTGATCCCTACCGCAGCGATACCTCCGCCAATAATCTGCACAACTATGTGACGGCGATCGTCGCCACAGACGACCCCAGCGCTTTAACCGAGCAACTTGGACACATGAACGATGAAGCACAAAGCGGTTTACTCAGCGTTTACGGTTTGGACACAGCTCTAGGCGACCGCTTAGCCCAGCTAGCAGGGCCAAAGGGCAACCAATTGCCCGACTCCTTGCTTGGTGCATTGGGTGATATGGTCGACTCAATCAAAATTTCTGAACTGGTGTCTCAGGTCAAAAAAGACTTTGGCATTGCTTGGCATGGCATGGCAATGAAGCCTTGTTAAAAGACAATGAAGAAAGCCATGGTCGAGAGTTTGCCTTGGACTCGGTAACCAGCATGATCAATATGTTGGAACAATACGACTTTTCTGAAGAACAACTAGAGACCATGGGAACCGAACTGAGCGGCTTATCGAACCCAGAAAAACGCGCTTACATCGAGATCACCGCCACAGGTCTCGATGATATGCTGCAAACCAAGGTGAGGGATAACGTCAACAAAAAGAACCTCGATGAGGCCATTTCCGTAGTGAGTGAGCTGCGCAATAACCAAAATGTACTCTCACTGGTCAACGGCGCTCGCTACCATGATGTCACTCTGATAGAGCGCCCTGACATCGAAGAAGGTTTGACGGTGATCGCATTAGAAGGCGCGGCCGTGTTTAAAAACCTCGACAGTGCCGTGAATCAGTCAAGAATACTTTTAGGCGCCACCAAAAGCCAAGCCAACATGGTTAACGGCCACTCGGTAAAAGGTCATGAATCGGAAAATATATACAGCGCAAAAACCTTCGACGTTTATAAAAAAGACGTTGGCAACCTAGTCAGCACGCTCGTGGCGTTTGAAAGCGCTCACAGTGACAGTAGCGCCACCGAGAAAATGTCTCTTAATGCCTTCACAGAAACGTTAGCGAACATGCACTCGGGCATTCGTGATGAAACCTTACAGCGCGTCAGCGATGAAATAGTAACGGACTCATTCCGCAATAAAGTGACTGAAAACACTCAACTCGCGTTTTTATCTAACGTTGTACAAAAAATGACGTATGAAACACAACGTGACTTCGAAGAATCAGCCAATGGCGCAATCAGGTCATAACGTAACCCTCCAATCATAAGTGGTGACTAATGCTGGACATCCAATCTTATAAATTAGAAACAACATAAAATCCTCTAATTCAAACAACAAGCATAACGCTCCTCGACAGGCGTCCTCCGATCTTTCTGCTAATTCTAGGACATAGTCCGGCATGGTATCGCCTCGAGAGTATTGTTGCGTAAATAAGGTGCCTTTATGCAAAGCGTGCCAACGCCTCAACACCTCATGAGATGACCAATTTTTGGCTTGTTTTTCATCAACATGCCGCACAATATGCAAGTGATTACTCATCACCACATAAGCACAAATATCGATAGAAAAGGTCTGAGCTAAGAATAAAATTCGCGCCTCGATCCACCCACAACGGTGCGCAAAGCGCTTTGCAGTGACCGAGTCTTCACCACATAAAAAAGCACGGCGAACGCATCGACTGATGCAGTGCTAATAAGGTGTGTCAGACAAATTGACCTGTTGGCTTCTTGCCCTTGGCATACGTGATCCTCATCCTTGAGTTTGGTTCTTTCCAGTTTAGACCGTGATAAAAAAACATCAATATCGTTATGGGTGGCCTGTAATATTGCACTACAATATAAGCCGCTAATTTCGAATAAAAAGGAAATACACTATGTCATCTATCTTTCACTTAGCGTTTAATGTCACCGACTTAGAAATAGCCTGCGACTTCTATTCCAATACATTAGGCTGTAAACAAGGACGAAAAACTGATACTTGGGTCGATTATAATTTTTTTGGACATCAGCTGTCCCTTCATCTAGGCGAGCCGTTTCATATAGAGCCTACCGGAAAAGTAGATAATATCGCCGTTCCCATGCCACACTTTGGAGCCATTCTTCCCTTAACACAATGGAAAGAATTGGCCATAAAACTGCAAGCACTCAACATCACTTTTATCATTCAACCCAGTGTACGTTTTGAGGGGCAAGCAGGCGAACAACACACCATGTTCTTTAGCGACCCTTTTGGAAACCCAATAGAATTTAAAAGTTTTGCCAATACAGATAGGGTATTTCAATCATGAGCCCCATTGTTTTCATTCATAGCATGGATACGGTAAATCAAGAACAATGGCTTGCTCAATTCAACCTACTTTTACCTAATGAAACCATTGTTTTAGAACATCAATTAACGGATGAAGAAGCCTCTCGAGTTGAATTAGCGATTGCCGCTAACCCAAGCGTAGAGGTATTAGCCCGTTTTCCTAACTTAATTTGGGTCCAGAGTTTATGGGCCGGTGTGGAAGCGATGGTACGTTCCTTTCGATCCATTAATATGGCTAAAGCACGCCCAACCCAATTGGTCAGACTGATCGACCCGACTCTTGCTAATACGATGTCAGAAGCGGTGCTGACGTGGAGTTTGTATTTATATCGTAATATCCCTGAATACCTAGCCCAACAAAAGCAAAACATGTGGCGACCCATTCCCTACCCTGTGATTGAAACAGTGCAAGTGTCTGTATTAGGCACAGGAGAGTTAGGCATAGCGTCAATGAATGCATTAGTCAATCAAGGGTTCAGTGTCAACAGTTGGAGTAGGAATCACAAAGACATTGCCAATGTCTCCCATTACTCTGGTAAAGAAGGATTGGTTTCTTTACTAAAAAAAACAGACATTTTAATCTGCTTACTTCCTTTAACCGATCACACCCAAAAACTGCTCAATAAAGAAACGTTGGGGCTCCTTCCTAAAGGAGCAAAACTGATCAACTTCGCCAGAGGTGGAATAATCAATCACGATGATCTAACAAGCCTACTCGATGCCGGTCATCTTTCACACGCCGTATTAGATGTTTTCGAAGAAGAACCCCTTTCAAAAGACAGCCCGCTGTGGCAACACCCAAAGCTATCCATTTTGCCTCATATCTCAGCGACTACGAATGTCGACTCGGCTTCAAAAGTGGTTGCAAACAATATTAACAACTATCGTAAAAACGGTACGATTCCAAGCTCAGTAGATTTAGAACGAGGTTATTGAGAAAGGTGCCAGTGTACTAACTGTAGAGGCCCTAGATAACAAGGATTATCTAGGGCCCTTTGTTTTTGAAATGTCTACGAACTCAGCATAAAGCTAAATGAAGCCATTCTCTATAATTTCACTTTCCCATTGTTTAAGAATGTCTCTTGGTCGAGTAACGCCATACATCGCTTTCTTGCTTTCAGACCGATATGCCCATAACTGGTTTCCAAAATCATAATGCCACCACTCACTTGGTAGGTTAGTAAAACCTACTTCGATCATGGCATTATAAAGAATTCGACGATTCTCCTGCGACGCTTTATCACTCCAACTGGGCGTTTCAAGTGCGTCTGTCCATGAGTACTGACTCGCTTCGTCGAAGTGAGTCCCCATATCTAAAAAACGCCCCATGTCGTCGCACAATGCCACATCGACTGATCCCCCAGTAAGGTGAGGGCTAGGAGCACTGATATCGGTACTAGGAGGCGAGACTAGACTCTTCGCCTTTTCATGCAAGTAGTTTTCTGAATGGTGAGGAAACGACTTCTTCAAAATATTAATTAAAGTATCAAACAAATATTGCTGTACAGAAAAAGGACGCCAACCATCAAGCACCACTAACCTGATACCAGAAGGCATTAGGTCGATCACTTGATGTAATTTATCAAACACACTTTCGCGTACAAAACACTCAGGAATGGCATTGGCAATGCCCATTTTTGCATAGAAAGGGTAAGTCACTAAACGATTCGAGGTGCTTAACGGGATCAATACTTCACCGTTATCTTCAATAGTAATTTTCCTGTAATTATTCCAAGAAAAACCATTCGACGGAGGAATTTGATTTTGTGCTATAAAGCGGCTCATATCAATTAAAAACACTCGGTAATAATAAAGTTAAACTCGGAAAGCAAATAACAAAGATCTGAGCAAAAACAGCCACCATCACAAACGGCCAAATACTTTTAAACATCTCAGTGATTTCGATCTTACTCACTGCCGCCGCAACAAAAACACACGCCCCCATTGGCGGAGTGATCAATGCAATGGTGATATTGATTGTAATCACCACACCCAGATGTACTGGATCAATACCAGAGGCAATCGCCACGGGGAAAAACACCGGCGTAAGTAACATTAATGCAGACACTTCTTCCATTAACATACCGATAAAAAAAGTAATCAGACTGAGAATCAAAAGCACAGTAGTAGGATTATTTTTAAAAGGTTCCAAATATACGAGGAGTTGAGAAGGTAATTGCGCATAAGCCAATAACCAACTCACCACAGACGACGCGGCAATAATGACAAAGATGGTGCCAGTCAAAATAGCTGTATCAATAAGTGCTTCACGAAGTTTGCTAAATGACAAGCTACGATTTAGCAAACCGAGCAGCAAAGCATAAGCAACAATTAAAGCACCCGATTCAGTTGGTGTAACAAAACCAAAAACAATACTGGAGACAATGATAAAAGGAGCTATCAAGGCTGGGGCCGAATACCAAAAAGCGTATAAAATGCCTTTAACGCTAGACCTTTCCGTTTGACTTTGTAAGCCAACTTTTCTGGCATACAGATAATTCATAATAATAAAAGCACCACCAAGCAATAGGCCAGGAATGACGCCAGCCAGAAACAAATCTCCCACGGAGGTATTGGTCAAAGACGCATAAAGAATCATGAAAATACTGGGTGGAATAATCGGTCCAATCAATGAACTGGCAGCCGTTAAACCTGCAGCATAGCTAGTTGAATAACCTTCTTTTTTCATCGCAGGAACAAGCAGCGACCCAAGAGCGGACGTATCGGCAACCGCTGAGCCATTCACACCCGCAAAAAACACGCTAGACACAACATTAACGTAGCCTAAACCACCGCGCAGATGCCCAACCAATGAGTTGGCTAAACGGATCAATTGCGAGGTCAATCCTGAGGAGTTCATCAAGTTGCCAGCAAAAATAAAAAGCGGAATGGCCATTAAAGCAAAAGAATTAATACCGCCAAAAAACTGTTGAGGCACCATGCGGTAGGCTAGAAAGAAGTCAACAAAATAAAAGCCTATTAATGACGCTAACAACAGGCAAATAAATAATGGCACACCTAATAATATGTTTACTAAAAAGGTAATAACGATAGCAATCAGCATGCTTCATTCCTCTTGTGATTCTGCGGGAATGGCCCTTGCATAAGTACCATCAAAAACAAAGCACCAAAGCCAATAGGCACAGATAACAAAGGAATCGTTTTGCTCACACCCAGACTCATGCTGGCAAACTTATTCAGCGAGATTGAATAACGTGCACTCACGTAGATAAAAAACAACGAAACGCCCAGTACGACCAACCATTGATACATACGAATCAACTGACGAGCAGTATGACCAACGTGTTGTTCGACAAAAGAGACTCTCATGTGTCGCGAGTCTACATAGGCGCAAGACATCGCCAACATGACACTGGCAATGATGCCATATCGAGAAAGTTCATCCGACCAAATAGGCGAATGATTTAAAATATAGCGAGTAAATACGCTATACAAGATAAGCAATACATTCAAAGCAAGAATGGATGCCGATGTAAACAACAGTAAGCGATACGATGTTGCCCGTATAGAGTTCAAAGTCATAATGGCCTCGTAACGGCGCCCAAAGGCGCCGAACTAAATGGGGTTTACTTTTTAAACCCAACGTCTTTTAATGCTAAATCAACCCATTTCTGATCGATACCTTCCTCTTCTAACCATTTAAAATAAGAAGGCTGGCCCACTGTACGAAATTCTTCTAACTCGGCCGCCGAAGGACGATACACTTCCATTCCCTTCTCTTCTAAAAAAGCAACACGGGAATCAACCTGACTTTCAACCGCTTTTCTGTTGATGTCATTCGCTTCTTTCACCGCCGCCATTAAAGCCGCTTTGTCTTCAGATGAAAGGCTTTTTAGTAGCTCATCATTGCCGACTAAGAACTGGTCGGAATATTGGATGTTTGCCAACGTTGCGTATTTTTGCACTTCAAATAAACTGCCTAAAATAATGTACATAGGCGGATTCATCTGGCCATCAGCGACACCTGTTTTTAGAGCAAGGTAAACTTCTGTCCAGGGGATTGGTGTTCCAGACGCACCAAATGCGTTGTAAAGAGCAACCTGACTTTTATCCATCGCCCGATAGCGAAGACCGTCGAAATCTTTCGGGGATTTAATTGGGTGCTTATTATTGGTAAAGGCAAGAAAGCCGCCCTCTTCCACTACCGCCATAAGGTGCCCACCAGTACGCTCATAAAACTCACTCTGCACAGCTTTCCAGTAATTTCCTTCATCAAAAAACTGACGGGCTTGATCAAAACCACTGAATAGGAAAGGAATGGCACTGACAAAAATTTCTGGAAATAAAGGAGAAACACCTCCAAAAGACGCCACATTTAGACTTGGCGTATTTAATACCTGCTCCATGCGCTCTTCCTCTTCACCCAACATGCTGTTTGGATAAAGCTTAAGAGTCAGTTCACCATTGGTTTTCTGATCCACTAATTTTTGCAGATTGGTTGCAAATAAATGTACTGCATTCTTATCTGCATCAGCCGCACCGTTATAACTTAGATTGATGGTTTGTGCTTGAACAGCAAGAGACATGGATGAAATGGCGGCCCCTAATGCCATTGCTTTAAACAAACGTGTTTTACCGAATATTTGATTCATAACTGTCATTTTTGAGTTCCTTTATGATTTTAAAGTAATCTGTTTTCTATCATTTTATTATTCACACTATCAACTTAAACTTGAGCTGTTGACATCACAAGACCTAAAACGTTGCAATAAAGTCAACACACATTAGAAAACAAAATTAGCCACTCTATTTGTGAGCTAAGAACGCCATCGTTTCACTCAGGTGGCTCAAAAGAGCCTGAGCAGCCAAAGTCAATTCTCTACTTTCTATGCTCAAAACTTGCACTTTGGCTTGGGAAAGAATACTGCTCTTAATAGGAATAACGACTATCTTCCCCTGCTCAATTTCGTCACGTACGGTCAGTAATGGCATAAAAGTAATACCAAGACCTGACATCACAAAGTTCTTCAAAGCGGCAACCGAGTTAGTTCTAAGGCGAGGCGTTAATTTTAAATGATTCAATTCTTCTACCAGTGTCACCAAGCGCCCCATACCCGTTGATTTATCAAGAAGAGCAAAAGGATACTCTGCAACAGAATGGAAAGTCACAGGCGCTTGTTGTTTGGTTAAAGCATGCCCTGGTGGCACGATCAGTTCAAGGGGGTGACTGGTTTCGAGATGACAATAGAGTTTGGGGTTATTAACAGAAGCGTAAGTTAACGCAAAATCAATGTGCTCCTCTTGGAGTAGTTGTACCGCATCCTGTGCTCCAGCCATTTCTACTGACAATTGAATCCCTTTATGCTTCTCCAAAAATGACTGCAATGAAGATGAAATCAGATCACCTAAAATCCCCTCACCTACCGCAATTCGCACTTCACCCGTTCTCAAATTGAGTAAATCATCGATTCTCGATAACGTGGCTTGTTCACTGGCCGACATTTTTCGATAATACTGAAGTAACTCATTACCTGCAGGCGTAATAGGATTATGGTTATTCGTTCGATCCCAAACGGGCAACAGTAATTTTTCTTCTAATTGAGACAACAAACGACTGACTGCGGAGGGATCAACATTGAGTCGAGCGGCGGCTTTCCTCAGTGTTTTATAACGCGCAATAGCATTAAGGTATTCCAATGCACGAGGGGGGAGTTTATGCATAAATATCCTAAAAAGATAAAAAGGTGGGTACACTTTAGCTTAAATTGAATTTGCAATGGGAGCAAAAATAAAATTCGCGTCCCGATCCACACACGACGATGTGAAACGCTTTTTCCAGTAACAGTATCTTCACCTCACAACAAAGAACGACGAACGCATTGAGAGATGCAATGGCATTACGGGGTATCAGACAAACTGACTTGTTGGCTTCTGGCCCTTGGCCTCGTTTTCTCCTCAGCCTTGAGTCGTGTCCTTTTCAATTTGAACGGCGATCGCCGTTGTGCCTTTGGTCGTTAGGTCACACGTTGGTACGCTCACTTGTTACAACTGTATCAAGTCACCTTGCTTGGTTATCGTTATTATGACGAAGTCTTTGCTTTAGAACTTATAACTCTGGGCAGCCATGAAAATTTTATCGTGATGAGAATGAGACTTTCGAGGGTTGTAACTACAAAACAGTTATAAACAAATAGGCCTAGCTTAACGCCTTGTACCCCAAACTTTTGAAACGGCTCTGTCTGAACCGAGTGTCCCGACAACTAATGCGGTGGCAGCGACGCCAAAAAACACAATGAAGGGGACTATGGCTCCGCCTTGGCTAAAGTGGATGCCTAGATAGGCGATGCCTAAGGATAACAGCAGAAAGATACAGCCCATTATCACTAAAATGGTTCTATGAGATTCTTTATAAGAGAACGCTCCCTCACCGCGCTCAAACACATTCAATAAGGGTAAAAAGAGTTTTCTTAGAGGCTGTTTCACGCAAGGTTCCTATCGGTTTCTTTGTGTCTGACAGAGTATAAGGTTGTAAAAGACGCTCGTTTTAGACACGCTTTTACAACCTTAATAGCCGCTCATTACCTGAGTATACAATTAAAGTAATTTTTCATCATTACTGATACGGCTACCAACGGCTGAACTTTGGTCACGATATTTAGCATTGTCACGCTTGTTGTAGGGGCGATCCGCCGCGCCAGTCATGGTTTCAAAATTAATCGCGCCAATGGTCATACCAGGGCGAACGGCAAGCGGTAATTTACCACCGTTTAAAAACTCTAATACGATTCCACCGCTCCAACCCGGGTCGATTCGATGCGCCGTTACGTGTACCATAAGCCCCAAACGCGCCAAAGAAGAGCGGCCATCTAGCCAGCCAACAAGGTGCTCGGGAACCGTAATGGATTCTTTCGTAACGCCCAAAACCAATTCACCAGGATGAATAAAGAAAGGTTCTCCATCAGGCAGAACGATTTCGTCTCCCATCACCGATTCTATGGTTTTATTAAGCGCTTCTTTTGGACCACTTAGATCCAAGTAAGGTGCAGGATGCCCTTGAAAGACCCGAAACGAGTTGCCTAATGTTAGGTCAACGGATACCCCACTGATGGCATTGTTATCTGGCCTTGGGT
This sequence comes from Marinomonas algicola, assembly GCF_014805825.1. Taxonomy (NCBI): domain Bacteria; kingdom Pseudomonadati; phylum Pseudomonadota; class Gammaproteobacteria; order Oceanospirillales; family Oceanospirillaceae; genus Marinomonas; species Marinomonas algicola. The sequence continues at coordinate 2,982,440 of NZ_CP061941.1, forward strand.
CAATGGTGATAACGCCCTCATCAAGGGCGGCTATAATATCTCGGTCACACAAACGCATTTTTTTTCCTTAATCATCACTCATGCCAATGGTTGGCATTTCAAAAGAAGTATTTGAATTGGCAAGAGTAGCACCAAGCTTGCGTGCAATCGAATGATAAATGGCGGCAACATCACCTTTTTCATCGCTGACAACTGGCGGCACGCCAGCATCACTTTGTTTACGTATCGCCAAACTTAACGGTAATTTACCCAATACGTTCACATCAAACTCCTGTGCTAAGGCCTCTCCACCTTCGTCACCAAAAATGGCTTCATGATGACCGCAATTTGAACAAATATGGGTCGACATATTTTCAACCACACCTAAGACAGGAATGTTCACTTTGCGAAACATTTCAATACCACGGCGGGCGTCCAATAACGCAATGTCTTGTGGCGTTGTGACGATAACCGAACCCGCGACAGGTACTTTTTGCGATAAAGTAAGCTGGATGTCACCCGTACCCGGTGGCATATCGACAAACAAAAAATCAAGATCATCCCAATCCGTTTGCGTAAGTAGCTGCATTAATGCGCCCGTTACCATTGGACCGCGCCATGCAACAGGCGTATCTTTGGTCATAAGAAACGCCATCGACATGACTTGCACCCCATGGGCAACCGGTGGAATGAAGAACTTTTCATCACGTACTTTAGGTCGTGTATCCGCATCAAAACCAAGCATCATGCCTTGGCTTGGGCCATAAATATCGGCGTCTAAAATACCCACTTTTGCGCCTTCTTGGGCCATAGCTAAGGCAAGGTTTACCGTTGTAGTAGATTTACCAACACCCCCTTTACCCGACGCGACGGCAATCACATTTTTCACGCCTGTCATACCCGGTAAGTTACCTTGAGTACCGTAGGACTCAATTGTACTCTGAATCGTTAAATCCACTTTACGAGTATCGCCTAGCTGACTTAATGTCGCCTGGATTCGATTTATCAAACTGTGTGTTTCTGTTTGAGCTACGTAAGGCAAGCTTAACGTAAGCGTTAATGACTCCGCGTGACTGGATAATTGCCAAACATCGCCATAAGGTGACTGTGAGTTTTCATCCACTAATGCCTTTAGTTCAGACAATATTTGCACGTCAGTTAACATGAAACGCTTCTCCTAAAATAAAATACCGTGAGCAAGGGTAAAATTACGCTCATAATTAAAAAAAATGGGGGCATTTGCTATAAAAGCAAGTCCAGCACTTGCACCTATTTCAGTGGTTCTTATAATTACGCGGTCAGATTTTTAACCGCGCTTCGAATCTCGCTTTTCTTGAGTCACGCTATTGCACGTCAATAGTCTGATTTGGACACCATAAAGAGTCGAACGCCACCTACAATCCATTGGTTTTTTTGCGATGTGTTTTCGTATCCATCTCAAATACACTGACTGGAATGTCATCATATTTAATAGGCTTACATAAAATGGCACACACGCAACGCAAAATTTTAGTTACTAGCGCCCTTCCATATGCCAATGGTCCCATTCATTTAGGTCATATGCTAGAACATATTCAAACTGATATTTGGGTACGCTTTCAGAAACTAAGAGGCCACTTATGTACGGCGGTTTGTGCGGACGATGCTCACGGCACCGCGATTATGATCAAAGCCAATAATCAAGGCATTACCTCTGAAGAATTGATTGATGGTGTGCGTAAAGAACACATGGCGGATTTCAACGATTTCTTAATCGGTTACGATAACTACCACACGACCCATTCAGAAGAGAATAAAGAGCTGTCTTCTTCTATTTATATGGCCTTGCGCGCCAACGATAAAATTTCCGTTCGTTCTATTGTACAAGCCTACGACCCAGAAAAAGAAATGTTTCTAGCGGATCGTTTTATCAAGGGAACCTGCCCTAAATGCAAAGCTGAAGATCAGTACGGTGACAATTGTGAAGTCTGTTCAGCCACTTACACACCAATGGAAATGATTGATCCTCGCTCAGTGTATTCTGGTGCCACACCGGTTGAAAAAGAATCCGAGCATTATTTCTTTAAATTGCCTGACTTCCAAGAATTTTTGGCAAAATGGACTCGCAGCGGAACCTTACAAGATCAGGTGGCCAATAAACTGGCGGAATGGCTAGATTCCGGTTTACAGGAATGGGACATTAGCCGTGATGCACCCTACTTTGGCTTTGAAATACCCGATGCGCCAGGTAAGTATTTTTACGTTTGGCTAGACGCACCCATTGGCTACATGGCCAGCTTCAAGAACCTGTGTGATCGTACAGAAGGTTTGGAGTTTGATGACTATTGGGGCAAAGATTCAGAAGCCGAGCTGTATCACTTTATCGGTAAAGACATTATTAACTTCCATGCGTTATTCTGGCCAGCTATGTTGCACTCGGCGGGTTACCGTACTCCAACCGGCGTAAACGCCCATGGCTACGTGACGGTAAATGGCACTAAGATGTCAAAGTCTCGCGGTACTTTCATTATGGCGAGAACCTACTTAAACCATTTAGATCCTCAATATATCCGTTACTACTTTGCGGCAAAATTGAATAACAGTATTGATGATATCGACTTAAATTTAGAAGATTTTGTACAACGAGTTAACTCAGACGTTGTAGGTAAAATCGTTAACATCGCCAGCCGCACGGCGAGTTTCATTAACAAAAAATTCGACAACACGCTCTCGGCGGATGTTGTTGAAATGGACATGATACAAAGCTTTATCGATGCCGGTGACGTAATTGCGCAATTCTTTGAGCAAAGAGAATACGGTAAAGCCATTCGTGAAATTATGCGTCTTGCTGACATCGCTAATACTTATATTGCTGATCAGGCTCCTTGGGTATTGGCCAAGAACGAAGACACTCTTGGTAAAGCGCAAGAAGTCTGTACAGTGGCGTTAAATCTATTCAGTATTTTAATGACCTATCTAAAGCCCGTTATGCCGACGTTAGTGACAGACGCCGAAGCTTTCTTAAATAAGGAACTGACGTGGGACAACCGCAGTGAATTACTCTTTGGTACACAGGTGAATAAATTCTCCCCTCTGATGGGGCGTATCGATGCTAAGCAAATAGAAGCCATGGTTGAAGAATCAAAACAAGCCGTCGCCGACGCCGCAAAGGAAATCGCTGTCGCCGCAGAGGATAAAGCGGAAGAAGAGACCGAGTTATCAAAAGAGCCGATTAATGAAGAAATCGACTTTGATGCCTTTGCCAAAGTGGATTTACGCGTGGCGTTGATCGCAAAAGCAGAACACGTTCCAAAAGCCAATAAATTATTAAAATTAACACTGGATTTAGGTGGCGAAACACGCACTGTTTTTTCTGGCATTAAGTCCGCTTACAAACCGGAAGATCTAGAAGGCAAGTTGACCGTTATGGTGGCAAACTTAGCCCCACGTAAAATGAAATTTGGCTTATCTGAAGGCATGGTTTTAGCGGCGGGTCCTGGTGGTGAAGAAATTTACCTAATGGAGCCACATAGTGGTGCCAAGCCTGGGCAACGAATTATGTAGTACGATGCTTTAAATAGTCAAAGGGCCAATCGTACCTCATTGCGGCTGGCCCTTTTTATGACTCATATTTGGCACTAAATGAAGCGTCTCTCGACTTTATCAATAGTACTTCAAATAATAATAAACAAACCTATTCTTATAAGAATAGCCTATTAAATATATTCTAAATAAAACTAAGCAAACTCCTCTTTTAGTTTTATTAGTTATAAGCAGCTTGGTATAGTTACGCAGTACGTATTATCCCTTTTACGTGCGCTACTTTTAAACTCATCATATTTTTAAATTGGACGTGAGATGACTGACTATCTCTTAATTTTGGTCAGTACAATATTGGTAAACAATTTTGTATTGGTGCAATTTTTAGGCCTTTGCCCTTTTATGGGTGTTTCTAGTAAATTAGAAACCTCTATCGGTATGGCTATGGCGACAACATTCGTTTTAACCTTGTCGAGCTTATGCAGTTATTTGACCTTCGAATATATTTTGCGTCCATTTGGTCTGGAGTACTTGAAAACCATTTCATTTATTCTTGTGATTGCCGTTGTTGTGCAATTTACTGAAATGGTCGTCCGCAAAACCAGCCCCTTACTTTATCGAGTTTTGGGGATTTTCTTGCCTTTAATCACCACTAACTGCGCGGTATTAGGGGTTGCTTTACAAAACACCAGTAAACAACACGGTTTTGTTGATTCCCTTCTTTATGGGTTTGGGGCCGCCGTGGGGTTTGCCTTCGTATTAATTTTATTTTCAGCCATGCGTGAGCGAATTAATGTGGCTGATGTGCCAATGGCCTTTCGTGGTTCGGCCATTGGCATGGTCACCGCAGGTTTAATGGCCCTAGCCTTTATGGGCTTTACTGGTTTAGTGCAGATATAGGCCCAATATGACAACCATACTTATTGCTGTAGGCATTCTGTTAGTTCTTTCGCTTATCTTTGGCGCCATTCTGGGTTTTGCCAACGTGCGTTTCCACGTTGAAGGCGACCCAATTGTCGATGAAATAGACGCTATCCTGCCACAAACACAGTGTGGTCAATGTGGTCACCCGGGGTGCCGTCCTTATGCCGAAGCCATTGCTAATGGTGAAGCGATTAACCACTGTCCTCCCGGAGGTCAAGCCACGATTCAGGCGCTGGCCGACCTACTTGACGTGGAAGCCATTCCCCTCGATGGAGACCACGGAGAAGAGACAGCCACTCGAGTTGCCGTGATTCGTGAAGAAGAATGCATTGGCTGTACTAAGTGCATCCAAGCGTGTCCTGTTGATGCCATTTTAGGGGCCGCAAAACAAATGCACACCGTTATTGCTGACGAATGTACCGGGTGTGATTTATGCATTGATCCATGCCCTGTCGATTGTATTGATATGGTGGAAGTGGGTGTCACCACAAAAACCTGGTCTTGGGACAAGCCGATCGGACCAATGTCACGCCCTGGAAGTTTAATCGCTACTGACCGTCAACCTTCAACGGAGGCCAGTCACTAAAATGCTACCTACCGCACCTATTTTTGACTTTCATGGTGGTATTCACCCTGAACAAAATAAAACCCAGTCACTGACCTTACCTTTAGGAAGGCCAAAACTGCCTAAAGAGCTTGTTTTGCCTCTAGGACAACATATTGGTCAAGCATCTAGGCCGCTTGTCAGTGTTGGCGATAGTGTCTTAAAAGGTCAAACAATCGCCATCAACAATGGCTTTTTGAGCAGTTTTTTGCATGCGCCAACCTCAGGTAAAATCATCGCGATTGAAGACAGAGCCATTGCACACCCATCCGGTTTAAGTGACCTTTGCATCATACTTCAACCAGACAATGTGGAAAGATGGTGTGACCTTAGACCCATGCCACTTTGGCAGGAGTCCACCAAAACAGATGTGCTTACCTACCTGGCTGAAATGGGGATTGTCGGCATGGGTGGCGCGGGTTTCCCAACTCAGGTCAAATTACAAGGCGCACAAAAAAACAACCTTGAGTATTTAATTATCAATGCAGCGGAATGTGAACCTTATATTACGGCTGACGATATGCTAATGCGCGAGAAAACCGCACAACTCGTACAAGGCATCCAAATTCTGCAATTTCTAGCGGAAGCCAACGAAGTACTCATTGGTATTGAAGACAACAAACCACAAGCAATTGAGCAACTACAGAATGAAATTCGCGCTCGTCACCTTGAAAATCAAATTAAGTTAGCCATTGTCCCAACCAAATACCCTTCTGGCGGTGAAAAACAACTGATCCAATTACTTACAGACAGAGAGGTACCAAGTGGTAAACACCCTATTGATATTGGCATTATTTGTCAAAATGTCGGTACCTGTGTCGCGATATACGATGCGGTTGTGCTTGGTCAACCACTGATTTCACGTATCACCACACTCACTGGCGATGCCTTCTCTCAACCTCAAAATGTTGAGGTTCTTTTGGGCACCCCGATTGATCACTTATTAGAATACGCCGACTGTGATGACGCCACATTACAGCGCTTAATTATGGGTGGCCCAATGATGGGCTTTACCTTAGAGAACCCATCGGTTCCTGTGGTAAAAACCACCAACTGTATTTTAGCGGCCACAGCAAAAGAATTGCCTCAACCAGAGCCAGAGCAAGCTTGTATTCGTTGTGGAATGTGTGAACAGGTTTGTCCTGCAAGCCTATTACCACAACAGTTATTGTGGTTTACCAAGAGCCAAGAATTTGAAAAGGCAGAGCATTACAATCTGTTTGATTGCATCGAATGCGGAGCTTGCTCCTATGTCTGTCCGAGCAGCATTCCATTAGTACAATATTACCGTCACGGCAAAAGTGAGATCCGTGACGCTCGTGAAGCGAACATAAAATCCGATCATGCAAAACTGCGCTTTGAAGCACGTAAAGCGCGTCAAGAAGCCGAAGCAGCGGAAAAAGAAGCCAAACGCCTTGCTCGTGCCAAGCCCGCACCGAAAAAAGACACCGATAAAAAAGTGGCACCCGCCACACAAACAGAAACGGCGAAACCATCGGCGAATGATGCCAGTAAGAAACTCAAAGTAGACATTGCCATTGCAAAAGCAAAATTGAAAAAATTAGAAAAAACACTAACAACGGCTCAAGAAGAAGAAAGAACCGAGTCCATCACTCAACTTCAACTTGAGGTGAATGAACAAAAGAATACGCTCAGCCAATTAGAAAATGAGTTAAGTACTCTGGCACCAGCTCCGGCCAAAGCGCCAAAAATCACCAATTCTGAAGAAGCGGCCGTGAAGCAATTAAAAATTGATGCCGCCATTGCGAAAGCCGCCGTGAAGAAAATTGAAAAAGCCATTAAACGAGCACAGGACATTAATGCACCCGAGCTTGATGAGCTTAATAAACAACTTCAGACAGCGACTTTACGTGCCACCGATCTGGAGCACTCTTTAGCGACAGCAACAACCGCACTGGAACAAGCTCGCTCGGCTCAAGATACTTCCGAAAAGACGTCCTCGGCAAACAACGCATCAACAACAGCTGACGATACTCAATTGGCAAGCAAAAAACTTAAAATCGATGTCGCTATCGCTAATGCGGCGGTTAAAAAAGCCAAGAAAAATATCGAAGCGATGAAAGCCGAAGGCTTAGATGAGGCGAGCATCGATGCATCAGGGTTGCCACAAAAACTGACAGAAAGTGAGGCCAAACTTGCTGATCTTCAATCACAACTCGCTCAACTTGCAGAGTCATCAGGAAACAAAGAAACGGCGCCTAAAGAGGGCACAACAAACCCTCTTACAGAGCAGATCAAAAAACAAAAGATTGCCGTTGCGTTAGCAAAAGCTCAACTCAGTAAACTTAAGAAAAAATTAGAGAAAGAGCCAGAGAACGCCGCAGAGATACACATTGCCATCAGTGAGAAGCAAGCCGCTCAAACCGCCGCTGAAACCGAACTGGCTCAACTCCTCAACACGCAAGAGAAAAACTAAATGGCACTTTTAAGGATTACCTCTCCTCATTCTCAAAGAGCAGGCCGTAAAACCTCGTGGGTCATGCTCATGGTTATTGCGGCGACTTTACCAGGATTCGTCGTACAGACCGCCCTTTTTGGTTGGGGGACCTTACTGAATATAGTCATTGCCATTATCGCGGCACTGGTCAGTGAAGCCCTCATTTTAAAAATGCGCCAACGCGCCATTAACTTCTTTTTAAAAGATTACAGTGCCGTCCTGACAGCCGTTCTGCTCGGCTTGGCTTTACCTCCTAGTGTGCCTTGGTGGTTAACAGTAACAGCCAGTTCCTTCGCCATTGTATTTGCTAAACAGGTTTATGGAGGCTTAGGCAACAACCCATTTAACCCAGCGATGGTGGGGTATGCGATTGTCTTAGTTTCTTTCCCCGTGCCAATGACACAATGGCTAGGTTCAGCCGACATCGTCACCGCTCAAGCGACCTTACCTTTTGTTGATTCATTCGCCGCCATTTTTGCTGGCGTACCCGTGATAGACAGTTACACCATGGCCACGCCTTTGGATGCATTTAAACATAAAGAAGGGTTAATGAGTTCTGAAGCCTTTGCCAGTGTCGAAGGCTTAAGCACATCCAACCTATCTAACTGGTTCTATGTCAATATGGCGTACCTTGTGGGTGGTCTTGCTTTACTGTATTTTCGAATCATCACATGGCACACCCCTGTCGCCCTTTTAGGTGCATTGGCGGTAATGGCCTCGTTGTTTTATATTGTTGATGTCAGTAACGCCGCCACCCCCTATTTCCACCTTACAACGGGCGCCGCCATGTTTGGTGCCTTTTTTATTGCCACTGACCCTGTATCTTCTTGCACCAGTAATAGAGGCAAACTTTTCTATGGGTGTGGTATCGGCATTTTAATTTTCATTATTAGGACGTGGGGGGGGTATCCAGATGCCGTCGCATTCGCCGTCTTATTAATGAACTTTGCGGCTCCGTTTATCGATTATTACAGCCAGCCACGCTCTTATGGCCATAAAAAAGCCAAAAAAGGCCTTAAAATCGGAGACTCAAAATAATGGATATTATTGCTTCTATTCGTCGTAACAGTCTTGGGTTAGGTATTTTTGCTGTCGTCACGGCTGGTTTTATTGCGGTGACGCAGCAATTCACTAAAGCCACCATCGAAAAAAACATCATTGAAGCGCAGCTGGCCGCCTTTAGTGAAATTTTACCATCCGACCGCTACAATAATGAGCTATACACCGATGTTATTACCTTAAACGATTCGTTACTGGGCTCAAGCGAGCCGCATCACGCCTACCTCGCCCGAATGAACAACGAGGTAACGGCCATTATTTTTGAAACAACGGCGCCTGGGGGTTACAACGGCAATTTAGAGCTTTTGGTCGCTATCGATAAAAACAGTATTGTTACAGGTACTCGTATTATCAGCCATAAAGAAACACCGGGATTGGGTGATAAAGTAGATGTAAAAAAATCCCCTTGGGTTCACAGTTTTGTTGGCACCTTTCTAGGGGAAGATCAGGATAAAAAATGGCAAGTTAAAAAAGATGGTGGTGAGTTTGATCAATTCACCGGCGCAACGATCACCCCCCGTGCTGTCGTTCGATCGATAAAAAATACGCTCATCTATTTTGAACAAAATAAAGACAGCTTATTAAAACGTTAACCATCAAGCTTTAGCCGTTATAGGAAACAACATGAGTGATAACAACCTAGTTGATGACACAATAGAAGCAAGCAAAACAGGTACCGATTACGCTGAGATCGTCTATAACGGCATCTGGAAAAACAACCCAGCCTTGGTTCAATTATTGGGGCTCTGTCCATTACTGGCCGTAACCAGCACAGTAGTCAATGCCATTGGATTAGGGCTAGCCACTCTGGTGGTATTAGTCGGATCGAATATGGCGGTTTCATTAATACGCAATTACGTGGCCGATGCCGTCCGGCTACCTGCGTTTGTGATGATCATCGCCTCCTTCACAACCTGTATTGAGCTATTAATGCAGGCATACACCTATGAACTTTATCAGATTTTAGGCATTTTCATTCCTCTTATCGTAACCAACTGCGCCATCTTAGGACGTGCAGATGCTTTCGCCAGTCGTAATCCTATTCTACCTTCAGCCTTAGATGGATTTATGATGGGACTTGGGTTCATGGCCATTCTAGTGCTTCTGGGAGGAATGCGAGAATTGGTTGGCCAAGGGACGCTTTTCTCTGATATGTCATTATTATTTGGAGACATGGCTAACCATTGGAAATGGGTCGTTTTCTCAGATTACCACGATGTTCTGTTTGCTATTTTACCTCCCGGAGCCTTCATTGGTTTAGGGCTGTTAATTGCCTTAAAAAATTATTGGGATCAAAAAGAAAAAGCACGTATAGAAGCCAAAAAGGAAAAAACAGCTCCCGGCTCAAAGCGTGTTCGAGTGACAGGCAATGTGGCTTAATGACAAGCGTTAAGAGTCAACTAACGCCTCATTAATCACATACTATTTAAGAGAAATCACTTCTTTTCATTGAAAGAGCACAAAGGCACAACAGTGAATAAGCACAAAAGACATGAGATTTTTAGCCGCTTACGAGCCGAAAACCCTAACCCTAAAACTGAACTCGAATACAGTTCACCGTTTGAATTGCTTATTGCTGTTTTGCTTTCAGCACAAGCCACCGATGTGAGCGTCAACAAAGCCACTCGTAAACTCTTTCCGGTAGCAAATACACCCGAAGCCATACTTGCTCTGGGTGTAGATGGGCTAAAAGAATACATCAAGACCATTGGACTCTTTAATGCAAAAGCCGAAAACACCATCAAAACCTGCCGTTTACTGATCGAAAAACACAACAGTGTGGTTCCCGATAACCGAGAAGCTTTAGAAGCCCTACCCGGCGTAGGTCGTAAAACAGCGAACGTGGTGTTAAATACCGCCTTTCGTCAAATCGCCATGGCGGTAGACACCCATATTTTTCGCTTCGGTAACCGCACCAAAGTAGCTCCCGGTAAAGATGTATTAGAAGTCGAAGCCAAGCTATTAAAGTTTGTTCCGAAAGAGTTTTTACTTGACGCCCATCATTGGATGATTTTACACGGGCGGTATATTTGCGTTGCCCGCAAGCCTAAATGCGATGCCTGCATTATAGAAGATCTATGCGAGTTTAAAGAAAAAACGTCAACTTAAGCCGCGCGACTTTTTCTAAAACGAAGCAACCTCACACATTAACACCCTATTATTTCGAGTATCATTCAGTACTCAACTTCCAGTGAGAACGGCGCCACTCATTAGATGAATGGCTGATATAAATACGGTGTGTCTCGTTAATCGTCTTATGCGATACCATTAGGCTAGCTCAGCGATGTTATCAAACAGGGTTAGTCGACGTTTTTGCTGCCACATAATCCAACTTCCAAGCAGAACCAGTAAAAAAGCATCGATGGCGATGAGAACAAATACCAGATTCAGAGAATGGGTCAACTCAAAAATATAACCTGCAATAACATTCCCTAGGGTGCCTCCGAGTCCAAAAGTAACCATGCATATACCATTAATTTGCATTGTTGCTGTGGCTCCGAAAGACTGGCCAACCCAACCAGCCACCACACCCCACATTGGAAAATACATCAATCCATAACCAAAGCCAGCCAAGGGAGCAAACAATGCCGCATCGTAAAGGAAGAAAAGAATACAGACAAAAAACACACTGAAAATGCTTAATAACGAATACGCATGACTTTTTTTATCCGCTAACTTACCCACTAGAACGCCGGCAAACATACCGCTCACACCTGCGATAGCCCAAGTATAGCCACCCAAATCCGAAGACAGACCTAAACTATCTAAATACGTATTTAACCAGTTAGAAAATGGCATAGTGGCAAACCCGACTAAAAAGCAAATTAAACAAGAAAAAAATGCCACTCGGTGATGTCTGATGGTATTCATTAATAAACCAAATGAGAGTGCATTTTGGTTTGGTTCAAGGTTGGAACCGGAAACACCTTTATCAAGACGTTCTGTTTTTTCTGACTTTAATTTCACGAGTAGATAACAGGTAAGGCAAACCACGAACACGCCATATAAAGACGCAAATAACCAACTGGCTTGCCAACCAACAAGAGGAGCGACCAACAAAATAAGTCCGCCATTTATAGCATACCCCCAGGCTGTGCCACTTGATGCTGTGGCTAAATACGTCGAGCGATGCTGTCTCTGAGCATAACGACTTATGATTTCTACTATGGTTCCCCAACTCATTGCGGCACTCGCCGCCAGTATAGTAAGAAGGGCAATAATAACGACAGGCTCTTCTATCACAGACAGACTAAATAATAAGGATGAGGTTAAAATTCCTGTCATAATAGACAGTTTTGCCGTCCCTATTCTATGTCCCACGGCTCCCAGTAAAAGAGCGCCAAGTAAATACGCAATTTGTGTTAACGCACCAACAAGAGCCAGATGCCAGTGACTTATAGCAATAGTTTCGCGCATCAAGGGGACAAGCGCGGCAAATAAAAATAGGCCGAACCCATGACTTAAGATCTGATTTAAAGCAAAAACGAAAGCCATAAACATACAAATACCCCTTACTACAAAACAGTCTAGAGTGGGATATTTATGAGTAAAATCAGACTATTTTCTCTTAAATACCCGTGAGAATAAGCTGACATTATTCATTTTTATCGTTTATGCATGTCTCAATTCACGACAAATTATGACTTTTTAACGACAGAATTATTTGTATTAACTTTCCATTAAGAAGGGCATTAAAAAGGCGCTAGAGAACACATAAAGATAACGGTAAAAACACAGTAAAAAGGGCATGTCTAGGATAACAAAAAGACTCATCTACTAGGGAAGGTGCGAATAACATCGCGTAGCAATTTTTATAAAAATCTATTAAGTATTTTTCAATTCGAAATAGAATAAAGACGTTACGTTATTGCTTCTCCAATAATTCATTAATAGCCATATTCGCAATTGGTCGACTAAAGACATATCCTTGCATTTCATCGCAGTGCAATTCGGTAAGTATGGCTTTTTGCTCCAAGGTCTCAACGCCCTCGGCGATGACTTTTAAGTTTAGATGGTGCGCCAAACTGATAATAGAAGCGACGATTCCTTTGTCTTTTGCTGAGTGATTAATATCCTTAATAAAGCTTCTGTCTATTTTAATGGTATTAACAGACAAATCTTTGACCCTACTCAGTGATGAGTACCCCGTACCAAAATCGTCAATAGATAAATGAATACCCATATTTTGAAAAGCCAACATCTGTTTTTCGGCTAACCTTTGATTCTCCATCATTGAGCTTTCAGTAATTTCAAATTCTAAGTTTTCTGCTTTAAACCCCGTTTCCTCCAGAATACTTGCCACTCTTAAAGGTAAGTTTTCTTGAGCAATTTGAACGGCCGATAAATTCAAAGCCAAACGGCCAGTAATTTGTTTAGTGTCCCACCACTCTTTTGACTCTTTACAGGCTTTTCTCAAAATGGCTTCGCCAAGACGCACGATATGCCCCGTTTCTTCTGCCAAAGAGATAAACATATCTGGAGGAATTAACCCGTGCTTAGGATGATTCCAACGGACGAGTGCTTCTAATCCATCAATTTTACCTGTTGAAAGCGTCACTTTTGGTTGATAGTTAATCAAGAACTGGTCATTAGTAACAAGGTTATGCAGCTGCTGTTCTAATTCCAAACGAAATAAAGAACGATGATCCATTTCTTTCGTATAAAACTGTATATTGTTACGCCCTAACGATTTGGCATGATACATGGCAATATCAGCATGCCTCAAAAGGTCCTTGTAATTATTACTATCATCAGGGTAAGCCGTTATTCCGATACTTGCCGAAAGGCTTACCTGAGAGCCGGCTAAATTTAGCGGCTTTGCTATGTAACTTAATATACGTTCTGCAATAGGCAAAATTTCACTGGTATGATTCACCTGTTCCAATATAAGAGCAAACTCATCCGCCCCTAAACGTGCTGCGGTATCACAATCTCTTATCGAACTGGACAAACGCTTTCCAATTTCCTTAAGTAAAATGTCGCCAGAAGCATGACCCAAGGTATCATTTATGCTTTTAAAATTATCTAAATCTAAGAAAACTACTGCCATTTGATGCTTATTACGATGAGCTACATCAATGGCATGCTGAATGCGTTCCATAAAAAGTGTTCTATTTGGTAACCCAGTAAGACTATCGTAATTAGCTAAATAACGCAGTTTGTCTTCCGCATTTTTACGATAAGTAATATCAGTAAAAGCACCAATAAAATGGGTAACCACATTCGTTTGATCTCTTAGCACACTGATATTAAGTTCTTGAGGAAAGTAATTGCCTTGTTTATCAACGCCCCACACTTCTTCACGACTGTAAGTATCATTTTTCGTATTACTTAACAGTTGGCCAGCAAACATATGCAATACTTCTTTATATGGCTCACCCATTAATGTAAGCAATGATTTTCCGAGCACATCCTCAGCGGTAAACTCAGTAATAGTCGTAAACGCTGTATTTATTTTTAGTATTTTCCAATTATGATCACACACCCAGACCGCATCAAAAATATTTTCGAAAGACTTTGCCGCCAGTAAAAGGTCTTGCTCTGCTTGTTTTAAACGAGAAATGTTTTTTAAGGTTCCAGATATTCTAATTGGTTGGTTATTAGGGTCACGATTAACCACCTTACCTCTTAACAACAGCCACACCCATTCATCTCGATCGCTTTTGGAACGAAAAGTGGCTTCAAAATATTCAGCTTCATTTTTTAAATGATCAAAAAAACTTTTCTTAAGATCCACAAAATCTTCGGTATGTATAAGAGGTTGAAAGGCGTCGATGTGGCTAAAAATTGGAATGTCTTCCAGCTTCAGAGGCAATGGATTTTTACGTCTAAACTCACCATTTGTTAAATTCCAATCCCAAAGCTCATCGCCACTTCCCCACAAAGAAAGCTGAAGGCGCTCTTGATTCTCTTGAACTTCTTCAATATAACGCTGAATTCGATTTTGCTGCTCTAATCTATCTTTCTCATGCGACGAATTGCGGTTTTCCATTTCTAAATATTGTTTGTTCAATAATAAAGTCATGAAGTCACGATGTTGTTTCATCTCTAAATGACTTTTTATTTTCGCTCTTAAAATGGGTAAACAAATCGGCTTTGTAAAATAATCTACTGCACCTAATTCAAGCCCTTTAATTTGCTCTTGCTCTGAAGAAGAGGCTGTGACGAAGATGATGGGAATGTTTTCACACTGCTTGTACTCTTTTATTTTCTCGAATACTTCATATCCATCCATTTCTGGCATAGAAATATCCAATAGAATCAAATCGGGAGGATTTTTAGAACTGACAATTTTTAACGCTTTTATACCATTAGTAGCCACCAAGGTAGTGTAATCATCCTTTAATGCATTCAGCATCATTTTAAGATTAATGGTTTCGTCATCTACAACGAGAATTTTATGACGATGTACCGCTTGAACCATGATAATCCTACCTTGTTAGACTTTATTGTAAGATGTTCTCTGACAACATTTGTTTAATTAATTGATCTACATGTTCCAATGCGATTGATGCATCGTCAAAATTAAAATGATGTAAATGCTCCTCTAATAGTAATATATAGTTGTTTTTTTCAATTGGTTTAACATGCTCTTTTATTTTTTCAAAAAGGTCAAGCGCTTCACCATCACTTGTATTAATGAGCTTTTTCAAATCCATTAAGAGCATAATGACTTCTTGATAATCAATGTCAGAAACATTCTTTATGCTATTTAGAGACTGATTTTTCATAGGTAAAAGATAAATAACAACTTGAGATAGACTGTTTTCAGCTTGATCAAATAAGGTTGCAAAATTTTCCAATAAATCATCACTATCTTGAATTTCTTTCATTAAATCCATTTCTGAACACCCGATTAATCTCTTAGCTTGTTTCTCTATTGCATAACTTATCTTTGATAATAAATACATACCCAAATTGGCGGACACCCCTTTTATCGCATGCGCTAATTGAGCTAAATTAGCATACTCTTTATTATCTAAATAACGTTTAAGTTGGGTATAACTGCCACTAAACTCGTTTGAAAAATCACTTAATAAAGAGCAATATAATGTTTTATTTCCATTAACTCTCTCTAAACCTAGGATCAAGTCGATGCCTAATGTTTGATTTTGCAAGAAGGATACGTCGTCCATTGATTCATTATTATGGTCACTAATGGGTAGGAAAGCGCGTTCTGCAGGAGCGATCCACAAGCCTAAAACGTCCCAAAGTTGATTCACATCTAAAGGTTTACTTAAATAGTCATTAAAGCCAGCCTCTTTGCACTCATCAATCACGCCTTTCATCGTATTAGCGGTAATGGCAATAATAGGTAATTTTTCGATTTTCAATTGTTGACGAATAAACTTGGTCGCTTCAACACCACCCATAACAGGCATCTGTAAGTCCATCAAAATTAAATCAAAACATTCATCTTCTAAAATTTCGACCGCTTGTTTGCCGTTATCGGCTAACTGAATTCGCACCCCTCCACTGACTAGAATTTCACTAAGAATTTGTTGATTAATCACTACATCCTCGACGATCAGGACTTTCGCCCCTCCAACCTTTATCTGATTTAATTGACGTCGTTTAAAGTCTTCAATGCCGCTGTTATCCGAAGACAGTTGTAATTCTTTTGGGTAGCCTAAAGTAGACATAATGGCATTAAACAGCTTAGAAGGCTTAATCGGTCTTTCTATGATTTGAATAACCGTAACGGTATCCACTTCTTTTTTTACCTCTGCAATAAATGCAATTGGGATAGTGAGCAAAAGATTATATTCAGCAATACTGTCAATCAATAATTTATGTGTCAGACTAAGTTGAAGAGGAATATCGATCAACGCCATCCCAAACTCATACATGGATGAACTCTTTGAGAGCAAATCTTGAGCTTGTTTTAATGTTTCAACAAACACAACTGAAAAGCCCATTGTCGTCAACATGGACATCATCATTGTAGTCTGGCTTCCTCGGCTGCAAACACAGAGGATATCTGTGGTTGCCTTTTTTTCTGGGAGCAAAGGGAAAACCAGTTGTTCAATATCCGTGTCAATACCAAGCTTTACATTTAACGTAAAGACCGATCCACGATCGACTTTGCTTTTTACCTGTATCCAGCCTTCCATTAATTCGCTTAACTTTTGACTTATAGCCAAACCCAGGCCTGTCCCTCCGTATTTTCGAGTAGTAGAAACATCCCCCTGATAAAAGGCATCAAAAAGTGTTGGTATTCTTCCTTCTTCAATGCCGACACCGGTATCTTCAACTATAAATGTTAAGAAAACGTCACTTTCAGATTGAAAAGTACAACGCACTTTCAATTGGACGCTTCCACTGTGAGTAAATTTCAGCGCATTATTAATAAGATTAATAAGTATTTGATTGAGACGTAAATCATCACCAACGACTCTTCTGGGTACACTTTTATCAATAATCAACGCAAAGTCGAGCTGCTTCAAATTAAATTTACTACTAAATAGATCGATGTGTTTTTCAAGGCTCGGTAACAGCTCAAACGGTTTATTTTCTAACTCAATTTTGCCCGCTGATATTTTTGAAAAGTCCAGAACATCATTTATAATATGAACCAATGCTTCCGATGCTGTGTCTGCTTTATCAATATAACCACTAAGAGTTGGAGTAAGCTGTTGCTCTCTCATTAAATAAATTAATCCGGTAATCGCATGCACTGGTGTACGAATTTCATGGCTCATATTGGCTAAAAAGTCACTTTTAGCCTGCGTAGCAGATTCCGCTCTCTCTTTCTGCTCCTGTAATAGTTTTTGACTCATTTCAAGCCTAGACATCATTAAATTAAATATATGGCCTATATTGCCAATTAAGTCATTTCTATTTTCAGTTAATACCCTTTCATGTAAGTGTCCTTTTTCTGTAATCGCCATCATGGTATGAACGAGACCGGATAAGCGTTTTCGAATAATGTAGTAAAGGCTCCACTGCAGTAACAGTATAAGAAGCGTACAAAAAACCATGAAAACAATACTTCTATGAATAATTTGAGAAGACGTATTTTCCAATTCCAGAATATGTTTTTTAGAATCCTGAGTTGCGTAAACAACACGGTCTGACGCGACTTCAAACAACCAATAATTACGAAAAGCGATTTCACTTTTCACTTCATTAAGATTATTAAATATATCTTCCGAATCTTCCATTAGCCGTTGCAATTGAATAGGGCTGGACGTTCCTAATACTTCATTAATTATATCGATTATGATTTCTGCATTCTCTTTATAAAGACCCAGTAATTTTGCGTCCATAGAATCTGGCCAGGCGCTTTCTATATCCGACTTAATTTTCAACAAACTTTCTTTTATTTGTAATATTTTGTCGTAATCTCTAGATGAGTCAAAAACTAAAAATTCAAGTTCAACCATGAACGCTTGTGTTTTAAACGCACTGTCCGCTAACAATTCCTTTAATGGAAGTTGAGAGTTCACCAACTTCAAAAGAGCGGCATTAGATGTTTCTGATGATTGGGATACGGCTTTTATTTGGCTGTCTAAATCATCAAGTTTTTGCCACCACCATTGATTACTCGCAACGATAAGCAGCACCACAAGTAACGCATTCGCGATTAATAGTAAGCCTATAGAAACCGTTTTATTAGAAAGCACTTGCACTACCCTTAAAATTGGAAGATCAAGGTATTAGAGACACTGTGATCATCATCACCCGAGTTATTATTAACTTAAACAAGGCATTCCTTAACTATAGAAGAACCTACAGAATACACATCAAGTTTATTCCTTTATCATCCCTGCTTTATAATCCATAGAAGACAGGTGCGAATTTTTGATGCGCATGCGACAATATTTGAAGAATCAATTTACGCCAAAATCATAAGAGTTAAGGGTTTGTATGTTATTGAATAAATGGCTAAGTTCTGTCGCCGATGTCGGAAGGGAGATGCTGTCTCGTAAAAACGACACTCGTAAATCAAAAACATTAGAAGAGTACTGCGCAGATCTCATGTCTAACAAGGGTGAAGCGCTTGGAACCGCTATCGCTAATGAAGTTGCAGCGGCCTATCAAGCCGCCGATGATGAAAAAAAACTCAGCTTTTTTCATCATTTAATTGACTGTTATTCACCAGATCCCGATGCGGTAGTTGAACTCGCCAATGCTTACCGTAACGAGCCAAACTATGAAAGCTATGTTGCGTTAAGCAGCGCTATAGAAGCACCACGCCAAAAGCTTTTCAAACGAATGAATATGGCCACTCAAGGTACGGAGGTAATTGTTTCCTTGCGTAAAGATTTCCTACGCTTAGTGAAAAACCACCCTGAACTAAAGCCAATCGACTTTGACTTATTGCATTTATTAAAATCATGGTTCAACCGTGGCTTTTTAACCATCGCTGAAATTGATTGGAATACACCTGCGGTCATTTTAGAAAAACTGATTGAATACGAAGCTGTCCACTTTATGTCGGGCTGGAACGACTTGAAAAAACGCTTGGGGCCGAACCGCCGTTGCTATGCTTTTTTCCATGCGTCTTTACCAAATGAACCACTTATCTTTGTTGAGGTAGCGCTGGTAAATGGTTTAGCGGGATCCATTGAGCCTTTAATTGATCCAGACCCACAAAGTGAGAAGGGCGACGCCGATGTGGATACCGCAATTTTTTATTCCATTAGTAACTGTCAAGCTGGCTTAGCAGGCATTTCTTTTGGTAATTTCTTAATAAAACAAGTCGTAATGGAATTGAAAAAAGAGTTTCCAGAGTTAACTCAGTTCTCTACACTGTCACCCATTCCAAGTTTCCGTCGTTGGTTATCACAGGAACTCGATAACAAAGAAAGTACCTTCCTCACTCAAAGTAATCGTTCCACTTTAAGCTTGTTAAGTGAAACCGATTGGTCCACCAGCCAAGAGCATTGCGAATTATTACAACCCGTGTTAACAAAGCTCTGTGCTCACTATATCGTCAACGCTAAAAAAGCAAACAAACCGTATGATCCGGTAACCCGTTTTCATTTAGGCAATGGCGCTCGTGTTGAACGTCTTAACTGGATGGGGGACAAATCCACTAAAGGATTGAGCCAATCTGCAGGCCTACTGGTCAATTATTTCTATGCCATAGATGAAGTAGAAAAAAATCATGAAGCGTTTGTTAACCAAGGGACGATCGCCTATTCAAAAGACATAAGCAAATTCCTCTTAGCAAACTAACGCTTTATTCCTCATATAATTCTAAGGGCAAGCCATCTGGATCTTGAAAAAAAGTAAAGAGCTTGCCCGTAAACTCATCGGTTCTGATCACTTCTACTTCGACACCTTTTTCTTGCAAATAAGACGTTGTCTTTTCAACTGACTCAACGACAAAAGCCAAATGTCGTAACCCCTGAGCTTCAGGTGTCGATGGCCGCTTTGGAGGATTAACAAAAGAAAAAAGTTCTATCTGCCCTCCATCTGGTAGTCGTAGGTCCAATTTATAAGACTGCCGTGCTTCTCGGTAATTTTCAGCAATCACCTCTAATTGCAAAATTTGAGTATAAAAGTGTTTAGACACTTCGTAATCAGAGCAAATAATGGCCACATGATGAATACGCTTAAACATAGATTTCCTTCATTTTCTTTTCTTTTCTTTTCTTAGACTAAAGTCGGGGTCCCACTTTGTCATAGTACTGTTAAATTAGGCTTGCAAATAAAAATAATTATAATTTAAAGGAGATCGCCTGTGGCAGATCAAAACAGCAACGCTAAAAACTATTGGAAGGCAAACGTCAGACTGATTTTAGGCAGTTTATTCGTTTGGGCTTTCGTTTCTTATGGCTGCGGTATTCTATTACGCCCTCTACTCTCTGGTATTGAGATTGGAGGCGCTGACCTCGGTTTTTGGTTTGCCCAACAGGGCTCCATTATTACCTTTATGGGGATTATTTTCCATTACGCATGGAAAATGAATAAGTTAGATAAAGAATATGGACTTGAGGAGTAAGCAACCATGAGTCAATTTACAATTAACTTATTATTTGTTGGTGCGTCTTTTGCGTTGTATATCGGCATCGCGATTTGGGCAAGGGCAGGTTCAACAAAAGAGTTTTACGTCGCTGGCGGTGGTGTTCATCCTGTGATGAACGGTATGGCGACCGCCGCAGACTGGATGTCAGCCGCGTCTTTTATTTCGATGGCAGGTTTAATCGCCGCAGGTGGTTACGCTAACTCTACGTTCCTAATGGGATGGACTGGTGGTTACGTTCTTTTGGCCATGTTATTGGCGCCTTACCTACGTAAATTTGGTAAGTTTACTGTTCCAGACTTTATCGGTGATCGCTTTTACAGCCCGGCCGCCCGTTTGGTTGCTGTTGCTTGTTTGATCATAGCGTCTGTTACCTATGTAATAGGTCAGATGACGGGGGCTGGCGTGGCTTTCTCTCGTTTCTTAGAAGTTAGTAACGATACTGGCCTAATGATTGCCGCGGTTGTGGTCTTCCTATACGCCGTATTAGGCGGCATGAAGGGCATCACCTATACCCAAGTAGCGCAATACGTTGTGCTTATTATTGCTTACACCATTCCGGCCGTTTTCATCTCTTTACAACTAACCGATACCTTTATTCCTGCGATCGGTTTATTTTCAGAACATACGGAGTCGGGAGTACCTCTGCTACAAAAATTAGATGAAGTCGTTAGAGAGCTTGGCTTTCGAGACTATACCGCCGACGTGGACAACAAACTCAACATGGTACTGTTTACCCTATCGTTAATGATTGGTACGGCCGGCTTACCCCATGTAATCATTCGCTTCTTTACCGTTCCTAAAGTAGCCGATGCTCGTTGGTCTGCAGGGTGGGCATTGGTTTTTATAGCATTACTGTACCTAACCGCACCCGCCGTAGCGTCAATGGCTCGCTTGAACTTATTAACCACAATTTATCCAAGTGGACCAACGGCCGAAGCCATTGCCTATGAAGAGCGCCCAGACTGGATTCAGACCTGGGAAACCACTGGTTTAATCCAATTTGAGGATAAAAACCAAGACGGCCGAATTCAGTTCTACAATGACAGCCCAGCCTTTACTGAAACCGCTACCGAACGAGGCTGGCAAGGCAATGAACTAAAAGTGAATAATGATATTTTGGTTCTTGCCAACCCAGAAATTGCCAATTTACCAGGGTGGGTTGTTGGATTGATTGCCGCAGGAGGATTGGCCGCCGCACTGTCAACAGCCGCTGGGTTGTTATTAGCCATTTCATCCGCCGTTAGCCACGATTTAATCAAAGGCTCGATAAACCCCAACATATCCGACAAACATGAATTACTCGCCGCGCGGCTATCTATGGGAGTGGCGATTGTCGTTGCTACCTACCTTGGTTTAAACCCACCAGGTTTTGCGGCTCAAGTGGTTGCTCTTGCGTTCGGTATTGCGGCCGCATCGATTTTCCCAGCCTTAATGATGGGGATTTTCTCCAAACGCATTAATAGTAAAGGGGCCATCGCCGGTATGTTGGCGGGATTATTATCAACCGTCATTTATATATTCCTTTTCTTGGGCTGGTTCTTTATTCCTGGAACAGCGTCTTATACCAACACACCTGACAATTGGTTATTTGGTATATCGCCTCTATCATTTGGCGCTATCGGAGCCATGATAAACTTTGCTGTTGCCTTTGGCGTCTCCTCCATGACAGAAGCACCACCGAAAGCCATTCAAGATTTAGTGGAAAGCGTGCGTTATCCAAAAGGCGCTGGAGAAGCTATTGACCATTAACTCAATCGTCACAATGTAAAATAGCATCACATTAAATGGTAAGCCGCCAGAGTATGATGTCAATACTCTGGCCTTTCTATCGCTAAATAAGAAGTGAGACATTATGTTTTGGGAATTAGTTGCAACTGTTTTTGCCGGTATTAGTAGTGCAGGCATCGCCTTATTTTTACGTTCAATCAGTAAAAAGAAACTTCCCGTCTGGATTATCCCTACCTTTGCAGGCCTGGGTATGTTGGCATTTCAAGTACAAAGTGAATACGGCTGGTACACACACCAAGTCAGTTTATTGCCACAAGGTGTTGAAGTGGTTAAAAAGGTTGAAGAAGAAGCGCTATGGCGCCCATGGAGTTTTATTTACCCACAGACAACACGATTTATTGCTGCAGATATAAAAAACGCCTCGATTAACGCATTAAATACCAATGTGATTCTAGTTGATTTGTATTTCTTTGAGCGTCGCCATCTAGCCAAAAGAGTCCCTCAGGTTGTCAATTGTGGCACCTTATCGAGAGCACATTTGACGCAAAATTTAGAAGTTCAAACCCACTTGATCAATCAAAAAAAGTGGACACAATTAGATAAAAAGGACCCGTTATTAACGAAACTCTGTCAAGCCTAAGCCATTCATCAATTACTCACTTAATTATTAAAAAACAGAGAGTTGAGTCAAATCATAAAAATACCAACTTAGTTTTATTAAACGCTGTTATAAAGGTACACTTCAAAAGAGCGTTTTATAATAACTCGCTTTTCATCATTTAGTTTTGATTCATGAAAAGACCCGTGAAAAGCGTCTATTCATTTAATACACTATACTGTTCGTAGAACAATGGAATATCAAAGTGGAATATAAGAACACATTATGAGTAAGAAACCGTCACAAGCGTATGTAAGATGTTTCTGGGTAGGACGTATGCAGTTAATTAATGGGACTTTTGTGCCGATTCACTGCACCCACATGTCCAATAAGTTTTTAGAAGTTGAAGCACCACAAAGCATCTTTGGTTCAAAAAAAGTCAAAGTAGAATTGGACGCTTCGCATGACGGAAAAATGAAAAAAATTAAAGCCATTTGCGCAACCGATCTAGATGTTTTAAACGAACATGACAAACACTATATAAAACTGCACTTTGAACGCATTGCAGAGGAAGACATTAAATTTATTGAAGAATTTGTCGAAGCTCATGCCTAAACAACAGAATAACGAAGGCTAAGAAGAAGCTAACGTTAACAAAGGCCAATCTACTTAAACTAACTAGATTGGCCAAGTCATTAATGCTTAAGCTAGCTGAGCTTTAAAAAAGTCCACACTTCTTGACCACGCTAATTCAGCACTTGCCTCATCATAACGAGCCGTTGAATCATTATGGAAGCCATGATTTACATCTTCGTAGACAAATGCTTGGTAATCTACCTGATTGGCTTTTAAAGCCGCTTCATACTCACCCCACGTGGCATTCACTCTTTTATCCAATTCACCAAACTGTAGCATCATAGGCGCTTTGATCTGATCAATATTGGCTTTTGGAGGCGTACCATAAAAAGGCACAGCGGCATTAATAATATCCGGCATTTCGGCGGCCAGCATGTTACTAATGTAGCCACCATAACAAAAACCAATAACACCCAACTTAGCATTACTTAGTTCGTGATTTTTCAGAAACCGTGCCGCGGCTTTAAAATCTTCTTCCATTTTTGCGGAATCCAATGATTTTTGTAGCGCACGGCCTTCGTCATCATTTCCTGGATACCCCCCTACAGAAAACAGAATATCAGGGGCAAAGGCAATAAAGCCTACTTTAGCCAACCTACGCGCGACATCTTCTATGTATGGGTTTAAGCCTCGATTTTCATGCACCACCAATACTACAGGAGCGTTACCTTGAAGCTCTTTTGGAACAACTAAATAGCCATTGCCTTTTCCATGACCGCTTGGTGAGTCGAATTCTTCATAGCTTGCAATAATGTCGGGATCATTAAAAGAAACCTGTTCAGCTAATGCGTAATTAGGAATCAAAGCCCCAGCTACCATGCTCATACTTAACCCTGCGACGCCTAATGCACCTAGGCGAGATAAAAAAGTTCGTCTATCGATATCGCCATGTGCATATTCATCATACCAATCAAATGCTTCTTGCGGGATTGCAGACACCGTTGACGAAGCGACATTTGTTTTTTCAGTCATGACACAGTCCTCTTTGCAGAATAGTTTTAGGGTTATATAAGCAATACGTCAGTACGCTTTTTTTGGATTTAAAATAATAGGTAATTTCTTACAAGGCATAAAAAAAGCCTCAATTTAGAGGCCTTTTTTAGGAAGCATTCTAAACGCTTATATTAAGATAGCGTCTTCTCAAATAAATTCAATAACCGATCACTGTCCACTTCCATACACACCTGAGTCATTGGAACGCCATCCCAATGAGGTTCAGGGAATGACATGCCTTGTGGAGCGAATATGGTTTGCCCAATAGCAATGCCTTCACACGCTACGCGAATGGCCCCTAATTCAATACCAAAAATATCGGGCTCCATCGCATAAGCCACCGTTGAAGCATCATGAAAAAAGCACCCATCCACATTCAGTCGATCATTATAGAATTGAATATAATATTGGGCCGCTTGATGCAGAAAGTCACCATGTTCTGGACGGGATGCTTTAATACGCGCTAATATATCGTTTGTTAATAGCACTTGGTGAGTTACATCTAAACCAATCATGGTCACTTGCCAATTCGCTGTAAACACGATGTCAGCGGCATGCGGGTCATTGATAATATTCGCTTCTGCAACAGGAGATACGTTGCCGTATTCGACAGCCGCTCCCCCCATTAAGATAACTTCATCGACTAAATCCGCAATTTCAGGTGCCATTTTAAGCGCAGTAGCCAAGTTACCCAAAGGTCCTAAAGCAATAAGTGTTACCTCACCTGGGTTTGCTTTTACCGAATCAATAATAAACTGCGCCGCACTTACGTCTACGGCACGGCTCTTCGGATCAGGCCAATTGATATTCCCAAAACCATCTGCACCATGAACAAAATCAGCATGCGGTCTAGGCTCAATCTCTAAGGGAACCGCAACACCTTTAGCAACGGGAACATTAACGCCTGCGAGTTCAGTCAAAATCAGAGCATTTTTCGTCGCTAAATCTACAGAAACATTGCCAAATGTTGTCGTTAAACCAAGCACATCTAATTGGTTCGTCTTAAAGGCAAAAAGAATGGCCATTGCATCATCAACACCAGGATCCGTATCGATTATTACTTTACGAGACATTATGTTCTCCTATTTTATTCTGCTTAAATTCGGTTAAAACAACAGCGGTCAGAACCATCATTATTGAGCGACTAAGAATTCATCAACTTCTTGCTTAGTGGGAATCGCTGGCGCAGCACCTAAACGAGTGACACAAACAGCCGAAGCCGCGCAAGCACGAGTTAATGCCTCTTTAATTGAAAGCTCATTCATTAACGCCGCTAGAAAGAAGCCGATGAAAGTATCTCCTGCGGCGGTTGTATCAATCGGAGCTACCTTAAAAGCAGGGACAAAAATATCTTGCTCACCACATAAATAGCGAACACCTTTACTGCCTAAGGTCATTAAAATGGCTAAATCTGGATACTGATGCTTTAACGCATCCTTGGCGGCGTCTACAGTGGACGCTTGAACCAAGTCCATGGCTTCTACTTCGTTTACAATCAGTAGATCAATAGAAGGCATAAGCTGCTGAGTTAAAGCAACGTCCATTGGCGCTGGGTTAAAAGCAATAGGAATGTGTTTTTGATTCGCTTGTTTAACAATATAATCTATTTGATTGGTTTCGTTTTGCAACAACACCCAATCGCCTTTAATCACTTTTTCTAATGCCTCATCTACCAAGGCATTGTTTAAAGTATGGTTGGCCCCTGGAAATAGAATAATGGCATTTTCAGCTTCTTTGTTTAGTTGAATAATGGCATGACCTGTCGGTGTTGTTGTACGCGAAATAAATGACGTATTTACGCCAACCTCATTCAGCTCTTTGATAACCGCATCGTCGTGAGTATGCACAGCACCAACATGCCGAACATCTGCGCCGGCTCTTGCCAAAGCGATGGATTGATTCGCACCTTTGCCGCCCAATTGCATTTGGTAAGACAGCGAAGCCATCGTTTCACCTGGTCGTACAAAATGATCTACTTTATACAGATGATCTAAATTAATAGAGCCAAAGTTATACACTGCCATTTTTTATACCTTTTTAAACACTAAGTATTGCACTTAGCGCCTCGTTAATCTTTTTATTTTTACATCACACATTGAAAATTATGTTTCAATAATGACAAAAAAGAAACAAAAGAATTCATTCTCAGGAAAATAAAATAAAAAAACGCCCCTGTCATACGAAAGGAGCGTCTTATTTTGATTCCGTTAAACTAGTTAGGTTGTTTAACTTTATCTAAGAATGAACGACCTTTTTGTGCCGCAATACGCATACGTAATGCATTAAGCTTAATAAATCCAGCCGCATCTTTCTGATCATAAGCACCCGCATCATCTTCAAACGTGGCAACAGAACTATCAAATAAGCTGTTATCAGACTGACGACCCACAACCGTGACGTTACCTTTATACAGTTTTAAACGCACTGTGCCACTCACGTATTCTTGGGATGCATCAATCAGTGCTTGCATCATACGACGTTCTTCAGACCACCAGAAACCGTTATAGATGATTTTCGCATAACGCGGCATCATTTCATCTTTTAAGTGCATCGCTTCACGATCTAAAGTGATGGATTCGATCGCACGGTGCGCTCTCATCATGATAGTCCCACCCGGTGTTTCATAACAACCACGAGCCTTCATGCCTACAAAACGGTTCTCTACAATATCAACGCGCCCAATGCCATTCGCACCACCAATCTTGTTCAATGTTTCCAAGATAGTTGCAGGAGACATGGCTTCGCCATTAATAGAAACTGGGTCACCTTTTTCATAACCAATTTCAATGTAAGTGGCTTCATTTGGCGCATCTTCAGGGGAAACAGACCAGCGCCACATATCATCTTCAGGCTCTGTCCAAGGATCTTCAAGTTGATCACCCTCAAAAGAAATGTGCAGCAAGTTGGCATCCATTGAATAAGGAGATTTTTTCTTCTTAGTAGAAAAGTCGACTGGAATCTCATGCTTTTCACAGTACGCCATTAGCGTTTCACGTGAAGTAAGGTCCCATTCACGCCAAGGTGCAATCACTTTTACACCAGGCTTAAGCGCATAAGCACCTAGCTCGAAACGAACTTGGTCGTTCCCTTTACCTGTTGCGCCATGAGAGATGGCATCTGCACCCGTTTCGTTTGCTATCTCAATCAAGCGCTTCGCGATAAGAGGACGAGCAATAGACGTACCAAGTAAGTACTCGCCTTCATAAATAGTATTGGCACGAAACATAGGGAAAACGAAATCACGAACAAACTCTTCGCGTAAGTCTTCGATGTAAATTTCCTTGATACCCAACGCTTGAGCTTTAGCGCGAGCTGGTTCAACTTCTTCACCCTGGCCTAAATCAGCCGTAAAAGTAACCACTTCACAATTATACTCTTCTTGAAGCCACTTCACGATTACGGAAGTATCAAGGCCACCAGAATAGGCTAAAACAACCTTATTCACGTCAGACATTCTTATATTTCTCCTTATGAGATTGTATATACGCTACTCATTAATTGTTCTAGCAACGCACTATTAAATATATTATAGGGGTAACCTAGTTTAAGTTTTCACTGATTTCTTAGCAAGCCGCAAACGCAGTATTCCTAGCGTTAAAGAGGGTGAATTGCGAAATAATTTGGTAATTATTCGAATTTTTCAAGACGGATCGTTACCCGACGGTTACGCTCTCGTCCAGCGGACGTCCGGTTTTCGATCGCAGGGTAACGCTCACCGTGATAACGAGAAATGATTTTTTCAGCAGGAACACCTTGTTCCAACAAATACGTAGTGACCACTTCAGCCCGTACTTTGGATAATTCACGGTTATCACGTCGCGAGCCAAGAGAATCAGTATGCCCATCAATGTAAATATATTCGACAGATGGGTCAGAAGAAACATACAGTGCAATTAAATCTAAACGGTTTCTTATACGACTCGATAATTCAACCCCCTTATTGGCAAACAACACCGCAGAACGGGCAATTTGATCATAATTAACGGGCAATAAGCCGGACAAGCAACGACGAAATTCATTATAAGCCGGTGCAAAATTAATATTTGATAAGCTAACTTCAATGGTTTCTCGGCTGCTTTCCCAAGCGGTTCCTGCCACAATGGGATGGCGGCCATTATCTAACGAAGTCAGCATTCTTTCCGCTACTTTACCACCAACTTCAACCGTTAAACCGTAACCGGGATAGGGTAACACCTCTAACGTTTCAGGATTTGAGCCAGGCGCCCAATTAGGTGCTTGTGAAATAATATACACATTGCCGGGGCCCATTTTTTCATTTTCGGGTTTTAGAATAAACTTCATAGGCTCGCCAGCTTCTTTTATAAAGTGGCCTTCACCATAGTGAGGAACAGGATGCGTTAAGCTGCAGGAAAAAATATCGCCAGACAGAAGCCATTCCGCACTTTCAAAACTGGATTGATAACGGGTTAAGGCTTGCGAGGGGGTGGCCAAACACAAAGCAAGGGATGCGATCACGAAATTAATTTTATGTTGCATTGCATTTCCCATTTAGAGTCTCGTTCAAGCTGTCACTAATATGTTATCATTCTCAATTTTTCTAGCCAGTATAAACTAAATACGTGGCAGAATAAGAATTTCCATTTGTCAAACCAACAGACTTTTACTATGCATGAAATAAAAGATCGTTTCCGTGGCTTCCTACCTGTCGTTATCGACATAGAAACCGCAGGCTTTAATGCTAAAACAGATGCACTCCTAGAAATTGCCGCCAGCCTACTCCGGATGGATGACAATGGTGAGCTCTATATTCATGAAACCGTTGAGTTTTTAGTCAAACCATTTGAAGGCGCGAACTTAGAAAAAGCCGCGCTTGAGTTCACAGGAATTGACCCATATGCTCCCGATCGCAACGACATGAATGAGCAAGAAATGTTGGGCCAGCTCTTTAGTAAAGTTCGCAAGGAACTTAAATCAGTTGAGTGTAAACGCGCCATTCTTGTGGGCCATAATGCGTCTTTTGACCATGGTTTTTTAAATGCAGCCATTGAGCGATGTGAAATTAAACGCAATCCATTCCACCCTTTTTCCAGCTTCGACACAGCCAGTTTAGCCGGTCTCGCCTTCGGCCAAACGGTTTTAGCGAAAGCCTGTGAAGTCGCAGGCATTGAATTTAGTAATGCCGAAGCGCATTCCGCCAAATACGACACAGCAAAAACGGCTGAACTCTTTTGTGAGATCGTCAATCGCTGGAAGCAAATGGGAGGCTGGGCCCTATCCGACCCGAATATGGAAGACAGCATGGCGTCTTTTATGTAAAAAAACATGTAAAATGTAAAGACTACTTCACTAAGTCGTCAACACAGACATGCCAAAAACAGGCGAAAAAGCCGTGTTTATGAGTTATAAATGCGCATTTTGAGCCTGTTTTTACAGTCTATTGAACTGGCCCTAATACTATAAAAATACCATGCGGTAGAAAGTATTCTATTTTAAAATACCGTCCTAGCTGAATACTCAGAATCCAGCCAGCACAGTGCCCTCTGACATCGTCTTTCACCCCTTCTCTCTCTATTAACAAGTCACCTGTAAACACACCCAACAGCCTACACTATTTTGTATAACAACAACCTTGTATGATGATTTTAATGGTTATTGATGTATATTATTTAACCATTATCGGGAGGCCGCATAGGCCGTTGAGATGTAGGTCGGGATTCATCCCGACAAATCTTCTGCACTGGACGCTTAGGTTGTTGAAATTGGTTGAGTTGTTGGCCTAAAGGCGCAACCTACATTACTTTCAGATGCACTGGCCTCATAGGCCGTTGAGATGTAGGTCGGGATTCATCCCGACAAACCTTCTGCACTGGCCGCTTAGGTTGTTGAAAATGGGTGAGTTGTTGGCCTAAAGGCGCAACCTACATTGGGTAATTATCCCATTTAATGTTTGCCAATTTTTGTCGAATCCCCTACCGTATGATCTGAATTTAATGGAATATGAGGCATGCCTATTAAACGCATCGCGTATCTTGGATTGGGTTGGTTGTCTTTGGTGGCGGGGGTGATCGGTATTTTTTTACCTTTACTACCAACGACACCGTTCGTCTTGCTGTCGGCGTGGTGTTTTTCACGCTCGTCCAGACGCTTTCATGCTTGGTTAACAGAGCACCGTTTCTTTGGCCCCATTGTGCGTGATTGGCAATCTGGGCATGGCATCCCTAGGAAAACCCGCAATAGAGCACTTATTCTTATGTGGCTGAGTATGGGGTTGTCTATGTATCTAGTCGGTCGGCCTTGGGCAACGTTTGCCTTGATTAGCATTGGTATCATGACAAGCGTTATGTTGCTTCGTTTACCCATTAAAAAACAATAATATGGATAAGGTTATTATGAATAAGTCGCCATTAATATTATTTAGTTTACGTCGCCTCGCTCTCATTTTTTTATCGGTTATCTTTATTATCGGTTTTTTGATTTGGCTGCTTTTGCCGGTTGTGACCAAAACCATCTTAAACCACTACTTCCAGCAGCAAAATGCGCAGCTGATTATTAATGAGTTAGACATTAACCCTTTTCAGGGCGTTATCGTTGCAAAAGATGTGGAGGCGTATTCGCTTAAGAGTGATGCTAAGGAACAAGTATTATCCCTTGAGAGTTTTAAAATAGACCTTTCGTATTCTTCTCTTTTCAATAAAACTCTTTATGTAAATACCCTGCGTCTGAATGGATTAAATGCGGACTTAGTTCAATCCGAGAACGCTTGGCACGTTGCAGGGCTCACCTTTCCTATTCCGGCCGCCACTAACGATGACGTGGAGACCATGGCACCAGCAGAGGGTGAAGACGTCAGTCCATCGGATTGGAGAATAGACGTTCCTAAGATTCAAATATCAAATACCCAGTTAACGCTAGACCGTTTTAATCAGGATGTGCCATCGGCGCCTTTTAAAGACACGTTAAACATTAACACTATTTTGCTCTCTGACATTGAGGGCAAAGCGAATGTCTGGAATGCCAAAGCCGATATAGACATCAGCATCAACCAGTCCATTGTGCGTTTACAGTCTAGCTTTACCTATAACCCAGAAAAGGTGACGGCTTTCATTGAACTTGATGAACTAACGGTGGATTCTACACAATTTAGCCATTATTTTATTCAAAACGAGACGCCACCTCAGGTCTTATTATCCGTATCTGGTGATATGGAAATAGAGCAAGGCTTAGCCGATAGTAATAAACGACTGTCCGTCTCTAGCCAGGCTTTTTCCGTCTTACTTAATGACTTAACGGTCAGTACACCCGACTTGTCTTTTTCATCTGATAGTATTCAGTTAAACACGCAAGAGCTCGCATTCAACTTATCTCCGGATAATCATTTTGATATACAAACAGCGGCGACCTTGGAGGCGAATACCTCACAATTTTCGATGCCTACAAAAGACGCAGACCAAGCAAAGTCTGGCAATACATCAACCACAGGAACCCATGTCTCTTTAGGCAAGCTTTCCACACAAGCTTCGTTAAATGTGAGTCAAGACGAGGCCTTGTTAACTGTACTAGACTCTATGACAGACATTGAATTACTCGCCCTGAAAGGCCATGTTAATGAGTTCAATATAGCCAACGAGATGAGTCATCTCGTGTTGTCTGAGCTTTCTATAAAGCAAGATAAACTGAACGCGCTCGATCTTGATGCTCATTTACGATTCGATTCTAAGCAACTCGATTTGTCATCGTCTATCGACCCATTAAAGGCAAATTACAAAAACCTTCAGTTCGGAAGCGAAATTACCCTAAGTAAAAACGCAGAAAAGCTTGATTTGCGCAGCTTAAATACCACACTACTCACTCATACCGTTGAGTTCATCCAAGACTCTGTCGAGTTCACCAATGAACTCACGGAGCTAAGCCTACCTAAACTCTCGCTAAATAGGCTGTTAAATGGAAACCACGATTTAGCGCTTGAACTGAACCCAACTTTGCGCAGCCAAAACACGAACATGAAGAATGCTGAAGACTACGCTCAGTATAAAGACATTAACTTTTCCGGCGATCTTGCACTCAAACAAGCCGATAAGCAGGTTGCATTTGATGGGCAAAACATCGCTCTTTCCGCAAAAAACGTATCGGCAAACCAAGCGGACTATAAGCTGGATTCGTCACTTATACAGCTGTCTTTACCTAATATTGCGTTTCATCAAAACCAAAACCAAGAAATGAGTCTAAAAGCCGACCCTCAGGTTGACTTAAAACAAATCACGGTTCTTAACGCAGACGATGATCAACTTCTAGCATTGGGCGCTCTTTCAAGTTCTGCGGTTTATGTCGAAAAAAATCCGACCACAATGTCATTAAAAATGGATGACATCACCCTTTCAGATACGGTTATTTCCAAGCCAAACACGACCCAAGCCGAAACCCCTTATCTGGCGAAATTCAGTAAACTTTATGCCAATGCCTTGGATATAACAGATACCAAAGCCAGTATTAACGCCATTACCTTAACGGATGTAGAGTCTAATCTGTTATTTGATAATCAGAGGAATCTTAAGAATTTGGTCTTTTCACAAAATGACGATGCCGCGTCTGCAACGAAAGCCGCTGAGGAGACAGGAAAAAGAACAGAATCAAGCCCAACAGAGACTTCCAGCGTGGCCAGCAGCACCACAAAAGCGTTAACTGACGAACCTGAGACCCAACCTTACCATCTAAAACTGAATGAATTTAAAATTGATGGTGAGTCCAGTATTTACATAAATGATGAAGGTATCGTCCCCAGCCTAAGTCAAACGCTTTATATCGACAACTTTAGCATCACTAAGGTCGATACCAGCCAACCAAAACAAGCCACACATATTCTGTTGGATGCACGTAACGGTAAATACGCGACCATTCACTTAGAATCTGAGGTTACTCCTTCAAGCGATCACCTTACTATGCAAACCCAATTGTCGACAAAAGAAATTGAACTCACGCCTTTCTCTCCTTATATTGCGGATATATTGGGTTATACCATCGAATCAGGACAATTGGATGCCGACATAAAAGTGGACTCTGATAACGGAAAATTAGCGGGTAATTCAGCGCTTACATTTCGACGCTTTGACTTAGGCGGCCGTGATGATCAGACCAGCAGCAGCCCAAGTGTCATTCCTTTAAACTTAGCCATAGGGGCACTGAAAGACGGTAAAAATAATATTGCCCTTAACATCCCTATGTCGGGCGATATCAATAACCCCTCGTTCCAATGGCAGAACTTTCTGATCATCCCAATCCGTAAAGCGCTTTACAGTGCATCTAGCTCTTACCTTATGCAAACCTTTGTACCCTACGCCAACATCATCAGCGTGGCACAAATCGCCAGCGAGCAAATATTTAAATTAAGGATGAAGCCACTTGATTATCTTCCTGAAGAGACGGGTATTTCCGATACCCAAACGCAATTTGTCGAGCAGCTATCCGCATTATTAAAAGAGAAAAGGGAGGCTCAATTAAAGATGTGTTCTATCGCTGTGCCAGCCGACTTAGGTATTGAGGATACTTCTGTTGAATTAACTGAAATACAAATTGAATCACTTAAAGCTCTGGCTCAACGGCGCGCCGAGAATTTAAAAGACAGCCTAATACGCTCAGAAGACATTGCTTCGTCACGTTTATTTCTGTGTTCCTCTACGATTGATAGACAAGCAGGTGCGTCTCCAAGAATTGAGTTTGAGTTTTAAGATTGATCTAGAGCAAGAAAGTCACGTCACATGCATCAGCAACACCAGAAAAACTGATGCATGTCAGCATAATTTCTAACAGATGCGTTACTCTAGCGGCATCACTACTTACTATGTATTTTTATGGATAAGGAAGAAATTATGCCAGTAGAACACCACTCTTTAGTGAACGATTTACCTGAATTCAAAGAAGAAATTCATGAATTAAAAATCAATAACGCGCATTTTCGCAAACGGTTTGATGAATACCATGAAATCACCCGCCGTATTGAAAACATGGAAAATGAACTGATTCCAGCGACAACTCAAGAAGAAGAAGCGGCAAAAATTCATCGACTAGCGTTAAAGGATGAGCTATTTCTTATGATTCAAAAAGAAAAAGCCTCCATCGCTTAATAACGAATTACCCTCTCGAACACCCTAGAAATACCTTTGACGCCTAATATATTTTTGTATTAGGCGTTTTTTAATGCGGTTCTTTTAGCATCTCCAAGAACACATGCGCCGAATTTGATAGTGTTCTTTCAGTATGAATCAAACAACCAATACGGCGTTCGATCAGTGCATTGGGCAGGTCGAGAATACAAAGTGACTCATCAATCAGGTTTTCAGGTAAGACACTCCAACCAACACCCGCAGAGACCAGCATTTTTATCGCTTCCAGATAGTTGGTTGGGACAGAAACCGTTAAGTCGACCCCAGCGTGATCAAACAGGTCATCAATCAGCTGTCTAGTGTAAGTGGATCTACCGGGTAAAATACCCGAAAATTGACTGAGTGATGCCAATGTCACCGCGTTGCTTTTCGCCAGTGCGTGCTCTTTAGAACAGACAAAATTTAATCTTTCAGGCCATAGAGTAATAAAGCTAAGCTTATCATCAAGTTGTGATGGCTCGGTGATAATCGCCAGCTCTAACTTTCCCTGAAGGACATCTTGGTAGGCGTGTTTTGAGTGAATAAAATCTAAAGCAAATTCAACCTTTTGGTGCTTTTCAATAAAGCGTCTAATCGGTCTAGCAAGGTGGTGCAATCCAATATGCTGAGTGGTTGCGATAGAAAGTTGCCCCTCTACTGTCAATGACAAATTTTGTAAAGCGGTTAAACCACTTCTCGCCTCTTGCAATAGCCTATACGCATGGGGCAAAAACACTTCTCCGGCTTCAGTCAAATAAATACGTCTTCCGATACGGTCAAACAAACGGCATTTTAATTGGTCTTCTAAAGATTGAATTCTTTTGCTGATGCCGGGCTGAGTAAGGTGAAGTTTTTCGGCCGCTAATGAAAAGGAGTTTTCCTCTGCCGCGGTAATAAAGGCTTTAACAGCAATGGTATTCACAGAACGCTCCTACAGAAATCATTGTCAACATCATATATTTGCATAATAGTTTGTTATTCATTGTATAACAAATTGAATTTTGTGTTATCTCAAATTCACCTTAGTATGCGAACACCTTACTTTTTAACCCTTGATTTTGAGTCCGACCATAATGATGTTGATTCGCCCTATTGAAAAAAATGATATTGATGCGCTTTATACAATGGCAGAGAATGCTGGCGTGGGGTTTACCTCTCTGCCAGCTGACAGACAATTATTAAAAGACAAAATGGCCGCTGCAGAAAAAGCCTTTAACAGCGATGATAACAATGAATCCAATCAGAGTTACCTGTTTGTTCTTGAAGATACCGAAAACCAAGCCATCGCCGGTGTTTGTGGTATTGAATCGGCCCTGGGTTTGGACTCTCCTTGGTACAATTATCGATTAGGCACACTGGTACATGCTTCACCTTCCTTAAAAGTCTACGGACAAAGCAAGACCTTAAGTTTAAGCAATGACCACACGGGTTATTCTGAACTTTGTACACTTTTTTTAAGCCAAGATTATCGTCACAGTAAAAACGGCAGTTTGCTTTCTAAAAGCCGTTTCATGTTCATGGCCAACTTTCCAAATAGATTTCACCAACGAGTTATCGCTGAAATGCGAGGCGTTAGCGATGATGAAGGAAACTCGCCTTTTTGGAACGGCTTAGGCGCTCATTTTTTCTCGATGCCCTTTGCCCAAGCTGATAATTTATCCGGTTTGGGGAACAAGTCATTTATTGCGGAGCTTATGCCTAAGCTGCCCATTTACATCGATTTACTCAGCCCATCCGTGCAAGCCGTTATTGGGCAAGTACACGAAAACACCCTACCAGCACTCAAAATGCTGGAAAACGAAGGGTTTCAGAACCTGGGCTACGTAGATATTTTTGATGGTGGTCCAACCATTGAAGCCGATGTTCGCCATATTCGCGCCATTAACCAAAATAAAATTTACCCGGTTTGTATTGGTCAACCCAGCTCAACTCATCTGCAAATAGTAAGTAATACAGGGTGTACTTCTTATCGCTGCACCTTAGCAAACGCGGACAAATTGCCCTCTGGTGAATTGCTGATTGACGCAAAAACAGCGAAGGCTCTTAACCTAAAAACAGGCGATCTTATTCGTTCCGTATCACTAAGCTCAACGTCATTGTCGTAATTTCTTATTATTTTTAGAGCAGATAATCATGCACGCAAAACAGCAACAACTTTCCGATACTTTAGTCATGGTCCGACCCGTTGACTTTGGATTTAATGAACAAACAGGGGACGATAATGCGTTCCAACATCGACCAGATAAAGACGAGCATGTTACCGAAAAAGCCCTGATTGAATTCCAAAACATGGTGAGTAACTTGCGCTCTGTAGGCCTAACCGTCTTAGTTTTAGAAAGCCGAACGACCCCACAAAAAACACCTGACGCCGTTTTCCCTAACAATTGGTTTTCCACTACTCAATCTGGAGATCTGCTTGTTTATCCTATGCATGCAGAGAACCGTCGACAAGAGAGAAGAATTAACGACTTAACAGAGTTACTTGAAAACAATCATTATAAAGTTAACAACACTCAAATTATCGGTCAATTTGACGAAAAAGAAGAGGTTCTAGAAGGCACTGGTGTGCTTATTTTTGATCATATTCACAATAGAATTTTTGCCGCCCAATCGGAGCGCTGCCACCCAGCACAGCTGGCACGTTTTGCGTCTGCAAGACAGTACAGTGAAACCTACTTGTTTCACACAACAAGCTCCTCTGGCTTACCCATTTATCATACGAACGTTATGATGAGCATCGGAGAAGGGTTTGCCGTTATTTGTGCCGACAGCATTACCGACAAAAGAGAATATCAAACCCTTAAGTCTGCTTTGGAAATGGATAGAGAAATCATTGAAATTAGCATGGAACAGACAGAAAAACATTTTTGCGCCAATATTCTGCATGTAACCAACAATCAAGGCGAACCCTATATTGTCATGTCTCAAAGTGCATTTAATGGTTTTACTCATACTCAGAAAACGCAACTAGAGAAATACGGCACCTTATTACCAAACCCAATCGATACGATTGAAAAAATTGGCGGCGGCAGTGCCCGTTGTATGATAGCCGAAATTTTTCTACCAAAAACGGCGTAGTCTAAACAAAATGAGCCAATGGAATGACCCAGCGTAAAGCGAACTAATCCCAGTTTGCTTTACGCAGAGCTTTTTTCTGACCCACTTTCTTTTTTGAAACAACCCGTTTTATTTTCGAGGCTTTGGTTGGTTTTGTCGGTCGGCGCGTTTTTTGCACCTTAATCGCATCTAAAATTAATGCTTTTAGCCGATTCAACGCGTCTTCTCTGTTTAATTCCTGTGTTCGATGCTGTTGCGCCTTTAATATAATTTCTCCATCACGAGTAATACGAGAATCACTCATGGCTAACAATCTTTCTTTATGGAAAGCGGGTAAAGAAGATTTTTCAATATCAAACCGCAGATGAATGGCGGAGGACACTTTATTAACGTTTTGTCCACCAGCCCCCTGGGAACGGATGGCCGTTAATTCAATTTCTTTGTCTGGTATCGATACCGCTAACGAAATTTGTAACATAGCATCTATTGTCTCTTGTTGTATTGAAATACCTCATAAACAGAGAGAGTATACCAGTCTCAGAACAAGTTCGCTTTTCACATCGTTTCCTTATAAAAAATCATATACAATTATTTGTATCGTTTATTCATTCTAAATAAAAGGAGCACAGAGATTGACTCAGTTTCGCCCATGTATCGACTTGCATCAAGGGAAAGTAAAGCAAATTGTTGGCGGTAGCCTGAACGATAAAGGTGCCAAGGAAAATTTCATCAGCGAACACGATGCTAGTTACTATGCGTCTTTATATAGAGAATACGGTTTGCGCGGCGGGCATGTTATTGCTCTTGGTAAAGGCAATAAAACCAAGTCATTAGACGCGTTAAAAGCGTACCCTCAAGGGTTGCAATTTGGTGGCGGCGTAACCGCAAGAAATGCGACTGAATTCTTAGAAGCGGGTGCATCTCATGTAATCGTTACATCATTTTTATTTGAAAACGATGAGTTTTCATGGGATCGATTAGATAAAATAAAAAGACAAACAGGCACCGAACGTTTGATTCTTGATTTAAGCTGTCGCCGTACTGAGTCAGGTTGGCGCATTGCAACCAATCGCTGGCAGACCGTCACTTCCACCCAAGTAAACAAAGAAAATTTAATCGAGTTGGCGGACCATTGTGACGAATTCTTAATACATGCCGCCGATGTTGAAGGCTTACAATCCGGTATCGATGATGAATTGGTGACCTTACTCGGTAGTCACTGCAGCATTCCTGTCACTTATGCAGGCGGCGCCCGATCCATAGAAGACTTACAAAAAGTAAATCTTTTATCGAATGGTAAAGTGGACCTCACAATAGGCAGTGCGCTTGATATTTTTGGTGGTCAAGGCATTACTTTGGAAGAATGCATTGAATGGAATAAACAACACGCGAAACAATAACCTGTCACTCATTCTCCCCTTAATGTAAAAGAGACTTCATCATTGATGGCTTTATCATAGCTGATCCAATCATTCTTTACACCGCTTAGGTTGGATCAGCGTGCTTCACTTCTCGACTTGCCCTCCCCCATGCATCATAATTGGTTCTATTTACCGTTAGACGCTGCAAAAGCAGCCTACATTGAGGTTTTACATGATAATGCACCGTTTAGGGCTTGCCACTCTCGCCCTACTGCTTAGCGCTTGTTCTACAACAACACAGGTTCTCGAAGAAAAGACCGCAACAACGCCGCCGCCCTCTGAGATGACAAACACAACACATCAGTCCGAGAATCATGATACGCTGCCGATTCAAGAAACGCTCAATGATCAAACAGTCTCGGAGACCATGACCTCCGTGAAATCAAAAACTGAGCAGGCGCCGACAGAATTCACCTCAAACAAAACATTGAATCAGCAAAATGAGCAAGAACGTCAAAACCTATTAAATAAAAGAGCTGAATTATCCGACAGCATTCAATTTAA
This sequence comes from Marinomonas algicola, assembly GCF_014805825.1. Lineage (NCBI taxonomy): Bacteria > Pseudomonadati > Pseudomonadota > Gammaproteobacteria > Oceanospirillales > Oceanospirillaceae > Marinomonas > Marinomonas algicola. The sequence goes on from NZ_CP061941.1 coordinate 3,021,994, forward strand.
CGCTAAGAATTTAACCCTGGTTACGGGTAAATCCTTTTCCATTGGTCACTCGCATCGCTTCGACAATCAGCAAGAGATCACGACAATACAAGATGATATTCAGCATCTACAAAACCTAGCCGCTGCCATTCAACGAGAACAAGCACAACTCGAAAAGCGTATCGAGACACGCAAGTTATCCCCTAACAAAGCCGATTTAATACAGGTCTATTTATCAGAAGCCACTGTCGCTCAAGGTAACCACTCTTATCAAACAATGCCTCTTGTTGGTGAGTGGACTCGTGGTGAAAGTCGAATGATTAATATTAAGGACAAAGAATTATTCAATTCAGACTCTTCTGAGAAGATCGCCATCAGCTTCACCGAAGGCTACCACTTACTGATCAATGGCCAGTCCGTTATTAACGTAGACGCTAAAACGAATAAGAAAGAAGCCAGTTTCAACGTCAGCAATGACAAAAAGAGCGCGATCATCACAGGAAAAATAGACTACAAACTAAAGTAGTTCTTTTGTAAATCGCAGTTCTTGTGTAAATAGTCGTTCTTGTGTGAAACACTGACCAGAGTAATTTAATAAAATGGCGGCCGTAAGTAAGATTGCGTCAGCCATTTTATTCCCCTAATCAGTATTAATGCCTATTAATAATTAAGATAAAAAGTACCAATGGGATATGTAAAAATAAAAACACTTGATTTTGTGCGACAACAGCTAAAATAAAACTAGTAAAAGAAGTCAGTTGCATTAAAAACGAAGACATCTTCCACTCCTTACAACCCATTAATTTAATCACGAATTTTTGAAAATTCACGTTCAAGATCAAATTTCTTTGAAGTAACGTGCCTTTCCATCTCTGTCACACGACGGGTTGCTTCATCCAACCTTTCCTTCGCTCTGCGTAAGCGAACATTTGCACTGTCGGAATACTTAAACATTTTTTTGGGGCGATAGCTGTGTTGACGCTCATCGTACTCATATTCATACGCATCTTCCGCTGGTCTCGTGTCCAAAAACCACCAAAGCCCAATATAAGCCATGACACAAAACCCACCTAAAAATAAAAAGCCACCAAACGTAAATAAGCGCACAACCCAAGCATCAACATCGAAATGATCAGCTAAGCCAGCACAAACACCCCCAAGATAGCCTTTCTCCTTATTACGATAGAGATTCATCCCCCAACCTTGGTGCTTTTGCCCTTTAATATTACCTTTACATCGATACTTCATAATAATCACCTTATTGTCCTGCTAGAAAATTCCGTTATGAATCTAAATCGTCTGATTGAGTACGGCTTGATTTTGCATGCTCTTTGTAGCGCCAATCAGGACTTTCCACATCAAGAATTTTTTCTAACGCATCAATACGATCCGTTAATTTGTCGGCCACCATAAGCAAGGACTCTAACTCTTGCTTTTCAGACTGTTCTAACCCTTTAACCGATCGGGTCTTACTTCGGTAGTGCAAAAGTAGCCAAATAGGCGCGACCACAGTCATAAAAATAATGGTTGGCACGAATAAAAACACCGCCATACTCATATCAAAATCCTTACTGTTTAGAATGCATTAAAATCTTAAAATTAAACTACGGCTTAAAGTAAACGACTTTATTCGTTTACTTTTGTCATCTTTTCTTTCAGTTTAGCTAACTCATCATTAATTTTGTCATTATTTTCTAGCGCATCAATTTGTGATTTCAAATCCGTTTTAGATTCGGTTCCCATATCCATGGATTCGATTTGGCCTTCATAATCGTCCATGCGACGCTCAAAGCGTTCAAATTTATCAAACGCATCATCTATTGTGGCCTTGTTATTTTGGCGCTTCACTCTCAAACGGCTTTCCACACTGGATTGACGCATTAGCATGGCCTTTTGCTTGGCTTTAGCGTCCGTTAATTTGGTTTGTAATTGACCCACCTCTTCAGTTAAATGGTCAAGATGCTCATCCAAAGACGCCAATTCTTGGTCTACTATCTCTATTTCACGTTCAATTTGTTGCTTTTCATTAAGTGCGGCGCGGGCCAAATCTTCACGACCTTTTCCAATGGCTAACACGGCTTTCTCTTCCCATTCATGAGACTCTTGACGCATTCTATCTAAACGCCTTCCGGTTGTTTTTCGATCTGCAATCACTCTTGCTGAACTTGATCTTACTTCAACCAATGTCTCTTCCATTTCTTGGATCATCATGCGGATCATTTTCTGCGGATCCTCCGCCTTGTCCAACAGTGCAGTTAAGTTACTGTTAATAATATCCGTCATTCTTGAAAAAATACCCATGGCTAAACTCCTCATTGTTGACTGTGGTTTTGTATATGTACTTGATTCATTTACAAGCTTTATGCCAAAAGTATTAAGCAATTGATTTAAAAGAGTAAAAATAAAAAAACTAACGAAAGGAAATAGAAACCCGCCCAAAACATGGCCTTTAAAACCATTAAATGGTATAAAAAACCATTAAAAATGGTATTTAATACCTTATAGGTGGTCATGGATAATTATACGCAAAGAATAATCGGTAGCTCACAAGCGCTCTCTGACGCATTAGATCATGCCTCTTTACTCGCCAAGATAAATAGACCTGTTTTAGTGTGCGGAGAACGCGGTAGCGGTAAGGAAATGATCGCCCAAAGACTGCACTATTTATCGAATCGCTGGGATCAGCCCTATATCACGATTAATTGCGCGGCGATTAGCGAAAGCTTAATGGAAAGTGAGCTTTTTGGGCACGAAGCAGGTGCTTTCACTGGGGCGTCTAAATCCCACAAGGGGCACTTTGAAAAAGCCGACAAAGGCACCCTTTTCTTAGACGAGCTTGCTACCATGTCGTTGCGCTTACAGGAAAAATTACTGCGCTTAATTGAATACGGAGAATTTGAAAAACTCGGTGGCACTAAAACACTATCCGTTGACGTTAGGGTTATTGCCGCAACCAATGCAGACTTGGTGTCATTAAGTCAGATAGGTGAGTTCCGAGCCGATTTATTAGACCGGCTCGCTTTTGATGTTATCCAAGTTCCTCCCTTGAGAGCAAGACAAGATGACATAGAAGAACTCGCCAATTTTTTCGCCATAAGACTGACCTCTGAACTTCAATGGGATTACTTCCCAGGCTTTTCTGATAAATCACTACATGAGTTAAAAACACACCACTGGCCTGGAAACATAAGGGAGCTAAAAAACACAGTAGAACGCTCAGTTTATCGCTGGGGAGAGCAAGACACACAGATTGATACTATTATTATTGACCCTTTTAATGGTCTAACAAAGCACCCTATTCACACCCACAAGACCACCGACACAACGACACAGTCGGCCTTTCAAATAGAAAGCGGTCTGTCGCTAAAAGAACAAACCCAAAAGCTCCAAGTACATTTAGTAAAAGAGGCTCTCAAAAGCAACCAGCACAACCAGAAAAAAGCAGCCGACTCACTTGGTCTTAGTTACGATCAAATAAGAGGTCTCATTCGAAAACATGGGCTCAAATAGCCGATATCAAACCTTCCTATTTTATTTAATAGAAAAGCGTAGCCAGTATTAAGGGCCGCGATGATCGACAACTTCCGCTCCCTCCCGCTATCTCCCGCTATCTCCCGAAAAATGACACTTTCTTACAAAAAGAAAGTGAACTCACTTTTACAGCACAAATTTGGTATGTTAAAAAGACAACTCTCTTGCTAAGACTTAAGCAAAAGCAAGGCTAAACCAAACACAAGGAGTATCTTGCAATGCAGCTAACCCAATTACTCTATGCCAGCACCATCTGCGATGAATTATCTGTAGACGAAATAAACATGATTCTGAAATCATCGAGGAAGAACAATCCCGGTTCAGGCCTCACAGGGTTGCTGTATTTTAATCGTCGATATTTTTTACAGTGCATAGAAGGGGCAAGAACCGAGGTAAATGAGACCTTTCATCGTATCCAACAAGACACTAGACACAAAAACATCGTCATCCTTCATTATTCGGAGATTTCTGAGCGTTTTTTCCCAAATTGGGGGATGGGATACCTCACTGAGTCGAGCGCAACACAGTCTGTCTATATTCGTTTTGCTAACAATCCACTTTTTAACCCATACTTAATGAAAGGAGAGAGTGCCTTAGGCATGATAAAAGCGCTAAAAGCACTTAAAAGCGGCCAGCAATCACAGACCTAACGCGCTGTTTCATTTTACTTTCTTAGCGAGCCACTTAGCCATCACAGGTAAAAGATAAGTAGGTGCTTGAATTGCACCTGCAAGTGGTAAAAAAGCGGGACCTAATAGACTGCCGGCTATGGTATAAGTAAGCAAGACATTTCTATTCCCTGATGCTACAGCAGCCACAAACGCAAGTTCTACTCCTTTTACTCTGTATAGAAAAAAGCCACTGATAAAAAAACAGCCACATAACATGGTGGCAATCGCTAAATATTGATAAGCCAACATAGGCGACCTGTCCCACATCAAACGAAACTCACCAATCAAACCAAATGGAAAAGCAAAAACCAAGAGGACAGTATAAGGTGACACAGTCAATAAAAATCGAGAAACCTTTTCCGGACGTACAAACCGGTGAAGCAAAAAAGACAACAACATAGGCCCAAAAATAAAAATAACCAACCGTAAACAATACGACTGTATATCTAAAGCCATGCCATCCGAATGGGTAACGCATAACAGCAAGTAAATCGCGATTGGTAGCAAAAGCGTACTGGCTATGGTCATCGCCATCGCCATTAAGACATCAAAGCCTAACACTCTAATAATCGCCGGGGTTGCAAATAAAGAGCCTGTTGCTGCAACAGCGCCAATGGCCAACACTAACTCGTCTGTCGCCCCAAGCAGCAAGGACGCACCGATGCATAAAGCCATAAGGCCAAATGAGTGGTAACAAGCGTATTGCCATACGAGTGGTTTAACCAACATTCGAAGCAAAGCAGACGGTTTCATGCTTAATAGGGTAAGCACCATTAAGCTAAATAAGACATAAGGCAAAAAAGGGAAGAATGACAAGGAGTACTGAGGCATTAAAAAGCCAGCAATGGCAGCAACAAACATAAACACCAGTGAATGCTTTATGACAAAAGACAACATATAAAAATAGCCACATGAAAGACTGCTATAAAAAAACAGTCAGGAAAAGTAAAAAAGCGTGCGCAGTAAAAGCAGATTATTTCTTTAGCGAATAGCGTTTGTTTTCTTCAGGTAACTCAGGCATTTCAACAGGCCAGTTTTCCCGCGCTAAATCGAACGCTTCTCTTAGATTAGCCAGCTCATCTTTGGTACCATATTGTTGGACGTCCTTCTCCAATCGATTATTAGTGACGCCAAATTCAGACTTTGATACTAACAAAGTTGGAAAGAGTACTATTTTTTCAGACATAAATTTTCTCTATTGCATCCATATCTAGATATCTATCGTCACTCTATGGATAATCTTAAATAAACGCAATCCTCAAACGTGCAAACTCCTGGAAAAGCCATGAAATTTTTAATATCACCAGCAAAAACGCTTGATTTAACAAGCCAACCGCCAACCGAGCAACATTCTATCCCAGCATTTCTGGATAAATCGCAAACACTTATTACGACCATTAAACCTTACACGCCTGCCGACATTGCTAAACTCATGAAATTAAGCGATAAGCTTTCCACGTTGAATGTAGAACGCTATCAAGAATGGCAGCAGGAACATACAAAGGACAACAGCCGACAAGCGGTTTTCACCTTCATGGGAGATGTTTACACAGGTTTAGACGCCTATTCATTGAGCCATGAAGACATCCTCTATGCACAAGATAACCTGCGTATTTTAAGCGGTCTGTATGGGATATTAAAACCTCTTGATCTGATGCAAGCCTATCGATTAGAAATGGGCATAAAACTGGAAAACCCAAAAGGAGCAAACTTGTATCAATTTTGGAAAGATATTTTAGCCGATGAAATCAATCAAGAATTGGACAAAGATGAGTTACTTATTAATTTAGCCTCAAATGAATATTTTAAATCGGTTGATGTAAAGCAACTTAAAAATGACGTTATTTCTCCAGTGTTTCTGGATGAAAAAAATGGGCAATATAAAGTTATTAGCTTTTACGCAAAAAAAGCGCGCGGATTGATGGCTCGCTATTTAATCGAAAAACGCGGTCAAAATTATGACGCACTATTAAATTTTGATTACTCGGGATACCAATATAATAAGGAGAAGTCCACTTATAACGCGCCAGTATTTAGCCGACCAGAAAGTGCACAATGACCGAGACAGATTAAACAGATAAAAACACGTTAAGGTGATGATGGCTTGCTAACCGCCATCACCGACCTTTGCATTAACATAACCTCAAACGGCCACTAACCAGACCATTGACCCAAAGTCACTCGATCATTACCGGCATAGTCCTTTACCGTTGAGACATTGCTGTAACCTAGAGAGCGTAAGATTTGCTGACTCTTTTCGGCTTGCTCAAAACCGTGCTCAAAAGCCAACCAACCGGCCTTAATCAGATAGTTTCGTGCTTCTTGCGCAATAATCTGAATATCCGCATACCCAGCCAAATCGGCCACTAAGGCGGATTTCGGCTCAAAGCGAACATCGCCTTCGTCAAGGTGATGGTCAAGTGCATCAATGTAAGGAGGATTTGAAACAATTACATCAAAACCACATTGATCAACATTCGTAAACCAACGGCTTTGGTAAATTAGGGCATTCAGGTTTAATTTTTTGGCATTTTTTCGCGCCAGCAAAACGGCTTCCTCAATTAAATCAACCCCATGCACCAAAGCGGTAGATCGCTCAGACGCAATGGCCAAAGCAACCGCGCCAGTCCCTGTCCCCAAGTCCAACACTTTTGGAGCCGCTAAAGACGCGACTTTTTCTAAGGCTATTTCAACTAAAACCTCTGTGTCAGCCCTAGGTATTAAGGTACAAGGAGACACATCAAATTCTAAGGACCAAAACTCCTGAACCCCAAGCAAGTAGGCAATTGGCTCACCTGAAATACGAGCCGCTAGCAATTCGTTAAAAGCCGATCGTTGCTCACGATCAAGCGTTTTTTCTGGCCAGGTATACAGGTAAGATGTCTTGACTTGAAGAACATGAGACAGCAGCAATTGAGCGTCCAATTGAGCGCTATCAGAAAGGGCGACTAATTTAGCCGCCCCTTCTTGTAAACATTGATCAATTCTCATCTTATGTATTATCGTTACTTAATGCGGCTAATTGCTCAGCCTGATGCTCATTTATTAATGGGCTGACCAAAGAGTCCAGTTCACCGGCGACAATTTCATCTAGTTTATAAAGAGTAAGATTAATACGATGATCCGTTACCCTACCTTGAGGGTAGTTATAGGTACGAATTCGCTCAGAGCGATCACCACTGCCGACAAGAGACTTACGTGTCTCAGACTTTTCGGCCGCGTATTTTTCATCTTCTGCCGCCTGCAGTCTGGAGGCTAAAAGCGACATCGCTTTGGCTCTGTTTTTATGCTGTGAACGCTCTTCTTGACACTCAACAACCACACCCGTTGGGATGTGCGTCAGACGAATCGCTGAGTCCGTCTTGTTTACATGCTGACCACCCGCGCCTGACGCCCTGAAAGTATCAATTCTTAAGTCGGCTTTATTTATTTCTATTGCATCAACTTCATCCATTTCGGCCATAATCGCAACAGTACAAGCGGACGTATGTATACGACCTTGAGATTCAGTTGCAGGCACACGTTGAACACGATGCACACCCGATTCAAACTTCAGTTTAGAATAAGCACCTTCACCGACTATACGCGCAATCACTTCTTTAAAACCACCATGCTCGCCCTCGTTGGAGCTGATTATTTCAACTCTCCAACGCTGAGTTTCGGCATAACGAGAATACATACGAAATAAATCGCCAGCAAAAATGGAGGCTTCATCACCACCGGTTCCAGCGCGTACTTCTAGAAAGACATTACGGGAATCATTTGGGTCTTTTGGCAGCAATAGCTTTTGCAGTACTTCCAACAGCTCTTCTTTCTGTTGATTGCCCGATTTGAGTTCTTCTTGTCCCATTTCACGTAGATCAGGATCACTGTCAGAACACATCAACTCTGCTTCTTCAATGTTTTCCATAATTTGCTGAAAGCCTGTGAAACATTTCACTACAGGTTCAAGCTCGGCATATTCTTTTGAGTAAGAACGAAAAAGATCTTGATTCATGATGACTTCCGCTTCACCTAGCAAAGCAGACAACTCATCATAGCGATCCGATAAGGTTTCTAATTTTAATTTAATCGATTCTTTCATTATTTATTTTTTTCATCTGTAATGCCCAAAACTTGAGTCGCGATATCTAATGCGTACTGATCTTCATTTGCACCTGCCACTCTAAGATATTGAGTAGGTGAATTAATCAGCTTATTCATCAAGCTGTGTGCGAGTTTCTGTAAAACCTGCTCTGGCGTTTGACCAGCTTCAAGACTTTTAATGGCTTTCGCCAGCTCAAGCTGCTTTGTGGATTCAGCTTGTTGTCGATAGTTAACAATTATGTCTGAGACTTTTCTTGATTCAATGCTTTTTCGAAAAGCGACCACGCCATCATCAATGATGACCTCGGCCTCTTTTGCCGCATCGAGTCGAGCTTTTTGATTTTCTTGTATTACCGAATGAAGATCATCGACAGTATAGAGGTAGATGTCTTGAATCTCTTCAACTTCTGGCTCAATATCTCTTGGTACCGCGATATCAATTAACAACATTGGCTTGCGACGACGCTTAGCAATGGCTTTTTCAACCACACCTTTACCTATAATAGGCAGTTGACTCGCAGTCGATGAAATAACAATATCGGCTAAGGGTAAATACTCCGAAAGATCAGACAACAAAATGGCTTCAGCGCCCATTTCCTCGGCAAGAATTTGAGCGCGAGCAAGGGTTCTATTCGCCACAATAATTCTTTTAATACCACTTTCTTTTAAATGTTTTGCAACCAGTTCTATTGTTTGTCCTGCACCGATTAATAACGCGGTACTTTTTTTCACATCCGCAAAAATTCGCTGAGCCAAACTCACCGAAGCAAATGCAATAGACACTGGATTTTCACCAATGGTGGTATCCGTTCTTACTTGTTTAGCAATTGAGAAGGTCTTTTGAAAAAGTGTTTGTAGGTTTGAGCCTATGTACTTCCCTTCTTGGGATACCGCAAAGGCCGATTTAACTTGACCAAGAATCTGCGGCTCTCCTAAAACAAGAGAATCCAATCCCGATGCAACACGCATAATGTGACGAATGCTGTCATCTTCATGGTGGGTATAACAAAATTTGCGCAACTCATCTAAAGGAACACTATGGTATTCACTCAGCCATTCTACAATTTTATTTACTTTTCCATCATTTTCTACCGAACAATACAACTCGGTTCGGTTGCAAGTAGATACGATAACAGCCTCTTTCGCGAGCTCATGGTGAACCAGAGCCCCTAAGGCGTCATACATCTTCTCTGGAGCAAAGGCAACACGCTCACGAATTGAAACAGGGGCAGTTTTATGGTTGATACCAACCGTAACAAGCGGCATTCAAAAACTCTTCTTCAAGACTTAGGTCGTAAACACATAATCGAATTACACTCTTTCTATGAGACTTTCTATTAGGCTTTCTACTAGAGTAAGTCGATTGTGTGTATACATCGAATTTTAGTGCGTGCATTATACGTGTTATTCGTGCATTTTCGCACCCCATGACGTCAATAAAATCAAATCTATGTGGTCGCCATTTGCGACTATTACATCAAAATCTTTAATTTGATGTTGGCACCACCAAGATCGAACGTTACTATAATGAGAATCAATTTTAATTGAGACAACAATGCCATTTCCAAAACCACGTCACACACGACAAAAAGTACTTGCTATAAAGAGCAGACAAGCTCTGAGACGCCCTATTCAACCTATGAAGTCTGTTTTAAGCTTGACACTTTGTTTATTTGTTTTATCAGGCTGCAGTACATTCACGGCCAAAAACAAACTTGCTACCCGCCTTAACCCAATTGAAATAGACTTAAAGGCCACATCAATACAAGAAGCGTTAGTGGCTGAATTTTCACTTGCAAGAGGCGATAAAAAACAAGCCGTCAACCAATATCTCAACCTTGCTATTTCAGAACAAAACAGCACCCTTGCGGAAAAAGCGACATTAATTGCACTGTCTTTAAACGATCCGACGTTAATTATTCATGCAACAGATGTTTGGCTCTCTATAGACAATTCAGCCGCCAATGTTTATTCCATTCGCTTTAGAACCTTTACAATACAAGGCAACAAGGATCTGGCCGCTAAAGCGATAATACAAGCTTACAATGCCTCGGTCCCCTTAGATTTTTTAAGCAAAACCATTAACTCTTTTTCAACAACGCCAAAGCACCTTAAAAAAGTGAATGACGCGATAAACTCACTTCCCCAAGACATTCTTAGTGACACAGAAACTCGATCTGCTTTGATCCACTCAGCGTATTTTCAAGGGAACAATAAAGAAGCAAAAAATTCTGCTTTGGCTTTGCTTAATGACAGTAAAAAGAACAAACACCTGTTGCCCTCTGATATTTATTTCATATTAGGGTTGACGCAAAAACAAGATGGCCAAATTGAAGAAGCCATCACAACATTAGAGCAAGGCTTAGCTTATTATCCTGATGAGTTCACACTTATTTCTTCATTAATTGAATTTGAAATGGACAATGAAAATTTTGAAGCGGCCAAAGAACATTATACGAATGCAAGGTTATCAACCTTATACAAGGCTCAGCTATCCATTCATTATGTGAGTTTGTTAATACAAAATGATTTGTCATCGATCGCATTGAAAGTATTAGACCCTATAAATTATGAGGCGACAGGCTTTGCTGGCCGCTTTTATTTTTTAGAGGCGAACGCCCTTGCTAATTTAGGGGATAAAACCGAGGCGATAGAAAAGCTTAAACAAGTAGATGGCCCCTTGTTTAGTAACGCGATGGAGCAAATCATTGTATGGCTTTATGATCTTAACAGAGAGTCAGAGGTTAACGCCCTGATTGCGTCCCAATTTGAGCAAAGACAAAATGCTAATAACATATTAAACGTTATGCAATTTCACGAAAGTCAGCAGCACGTTAAATTAGCCATTGAGCTGGCCAATATGATTTTGTTAAAACAACCTGATGCCGCCGATGTCCGCTATAAAAAAGCACTTCTCGAAGACACCCTAGGCAACTGGCAACAAACTGAAGTCGACCTGCGCTTACTCATCAGTAAAGATCCCGAAAATGCTAACTATTTAAATGCACTTGGTTATACACTATTGATACGCACGCAACACTACGATGAAGCGATAGACTTGATTTCAGCCGCCTATGAATTGGATCCAGAAAATCCGGCCGTTATTGACAGCCTGGGTTGGGCCTATTATTTAAAAGGTAACCTTACAAAAGCTGAATTGCTGTTGAATGAAGCATGGACCCTTTTACCTGATGCTGAAATAGCCGCCCATTATGGTGAAACACTTTGGCAGCAAGAGAAATACGATGAAGCCATTATAGTATGGCAACACGCAATTGATAGCTCTCCAAGCCACCCAGCATTAGTAGAAACGCTGAATCGACTTAACCCATCAATGCTCGAATAAGCGAATCGGATAGGATAGGATAGGATAGGATTTATAATTATGCGAATAGGTTTTATTATTACGACTCTGATGTTCATTTCAGGATGCAGTAATACACCAAAAAATACGACACCAAAGCCACTTACGGTTGATGCCATTTCGCAATGGGAGACGGTTGGGCGAGTTGGTATACGCACAGAAGAAGACGCACTCTCTGGCAATTTTAATTGGTTTCAAAATAACGCAACATTTGATCTTTCCATTGTTGGGCCGTTTGGGCAGGGATCAACGCTCTTGACACAAACAGCGCCCGGTCAAGTTGAATTAAAATACGAAGATAACATCATTCAAGGAACATCCGCTCGAACATTATTAAGTGACCATTTTGGCTGGCAATTTCCTGTTGACCAAATAGCTTATTGGATAAGAGGACTGCCCTCACCGAGTAGCCCTTATGAAGTTAGCAATGGCTTTCGTTCCGAGCGCCCAGAAGAAATCATTCAAGATGGCTGGATCGTGACCTATAAAGATTACAGTACCATAGATGGGCTGGAACTTCCAAGTAAACTACAAGCCTCTAACCCACCCTTTCGAGTGAATTTGATTATCACACAATGGACAATAAAATAGACACGTTAACACTGCCTTCGCCTGCCAAATTAAATTTATTTTTACACATTATTGGCAGGAGAAAAGATGGTTATCATTTATTGGAAACACTTTTTCAATTCATTGAGTTTCATGACACATTACACTTTGAGTCGAACTTAAAAGACAACATAACGGTTTCACCGACCATTGATGACTTACCTGTAGAAGACAATCTGGTTTTTAAAGCCGCGTCAAAACTTCTCCCTTTTAGAAAAAACACACGTTTTGGCACCCATATTCACTTAGATAAAAACCTACCTATGGGGGCTGGTATTGGCGGTGGAAGTTCCAACGCGGCAACCACCTTACTGGCTCTTAACGAACTTTGGGAATGCCAACTCTCGCTCGACGAACTCGCGGATATTGGTTTATCGCTTGGGGCCGATGTGCCTATTTTCGTTCATGGAAAAAGCGCTTTTGCTGAAGGGGTAGGAGAAAAGCTGACCTTTGTTGAACCGCAAACACCGACCTATCTATTGATTAAACCCAACGTTCATGTCAACACTGGTCAAATTTTTACCGATAAACGTTTGACAAGAGACACCTTGCCCATCAAAATATCGCACGTCTTAACACTGGACGGGCATAATGATTGTCTAAACGTTGTAAGAGAACTCTATCCTGACGTGAACGAGGCGTTTCTTTGGCTTAAAAATCAAGGAGATGTAAAACTCACGGGCACTGGAGCCTGTCTTTTTTTAGCGTTTAAACAAAAAGCGGATGCTGAACGGGTAAAGCAAGCAGTGCCAAAAAAATGGCAATCTTGGATATGCAATGGAAGCAATACCTCATTAACGCACACAGCACTTGACCAGTGGGTAGAAAAAAATCGAAAAAAGTAGATCTGAGATACTCTTTTTAATCTTAGCTAACTGAGAGCTGTTTTTTCCGTATACGCTTCTATTCATCACGAACAATTTAATACAAAAGGTATTCACAGTGTCCAAGTTGATGGTTTTTACCGGTAATGCAAACCCTGAACTCGCTCGCCGAGTAGTTCGCCGCCTAGGTTTACCTATTGGCAACGCTACTGTTGGCAAATTCAGTGACGGAGAAATCACAGTCGAGATAAACGAAAACGTCCGCGGTAAAGACGTTTTTATCATTCAGTCTACTTGCGCGCCAAGTAATGATAACCTGATGGAACTGATTGTTATGGCAGACGCTCTGCGTCGAGCGTCTGCTAGTCGAGTCACCGCGGTCATTCCTTATTTTGGCTACGCTCGTCAAGACCGTCGTGTTCGCTCTGCACGTGTCCCTATCACCGCAAAAGTAGTGGCTGATATGATCTCTGCTGTTGGGATCAACCGCGTACTGACTGTCGACCTTCATGCGGATCAAATTCAAGGCTTCTTTGACATTCCAGTAGACAACGTTTATGGAACACCTTTATTGCTTGATGACTTGCAACGCCAAGGTTATGAGAACATCACGGTTGTTTCTCCTGATGTTGGCGGTGTTGTTCGCGCAAGAGCGTTTGCAAAGTTACTGGATGATGCAGACCTAGCCATCATAGACAAACGTCGCCCACGAGCCAACGAAGCACAAATCATGCATTTAATTGGTGATGTAGCCGGCAAAACATGCGTATTAATCGACGATATGTGTGATACTGGCGGAACCTTGTGCGCAGCGGCAAAAGCCTTAAAAGAACATGGCGCCGAAAGGGTCTTAGCGTATTGCACCCACCCTATTCTGTCCGGCAAAGCCATTGAAAATGTCACTAACTCTGTTTTAGATGAATTGGTTGTTACTGACACCATCCCTCTAAGACAAGATGCGCTTGAATGCCCAAAAATTCGCCAACTGTCCATGTCGGATATTTTGGCAGAAGCTGTTCGTCGCGTATGCAACGAAGAGTCTATTAGTGCTATGTTTGGTGCCTAACCCAAAACCAAACGCATTTGCTCGGGGCCGGTCGCAGTCTTGGGCTAACTATACTTAATTTTAGGAATACAAAATGTCATTAACAATTAATGCAAACACTCGTGAACTACATGGCAAAGGTGCGAGCCGCCGCCTACGTAAAGAATATTTAGTTCCTGGTGTAATCTACGGTGGTTCTTCTGAGCCTCAGTCTATTTCTTTTGCCGTAAACGAGTTAAACAAAGCAATTGAAAACCCAGCCTTCTTCACTAGCATCATCGAAGTAACCGTTGCAGGCAAGCCAGAGAAAGCTATCATCAAAGCACTTCAACGTCACCCAGCACGTCCTGAAGTTCTTCATATTGACCTTCTACGCGTTGAAGAAAACACAGTTATTACGACTCGTGTTCCTTTAAGCTTTGTTGGCGCTGCAACAAGCCCTGGTGTTAAAACTCAAGGCGGTCGTCTGGTTGTTGAAGCGAAACTTGCTGAAGTTCGTTGCTTACCAGCTAACCTTCCTGCTGAACTTGTTGTTGATTGTAACAACGCTCAATTAGGCGATATCTATCACCTTTCTGACGCAGCTATTCCAGAAGGCGTTGAACTTATTGCATTGTTGAAAGGCGAAGATCACAACCAACCAATTGGTCGTATCGACAAGTCTAAACGTTAAGATTATTGAAGGCAGTATTGTGGCGAGTTTTAAATTATTAGTTGGTCTGGGTAATCCTGGTGCTGAATATGATAACACCCGCCATAATGCTGGCGCTCAATACATAAAGGCATTGGCTCAACAGAGCCAATGCCTTTTGCGTTTTGAAAAAAAGTTTTCAGGTGAATTTGGAAAAGTTTCTATTGGTGGAAAAGAATGCTACTTGTTGATTCCAACCACTTATATGAATTTGAGCGGCTCAGCCGTCCAAGCATTGTGTCAATTTTATAAAATACAACCTCAAGAAGTATTCGTTATCCATGACGAGCTAGATCTCCCTCCCGGCACAGCAAAACTTAAAGTCGGCGGAGGACATGGTGGACATAATGGACTCAAAGACATTATCTCAAAACTTGGTAATAACCGTGATTTCGGTCGCTTACGTATTGGTATTGGGCACCCAGGTCACGCCAGTAAAGTAGCCGGTTACGTTTTAACCAAAGCGCCCTCCACAGAATTTCTAAAGATTGAACACGCGATTGATGAATCCCTTCGATATACAGATGATATCGTAGCTGGCAACTTTAATAACGTGATGAATACACTGCACAGCTTCAAAGCTTAAACATTTATATTATATTCAGGAATTATTATGGGTTTTAATTGCGGCATCGTCGGATTACCAAATGTCGGTAAATCCACTCTATTCAATGCACTTACCAAAGCGGGTATTGGTGCTGAAAACTTCCCTTTTTGTACAATCGAGCCGAATGCTGGTGTGGTGGCTATGCCAGACCCACGCCTTGATGCGCTGTCAGCCATCGTTAAACCTGAAAAGGTATTAGCGACTACAATGGAGTTTGTCGATATTGCCGGTCTAGTTGAAGGGGCCTCAAAAGGGGAAGGGCTAGGCAATAAGTTCTTGGCAAACATTCGTGAAACGGATGCCATTGCACACGTTGTACGCTGCTTTGAAGATGAGAACGTTATTCACGTTGCCAATAAAATCGACCCCAAAGCAGACATTGAAATCATCAATCTTGAACTGATTTTTGCCGATATCGAATCAATCGATAAACAAATTGTCCGCACGGCGAAAAATGCAAAAAGCGGCAATAAAGAAGCGATGGCTCACAAGCTCTTTTTAGAAAAGCTTAAAGCGCATTTAGAAGACGGATTTCCAGTTCGTTCATTGGAAATGACGGACGATGAAGCAAAAGAAGTTAAAGCACTTCACCTTCTTACAACAAAGCCCACCATGTACATTGCAAACGTGGCAGAGGACGGGTTTGAAGATAATCCACACCTTGACCAAGTAAAGGCCATTGCTGAGTCTGAGGGCGCCATGGTGGTTCCTATTTGCAATCAGCTAGAAGCCGAAATCTCCGAACTTAATGCGGAAGAAATGCAAGAGTTCCTTGATGAAATGGGAATGGAAGAGCCTGGCTTGGATCGTGTTATCCGCGCCGGTTACGAGTTACTTGGTCTACAAACCTATTTCACAGCGGGTGTAAAAGAAGTTCGCGCCTGGACGGTAAAGCAAGGGGCAACCGCACCACAAGCCGCTGGCGTCATCCACACAGACTTTGAGAAAGGCTTTATTCGTGCCGAAGTCGTTGCTTACGATGACTTTATTTCTTATAAGGGCGAAAACGGCGCGAAAGAGGCAGGTAAGTGGCGTTTAGAAGGCAAAGAATACATTGTAAAAGACGGCGATGTGATGCATTTCCGCTTCAATGTATAGAATTATTAAATAGTTAGCGATATTTTCAGAAAAAAGCTTGACCCGATAAGGCCATATATGAATAATATCGCACCCAGAGACACGGCATCGAACAAAAGATAATTTGTCTCTGGTTTGCAATTGGGGTATCGCCAAGCGGTAAGGCAACAGGTTTTGATCCTGTCATGCGTAGGTTCGAATCCTGCTACCCCAGCCATTTGCAAACAGTGTTAGGAAAGTAATTATGGCTATGTAGCTCAGTTGGTTAGAGCACATCACTCATAATGATGGGGTCACTAGTTCGAATCTAGTCATAGCCACCATTAATTACTAAAATTTGGGGTATCGCCAAGCGGTAAGGCAACAGGTTTTGATCCTGTCATGCGTAGGTTCGAATCCTGCTACCCCAGCCAATTTCCCTAATACAGAAAGGCTATGTAGCTCAGTTGGTTAGAGCACATCACTCATAATGATGGGGTCACTAGTTCGAATCTAGTCATAGCCACCATACAATTTGGTTATTTGGGGTATCGCCAAGCGGTAAGGCAACAGGTTTTGATCCTGTCATGCGTAGGTTCGAATCCTGCTACCCCAGCCAATTTAATACCCTCTTTGAACAACACCCATTTCTTATTTTAACTCCTTTCATTCTGATACCTCTCTATTTGCAATAAGATGCAATCTTTATTAGTCAAATACAAGTTCAAAAGTTTATACTAATCTAAATCTTCAATAACATGGATAATCTTATTATGAGAGCTGCTCTACTCCTTTCTTCTTTAGTTCTTGCTAGCACGGCCCACGCTGATGTTTTAGGTTTAACCGCTGAAATTGGTGCATTTTCACCCGATGCAACAGTTAAGTTTTCGGATCACAATACCCCAAGCAACACGACCGATATGGACGCTGATAGCAGTCGCTATTACGGTATTGCTTTTGAACACCCACTGCCACTGATTCCGAATATTCGTCTTCAGGGCACAAGTCTAGAGTCTGAGGGAACCGTCACCTCAAATGTGATTTTTGACGGACAAGTATTATCAGGCCAAGCAAAGCTTGATTTATCACATACCGACTACACCTTTTATTACGAATTTTTAGATGGGTTGCTTTGGCTAGATCTTGACGCAGGCTTAACGCTAAGAGACTTTGACGGATCAATTGAACTTAACTCTGAGAAGAGTGATTTGTCAGAAATTATTCCTATGGGATACATATCGGCCTACGCAAAGATACCTGGAACCAGCGTTTCCGTTGGCGGTGAATTAAAAACCATGGCGTATGGCGACTCAAGCATTACTGACACAACAATCAAAGTAAAATATGAAACACCGTTCTTAGTTGGCATTGAAGGCGGCTATCGCTCTATGGATATCGATTTAGTGGATGTTGACAATAAAGATGTTTACAGTGAAAGCTCAGGTGTATTTATAGGCGCTTTTATCGATTTCTAAACCCCACCCAACGCCCTGTATAACGCACATAAAAAAACCGCGGCTTTTGTTTAAAATATCAACCAAACAAAGGCCACGGTTTTTTACTATATTAACGTCTCAGTTTATTTTTTTGTAAAACAAATCTCATCTTCTTTCGTATCCGCCACAATCACATCCCCGCTCACAAATCTTCCGGCAAGCAACTCGTTAGCTAATGGATTTTCTATCCATCTCTGTATGGCTCTTTTCAGCGGTCGAGCGCCGTAAATTGGATCGTAACCCACCTCAGACAAACGAGTCATGGCACTCTCACTCATTGTCATGCTCATCCCCATCTCAGCCAAACGTTGATTCAAGTGAAGCAATTGAATACGCGCAATACCTTGTATTTGAGATAACATCAATGGATGGAAAACAACGGCCTCATCAATTCTGTTGATAAACTCAGGGCGAAAATGCATTCCAACCACGTCCATTACTTTTTCTTTAATCTCATCATATTGGCTATCATCTCGATACTCCTGAATCACATCAGAACCAAGGTTTGACGTCATTACAATCACTGTATTACGGAAGTCGACCGTTCGCCCCTGCCCGTCTGTTAATCGACCATCATCCAATACTTGCAATAGAATATTAAAGACATCTGGATGCGCTTTTTCTATCTCATCAAGTAACAGTACTGAATAGGGACGACGACGAACGGCCTCAGTCAAATAGCCGCCTTCTTCGTAACCCACATACCCAGGAGGAGAGCCAATTAAACGGGAAACAGAATGCTTCTCCATAAATTCCGACATATCCAAGCGCACCATAGCCGCTTCAGAGTCAAACAAAAAAGTAGCCAGAGACTTACACAACTCAGTCTTACCAACCCCAGTAGGCCCTAAGAACAAAAATGAACCATTAGGCCTATTTGGATCGGCCAAACCAGACCTGGAGCGTCTAACGGCATTAGCAACCGCCCCAACGGCTTCTTCCTGACCGATAACCGACTCATGTAACGCCTCTTCCATTCGAAGCAACTTATCACGCTCACCCTCCAACATCTTATCAACAGGAATGCCTGTCCATCTTGATACAACAGTGGCGATCTCTTCCTCGCTTACTCTGTTTCGAAGCAATTGAGTTTGACCCAATTCTTCCGCTTGACTGGCTTTTTCAATTTCGGCTTCCAACATTGGAATAACACCATACTGAAGCTCAGACATCTTCGCTAAATTTCCCTCACGACGCGCTTCTTCCATCTCATGCCTAACGGATTCAAGATCCTCTTTTAGCTTTTGCCCACCTTGGACTAAGGCTTTTTCAGCATTCCAAATTTCATCTAAATCAGAATATTGTTTTTCTAGTGACTCAACTTCGGAATCCAGCTCTTTTAGACGGGTTTTAGAGGCCTTATCCTTTTCTTTTTTCAAAGCTTCCTGCTCTATCTTTAACTGAATTAGGCGGCGCTCTAATCGGTCCATATCCTCTGGCTTTGAATCCATTTCCATTCGTATGCGACTGCCCGCTTCATCAATTAAGTCAATGGCTTTATCAGGTAACTGCCTATCTGTAATATAACGTTGAGACAGTTTAGCCGCAGCAATAATAGCCGAGTCAGTAATGTCCACACCATGGTGCACCTCATAACGCTCTTTTAAGCCACGTAGAATAGCAACCGTGTCAGCAACCGAGGGTTCTTCCACCAGAACCTTTTGAAAACGACGCTCCAGAGCCGCATCCTTTTCAATAAACTGACGGTATTCATTTAATGTCGTCGCCCCTACACAATGCAGTTCACCACGTGCAAGAGCAGGTTTAAGCATATTACCGGCATCCATAGAACCTTCGGATTTTCCAGCACCCACCATAGTATGAATTTCATCAATAAACAGGATAACTTGCCCCTCTTGCTTAGAGAGTTCATTGAGCACGGCTTTTAAACGCTCCTCAAATTCACCACGATACTTAGCCCCCGCAATCAGAGTTCCCATATCTAAAGAAAGCACTCGTTTATTTTTTAGGCCTTCAGGAACTTCACCATTGATAATACGCTGAGCCAATCCTTCGGCAATGGCCGTTTTACCCACGCCCGGCTCACCAATGAGTACGGGGTTATTTTTACGACGACGTTGGAGAACTTGGATAGTACGACGTATTTCATCATCACGACCAATGACGGGATCTAGCTTACCAGAGGCGGCTCTTGCGGTTAAATCAACGGTATATTTATCAAGCGCTTGGCGATTTTCTTCTGCATTCGCATCATTTACCCCTTCGCCACCACGCACCTGATCAATTACAGCCGCGATATCGTTTTTGGTAACGCCAGTTGCTTTTAATGTTTTTGCAAGATCATCTTTGCCATCAAACATGGCCATCAAAATCAATTCGGATGAAATAAACTGATCTTTTCGTTTTTGCGCTTCTTTATCACCAAGATTTAATAACCGCACCATCTCAGGCGACATTTGAACATTGCCATCATGATCATTCACTTTGGCAAGTTGGCCTAACACATCGTTCAGTGATTCTCTTAACTTTACAACTTGAATGCCAGATTGCTGAAGAATAGGACGAGTACTGCCTCCTTGTTGATCTATCAAGGCAATCAATAAATGTACAGGCTCTATGTAGGAATGGTCATGCCCTAAGGCAACAGATTGAGCATCAGAAAGAGCGAGCTGCAACTTACTTGTTAATCGATCAATTCTCATTAATAAACTCCTTTGTATAGGAAAATTCTTACTGTATTTACCTAGTTAATACGTCCCAAAGTACAAATTTCAACACTCGAGTGTCAAAATAATGACACTCATCAAGAAAGCACCCTGATTTACTGGTAGAAAATTATTATTCAAACCAAATCACACTGGCCATTCGACCCGTCACACCGTCCCTTCTATAGGAGTAGAAGCATTCTTTCTCAATAAAGGTACAACGGTCGCCGCCATAAATTTGATTTACCCCTGCCAAGCTAAGCCTTTGACGAGCCAACAAATACAAATCGCCAAGCCACTTTCCCCCGGCTTTAGGCGTAAAAGCCAAAGCGGCCTCAGGCGAATGATCAACAAATGCCTCTTTAACCTCTTCACCAATCTCAAAAGATTGCGGCCCAATTGCCGGTCCCAACCATGCCATTAGATTTTCTGTTTCATCAAAATGGTTTACCGCCTGCTCGATTACACCATCACATAATCCACGCCAACCAGCGTGCAAAGCAGAGACTTGAGTACCGCTTGAATTCGTTAAAAACACGGGTAAACAATCCGCGGTAAGAATCGCGCACACCTGATTCGCTTCTTTTGTCGTTGATGCATCCGCTTGATCATGAAGGCCTTCAGAACAGGCCGAGTCAAAAGGCAGTTCAAGCGTACGGGTACCATGCACCTGATTCAACCACACTAGAGTGTTTGGCATCGTCGTTCGCCTTTGAAGCAACAAGCGATTGTAAGCAACATGATCTGGGTTATCATTCACATGAGCGCCTAAATTTAAGCCCATGTATTCACCCTCACTCACACCACCTTTACGGGTAGAAACGAACGCTCGAACGTTT
The DNA here is from genome assembly GCF_014805825.1 of Marinomonas algicola. NCBI lineage: Bacteria > Pseudomonadati > Pseudomonadota > Gammaproteobacteria > Oceanospirillales > Oceanospirillaceae > Marinomonas > Marinomonas algicola. The sequence goes on from NZ_CP061941.1 coordinate 3,043,458, forward strand.
TTAGGTGCCGGCCAATCAGGTTGAATCAAATCTAACGCTTCATGAGAATTCTCAACTTTCAAAACACACCTCAATATCACAAAATATAAGCTTGCATATAAACAAGAAAGCAGCCATAGGGCCGCTTTCTTACTTGATACTTATAACAAAGAAAAACAGTAAAATCGCTTTCTTTTAAAAGCTAATCTTTATTAATAATACTCAGAATCGTCACTTCCAGAATCTTCCATATCTTGTTTTAGCAATTCAATTAGATGCTGCATATCTTCTGGAAGATCCACTTCCCACTCCATAAAGTCACCACTAATTGGATGGGTTAACTCTAATTTTTTAGCATGCAGGGCTTGACGTCTAAACAAACGAATACCCTCTTGGAGCTCAGGAGAACAGGCTTTTGGCATTTTTAAACGACCTGCATACTGCGGATCACCCACGAGAGGGAATTTCGCAAATGCCATATGCACGCGAATTTGGTGTGTACGGCCAGTCTCAAGCTTTAATCGAATGTGGGTGTGGTTTTTGAAACGCTTCACCAAACGGTAATGAGTAATCGCCTCTTTCCCGTGTATTGGCTCAACGGCCATTTTTTGGCGATTATTAGGGTGACGCCCAATAGGTTCGTCCACGACACCCCCGCCTGTCATCACGCCAATAGTAATGGCTTCGTACTCACGACCCATACTACGATCTTGCAGTTGAGAAACGAGATCTGTTTGAGCCGCCAATGTTTTAGCGATTACCATCAAACCTGTCGTTTCTTTGTCCAGTCGATGGACGATACCTGCTCGCGGCACATGGCCCACTTCAGGAGCATGATGCAAAACCGCATTAAGCAAGGTACCATCTCTGTGCCCAGACGCTGGATGCACAACAAGTCCTGCCGGCTTATTAATCACTAAAATATCATCATCTTCATAAACAATATTTAACGGGATGTCCTCTGGTAAATGCTCTTCTTGATTTTCTACAAGAACACTTAACGAAATAATCTCTCCCCCAAACACTTTCTCTTTTGCTTTTACTTTTTTACCATCTACTAAAATGGTACCTTCTTTTATCCAAGACTGAATACGAGACCTTGAAAAATCTTCAAATAGTTCAGTAGAGACTTGATCCAGTCTCTGGCCACTAAAATCCACGGGAACTTGGGCTTCTTTTACAATACGCTCTGCCATACAATGTACTTAAATTGTTGATGAGTGGAAATTACATAAAATTCACACATCATCAAGTGATAATAAAAACTCAGCTCTGTTATTATTGAACACAGTGTTCACACTTAGAGCCACAGATAGCCAATTCGGTAACTTTTACTTATTTAAGGTTTTAATTATACATGGGATTTCATCAGACGTTGCTGCGATTCATAACAATTACGAGTTTTTCTTTGCTTGCAATCGCTTGCGCAAACAAAACAGTACAAGAAGCAGACCTTCCAGAACAAGAATATTACCAAAAAGCGCAGGCGGCGCTAGAGGATGGATTACCAACAACCGCGGTAAAACATTTAAAAGATTTAACAAACCGCTACCCTTTCGGTGAATACACTGTACGTGCTGAACTTGATCTAATATACGCTTATCTCAGTGCTGGGGACTATATCGCCGCACACGCGAATGTAGAACGGTTTATTAAGAACCACCCCGACCACTCTTCACTGGATTACGCTTTCTATATGAGAGCGCTTAGTACTTACAAGAGCACAGAGAGCTTTTTGGGTCGATATTTAGACTTAGACCCTAGCGAAAGAGACGTATCAGAATTAACAACGTCATTTAATGAATTTTCATTACTACTTAAACGCTTTCCTGATAGCCAATATGCGCCTGACTCAAAAGTAAGAATGATCTATTTAAGGAATATTATCGCTAGACATGAAGTTCAGGTTGCAAGATACTATTTTAAGCGTAAAGCCCCCCTGTCGGCCTTACGACGCGGCCAAACTGTTTTAGAACAATATCCAAGTTCTGACTCTATTGAAGATGCCTTAGCTATTGTTATTCAAGCGTACATGGATTTAGAACAGTACGATTTAGCTCAAAATAACATAGAATTTTTGATTGAAAACTTCCCCTCATCCAGCCGCTTAGATGAGAACAATAAATTTATTACGGCAAGCCTGCCAAAAGATGCCGAGCCAGACTTTTTATATTGGGTAACACTGGGCGCGATTGATTAACAAGCAAGGCCATTTATTTGTATTAAATGAATGGCCTGATCTTTTTCGTCTAAAACCCGATTACAAGATTGTTAAGGGAAAAAGATTTCTTCTTGGCCTTCCACCCATTGTGGGTACTTCTTCATCACAACCAAAAACAAACTCGACTCTAAAAAGCGAGCCAACCACAACTTTAAATGGGGGTAACCACAGCTCTCAAACCAAACTGTATTGACGCCAGCAAACTGTCTAATAAACGGAAAAATGGCCACATCCGCCAACGTCATTTCTTTGCCTAATATAAAAGATGATTGACTCAATTGAGTTTCTAATTTAGACAAAAAATGCTCCCCTTTGCGTCTGTAAAATACCTCTGGATTCTCTGGAAAACGATCTGCGTATTTATATTTATCTAACCAAGCCTTAAACTCATTATCGTTTTCTTCAATCCACCGCTCAATGTGCTCTCTTAGAACGGGGTTGTTAGGCCACAATTGAGTGGCCAGTGAGGACCTATGGCCTCCTAATTGCGTCGCTTTATCTATAGCCCAAAATATAATATCTTTACTTTCTTCATAACGGTCGCCATGGTCGATAAGCTGAGGGACTGTAGACCGCCCTCCTAAAGACAGCAGAGCGGCAGGCTTATTTTTTAATACAACCTCTCGAAGCTCTACCCTTTCTTCTAATAATGCCAGCGTATAACGCGCTCTAATGGCGTAAGGACAGCGCCTAAAAGAATATAAAATGGTCAATTTAACAACAACCTCCTACTACCATTACCCAAAGACATAAAAAAACCACGACCTGCGTGGCTTTTTTATAACAAGCAAAAATTAAACGATGGTTACGTTTTCAGCTTGTGGGCCTTTTTGGCCATCAGTTACTTCAAAGCTCACAGCTTGGCCTTCTTGTAGAGTACGACGACCCGTGCCATTTATCGCGCGAAAATGAACAAAGACATCCGCTCCACCATCACGTTCAATAAAACCAAATCCTTTTTCATCGTTAAACCATTTAACAATACCTGTTACTAATTCACCAGACATACAAACCTCATTACTTATTAAGCTGCCCTTTATTGGGTCAGTCTATTTACAACCTCTGAATTTATCATTCAAGAGGCATCCTTTTTCATGGTTATCTCAAACAGAACGACCCTTTGGTGCTCTCAAAATAAAAATAAACCACCCCTTGATAATATGATGTCCAAATTCAAATGGGAAGAACTGCAATAAAACTTCACGAAAAATTAATAAGAAGATACGTCTAGAGAATCACACAAAAAAACAAAATGCACCAATTTAATACAAATAGGCCCAGTTTTTGCATTGTAATGGATCAATAAATATAAAAGCACCCGCGAATATATTTTATGCACCACATAAAAACAACAACTCAAAAAAACGCACCATATAAGAACAGAGAGGACCCCCTAGT